>NZ_SZWM01000140.1:0-208 GCF_005280805.1 Citrobacter sp. TBCS-14
TACCCTGGTAGTCCACGCCGTAAACGATGTCGACTTGGAGGTTGTGCCCTTGAGGCGTGGCTTCCGGAGCTAACGCGTTAAGTCGACCGCCTGGGGAGTACGGCCGCAAGGTTAAAACTCAAATGAATTGACGGGGGCCCGCACAAGCGGTGGAGCATGTGGTTTAATTCGATGCAACGCGAAGAACCTTACCTACTCTTGACATCCA
>NZ_SZWM01000293.1:0-41542 GCF_005280805.1 Citrobacter sp. TBCS-14
TAGGGGCAACTCTACCGGGGGTTCAAATCCCCCTCTCTCCGCCACAATTCAAACACTTACAGCCCCATCATTCAAGGACACACATCACACTTGGAATTACTTGGAATATTCTCCGGTAAAGGGGCGTTCAGTGTCGGTGAAAGTTTGACCTTTCTGTCGTAGATGAGCACCTGTCCTTCAGTCTTGTGTCCAGAAAAAAGCTGTTTATCTCGACTATCTCCTCGGAATCTGAAATCCCTTTAGCCTTAAGATCATGAAAGGTGAAATCGGTCAAAATGCCTGACACTTGGCCTGCATGGTTTCTTGTCTATACTATACTTTCATTTCGTTAAAACCTTTGTACATGTACCGATTACCGTACTGGTTGCTGATCTCGTAGGCTGATTTTGGTCGCTGCCGGGCTTTTCTATCGCAGCCCGCTACTCTGAAAATATTTCCAGCCAGCTAAAAGATCAGTTGACTGCTACAATACCGGGAGAGTCGAACGGCAAAGAATATTTTGCTTATTATCACTGTCCGTGCCTTAATGAACTCATCATTTCGATATACAGCAAACGTAAACATTTTATCGGCCAGTCCCCTCATTACCAGGTACTATCGCTGATACTTTTTTTAGTCTGTACGTTTGTTGTTCCCTTCATCATGTGAAATTGGAGTAATTATGTCCTCAAGAATCAGAGGCTTGGTAAAATGGTTTAAGGAAGACAAAGGTTTTGGTTTCATCTCTCCGCTTGATGGAAGCAAAGATATCTCAGTTCATGTTTCGGAGCTTCAGGGCGATCATTTTAAAACCCTGTTTGAAGGACAGAAGGTGGAGTACACAATTTATAACGGTAACAAAGGTCCCGCTGCTTCTAAAGTAATACTTTGTGATAAATAGATATACGCGATCGGCAATATAGCTAAGGCGTTAGGTCTGAGAAGGTAGAATTGTAAGCTTTTCTGGAGGAAAAACCTTTTAAAATCAGGCTGGTAACTTTTACATCTTTACAGGTGTGCAGAAGCGCAGACCTCCCGTATGCACAGTATAAAAGTAACCGTTAATGGGCTGCATAAACAGTAAAGAGCGCTTATGCTCAGACGGTCTACAGCAGCATCATTGCTTTGAGTTTTTATTTGCCTAAAAACATTGTTATATGTGAGGGCGTTTAATTAATTTAACGCTCATCCTATCTGCAAGAAGGCATCTGCATCATTTTAATGACTTGAACAAGGTACTGCAAAACGGGCAGACAAGTTGAGAACCTTTTTGGACACGACTAAAACTATGTTCTGAATCTTTTGAACAGCTTGGGCATGTGCATTTGACTAAGTAATTACGATTAGTTTGTGTTTTTTTACGAGTGGACATAGGGATTTCCTGCTGCAAGGGATTATAACGATACATGTTTAATAAGAAAACCACTTGTATTCCTTTACGATACATGACGATTTTGAAATTATTTGGAATACAATTTCTTTTGACAAATAAACTACAGGCATAGTCTGTAATGAGGCTGGTAATATATGAGTGAAATATATTCGCCGTATTATCTGGATTAAAGATTTAAATTATTAAGCCATGCAATAATATAGGGTGCCAGTGTTATTATAATTACACTAACAATAAACCCGCACTGGGCGGGTTCATTTTATTATCAGTAGAGATTAACTACTCAGACTATTGCCCTCATCGCTATCGTAAGCACTACTGATAACTAGCGGGCATTACAGTGGAGTGACGTTTCCAGCTGCAGGGCCTTTAGCGCCATTTTCAATGGTGAAGGAGACTTTCTGACCTTCATCAAGTGTTTTAAAATTGTCGCTCTGGATAGCAGAGAAATGTACGAATACATCTTTGCTGCCGTCATCAGGGGTGATAAAGCCAAAACCTTTATCTGCGTTAAACCATTTTACTAAACCAGTCATTTTATTAGACATAGATATTTCCTTAATTTATGAGCCACATAAGTGCGGCGACGATGGCCTGTATTTAGAGAGTTACTTATTTGGCACTTAGGAGAAGACTCATGAAGAAGGGGTATCTGTAGATAGCTCTTGAACTGAGGACTGCTTTACTAAAACTGCTTTCATAAGGTCTGTTTTCCAAACCGATGTCTCTATTAAGACATATTAAAATTAATTCAGCAAGGTATATGTTATTTATTTTAACCATTTAAACGCCTGGGTGGCTGAATGGCTGACTGATAAATTCCAGAATATAACTAGTGTGGGTGCTACCTGGCACGCGACAAGAGGCATTACACCCTACTCATTTAAAGTACCCGTCCTTCTGCCACTGTGGCTATACCCCTTACTGAAAGCCTATCATTTTGTTGTTGGCTTTTACGATCACTTCCACATCGCCATCGCTGACGTTAATCAGATTGGTGGATTAGACGTGCAGAGTTGGTGCAGATTTCTCTGCCCCTATCAGCGGTCATGAAAATCGGAGTGGGGCAACTCCACCAAGGGAGAAAATCCTCCTCTAGCCGCCATTATTCAAACGGTTAACTCAATTCCTCTCACGGCAGGTCTCACCGATGTTTTTCTTTGGATATCCTCACAAATGCGTGTCGTATAAACAAAAAGCCCGCTTCATATGAAGCGGGCTTGCTGCGTATTGAGCAGAATTAGAACTGGTAGACTAAACCAAGGGCAACGATGTCATCAGTTGCGATGCCATTACTTGCATAGAAGTTGTCGTCTTCGTCCAGCAGGTTGATTTTGTAATCAACATAGGTGGACATGTTTTTGTTGAAGTAGTAAGTCACGCCAACATCCACATATTTGACCAGATCTTTGTCGGTGTAACGAGGGGTGCCATTGCTATTGTGATCCCAGCCGCCTAAGTCAACACCTTTAGATTGCAGGAAGGAAACCGCAGGACGCAAACCAAAGTCGAACTGGTACTGAGCGGTTACTTCAAAGTTCTGGGTTTTGTTGGCAATACCGCCTTCTAATCCATCTCCTTTACCATATGCAGTCATATTGCGAGTTTCAGCATACATGGCCGCCAGGTAAATGTTATTAGCGTCATATTTTGCACCGATGGTCCACGCATCAGCGGTTTCACCGCCAGCATAGCTATTGGCATGACTACTGTCGCCACGGCCACGTGCAACCTGGTTGTCAGTACGATCGGAACTGGAATATGCAGCACCCAGGCTTAAACCGAAGTCGAAATCGTAAGAGGTGGACATACCGAAACCGTCGCCATTTTCACGCGCCAATTTACGGTTCTCACCATTGCCGGTACCTTCGCCGGAGCCCGCGCTTTCGTTGTTACCTTGATACTGCAGAGCAAAGTTCAGACCTTCTACCTGACCAAAGAAACCTTTGTTACGGTAGGTTGCCACGCCGTTGGTGCGGCCGGTCATATATACGTCGGTCTGAGTGTAGGTATCGCCACCAAATTCTGGCAGCATATCGGTCCAGGCTTCTACGTCGTAGACCACGCCGTAATTACGGCCGTAGTCGAAGGTACCGTTTTCACCAAAGCCTAAGCCGGCAAAGCCCAGACGAGTCCAGGAGTTTGCGCCTTCGCCTTCAGCATTGTTGGCCATAACCTGATATTCCCACTGACCGTAGCCGGTGAGCATATCGTTAATCTGGGTTTCGCCTTTAAAGCCCAGACGCGCATAGGTCTGATCGCCGTCGCTGCCAGCGTCATCAGAAAAATAACGCAGGCCATCGACTTTGCCGTACAGATCCAGTTTGTTGCCATCTTTATTATAGATTTCTGCCGCATTTGCTGCGCCTGCAGCTAATAATGCCGGGAGAAGAAGTGCCAGAGCTTTTCTTTTCATTATGTATTCCCTTATGATAATAATTGATGTGAATATGTAGTTCTATCCAAAAGACTACGTTTTGATACTATTCTATGAAGTTCATTTATTTTAAAATATAACGTGTAACAAATCTATTTAAAAGATTTCAAAATATTTCTGTTTGGATTTTTGTTATTTATTTAATATGTTTACGTGTTTCATATTTACCATATAAATGATTTATTTATCACTAGGCTATGAGTTTTATGTTAATTATATTGAATTTTGATTTTATATAAATTTAATATGTTTATGTTGATTGTATTTATAATTTGTAGATTCTGGTCCTGGCCCATAATGATTAATCATTTGATGTTATAGAATGGGTGGGTTAATTTATGCGGTGTATATATGGCCGTAGCGCTCGCGAGGAATAGCATGGATTTACAGTACTGGCAGTCGCAATTTGAAGCATGGTTACGTGAAAATCACCTCGGGCAGGATGCAGCCCATGACATCTTTCATTTTCGTCGTGTGTGGATGACGTCACAACAGTTGGGTGCTGATGCAACCATCGACTGGCTGGTGGTGCTGACAGCCTGCTATTTTCATGACCTTATCAGCTTGCCGAAAAACCATCCTGACCGACATCGCTCGTCGGTACTGGCGGCGCAGGAAACCTGCCGCGTATTGACGCAGTTTTTCCCCACATTTCCAGAAGACCGGCTGCCGGCGGTAAGTCATGCCATTGAAGCACACAGTTTTAGCGCAAAAATTTCGCCAACCACGATCGAGGCCAAAATTGTTCAGGATGCTGACAGACTTGAGGCGTTGGGGGCCATTGGCTTAGCCCGCGTATTTGCGGTTTCTGGTGCACTGGGGGTGGCATTGTTTGATGCGGAAGACCCTTTTGCACAACGGCGCGAGCTCAACGACAAGCAATATGCACTCGATCATTTCCAGACCAAATTATTGCAACTGCCGATGACGATGCAAACGGCACAGGGACGGTGTTTAGCGCAGCATAACGCTGATTTTTTGCTGACCTATATGGCGAAATTAAGCGCCGAGTTAAAAGGGGAGTATGAGGAGCTGGATCTCGCCGCGATTCAGCCCTTTAAGGCGCATCGGTAGCCTGCACAGCTGAAACGTAAACACCTCTGTTTTATGTTAACCTGTCGCTAATCCATTTTGGCCGGTTAAATGTATGCAGGAAAATTTTTCAGTAACAGGCACCATAAACCTGATGACAGAGGATACCGGGATCGCCGTGCAGGTGATGTTGGCTAAGCTGCTTGAGATTTACGACGTGAAAACGCTGGTGGCTCACCTTAATGGCGTCGGTGAGCATCACTGGAGCCCGGCCATCTTTAAACGTGTGGTTGCGAACGAGACATGGCACCGCCTGAGCGATCGTGAATATTCCCACCTGAAGACCTTGCTACCGACGCCGCCGGTGCATCATCCGCAGTATGCTTTTCGTTTTATCGATCTTTTCGCCGGAATTGGCGGTATTCGCCGCGGCTTCGAAGCGATCGGTGGACAGTGCGTGTTTACCAGCGAGTGGAACAAGCATGCGGTGCGTACTTACAAAGCGAATTACTATTGCGATCCTGACCAGCACCATTTTAATGAAGATATTCGCGATATTACGTTAAGCCATCGTGCCGGGGTGAGCGATGAGGAGGCGGCTGAACATATCCGCCAGCATGTCCCTCAGCATGATGTGCTGCTGGCCGGCTTTCCCTGTCAGCCGTTTTCGCTGGCAGGCGTCTCCAAGAAAAATGCATTAGGTCGTGCGCACGGTTTTGCCTGTGATACGCAAGGTACGCTATTTTTCGACGTGGTCAGAATCATTGATGCCCGCCGTCCGGCAATCTTTGTGCTGGAAAACGTCAAAAACCTGAAGAGCCATGACCAGGGGAAAACGTTTCGCATCATTATGCAAACGCTGGATGAGTTAGGGTATGACGTGGCGGATGCGGCGGAAAACGGGCCGGACGATCCTAAAATTATCGATGGAAAACACTTTTTACCGCAGCATCGCGAACGTATTGTCCTCGTGGGCTTTCGACGCGATCTGAATCTTAAAAATGACTTTACGCTACGGGATATTGTCACCCGCTACCCGCAGCGGCGTATTACGCTGGCCGAGCTGCTTGAACCGACCGTTGACGTGAAATACATCCTGACGCCGGTGTTGTGGAAATATTTATATCGCTACGCGAAAAAGCATCAGGCGCGGGGGAACGGCTTTGGCTACGGCATGGTATATCCTGGCAATCCGCACAGCGTAACGCGCACGTTATCTGCGCGCTATTACAAGGACGGGGCAGAAATATTAATCGACCGTGGCTGGGATATGGCGCTGGGTGAACAGGATTTTGACGATCCGCACAACCAGTTGCACCGACCACGTAGACTTACACCTCGAGAGTGCGCGCGCCTGATGGGATTTGAGTCGCCTCAGGGTTATCAGTTCCGTATTCCGGTGTCTGATACCCAGGCCTATCGCCAGTTCGGCAATTCGGTGGTGGTCCCGGCATTTGCGGCGGTAGCCCGACTGCTGGAGCCAAAAATCAAACAGGCCGTCGCGCTGCGTGAGAAAGAGAGTCTGCATGGCAGACGTTCACGATAAGGCCACGCGCAGTAAAAATATGCGGGCAATCGCGACCCGCGATACGGCGATTGAGAAACGTCTGGCCAGCGTATTGACGGAGCAGGGGGTAACGTTTCGCGTGCAGGATGCGGCGTTACCAGGCCGCCCTGATTTTGTGGTGGATGACTATCAGTGTGTTATTTTTACCCATGGTTGTTTCTGGCATCACCACGAGTGTTATTTATTTAAGACCCCCGGGACGCGCACGCAATTCTGGCTGGCTAAAATAGGCAAAAACGTCGAACGCGATGCGCGGGATCGCGAGAGACTGCAGGCACTTGGCTGGCGGGTACTCATTATCTGGGAGTGCGCCATACGAGGGCGAAAAAAACTCAGCGATGAGGCGCTGTCCGAGCGCGTGGTCGAGTGGATCTGCAGCGGTGGCGCTACCGCGCAGATCGACACCCAGGGTATTCATTTACTGTAACGACTTTTCCGACGGTGCGGCGACCGCGTCTGCTTTGACCGGGAACAGGTATTTACCCAGCGTCACCAGCACCACGGCAAAAACAATCACTCCGAGTGCCAGCCACTCGATGAACGCCAGGCTTTCACCTCCCAGACCGGTACCTAATAAGACGGCAACAACCGGGTTGACGTAGGCATAGCTGGTTGCCAGCGCCGGACTCACGTTACGGATCAGGTACATATATGCGTTGATGGCGATAATGGAGCCGAACAGCGCCAGGTAAGCGACCGCCATAAACCCAGAAAAAGATGGCATTGTAGTCAGCTTTTCCCCGGAGATAAGCGAGGCCCCCATCAGCACGATACCGGCGGCGAGCATTTCAATTGCACCGGCCATCATACCCACGGGTAAGGTAATGCGGGAACCGTACACGGAACCGAATGCCCAGCTCATTGAGCCAATCAGGATCAACACTGCACCCCAGGGGTTACCACTCAAATTCCCGCCGCTGTTAAGCATAATGATCCCGGCCAGTCCGATAGCGATGCCCATCCACTCCAGCTTGCGGGTTTTAATGCCAAAGAAATAGCTGAAGCACAGCGTAAACAGTGGGACGGTGGCGACCACCACGGCAGCGATGCCGGAAGGGACGTTCTGGTGTTCGGCGACGGTGACCAACCCATTTCCCACAGCCAGCAGCAGAATACCGATCAGTGCGGCATTGAGCAGCGGGCGTAATGGCGGCAGTTTGTGGCCGCGCAGAAGTAAAAATGCGGTTAACAAAATCCCCGCAGACAGAAAACGCACGCCGGCCATCATGAGCGGCGGCCAGCTCTCAACGCCAATACGGATAACGAAGTAGGTGGAACCCCAAATGATGTATAGCGCGAACAGCGCACTGAAAAGCGGTAACAATTGCCTGAAACGCATAATCCCTCACGGTGGAAATAAAAAGGCGCAACATAGTAAACGTCAAAACTATCGTGCTGGCGAGATTTATAATTGCCCGTTGTTGTTAAAAATTTGTTGACCATAAAGGTGAGTTTCAGCATCACGTTTTTTACTTCATACTAATGACGGAAAAAAATAATATTGAGGGTGAAAATTTTGGCAGGAAGTAGCTTACTGACCTTACTCGATGACATCGCCACGCTGCTTGACGATGTCTCCATGATGGGAAAATTGGCCGCAAAAAAAACCGCGGGCGTTCTGGGAGATGACCTGTCGCTTAACGCGCAGCAGGTATCGGGCGTACGGGCAAACCGTGAACTTCCGGTCGTCTGGAGCGTGGCAAAAGGATCTTTCGTCAACAAAGTTATTCTTGTGCCGTTGGCGTTACTGATCAGTGCCTTTATTCCCTGGGCGATTACCCCGTTATTAATGATTGGTGGGGCGTTCCTCTGTTTTGAAGGCGTGGAAAAAGTCCTGCATACGCTGCAGGCGCGCAAACATCAGGAAACGCCGGAAGAACGCCAGCAGCGTCTGGCAGAGCTGGCGGCGCAGGACCCACTGACCTTTGAGAAAGATAAAATCAAAGGGGCCGTACGTACCGATTTTATTTTATCTGCGGAGATTGTGGCGATTACGCTGGGAATTGTGGCCGATGCGCCGTTGCTCAATCAGGTTCTGGTGCTGTCAGGGATCGCTTTAGCGGTGACCGTTGGCGTATACGGCCTGGTTGGCATTATCGTCAAGTTGGACGACATCGGCTTCTGGCTGGCTGAAAAGCGCAGCGCGGTCGCTCAGGCGCTGGGTAAAGGCTTGCTGGTGGTGGCGCCCTGGCTGATGAAAACGCTGTCGGTGGTAGGAACTCTGGCGATGTTTTTGGTAGGGGGCGGCATTGTCGTCCATGGGATCGCGCCGTTGCATCATGCGATCGAGCAGTTCGCCCAGCAACAGAATTCATTCATTTCAATGATGATTCCGACCCTGTTAAACCTTGTATTGGGCTTTATCATTGGTGGCATTGTGGTACTGCCGGTGAAAATGGTCGCAAAACTGCGCGGTGTTTCACACTAATTTTTGTTTACCTGATTATGCAAAAAGGCTGCTTGTCGTCTAAGGTGAAAAGGTTTCTCTTGATACAGGAGGCAGGTATGGTCTTTTCTGTCAGTGAGGAAGTCACCGTGAAACAGGGTGGCCCACGCATGATTGTCACCGGATACGCTAGCGGCATGGTCGAGTGTCGCTGGTACGATGGCTTTGGTGTCAAACGGGAAGCATTCCGTGAAGATGAACTGACGTCCGGTAAAGGGCAACAACGACAGGATGCCTGAACATTACGTTCAGGCGTAAGTGAGTGATCTCTCAACCATTAGTTATATTTATCATTTTGGTGAGAATTATTTACTTGTCAGGCAAAAAAATTGTAGATAAGGTTGGCCTCACATCAGATTTCCTGGTGTAACGAATTTTCAAGTGCTTCTTGCATAAGCAAGCTTGATCCCGACCCACTGAGGGCCGGGATTTTTTTCGCCTGAAGTCAGCGATTGATTTCCGTCACGCTAAAATCGTGGATATCTAACTCAAACGCTTCGGCTAACTCATGCCATGTATGGTAATCACGACCGTCAACACTGACGCGATCCGGGTCATCGCGGCTGCGATGAATCTCGCTCTCGCAGATTTCGTTGATTGCCTCCAGCAGCGCGTCTACATCAACGCTGACCTCACGTTTGGCCGTCTCGCTGTACTCTTTCGCGGTTTTCATTCACCTACCTCTCAACCGTTACGGATACCGGGTGTATGCAGCAAAATCGCTGACGCACACTTTCTAAGTATAGACCGTCGAGAAAACCCGCAATCGCGCGCGCCAGGCGCTGCCAGAAAATAGAATTTGTTCTACACTGGCACAAAGCCACAGGAGGAAAATGATGAAGGTGAATGATCGGGTTACAGTCAAAACGGACGGCGGTCCTCGTCGGCCTGGTCGGGTACTGGCAATCGAGGAGTTTAGTGAAGGCACCATGTACCTGGTTTCGCTGGAAGACTACCCGCTCGGTATCTGGTTCTTTAACGAGTCAGGTCATCAGGATGGTATTTTTGTGGAGAAGGTAGACTAATCATACCGCTTTTGTCTTGATGCTGACTGGTGACATTCCCACCAGTCAGCACATACTAGCGCATATTCACAAAGATACCGTTGGTGACGTTATCGGTGAGTCGAACGACGTGATAGATCACCTGTTTATTATGCGTTTTTATCTTTCGTTTTATATTCCCCTTATGGGATGAGACGGTTTTTGCTTTGATATTCATTTGATCGGAAATCTGAATGGTTCCCTGACCCTCCATCCACATGCGTAACATGCTGGACTCGGTGCGGCTTAATGACAGTGTCGGCAGATTGACATCGACAACAATATCCACATCCTTTTTAAGAATATCGCCAAGCAATTCGTCCAGTGAATCCGGTTTAATCGACTTTGAACTGATTAATAAATTTTTTCTGACCAGGAGATATTCATCAAAATGGACGTTGGCAATAGCCATAAATACGATAAATAATGTACTGGGATGCTGATTAATGATCTGCTTTATTTGCTGACTGTTAGCCGGATCGTGGATGAAACAGTCTTCATTAATAAACACCACAGCAGGTTGATGTGCGTCACAGGCGATACTGAGTTCGTCAACGGTTGAAATACCGTTGATTTCCTTTTTTTTCACCCCCCGGCTTACCAGATACCCGGTCAACCCTAACCGGGTGTAACTGCATAAATCCATAATAATCGTTGACATGGCATACCCTCACTCAATGCGTAACGATAATTCCCCTTACCTGATTATTTCTGCACAACTAAACGGAATAATAACAACCCAAGATGACGCTTTTACTGCTTGTTTTCAGGCGGATTTACTATCCCGTAAAGTTGCGTATAATTTGCCAGGAAACTTCTTAAAGTAAAGTAAATGTTGCGTTCTGTGAGTAAGGCAAAAACAAATAAGCCGCGGCAGCGTTATCCTGGTAGATGTGGTCTATTTTTTAATTTCGGACAATCCTTAGTAAAACAGGATAAATACTATGGGTTATTATTTGTGGGCATTTCACTGATGATATCGGCAAGTAAATTAAAAATTTCGCTGAATAATCGTTCGCAGAATGGGGCAATTAATGGCATTAATGCGGCCATTAAAGAAATACCTACCGTCAGGGTCAGCGGAAAGCCAATGACAAAAACGGAGAGCTGGGGAGCCATACGATTTAACAATCCGAGCGCGAGGTTGAGCGTGAGCAACAGCGTCATCACCGGCAGCGCCAGCATCAGCCCGTTGAGAAATATTAAGCTGCCCGCGCGAGCAAGGGCGAGGAAGGCATTACTGTTTACCGGGTGACCGCCGATCGGCAGGGTATGAAACGTGTCTACCAGCAGTGAGATCAACCATAGGTGACCGTTAAAGGTCAAAAACAGCAGCATGGCAAGTAAATCCATCAGTCGTGCCAGCACGGGCATGTTCAGTCGACTGCCGGGGTCAAAGAATGTGGCGAAAGAAAGCCCCATTTGCAGGCCAATTAACTCACCGGCCGTACGCACAGCAGCAAATGCAAATTGCATGGTGAAGCCTAACGCAATACCGATCAGGATTTGCTGCATCGCCAACCATAAAGCCGCGATGGAGAAAATTGGCACGTCATTGGCAGGTAGGGACGGGGCGATAACCACCGTTATCATCAGGCCCAACCCCAGCTTTACCCGCTTAGGTATCGCACGCTCACTGAGGATGGGTGCCGTAGAAATGAGAGCCAATACACGCAGCAGTGGCCAGAAATACAGGTTCAACCAGTAAAGCCATTGATCGCTCGTCACCTGCAGCATGGCGGCGTCTACCCGATGATATAGGGGATATTGCTGAACAGCGTACGCACATAGTCCAGCAACAGGTTAAGCATCCACGGCCCGGCCACAATAATAGCGACAAAGACCGCGACAATTTTCGGAATGAACGATAGCGTCATTTCGTTAATTTGGGTTGCCGCCTGCAGGATGCTGATAATCAGCCCCGTCACCAGTGCAACCAGTAACAACGGTGCGGCGAGGGCAAGAGCGACTTTCATCGCCTCGGTGCCCATCATCATGACCGATTCAGGTGTCATTTCGCGCCTCTAACTGTAAAAACTTTGCGCCAGCGAACCGACAAGCAGTTGCCAGCCGTCAACCAGCACAAACAGCATCAGCTTAAACGGCAGCGCGATGGTGGCGGGCGGTACCATCATCATCCCGAGTGCCATCAATACGCTGGCGATCACCAGGTCGATTATCAGGAAAGGAATGAAAATCGTAAAACCTATCTGGAAGGCGGTTTTCAGTTCGCTGGTGACATAGGCTGGCAGCAGAATTCGCATCGGCACTGCTTCCGGTCCCTGCAACGGTCCGCTGTTTGCCAGACGCGCAAACAGTGCCAGATCGGCTTCGCGGGTCTGGCGCAACATAAACTCACGCAGCGGCTGTGCGCCTTTCTCTATCGCTTCCTGCATGGAGATCTTCTCTTCGCTGAACGGCTGATATGCGTCAACGTAGATTTTGTCGATCACCGGGGACATGATGAAAAAAGTCAAAAATAGCGCCAGTCCAAGTAACACCTGGTTTGGCGGGGCGGACGGGGTTCCCAGCGCGTTACGTAACAGACCGAAAACGATGATGATGCGGGTGAAGCTGGTCATCATCAGCAAAATGGCGGGCAGGAACGTCAGCGAGGTGATAAATACCAGCGTTTGTACCGGTAACGTCCAGCTTTGTCCGCCGCCGGGTAGTGGCTGGCTAACCAGACCGGGAAGCTGGGCCGCGGCCACTGGGCTAAACAGCCACAAGCCGAGCAGCGTGAGGGACAACAAACGGCGCATCAGGATCTCCCAGGACGCTTAAGCAAACTCTTCATCATGGACTGGAAATCCGCCGGGGGGGCCGGGTTCTCGTCGGGCACCACGGACGTAGGGGGCAGGGTATGCAGCACGTTAATCTGCGATGCGGTCACACCCAGCACCAGACGTGCGTCCTCAACCTCAACAATTACCACCCGTTCGCGCGGTCCCAATGAGGTGCTGGCCGTGACTTTCAGTCCGCGTGTACCGGCCCCTTTGGATGCAAAACCCAGGCGTTTAATGACCCAGGCCGCGGCGAGGATCAACAGGATTATGCCCAGCAGGGCGCCGCTGACCTGCACCAGCGGTGAGCCGGGAACGGCGGCGGGCTGAGAGACGGTAGCCTGGGTGTTCATCATTAACGGCTCAGGCGGCGCATACGTTCAGACGGCGTAATAATGTCAGTGATACGCACGCCGTATTTATCTGCGACGACAACCACTTCGCCCTGAGCAATCAGGTAACCGTTGATCAGAATATCCAGCGGCTCGCCCGCCAGACCGTCCAGTGCGACGACGGAGCCTTGCGTCAGGCGCAACAGCTCTTTGATGGTCATGCGAGTGCGGCCCAGTTCGACGGTCAGCTTGACCGGAATGTCCATGATCAGGTCAATGTCCTGCAGTGTACCGCTGACGTCCCCGCCGCCTAACTGCTGGAATACCGCATCTACCGAACTTTTAGCCGTGGTCGTTGTTTGCTCATTTAACGCGTCAGCCCACAGATCGTCCAATGCACCAGTGTTCTCATCGGACGGATTATTCATGTCACTCATTTGGGCTGTTCCTCATTCAGCGAATTCAAAATCGGGTTGATCAAATGTTCTACGCGTAACGCATACTGACCGTTTACGGTGCCATATTGGCTGGTCAGCACAGGCACGCCGTCCACATGAGCAATAATGCGGTCGGGTTTTTCAATCGGCAGCACATCGCCGGGTTTGAGCTTTAAAATCTGCGACAGACGCAGCGGAATGTCGGCAAAGTTCGCCACCAGCTCCAGCTCTGAATGCTGAACCTGACGCACCAGGTTATTACGCCAGTTCTGATCCTCATTGCGCGAGTTTTCCAGCGGCGGGTTAACCAGCAGCTCGCGCAACGGTTCAATCATGCTGAAGGGCAGACAGATGTTAAATTCACCGGTCAGGTTGCCAATTTCAACGTGGAACGGCGTGTTCACCACAATGTCGTTTGGTGAAGTGGTGATATTGGTAAATTTCACCTGCATTTCCGAGCGCACGTACTCCACTTCCAGCGGGTTGATCGCTTTCCAGGCGTCGCTGTAGCTTTCCAGCGCCAGCTTCAGCATGCGGTTGATCACGCGCTGCTCGGTATGCGTAAATTCGCGACCTTCCACCTTCGTCGGGAAGCGTCCATCACCGCCAAACAGGTTATCGACGGCGATAAACACCAGACTCGGCGAGAACACCACCAGACCCGTACCGCGGAGCGGTTTCAGGTGGATCAAGTTCAGGTTGGTTGGTACCGGTAAGTTACGCGCAAACTCGTGATACGGCTGGATGCGGATCGCACCCACGGTAATATCCGGGCTACGGCGCAACAGGTTAAATAATCCCATCCGGAACTGGCGCGCGAAGCGTTCGTTGATGATCTCCAGCGCTTGCAAACGCTCGCGAACAACGCGGCGTTGGGTGTTGGGATCGTACGGACGAATATTGCTTTCGTTTGCAATACCGGAAATAGGTTCGTCTTTGGTGTCGCTATCGCCGTTAAGCAATGCGTCAATTTCAGCCTGAGAAAGAATACTGTCGCCCATGTCTTTACCGCAGAATAAAAGCTGTATAAAGAACGTCGGTGACAACCTGTTTCGGCTGCCCGACAACGAGCGGAGTCGCGAGCGTCTCTTTGATGGCGGCGATCAACTGCTGTTTACCTTGCTCGGTGGCGAGCGTGGCGGCATTCTGACGCGAAAACAGCAGCAGCAGACGGCTGCGTACTTCCGGCAGATATTCGCTCAGACGCGCGCGCGTCGCTTCGTCTTTCATACGCAGCGTGACCCCGATATACAGCACGCGATCCGCATCACCCAGATTGACGGTAAATGTATCCAGCGCAAAAAACACCGGGGCTGGCGGTGGGGCCGGTTCCGCGCTAACGCTGGCGGACGGCTGCTGCTGCATACGCCAGTAGCTATATCCCGCAGTTGCGCAGGCGGCGAGGGTAATTAACACCAGCAGAGGGATCCAAATAGCGCGTTTACTCTTTTTGTTAATCGCGGAGTCAGTCATCAGATACGGGCTTCCTGTTTCGGTACAGCTTATGGGCTGATTATCCCGTGTCCTGTCCCCGACAAAGCGTGGAAAAGACGCGGATAATCATGCTACCTCTGGCGTTAGGCGAAGATGTCTACTGCGCCGTCACCGCGCGCGGCGGCTTGCAGCGAGGCCGGGGCGGCCAGAGCGGCGTCATCTTCGCTGGCAAAAATGTCTTGTCCCTGAGTGCGCCCCGCCTGTTGCTGCTGAGCAGAAGACTGCTGCTGGCCAGCGAAGCTTTCGCTGCTGATGCTGCTTTGCCCCAGTTGGATCCCACTTTCAGCCAGCTGAGTCCGCAGCATCGGCAACGCTGCTTCCAGCGCGGCACGCACGTGGCTATGTGGTGACACCATTTGCAATTGCGCCTGGTTGTCATCCAGCTTGAGGGAGATTTGCACCTGGCCCAGGTCCTGTGGATGTAAGCGCAGTTCCGCGCTTTGTTGGCCCTGACGGGTGAACAGCGTGACGTGCTGACTTAGCGATTGCTGCCATTCGTGGCTACCCAGCGGGGCGCTCAGCACCGGTGCGGCTGCAGGGAGCGGCTGCGCGTGCGTTTGCGCCCCAGCCGGTGGCGTGATTGCCGCACCAACGCTTACCGGGGACGGAGTGCTTTCCATCTCCGCGTGGGCGGTTGCCGCCGCCGTCAGTGGGGTTAAAGTAGGATTACGTGTCTGGTCAACGCCAGCGGCGTGCATCGCGCCATCCGCTTTACCTTTTTTCACCTCACCCGAAGTCAGTTCGACGCGGTTATCCGCCGTCCCGCCGGACGAATTGCCGCGCAACAGTGTGGCCAGGGTGGAGTCTGCCGGGGCGGATGCGGTTTCACCGACGGGCGTGGTGATGGGCTGGCCCGGCAGCATCGCAAATAGTGCGCTCAGGTTCGCCAGATCCTCATCGCTGAGCGTGGTGGTCTTATCATCGTGTGGCGCGGCTTTGCCTGTCGCTGTCAGGGCATTCACCTTCAGCGACGGCGTGAGTGCCGACAGCAATTGCTGGGCATCGGTCAGGTCGGCAAGTGTCGCGTCCGTGATCCCGCCTTTTTGTGCCAGCAGATCCGTAATTTTCGCCGCCTGGCCGTTATCGCCCTGTGCTTGCAGCAACCCTTTTTGCAGTTTGCCACCCGCAGCCTGAAGATCGGCCAGCGACAGCGGGGCATCTTTTCCCTGTGCGTCGCCCGCGCCTAATGCGCCAGCCAGTAGGGCTAAAAAATTCTCGGGTGAATCAACCGCCTTTCCTGATTGAAGCCCTGCGGTGACGTCGGTGTCGGTAGTAATCAGTTGGGGTAACGTAATCATTCGGGTTTCCTCATAGCTGCGCGCTGAGCAAATTCATCCATTTTTTTCTGATCCAGGCGGTTTTCAGCCAGTAAAGCCGCCGTGGTCTGTCGGTCCTGTAGAGTTTTCCAGGCCTGCAGTCGTTGTTTTTTATCGCGCCAGCTGCTCAGCGCCAGGTCAACTTTCTGCGTCCACTGATTCAGCTGTTGGCGATGCTGGTCTATTGCTTTTTCCAGCGTCTGAATAAATTGCTGGTAGTTGATCCAGCGGTTACTGGTGATCCCCTGACCCATATCGCTATTAAGATTGGTGCGATACTCGTGCTGGTAGTCGATCAGCATCTTTAACTGTTCTTCTGCCTGCTGACAGCCGCGCCGCATTTCGCCTAATAAGATAGCGGCGTCATCGACCTCTTTTTCAGCCAGATCTTTTAGTGTTGCCAGTGCACCATGTTGTGCCATGACCTATGCTCTCCTGCTTAATCACACCCCAGGGAAAATCAGATCCAGCGCCTGCAGGGAATCTTCCCAGTCGGCCCGTTCAAAGATCCCTTGCTGTAAAAATGCCTCCAGCTGCGGCCATAAGGTGATGGCTTTATCCAGCATCGGGTCGCTGCCTTTTGCATATGCGCCCACGCTGACTAAATCACGGTTACGCTGGAAACTGGACAGCAGCTGTTTAAAATTACGCACCCGCGCATAGTGTTTTTCGCTGATGAGCGAGGTCATTGCACGGCTGATTGAGGCTTCGATATCAATGGCCGGATAATGACCCGCCTCCGCCAGGTGACGGGACAGCACGATGTGTCCGTCGAGGATCGCACGAGCGGAATCGGCAATCGGATCCTGCTGGTCATCGCCCTCGGTCAGCACGGTATAAAATGCGGTAACCGAACCGCCGCCGTGAATACCGTTCCCGGCACGTTCCACCAGCGCCGGTAATTTGGCGAACACCGATGGCGGATAGCCTTTGGTGGCGGGCGGTTCACCGATAGCCAGCGCGATTTCACGCTGTGCCATCGCGTAGCGGGTGAGGGAGTCCATAATCAGCAGGACGTGCTGCCCGCGATCGCGAAAATCTTCGGCAATACGCGTGGCATAGGCGGCGCCCTGCATACGTAATAATGGGGAGACGTCCGCAGGGGCGGCAATCACCACCGAGCGTGCGCGACCGTCGGCACCGAGAATATTTTCGATAAAATCTTTTACTTCACGACCACGTTCGCCAATCAGCCCAACGACAATGACATCGGCTTGGGTATAGCGCGCCATCATGCCGAGCAGGACGCTTTTACCCACGCCGGAACCGGCGAACAGGCCCATACGCTGGCCGCGACCGACGGTTAGCAGCGCATTGATGGGCCGCACACCGGTATCCAGCACGTGCTCAATGGCGGTACGTTGTAGCGGGTTAAACGGTGGTGTAATTAACGCCCCGGTTTCCGTGGTGTCGGGCGCAGGCAGACCGTCGAGTGGTTTTCCGCTGCCGTCGAGCACGCGACCAAGCAGGGCGGGGCCTAGCGGCAACTGCTTGCCACTTTGCAGGCCTTCACCGGCAATGTTTTTTGCGTAAACACGTGCGCCAGGCAGAACGCCTTCGACTTCTTCGAGCGGCATCAAAAACAGACGCTGGCCGTTAAAACCGACCACTTCGCTTTCGACTTCCTGAGTGTCGTTGCCGTTTTGACGCTCAATCACGCAGGTGGCGCCCAGCGGCAGCTGTAAACCTGTAGCTTCCAGCACCAGGCCGGTGGCGCGGGTCAAACGCCCGTAGCGTCGTACCGATGGCAGCAGCGACATTTTCTCTTCGAAGTTATCCAGCGAGGTGAGCCAGCGGGTCAGACGGGTGGTCATTATACGACTCCCGGTGCGGCCAGACGGCAGAGTTCCTGCCAGCGCGTAGCGACGCTGGCATCCAAATCGCCTTCGTCGGCCGAGACTTTACACCCGCCATGATGCAGGGTTGGGTCGCCGCGCAGTCGCCAGCCGTGCAGGCTGAGGGTGGCGCCGAGCATCTCTTCCACGCGTTGGAGATCGTCCGGATGCACACGCAGTTGGGGTTTGCCGCTAAACAGCGGTTCCTGCTGCAGCAGCTGTTGGATTTGTTTAATCAGCGCGGCGTTATCGACGATCGGCGTCTGACCAATCACCTGACGTGCGGCTTCCAGTGCCATTTGCATCAGGCGCGAGGCAATCACGCTGTCCAGCGCATCCAGCGTATTTTGAAACTCGCTCACCAGTTGCTGCATGCGGGCGTGAATCGGCGCATGCTGCGCCCGGGCCTGCGTCTGACCTTGCTCCAGCCCCTGCGCTAACCCATCCTGATAACCCTGCTCATGGCCTTTTTGCCGACCTTCAGCCAGGCCGGCGTTATAGCCTTGTTCATGCGCCTGCAACTGCAGTTGTGCCAGCTTTTGTTCAAGCTGTTGTTCAGCGGACAGCTGTGGTTCTTCTGTGTCGTCCGTCGGCAAGGGGCTGCTGTCATCGGCCAGCACGAACGCCGCCATCGGTGGCGCGAGGTCGTCCGGGGTCCAGACTTTCCACGGCAGGTCGTTAGACATAGGTATCCTCGCCGCTGCCGATCACCATCTCGCCGGTTTCCGCCAGGCGACGTACAATCAGCAGAATCGCTTTCTGTTCGTTTTCTACCTGCGACAGACGTACCGGACCACGGTTGGCGAGGTCATCGCGCAGAATATCGGCGGCACGTTGCGACATATTGCGCAGGAACTTCTCGCGTAGCGGCTGTTCGGCACCTTTCAGGGCGATCAGCAGCGACTCGGAATCCACTTCCTGCAGCAGGCGCTGGATACTGCGGTCGTCGACGTCCACCAGGTTTTCGAACAGGAACATCTCGTCGATAATTTTCTGTGCCAGTTCGCCGTCGAATTCGCGCACGGCGGTAATGACCGCTTCTTCCTGCTGCGTTTTCATCAGGTTGATAATCTCTGCTGCCGTTCTCACGCCGCCCATTTTGCTGCGCTTCAGGTTCTGGCCGTCGAGCAGGCCGTTCAGCACTTCGGTCAGCTCCGCCAGCGCGGCCGGCTGCACGCCGCCGAAGGTGGCAATACGTAACATCACATCGTGGCGTAAACGCTCGTCGAACAGCGCCAGAATATCGGCCGCCTGGCCCCGTTTGAGGTGTACCAGAATCGTGGCGATGATCTGCGGATGCTCGTCGCGAATAAGGTCGGCGGCGCTTTGCGGCTCCATAAAGTTGAGCGTTTCGATGCCGCTGGTGGTATCGCGGGTTTCCAGAATATCTTCCAGCAGGCTGGAGGCGCGCTCTTCACCCAGCGCTTTCACCAGCACCGAGCGCAGATATTCGTTGGCGTTAATGTTCAGCGCCGCAAACTGCTCGGCTTCTTGTTCAAACTCGGCCAGCACCTCGGTGAGTTGCTTGTTGGAAATCTGGCGCACGTTGGCCATCGCCGTACTGAGGGCCTGCACTTCACGCGTGGAAAGATGTTTAAACACCTCCGCCGCGCGATCTTCGCCAATGGTCATCAGTAAAATGACGCTTTTATCGGTGCCGCTAAGATTACTCATGTTCGTTATTCATCCACTGGCGGATGACCAGCGCCACAACGCGCGGATCGTTATCTGACATTTCACGAATACGCTGGCTCATGACTTCTGCGCCCAAGCGCTGGTTCGTACGACGCTGCTGGGTCTGCTCGTCTTTGCTGAGACGAACTTCTACCGCTTCTTCGGTTTCCTGACGAACGCGCGTTTGTTCCTGCGCGACTTTCGCCTCTTCGCTACGGCGGACCAGTTGCGGACGAACGGCTTTACGCCACAGTATCCAGGCCACCAGCAGTACCAGTAACCAGCGTCCGGCAATCATCAACTGCTCAATAAAGGACTGCTGTTGCCAGAATGGCAGCTCGCCGCCCGCGTCGTCGGTTGCCGTGAAGGGTGAGTTCACCACGTTCAGGGTATCGCCGCGCTTGTCGGAGAAGCCCATGGCTTCGCGGGTCAGATCCTCAATTTGCTTCATCTGATCGGCGCTCAGCGGCAGCGGTTTACCGTCCGGCAAGGTTTTATAATTGATCACCACCGCCACGGAGAGACGCTGCACGTCGCCGACGTTCATTTTGGTATGACGAATGGTGCGGTCGACTTCATAGTTGCTGGTTTCATTGCGCTGAGTACTACGTGGGCCGGTATTCGCGTTATTGGCTGTCTGCGTGGTTTGCGCATTTTGCTGATTAGCCGGTGGTGTATTGATAGGCGCAGTATTCGCCGGCGCAGGCTGATTCGACAGGGCGCCCGGTACGCCGCCCGGTGCGCCGCTTCCTATCTGCTCGCTGACGTTGAGCTGGCGCGAACGCAGTACAGCCTGCGATTCATCACCATTCGGGCTGTACTGTTCTTCGGTTTGCTCTTTATTGGCAAAATCCAGCTGTGCGGTGACCTGCGCGTGGACGTTACCGTTACCGACGATCGGTGACAGGATCGATTCGATACGACGCTGAACGCGGCCTTCGACGTCGCTGGCGTATTTCAGCTGCGCATCGTTCAGGTCACGGCTGCTGGTGTTCGACTGGGTTAACAGATGACCGGCCTGATCGACCAGCGTGACGTTACCCGGCGGTAAACCGGCCACGGCGCTGGAGACCAGATGGGTAACCGCGCTAATTTGACCTTCATCCAGCGCCCGACCCGGTTCCAGATTTACGGTAACGGAGGCGGAAGGGGATTTTTGCTCACGGACAAATAATGAAGGTTTCGGCATGGCCAGATGGACGCGGGCGCGTTTAACCGGTCCGAGCGTTTCAATGGTGCGGGCCAGTTCGCCTTCCAGTGCACGCTGGTAATTCACCTGTTCGCTAAACTGGCTGATACCAAACTTTTCCTGGTCCAGCAGTTCAAAGCCCACCGCGCCGCCTTTCGGCAGACCTTGCTGGGCCAGACGCAAACGCAGTTCATGTACTTTATCCGCGGGAACTTCGATGGCGCCGCTTCCCTCGGTGAAACGATAGGGCACGTTCATCTGCGTCAGTTGGGTGACGATGGCGCCCCCGTCCTGATCGGAGAGGTTGCTGAACAGCGTGCGGTAATCTGGCGCTTTGGCCCACAGGACCATCGCTACGACGATCGCGACGGCAGCCGCGCCCGCCACAATCAGAGGGATTCTGGGATTCGCACGCAGGCGATTTAACCACTCGAGAGGTTTCAGTGGGGTTGCAGTCGATGCTGTCGCACTCATCTCGCACCTCGTGGATTATCGTGGACGGCGTTTTTTGCAAAGTGGAACAAGACTCACTCCCGGGTCAGCAAACTCGAAAAATTGACCGTCACATTATTTGCGGTTTTAAATTTTTCTATGCGCCAAAAACCGGGGGTTTTTATCGTTATTTAGCGCCTTTATCTTATTGACGAACTGGTAATCTCTGCTACGTAAAAAATCATCCAGGGGATCAGAATGTCGGCAATACAGGGGATTGAAGGGGTCATCAGCCAGCTACAGGCCACGGCGACGTCAGCAAAGATGCAGGATATGCAGCCACAACCGACCGTGAGCTTTGCCGGTCAGCTGCATGCGGCGTTGGACCGCATCAGTGATGTGCAAACCGCATCTCGCGTGCAGGCAGAAAAATTTACCCTGGGTGAGCCGGGCATTGCGCTGAATGATGTGATGACCGATATGCAAAAAGCCTCGGTCTCTATGCAGATGGGGATTCAGGTGCGTAACAAGCTGGTGTCGGCGTATCAGGAAGTGATGTCCATGCAGGTGTAGGGACAACGTGCAGAAAATGTAGGCCGGATAAGCGCAACGCTATCCGGCAAACACTTACTTCTGAATCAAATAACGAATGGTTGGCCCATCCTGCTGAATATCCAGCACCGTATAGCCGTGATTACGTGCATCCAGCGGAATATTATTGATCGACTGCGGGCAGTCACTCACCACTTCCAGAATTTCACCTTTCTTCAACTGCGGCATCGCTTCCAGCGTGGCGACAGCCGGGTAGGGACACGGTTCACCCACCATGTCCAGACGGTAATCAGGGACGATATTTTTCATGCGGATTCCTTAGCAGGCGTTAGCCCTGCACGGCGGAAGAAACGTTTTTCCCAGCCAATGATGAGCATCAGTGCGGCAAACAACAGCAGATAGGTCACCAGCAGGCCGCCGAGCGGACCGAAGGTGTTGAGCAGGTTCACTTTATCCCAGCTGGTGGCAAGCGCTGGGGCGAAGTCATCCCAGTAGTAGGCCAGAATAGTCGAGCCGATTACGTTGCCCAGACCGACCCACCAGTAATGCACCTGACCTTCGACCGCGCGGTACATCCAGCCGGTTTCACACCCGCCCGCCAGCACGATGCCGAAGCCAAACAGCAAGCCGCCGATCACCGCGTTGGGACCGGCCCACATGATCTTCGCCTCCACGCCCAGTTGCACGTAGCTGAAGATACCGATAGCGCTGACCGCCATGCCGAAGATAATGGCTTTTGCCATATGGGTGCGCCCGGAAATCCACAGGTCGCGAAATGCCGAGGTGAAACAGATTTGCGCCCGTTCAATCAACAGACCGAATCCCACGCCGAACAGCATGGCTAACCCGAGCTTGGGTTTATCCATGGCGGCGAGCAGCGCCCAGCCGATCATGCCGATAAACACCAGCATGCCGAGGCGAAAACGCCGACGCGCCTGCTCCGGTTTTTGCGTCAGCGGCGAGGCGGCAGAGACTTTCTGCATTTTGACCGGAATACGGAACATCGGCAGCAGGGTGAAGCGTGCGCCAAACCATGAGCCAATTGCGGTGGCCAGCGCAAAGAACCACGCATGCAGGGAGAACTGTGGGATCCCGGTGAAGAACGCCGCGAGGTTACAGCCCATCGCCAGACGCGCGCCGAAACCGGCGATCATCCCGCCGATAATGGCCTGCATAATACGCACCCGGCTACGCGGCATACGTAATTTCACGTTGTTGGCCCACAGTGCCGCCGCAAAGCAGCCGCCGAACATGCCGAGGATCATCATGCCGTCGATACGGGTTAACGGAGAGCCTTCGAGGTGGATCAGTTTGTAGTAACCCCACTCTTCGGCGTGAACGCCAAATAACTGCAGGACTTGACCGCCCCAGCGAGTAAATTCGCCGGTTACCGCCCAGAAGGTTCCCGTAATGCCGAAATAGTAAGTGGAGAGAATACCCGCCGCGATGACCGCGGGGGCAGGGGCCCAAAATTTAATTAACCAGGCCTGTTTGAAGTGTTGCCATGACATGCGTTTTGCCTCTGAACTCAGAAGGTATGTAACAAGAAGTGTGGATATTACACCGATCCACATTTTTGCCTATCAGTAATAAGAAGTAATCCCGACGGGATCAATCTTTATCCGCCGCCGCGAAAGGCTGGCGACATCAGGGGTTTAATGCCACAATCCCCTTTTCTTCGCATGCAGGATGAATGATGAAAAAATTAGCAATCGTTGGTGCATTTCTGCTTCTTAGCGGATGCGCCGAAGTTGAAAATTATAACGAAGTGGTAAAAACCCCCGCGCCCGCCGGTCTGGAAGGCTACTGGCAGTCGAAAGGTCCGCAGCGCAAGCTGGTGAGTCCGGAAGCTATCGCCTCGCTGGTGGTGACCAAAGAGGGCGATACGCTGGATTGTCGCCAGTGGCAGCGGGTGATTGCGCTACCGGGGAAACTGACGATGCTCTCCGGCGATCTCACAAACGTGACGGTGAAGCGTGAGCTGTATGAGATTGAGCGCGAAGGTAATACGCTGGAATATGACGGGATGACGCTGCAACGGGTCGATCGCCCAACGCAGGAATGCGCCGAAGTGTTACAGAAAACGCCGTTGGCCACGCCGCTGCCGTAAGCGTTAAACCCCGGTAGCCCGCTGCTACCGGGGAAGTCCATTACAACACCTCTTCAATCACCCACACGCTGACGCTGCCGCCGTTGCAGAAAAACGTCGCTTCGCCGTGTTCATCGGTGACCACGCTTTCTTCGCGATTCCCCAGATAGTCACGCCAGGTTTTATTGCCGTAGTTCGCGCCAAGCGCAATGCTTTTTTCGCCGTCATCGCCGTTGGACAACACCACCACACAGCCGGGGTCGTCGTCGGTACCGCTGCGGCTAAAGGCGATACAATTCGGATGATCAAAATACAGCGTTTGTACGCCGTGGGCGAAACGCTGACGGGCCAGAATCAGTTCATCAAGCTGCTCAATGATCGGCATGTCGATGGGATAGGTTTGTCCATCCCCGCCGGTATCTTCATAGTGCGCGCCGTACAGATCGGGGTAGAATACCGACGGCACGCCGTTTTCGCGCAGCAGGATTAGCGCGTAGGCCAGCGGCTTAAACCACGGCTCGACCGGGGCCTCCAGCGCCTGTAGCGGTTGGGTGTCGTGATTGGCGACCAGCGTCACCGCATGGAACGGATCGGCTTCCACCAGCGTATCGGTGAAGATCTGGCTCATGTCATAATCGCGTCCCTGACGTGAAGCCTCGTGAAACTTCATCTGCAGGGGGGCGTCGAACAACATGGTTTTCCCCTCCACCTGGTCGATGTAGTTTTGCAGTTTGTCGACCTCGTGGGACCAGTATTCAGCGACGATAAACAGCGGTTTGGGTGCCACCTCCTGCACGTGTTCGATCCACTCTTTATAAAACCAGGCCGGAATATGCTTGACGGCATCGAGGCGAAAACCGTCGCACTGGGTTTGCTCCATCACCCAGCGTGCCCAGTATTTGATCTCCTCGGTGACGGCGTGGTTACGAAAATCAATATTTTCGCCCATCAGATAATCAAAGTTGCCGAGCTCGTCATCCACCTGATCGTTCCAGCCTTCTCCGGTGTAATCATTGACGATTTTGAAAATGCCGTCTTCGGTGGGGTTCTCAATATGGTCGATGCCGCTGAAGCATTTGAAGTCCCAGACAAACTGCGAGTACTGACCCGCGCGGGCCGGGAAGGTGTAGCGCGTCCAGGCCTCGCATTCGACAATCTCATCGTCAATCTGCGTGCGGTCATCGGCGTTTACGCGCTGGACGCGAATGCATTCTTTCTCATCGGCCCCCATTTTGTGATTGACCACCACGTCCAGCAGTACCGCAATGTCGTTGTGTTTTAGCGCATCAATGGCGGCCAGCAGCTGGTTTTTATCACCGTACTTGGTGGCGACGGTGCCTTTTTGGTCGAACTCGCCGAGGTCAAACAGATCGTATGAGTCATAGCCAACGGAATAGCCGCCGGACGCGCCTTTATAGGCAGGAGGCAGCCACACCATATTAATGCCGATATCGTTGAGGCCGCCTGCGCGTGCGGCAAGTTCGGGCCACAGCTGACCGCCCTCAGGGTAATACCAGTGGAAGTACTGCAATAACGTGGGATTTTTCATCTTCCGTGCTCCAGACGCCGTTTGGCTGACCTCTGGAGTATGGAAGATTATTCAGGCGAGGCAGGAAAAAATTACGGTGTGGTGGGGGCGTCGGGTACCAGCAGCATACCGGAAAGACGGCCATAGGCATTATTCAACGTCTTCTGACGGGTCGACTGACCAATAAGCCCACTGAGTTCATCCAGTCGCTGTTGCAGCAACGCCTTGAGTAATTGTTCGTTATCCAGCGTCTGTTTAATATACCCGGCCACGATGTCCTGAACGCTTCGCGTAATGCCCGGTGGAGTTTCGTCTTCCATGACCACTTCAATACTTTGCAGATAGCTAACTTCCTGTTCCAGTAAAAGGTCCCATTCACCGCGCTGCGCCAGTTCCAGCAGCGAGTGACTGAGTAGCGCGATGCGCTGCCAACGGTTGACGAACTCCACGGCTGAGGTCATTAACGAGACTCCTGGGACGATGCTTTGGGTGAGATCTGTTTCCAGGCATCCGCAATGTTGCTGAGCAACCCTTCGACTTCTTCAATGGCCTGACTGTCATTGCGCAAATTCGCTTGCAGCAGACGGCGGACCATATAGTCATAAAGCGCTGACAGATTGGTGGCGATTTCGCCGCCATTGTCCTGATCCAGACCCGCCTTCAGGCCATTATCGATGATATTAATGGCCTTGCTTAAGGCCTCGCCTTTGGCGACGGTATCACCCTGTTGCATAAACAGGCGAGCGCGCACCAGGGCGCTGTGTGCGCCATCAAACAACATTTCGATCAGCTGATGCGGGCTGGCGCTCATTACGGCGCTTTCCACACTGACCTGTGCATAGGCTTTGGTACCGCTCGCGGTATACATGCTTACCTCGTGTTATCAGGATTTATTCATCGCTGTAAATTGTTGGCCCAGATAGGTACTGGTGTTATTCAATTTGCTCATCATGCTATCAAGCTGGGTAAACTGTGCCGTGTAGCGCGCAACCATGTCATCAATACTGGCGCTGACGGAGAGGTATTGCTTGGTCAGTTTTTTCAGCGTCGAGTTAATGCTGTCTTGCGCATTGTCGATGATGCCATCGTCCGCCAGGTAACCTTTTACTTCGGCGGCGATTTTGGTGGTGATGCCGGTTTCTTTACCGTCGCCGGCCAACAACTCACGTACTGACGCGGTGTTTTCATCCAGTGCTTTTTTCAGCTTGGTATCGTCGATGGACATTTTGCCGGTCTTGCCATCTTGCTTGATGCCGATTTCATTCAGGGTTTTAAAGGCACCTTCGCTGCCTGAGTTGGCAAACTGTGCGCGAATACCGGTCTGGATGGTACGTACCACACTATCGCCCACCAGGGCGCCGTTGTCTTTATCCTGACCTTCAGCGCCTTGATCGACTTCTTTATACTTGGTCAACGTATTAAAGGTGTCGATCAATGAGTTATAGGCATCGACCCAACCTTTAATCGCTTCGGTTGCTTTTTCATTGCTTTTTGTCACCGTTACGCGTGCGTCGGTGACTTTTTTGGTCAGTTCCAGCGTCACGCCCTGTGGGGCATCGGTTACTTTGTTGCTTTGACGTTCAATATCGATACCGTTCATCGTGAGCTTGGCGTTTTGTGCTTCAACCAACTCAGTCATTTTACCGGTACCGGTTTTGCTGTCGTAGGCCAGCAGATCGTTCAGCTTACTGTCGCCGTCAACGGAGATAGTCATCTTGCTGTCCATACCTTCGGCGGCAGTCAGTACCAGTTTGAACTCACCGTCTTTCACCTTCACGATGCTGGCGGAGATACCGCTGTCGGTATCGTTAATCGCCTTGCTGATATCGTCCAGCGAGGTTTTATCCTGCGACAGTTTAATTTCCAGCGGCTCTTTACGACCCGGCTGTTCAATCTTAATAGTGCGTGTGGCTGACCCATCACCCAGTGCATCTTTGCTGGAGGCTACCGTTTTGGTACTCAGGGACTGCGCCTGTGCCAGCTGCGTTACGCTGATGGTATAAATACCCGGCGCCGCGCCTGCTTCTGTCGTCACTTTTAGATCTTCGGTGCTGCTGGTGACATTACTGCTTCTGAACAGTTCAGGTTTATTTAACGCCGTATTGGCCGTCTGAAATTTTTCCAGCGCGCTTTTTAGCGTACCGTAGGCCGTCAGGCGTGCAGTATTGTCGGTTTGTTGCTGAGTAATAGGATTTAAACGTTTTTTCTCAGCAATAGTCAGGTTGTTTAGCAACGTATCCAGTGGTAAGCCTGAGCCTACGCCCAGTGATGTAAAAGAAGCCATGCCCGATTCCTTGTGATTGCAAACAATTGTTCTGCGGGTTATCGGCAATTTGCGCGCAAAGTTTAATGATAGTTTTATGAAAATAATGCGCGGAATAGTGGGGCATATAGAGGGTATTTCAGGGGCTAAGAAAAAAAGCGGCAGAAAGTGAAAATTTTCTAAAGTTCGAAATTAACGTGCCGATACATGGGTTACGGTCAGAAACCGTGGGCAACAGCCCAATAACATCGAGTTGTAATTGATAAGGAAAAGATCATGGCACAAGTCATCAATACAAACAGCCTGTCGCTGTTGACCCAGAACAACCTGAACAAATCTCAGTCCGCACTGGGCTCCGCTATCGAGCGTCTGTCTTCTGGTCTGCGTATCAACAGCGCCAAAGATGATGCTGCTGGCCAGGCGATCGCTAACCGCTTCACCTCTAACATCAAAGGTCTGACTCAGGCTTCCCGTAACGCCAACGACGGTATCTCTGTTGCCCAGACCACGGAAGGCGCGCTGTCTGAAATCAACAACAACCTGCAGCGTGTGCGTGAACTGTCCGTCCAGGCCGCTAACGGTTCTAACTCTGAATCTGACCTGTCTTCTATCCAGGATGAAATTAACCAGCGTCTGGCTGAAATTAACCGCGTTTCCGAGCAGACCGACTTCAACGGTAAAAAAGTCCTGAACCAGGATGGTCAACTGACTATTCAGGTTGGTGCGAAAGATGGCGAAACCATCACTATTGATCTGAAAAAAATCAATAGCGAAACGTTGAAACTTAACGATCTGGATGTGACCAAAATTGCTACAACGGTTACAAATGGTACAAAAGTTAATGGCCAAGTTACACCACCAGAAGCTGATATCGTTGATCAGAAAGGTACTGGTGCGATTACGACAGGTCAAACTTTAGTAACTGATACCACAGGTAAATACTTTGTTAAAGTGGGTGCTGATGTTTACGATGCAACATTAGATAACGTTAATGGCAAAGTAACCTTTGACAGTACTACTAAAGGTACTGCAACGGGTGCTACAGCAGCTGCGACGGTCGGCAAAGACGTTAAAGTTGACACCCAAGCTCTGACAGCAGCCAATGAGACGTTGATCTCTTATAAAGAAGCTGGCGCGACGAAGTATGCAGTTAAAGATGCCGCAGGCGCGTTTAAGTCAGCAACCATTAATGGTACAACCGGTGCAGTGACTAAAGGTGGTGCAGTTACTCCTGATATCAGCCTTGACCCGCTGAAGAAAATTGACGATGCACTGTCTGATGTAGACAAATTCCGTAGCTCCCTGGGTGCTGTGCAGAACCGTTTTGAGTCTGCAGTCACCAACTTGGGTAACACCGTGAACAACCTGTCCTCTGCCCGTAGCCGTATCGAAGACTCCGACTACGCGACCGAAGTGTCTAACATGTCTCGTGCGCAGATCCTGCAGCAGGCGGGTACCTCTGTTCTGGCGCAGGCTAACCAGACCACGCAAAACGTACTCTCTTTACTGCGTTAATCCATCGATTGGGTTACTCAGTCATTAGAGACAATAAAGGCAGCGAAAGCTGCCTTTTTTCTATACTGGAGTCTGAAGAATGCAAGAAATTACCGTTACTGAACCCAATTTTGTGACTACGTTTCAGTGCTCAGGCACACAATGCCGAGATCATTGTTGTAAAAGCTGGAATATACATCTGGATAAGGCAACGGTGAATAAATATCTCTCCAGCAAAGATGATTATATAAAGAAGATCGCCAAAGAGAACATTATCCTGCTTAAAAAAGAGGTGACTACCTGGGGAATGGTCAAACTTGTTGAAGATACGGGAAACTGTCCTTATCTGACCGAGGACAGCCTCTGTCAGGTACAGAAAACTCTGGGGGCCAAGGCATTAAGTACCACATGTAAAACATTCCCCCGTATTGAACGTATTTATAAAAATGATGTGAGAAAATCGCTGAGTCTGTCGTGCCCGGAAGTGGCCGGTATGATACTTACCGATCCCAATTCAATGATTCTAAATGAAAAAAGACTTATTAAGTCTAAGGCTTATTCTATGCCTGCGCTTTCTCAACAACAGAAGCTGCTTAATCTTTATTGCTTAAGCCTTATCGAACAGGCCGGTCGTGATATCAACGTTGGTTTTTATGCATTGATTAAGTTTACGTTGTTTATTGAGAAGTTTCAGCTGGTTGATAATGTTGCGTTGTCAGAGATTGAACCCGTTTATCATGCACTTTTGACTCAGCTTCAGTCGGGCGAGTTAAGAGAAGAAATGTCTACATATGCTACAGACAGAAATATAAAAGTATCCCTGGTGCTTTTGCTGCAGGACTATTTTCGCAGTAATACAGGAAGCAGAGCGAGTGGCGTGTTGAATTATTATATTCAGTGCTTACTGAGAACGTTGACTCAAGATGGTACCCATTCTGTCTATGAGGGTGTTGCGGAACTTGAAGCTACATGGCAGCAGGTTTATGAAGAGCAGCATGCAACGGGTTTCGATCTTAAAAATTATATGTTGTACAAAGTATGGGAAAACAATTTCCCCAATCAAAAAAACGCTGATCCATTACGTACGCTCTACATGATCAGCGTTGAATACTACTTTATCAAAATTCTGATCGCGGCAAGCGCCTACGAAAGAACATACCTGGAGAAGGAAGATGCGATCAATATCGTCTACAGCTTCCATTCGCTAAGCCAGCATAATCCGACGATACATGAAAACTTCCACAAGCACATCGAGACCGTGCGTACAGGCGATGACCTGTCGATGATTCATCTCTTGACATAATTCTAACGGGGATGCGCCAAAACGCATCCCTCGCAAGCTAACTATTTGATTTATTTTTGATTATTAGTGATGAAAAATAACGTCATCAGCTACATAAGTGAAATAACCCTTCTTTTATAGCCTTATTCCTCCGATAGAACCCCCTGCAGAAACGGATAATCATGCCGATAACTCATTTAACGCAGGGCTGTTTATCGTGAATTCACTGTATACCGCTGAAGGTGTAATGGATAAACACTCGCTGTGGCAGCGTTATGTACCGTTGGTGCGTCACGAAGCATTGCGCCTTCAGGTGCGCTTGCCGGCGAGCGTAGAACTGGATGACCTGCTACAAGCGGGCGGCATCGGGTTATTGAATGCAGTTGACCGATATGACGCTTTGCAAGGAACGGCATTTACCACTTACGCAGTGCAGCGTATTCGTGGGGCTATGCTGGATGAACTACGCAGCCGGGATTGGGTGCCGCGTAGCGTTCGGCGCAATGCCCGCGAAGTGGCACAGGCGATGGGACAACTGGAGCAGGAACTCGGGCGCAACGCGACGGAAACCGAAGTGGCGGAGCGTCTGGCTATTCCTGTGCAAGAGTATCGTCAGATGTTGCTTGATACCAATAACAGCCAACTCTTCTCCTACGACGAGTGGCGGGAAGAGCATGGCGATAGTATTGAACTGGTGACGGAAGAAAACCAGCAAGAAAACCCGTTACAGCAGCTGCTTGATGGCAATTTACGCCAGCGCGTGATGGATGCGATTGACGCATTGCCGGAGCGTGAAAAGCTGGTGCTGACGCTGTATTACCAGGAAGAGCTGAATCTGAAAGAGATTGGTGCTGTTCTGGAAGTCGGTGAGTCACGGGTTAGCCAGTTGCACAGTCAGGCCATCAAACGTCTACGCACCAAGCTGGGTAAGCTATAGGGGGTAATCATTGCCCCTGAACAATGCCGCATAACGAATTGACTACCAGGAGTTCTCATGACGGTGCAGCAATCAAAAAGACGGCCTCTAAGCCGCTACCTCAAAGATTTCAAACACAGCCAGACGCATTGCGCCCATTGCTATAAGTTGCTCGACAGGATCACGCTGGTCCGCCGCGGCCAGATTGTGAATAAAATCGCTATTGCCCGGCTCGATATGTTGCTCGACGCCGCTGCCTGGGAGCAGGAGAAAAAAGAGTGGGTGGCGTTATGCCGTTTTTGCGGTGATTTACACTGCAAGGAACAGAGCGACTTTTTTGACATTATCGGGTTTAAACAGTTTTTGTTTGAACAAACCGAAATGAGCCACGGCACGGTGCGCGAATATGTGGTTCGCCTGCGCCGTCTCGGTAATCATCTGACCGAACAGAACATCTCTCATGACCTGCTGCAGGAAGGCTTCCTCGACGAAAACCTCGCCCCGTGGCTGCCGGAGACCAGCACCAACAACTACCGCATTGCGCTGCGTAAGTATGAGCAGTTCAAAGCGCATGCACCTGTGGGCCAGATGCAGAAATCCTCCTGGACAGCCAGTTCTGATATATATTAAAAACGAATAAGGTGTAACGGAGTCGTGTTTGTAAATAGCGGTAAACGCTCTACACTACGGTCATAAATGATAGTCACTAATGACAATATTCGGGGTAACTATGAAATTAGCACGTCTGGGACGTCAGGCTCTGATGGGTGTAATGGCTGTGGCACTTGTCGCCGGTATGAGCGCTAAAACCTTTGCGGACGAAGGTCTGTTAAATAAAGTGAAAGAGCGCGGTACGCTGTTGGTTGGTCTCGAAGGGACCTATCCCCCGTTTAGTTTTCAGGGTGATGATGGCAAGCTGACCGGTTTTGAAGTCGAATTTGCCGAAGAACTGGCCAAACATCTTGGGGTGAAAGCGACGCTGAAGCCGACCAAGTGGGATGGCATGCTGGCCTCTTTAGACTCCAAACGTATTGATGTGGTGATTAACCAGGTAACCATCTCTGACGAACGTCAGAAAAAATACGATTTCTCTACCCCGTATACGGTCTCTGGTATCCAGGCGCTGGTGAAAAAAGGCAACGAAGGCGTGATTAAAACCGCGGCTGACCTGAAAGGCAAAAAAGTCGGCGTCGGTCTGGGTACCAACTACGAAGAGTGGCTGCGCCAGAACGTGCAGGGCGTTGATATTCGTACCTATGATGATGACCCGACCAAATATCAGGATCTGCGTGTCGGTCGTATCGATGCGATTCTGGTTGATCGTCTGGCCGCGTTGGATCTGGTGAAGAAAACCAAAGATACGCTGGCCGTGACCGGTGAAGCCTTCTCCCGCCAGGCATCCGGCGTGGCGCTGCGTAAAGGTAATGACGATCTGCTGAAAGCGGTCGATGCCGCCATTGCAGAGATGCAGAAAGACGGTACCCTGAAAGCCCTGTCTGAAAAATGGTTTGGGGCGGATGTGACGAAATAATCGTCATCCGGATAAAAAAGGCGCCTTTAACAGCGCCTTTTTTTATTTCATTGCGCCTGAACGTGCATAATAAAAAGAACATCACAACAACGAATACCGGAGGCTGTATGCCGCTGCATAATTTAACGCGCTTTCCACGTCTGGAATTTATTGGCGCGCCAACGCCGCTCGAATATCTCCCGCGCTTCTCTGATTATCTCGGACGCGACATTTTTATTAAACGCGATGATGTCACGCCAATGGCGATGGGCGGCAATAAGCTGCGCAAGCTGGAGTTCCTGGCGGCAGATGCGCTGCGCGAAGGGGCCGACACGCTGATTACCGCCGGGGCCATTCAGTCGAACCACGTGCGCCAGACGGCGGCGGTGGCGGCAAAGCTCGGGCTGCACTGCGTGGCGCTGCTGGAAAACCCGATTGGCACCACGGCAGAAAACTATCTCAGCAACGGTAACCGTCTGTTGTTAGATCTGTTTAATACCCAGGTTGAAATGTGCGACGCGCTGACCGACCCGAATGCACAACTTCAGGCGCTGGCCACACGGATTGAAGCGCAAGGGTTCCGACCGTATGTGATCCCGGTCGGCGGGTCGAATGCGCTGGGTGCGTTGGGCTATGTTGAAAGTGCGCTGGAAATTGCCCAGCAGTGCGAGGGCGCGGTAGCGCTGTCCTCTGTGGTGGTTGCTTCAGGCAGCGCGGGCACCCATGCCGGTCTGGCGGTGGGGCTGGAACAGCTGATGCCCAACGTCGAGCTGATTGGGGTGACCGTTTCGCGCAGCGTCGCCGATCAAAAGCCAAAAGTGGTGACCCTGCAGCAGGACGTGGCTCGTGAACTGGAACTGACCGCGTCGGCGGATATTCTGTTATGGGATGACTATTATGCACCGGGTTACGGCACGCCAAACGAAGAGGGCATGGAAGCGGTGAAACTGCTGGCGCGTCTGGAAGGCATCTTGCTGGATCCGGTATATACCGGCAAAGCGATGGCGGGCCTGATTGACGGTATCAGCCAGAAGCGCTTTAAGGATGAAGGTCCGGTTCTGTTTATTCATACCGGTGGGGCGCCTGCGCTGTTTGCCTACCATCCTCACGTGTAATGGCAAGGTAGAAAAACGCTAATGCAAGAAAGTATCCAACTGGTGATTGATTCACTGCCCTTCCTGCTTAAAGGCGCGGTATTTACGCTGCAGCTGAGTATCGGTGGGATGTTCTTTGGTCTGGTGCTGGGGTTTATCCTCGCTCTGATGCGCCTGTCGCCGCTGCTGCCGGTGCGTTGGCTGGCGCGCGTCTATATTTCTATTTTTCGCGGCACGCCACTGATCGCCCAACTGTTTATGATCTACTACGGTCTGCCGCAGTTTGGCATTGAGCTGGACCCGATCCCGGCGGCGATGATTGGTTTGTCGCTGAACACCGCAGCGTATGCGGCGGAAACGCTGCGTGCGGCTATCTCCTCGATTGATAAAGGTCAGTGGGAGGCGGGCGCCAGTATTGGTATGACGCGCTGGCAGACCATGCGCCGGGCGATCCTACCGCAGGCGGCGCGCGTGGCTTTGCCGCCGTTGAGCAATAGCTTTATCAGCCTGGTAAAAGACACCTCGCTGGCGGCGACAATCCAGGTACCGGAACTGTTCCGTCAGGCGCAGCTGATCACCTCACGCACGCTGGAAGTGTTCACCATGTATCTGGCGGCCTCACTGATTTACTGGGTAATGGCGACAGTGCTGTCCGCACTGCAGAACTATTTTGAAGAACAGCTGAACCGCCAGGAGAGAGAGCCGAAATGAGTGCGATCGAAGTCAGAAACCTGGTGAAAAAATTTCACGGGCAAACGGTGCTGCACGGTATCGATCTTGAGGTAAAACCCGGTGAAGTTGTGGCGATTATCGGGCCTAGCGGCTCAGGGAAAACCACGTTGTTGCGCAGTATTAATCTGCTGGAACAGCCTGAGGCGGGCACGATTAAAGTCGGTGACATTACCATTGATACGGCGCGTTCACTCAATCAGCAGAAAGGGTTGATTCGTCAGCTGCGCCAGCATGTGGGGTTTGTGTTCCAGAACTTTAATTTGTTTCCTCACCGTACGGTGCTGGAAAACATTATTGAAGGTCCGGTGATTGTGAAGGGAGAGCCGAAAGCCGAAGCAACGGCGCGCGCACGTGAGTTGCTGGCAAAGGTGGGCCTGGCGGGCAAAGAGACCAGCTATCCGCGTCGGTTATCCGGTGGACAGCAGCAGCGCGTGGCAATTGCCCGGGCGTTGGCCATGCGCCCGGAGGTGATCCTGTTTGATGAACCAACGTCAGCACTCGATCCTGAACTGGTTGGCGAGGTGCTGAATACCATTCGTCAACTGGCGCAGGAAAAACGCACCATGGTGATTGTGACGCATGAAATGAGTTTTGCGCGCGACGTTGCTGACCGGGCGATATTTATGGATCAGGGGCGCATTGTCGAGCAGGGACCTGCAAAATCGCTGTTTACCGCGCCCCAACAACCGAGAACGCGTCAGTTTCTGGAAAAATTCTTAATGCAATAATAACCCTACGGTGCTCACCGAAATAGATTTTTGGTGAGCACAAGCCGCATAACTATTTATTATTACTGCTTTATTATTAACGCTGCGTCGCATCAACCTGCTCTGATTATGCGTAATACTCAAGTAAATCCATTCTTGTCCGATAATCTGCATATATAAAATACATTTATGTGTTAGTTTGTTTCATTCTCATTTGTGATGATTATCAATCTCAGGGACATGACCACTTAGTATGCAGGATCACGATTTCTTCACCTGGCGACGGAGCATGCTGTTACGCTTTCAGGAAATGGCGACGGCAGATGACGTCTATAACGAACTACAACATCAGACACAGCATCTGGAGTTCGATTTTTACGCTCTCTGTGTTCGTCACCCCGTGCCGTTTACCCGACCTAAGACGGCGCTTCATACAACCTACCCCAAAGCGTGGGTGGCACATTATCAGTCCGAAAATTATCTCGCGATTGACCCCGTGCTTAAACCAGAAAACTTCAGGCAGGGCCATCTTCCCTGGGACGATACCTTATTTCGTGATGCACAACCGCTTTGGGATGCGGCGCGTAATCACGGTTTACGCAAGGGGATGACGCAATGCTTAATGCTGCCGAACCGGGCGCAGGGCTTTCTTTCTGTCTCGTGTGCGAGCGTGCGTAATGGCCGCTTTGCGCAGGATGAAGTGGAACTCAGAATGCAATTGTTGGTGAGGGAGAGTTTGTCCGTTCTGACGCGTCTGGAAGATGATATGGTCATGGCGCCAGAGATGCGGTTTAGTAAGCGGGAGAAAGAAATACTGAAATGGACCGCAGAGGGAAAAACGTCGGCAGAAATAGCGATGATCCTGTCGATTTCTGAAAATACCGTGAACTTCCATCAGAAGAATATGCAGAAGAAGTTTAACGCACCAAACAAAACGCAGATTGCCTGCTATGCTGCAGCGACCGGGCTTATCTGAATAAGTTGTCGTTCTGAGTGTCAGACGCAAAACCGGCTGATTGCAATGCTATCAGCCGGTTTCTTATTACTGGCGGTAGGCCTGTTTAATTTGTTTAACAGTGTTGGAAAATACCGCAGCCTGGGATTGATCTTCAATCTGCGCGATCTGTTTTTCCATCTTAAGAATCACGCGGCCTGCATCGGCTTGTCCCATTGCCTGCAGCATCAGCGTTAACATGGCTTTCAGGCAGGTGACTTCGTTAGCCAGTTCTTGATTATTCTCAGCAGTGGAAAAATCAGGCGTACTCATTTATTTTCCTCGTTATGTCTCTATGAAAAAGTGCGATGGCAAATGTTAAGGCGGCGGAGTATACCATAAGCGCGGCTAAAAATATCAGTGGCTGTTTTTCGCACAAACATTAACCGCGACATTAAAATAAACAAGATGTTGCAGTGCATATATTTTCTCCATTCTTTGTATATTTCGAGTTTTTTACTCGTTAATTGTTGTTACAACTTTGCCCGCCTATTTAGCATTCAACTGAAGAATATGATTTTTTTGTCACCATTTTGAAACAGCGATTCGTATATAACCCCGGCAGAACGCCGTCAGCAGTGAATGTTTCCACGCGGCGTACAATCTAATTTCCAAAAACGAGAGCAAAATCGGAAGACGGATGTTTTTTACATTTCAAAGTTGAGATAAAACCCGTTAACATAGGACCGATTAACTATCGGTAGCGTTATCCCTATTCTGGAGATATTCCTTTGATCAACGTTTTTCTTGTTGATGACCATGAACTGGTGCGCGCAGGGATACGACGCATTCTTGAAGATATAAAAGGCATTAAAGTTGTCGGCGAAGCGTGCTGCGGCGAAGATGCTGTGAAATGGTGTCGCTCAAATTCCGCCGACGTCGTGCTGATGGACATGAATATGCCCGGTATTGGTGGGCTTGAAGCAACACGTAAAATTGCGCGTTCTACGGCTGACATAAAAGTGATCATGTTGACCGTTCATACTGAAAACCCATTGCCCGCAAAAGTCATGCAGGCCGGGGCCGCAGGTTATCTGAGCAAGGGCGCTGCACCTCAGGAAGTGGTTAGCGCCATTCGCTCCGTCTATTCCGGACAGCGCTATATTGCTTCTGATATCGCTCAACAGATGGCGCTCAGCCAAATTGAGCCGGAGAAAACGGAAACACCGTTTGCCAGTTTATCTGAACGCGAGTTGCAGATTATGCTGATGATCACCAAAGGCCAGAAGGTCAATGAGATCTCGGAGCAGCTGAATCTCAGTCCGAAAACGGTGAACAGCTATCGCTATCGAATGTTCAGTAAATTAAACATTCACGGCGACGTAGAGCTGACTCACCTGGCAATTCGCCATGGCCTGTGTAATGCGGAGACGTTAACAAGCCAGTGACCGAACAGTTTGATGCCAAAGCGTTCCTGAAAACCGTCACCAGCCAGCCCGGCGTTTATCGTATGTACGATGCCGCCGGGACGGTTATCTATGTCGGTAAAGCTAAGGATCTGAAAAAGCGGCTTTCCAGCTACTTCCGCAGCAACCTCGCGTCGCGTAAAACTGAAGCGCTGGTGGCGCTTATTCAGCAGATTGATGTGACGGTGACGCATACTGAAACCGAAGCGTTGTTGCTTGAGCATAACTACATCAAGCTGTACCAGCCGCGCTACAACGTGCTGTTACGCGATGATAAGTCTTACCCCTTTATCTTTCTTAGCGGTGATACCCACCCGCGCCTGGCGATGCATCGTGGGGCGAAGCATGCCAAAGGCGAATACTTCGGTCCATTCCCTAACGGCTATGCCGTGCGTGAAACGTTGGCACTGCTGCAGAAAATTTTCCCAATTCGTCAGTGCGAAAACAGTGTCTACCGCAACCGCTCGCGCCCTTGTCTGCAATATCAGATTGGCCGCTGTCTCGGTCCCTGCGTCGCCGGTCTGGTGAGCGAAGACGAGTACGCGCAGCAGGTTGACTACGTCCGCTTGTTCTTGTCCGGCAAAGATGATCAGGTGTTAACGCAATTGATCGCCCGGATGGAAAAGGCCAGTCAGAATCTGGAATTTGAAGAGGCCGCGCGTATTCGCGACCAAATTCAGGCCGTCCGTCGTGTCACCGAAAAACAGTTTGTTTCCAACACCGGGGATGACCTTGACGTTATCGGCGTGGCGTTTGATGCCGGGATGGCCTGCGTGCATGTTTTGTTTATCCGTCAGGGAAAAGTGCTGGGTAGCCGCAGCTATTTTCCTAAAGTACCGGGGGGAACGGAACTGGGCGAAGTGGTCGAGACCTTTGTCGGACAGTTTTATTTACAGGGCAGCCAGATGCGCACTTTGCCCGGTGAGATCCTGCTCGATTTTAATCTGAGCGATAAAACGCTGCTGGCCGATTCGTTGTCTGAGCTCGCCGGGCGGCGGATTAACGTCCAGACGAAGCCGCGTGGCGATCGTGCGCGCTACCTGAAGTTGGCGCGTACCAATGCTGCAACGGCGCTGACCACCAAACTGTCTCAGCAGTCCACCATTACACAACGTTTGACGGCGCTGGCATCGGTGCTGAAGCTACCGGCGGTTAAACGCATGGAGTGCTTCGACATCAGCCATACCATGGGCGAGCAGACGGTAGCCTCCTGCGTGGTTTTCGATGCTAATGGACCACTACGTGCTGAATACCGCCGCTATAATATTACCGGCATTACCCCCGGCGATGATTATGCAGCGATGAATCAGGTGCTGCGCCGCCGTTATGGCAAGGCGATTGAAGCAAGTAAGATCCCGGACGTTATTTTGATCGACGGTGGCAAAGGTCAACTGGGGCAGGCGAAAGCGGTATTTGCTGAATTGGATGTGCCCTGGGATAAAAGCCATCCGCTCCTGCTTGGCGTGGCAAAAGGGGCGGATCGTAAAGCTGGCCTGGAAACGTTGTTCTTTGAACCGGAAGGTGAGGGGTTCAGCTTGCCGCCAGATTCGCCTGCGCTGCACGTGATTCAACATATTCGCGATGAATCACACGATCACGCTATCAGCGGACACCGTAAAAAACGGGCGAAGGTGAAAAGCACCAGTACCCTGGAAACCATTGAGGGCGTTGGACCAAAACGTCGACAGATGCTGCTAAAATACATGGGCGGTTTGCAAGGGCTTCGTAACGCAAGTGTCGAAGAAATTGCAAAAGTGCCGGGTATTTCGCAAGGTCTGGCAGAAAAGATCTTCTACTCGTTGAAACATTAGGCCCTCTGTAGCAACATAGGGGTAATTTCACTGACAACAGATAGTTATCCGTCATATGCAATTTAATATCCCTACATTGCTCACGCTGTTTCGCGTCATTCTGATCCCATTCTTTGTATTGGCGTTTTATCTGCCATTTACCTGGGCTCCCTTTGTTAGTGCGCTGATCTTCTGTATCGCGGCGGTTACCGACTGGTTTGACGGATTTCTGGCACGCCGCTGGAACCAAAGTACGCGTTTTGGTGCCTTCCTCGATCCGGTCGCCGATAAAGTGCTGGTGGCTATCGCCATGGTGCTGGTGGCGGAGCACTACCACAGCTGGTGGGTAACATTACCTGCTGCGACGATGATCGCCCGTGAAATTATCATTTCAGCACTGCGCGAATGGATGGCCGAGCTGGGGAAACGCAACAGCGTAGCCGTGTCATGGATCGGTAAAGTCAAAACCGCCTCACAAATGGCGGCTCTGGCGTGGTTACTGTGGCGGCCAAATATCTGGGTTGAATACGCCGGGATCGCGCTTTTCTTCGTTGCTGCGATACTGACATTGTGGTCAATGTTCCAGTATTTGAGAGCTGCACGTGGAGATTTGCTTGATCAGTGATCGTTTCGACGCAAATTTCAGCAAACGATCGAAAGTGGTGAAAAATATCGTTGACTCAGTGCGTCAGGTAAGTAGAATGCAACGCATCGAACGGCAGCACAGATTGCCAGACGATAGTAAAATCAAGTGATTAACAAAGTTACTTGGTGATGCGGGAATAGCTCAGTTGGTAGAGCACGACCTTGCCAAGGTCGGGGTCGCGAGTTCGAGTCTCGTTTCCCGCTCCAAATTTAAAACATCGGCAATATGCGGGTGTTGGCTGAAAAGCCTGAAGATTTCGGCGCGTTAGCAAAGCGGTTATGTAGCGGATTGCAAATCCGTCTAGTCCGGTTCGACTCCGGAACGCGCCTCCAATTTCTTCCCGAGCCCGGATGGTGAAATCGGTAGACACAAGGGATTTAAAATCCCTCGGCTGTAAGGCTGTGTGGGTTCAAGTCCCACTCCGGGCACCATGGGAAAGAAAAGAATAATCAAAGCAATAAGCAGTGTCGTGAAACCACCTACGGGTGGTTTTTTTGTGCCTGAAATCCAATTTCATAATATCCCTTCATAATATTTTACTGTCCGCCGACTACCGGCACGACCTCAATTCTCCGGTTGTATCGTGCTGTCTGCTCCACGTTTTTGTGCCCGGATATGGCCTGTTTCTCGTAAATGTTACCCTGCAGGTCCGAGATACCTTTCGCTTTCAAATCATGAAAAGTGAAATCAAAACTCAGGTGTGGGTACTGATCTTTTGCCTCTTCCTTCGCTTTTCTCCAGCGGCTATTAAAACCGTCACGGGTATATTTATGTCCGGATGCCTGGTGAATCACATAAAGACTGCTCATCCCGTCATTCAGGGGGAGGGTTTTCGCCATTGTGATGGCGGCGTTGAGCCTTTCAGACCATGCTTTTATCTGCGCAACGGCCGTTTTGCTTTGCTTAATCAGTATCCCTTCCGCAATAAGCTGGCTTTTTTTCATTTCCAGCACGTCGTTCTGGCGTGCACAGCAGAGATAAGCCAGCTCCATCGCAACACGCACAACACCCGGAGCGACGCTGTAAAGTGCGTTGTACTCTTCGTGGGTGATGTAGCGATCTCTTCCGGTTTCCTTAAACTGCTTGACGCCCTTGGTGGGGTTGCCCTTCGCATAACCGCGTTCGTATGCCCAGCGATACACTCGTGACA
>NZ_SZWM01000720.1:0-261 GCF_005280805.1 Citrobacter sp. TBCS-14
ACTTTAGCGGGCATACTGGTATCGCAGACCTGGACCAGGCCTATCTGACGCTTGAACCGCTGTTAAGTCATGCTGCGGCAACCGTGTTTGGTTTAAGTCTGGTGGCGGCAGGGCTTTCCTCTACCGTGGTTGGCACGCTGGCGGGGCAGGTGGTTATGCAAGGGTTTATCCGCTTTCATATCCCGCTCTGGGTGCGCCGTAGCGTCACCATGATGCCGTCATTTATTGTGATTTTAATGGGGCTTGATCCCACCCGGATAC
>NZ_SZWM01000720.1:292-568 GCF_005280805.1 Citrobacter sp. TBCS-14
CAGGTATTACTCAGTTTTGGTATCGCTCTGGCGCTGGTACCGCTACTGATTTTTACCAGCAACAGCCAACTGATGGGGGATTTAGTTAATAGCCGTTGGGTAAAACAGGTTGGCTGGGTGATTGTGGTGCTGGTCGTGGCACTGAATATCTGGTTGCTGGTCGGGACCGTGCTCGGATTGTAGCAGGGCTTTCATCCGCTGTGGTTACCCGGTCAAGCCGGGTAACCCTCATGATTATTTTTTATTTAAGTGGCTACGGTAGGTATCAAGTACCAC
>NZ_SZWM01000719.1:0-484 GCF_005280805.1 Citrobacter sp. TBCS-14
ATCCAGACGGCCAATGGGGAACACGCGCTTGCTGTGATTCACGAAATCAACAATGTTGTCGCGTTCGCTGTCTTCGGTGGTGCTGACAATCCCTACCGGCTTGTTCAGCGCGATAAAAACCAGATCTTCCGCTTCACGCGGCTCAATCAACCGACCATTCACTTTCACGACGTCGCCAGGCATCACCTGATCGCCAATGGTGGCGCGTTTGCCATTCAGGAAGACATTCCCTTGTTCGATAAAGCGATCCGCTTCGCGACGCGAGCAGATTCCGCTTTCACTGATGTATTTGTTTAATCGGATGGATGAGTCGGGCAGCATAATTTCTCCTGTATACACTTNTTAATCGGATGGATGAGTCGGGCAACATAATTTCTCCTGTATACACTTCATCCTTCAAGCCGTCTCTGCGTTGGCTGCCCTCACTCACCCTGGTCACATAGTTATCTATGCTCCCAGGAATTCGTTCCCTTGCCGCCTTGAT
>NZ_SZWM01000722.1:0-175 GCF_005280805.1 Citrobacter sp. TBCS-14
ATCGACTCCAATTCACGCCTGGTGATCACCGCTGATGAAGGCGTGCGCGCCGGACGCAGCATCCCGCTGAAAAAGAACGTCGATGATGCGCTGAAAAACCCGAACGTGAAGACCGTGGAGCATGTGGTCGTCCTCAAACGAACCGGTGGAAAAACGGAATGGCAGGAAGGCCGTG
>NZ_SZWM01000722.1:329-561 GCF_005280805.1 Citrobacter sp. TBCS-14
ATTACCATCAGGACGATATCTACTGGTGTACTGCTGATGTGGGTTGGGTTACCGGCCACAGCTATTTGCTGTATGGTCCGCTGGCCTGCGGTGCCACCACGCTGATGTTTGAAGGTGTACCTAACTGGCCGACCCCGGCGCGTATGTCACAGGTCGTGGACAAGCACCAGGTCACAATCCTCTATACTGCGCCAACGGCTATCCGCGCCCTGATGGCAGAAGGTGATAAGGC
>NZ_SZWM01000721.1:0-527 GCF_005280805.1 Citrobacter sp. TBCS-14
AGCATCGACTTTTCCAGCCATCCCGCGGGCGCTGATCCCGTTACGATGCGCGCAATTCAAAAAGCGGTTGCGTTGATCGAGCTGAAATTCACTCCGCAGAATGAGTCTCACTAAAATAAACCGTTGTTTCAGGTTTTAGAAAGGTTTTTTTGCGCCTCTTGGATACAGAGGCGCAGACAGGGTAGTGCCGAGTATCAGTGATGCTGGTGGTTAACGACGTTTAGCAGATGCTTATCCGTTTGCGCCATACACAGTCCGGCGCGTTTGGCGCTACGAACCTCATCAAGAATCGTTTGCAACAGCACACCATCCTGCTGCTGCTCTTTTTCCAGATCNTTTGCGCCATACACAGCCCAGCACGTTTAGCGCTACGAACTTCATCAAGAATCGTTTGTAGCAGTACGCCATCCTGCTGCTGTTCTTTTTCCAGATCATGAAGAAAATCAACGGTTGGTGCGTCGTTCAACGCTTCTGCTTCATCCGTCAGACGTGACAGCGTACGAGAACGCTGCTGATAATCTTCCAGC
>NZ_SZWM01000716.1:0-146 GCF_005280805.1 Citrobacter sp. TBCS-14
AAGCCGTACTATCATCCGGATAGCGGATAAACGCTATCCGGACTTACGCCAGAAAATCAGATTTCCGGCTGCAGGCATTCCTGCTCAGTCAGATTATTTTTAAACTGCTTACGATAATCGCTGGGAGTACAGCCTACGTGTCGCTG
>NZ_SZWM01000716.1:301-489 GCF_005280805.1 Citrobacter sp. TBCS-14
ATGCGATACTCTTTAGTGAATTCGTGACAAATATAACTCACACTGGCGCGAAATTTTTTCGACAACTGATCGAGTGTGATTTTTTCGCGAAAGTTGTTATTCAAATACACCAGAACATCTTTAATTAACACGTCTTTTTTAATATACCCCTGCTCCGAACGATAAGCATTTTTAAAGTTTTCGTAATA
>NZ_SZWM01000715.1:0-168 GCF_005280805.1 Citrobacter sp. TBCS-14
GATATCACCACATGCCTGGCTACCGCTGTCAGGGCCCCAAATGAGCAAACCGCGCGAAGCAAGAATGCCCAGATTGTGCTGGGTCGCGGCAGCGCGATACATCTGCTGGTTCATGGCCGGCAGCACGGCAACAGGCGCGGGTGTTGCCAGACAAATCGTAGACACCAG
>NZ_SZWM01000715.1:187-512 GCF_005280805.1 Citrobacter sp. TBCS-14
CCATACCGGCGGCAACGCGGGCAATCAGGTCTGCCGTCGCAGGGGCCAGGATAACCAAATCGGCCCATTTCCCCAGCTCAATATGGCCCATCGCGGCTTCGGCAGCGGGGTCGAGCAGGCTGTCAGATACCGGATAGCCCGAAACTGCCTGTAAGCTCAGGGGAGTAATAAAGGCTTTTGCCGCTTCGGTCATCGCCACGCGGACGTCTGCGCCGCGTTCCCGTAAACGACGCACCAGCTCAGGGGTTTTGTACGCAGCAATACCGCCACTGACGCCAAGTACGATTTTTTTACCGGCCAGGCTCATCATGATCTTTCCTGTTGG
>NZ_SZWM01000718.1:0-459 GCF_005280805.1 Citrobacter sp. TBCS-14
ACATAAGGTCATCACCGACGGAACGCGTTTGCGCCAGATTCTGTGGAATCTGATCAGCAACGCCGTGAAGTTTACTCAGCAGGGGCAGGTGACCGTACGGGCGCGCTATGACGAGGGAGACATACTGCATTTTGAGGTGGAGGATTNCGTACGGGCGCGCTATGACGAGGGAGACATACTGCATTTTGAGGTGGAGGATTCCGGGATCGGTATTCCACAGGATGAGCAGGATAAAATTTTCGCCATGTACTATCAGGTGAAGGACAGCCATGGTGGTAAACCGGCAACGGGAACCGGGATTGGACTGGCCGTCTCGAAGCGTCTGGCGAAAAACATGGGCGGTGATATTACGGTTTCCAGCCAGGCCGGAAAAGGCTCCATCTTTACGCTAACCGTGCATGCTCCTGCCGTGGCAGAAGAAATTGAAGATGCTTTTGAAGACGATGAAATGCCGTTACC
>NZ_SZWM01000717.1:0-162 GCF_005280805.1 Citrobacter sp. TBCS-14
ACCCAGGCAAACTGGGGTTAAGCGTCGATCTTCCTTCACATCAGGCAGGTCAGTAATGATCAAAAATCTTGGCGTGCTCCTGGCACGCCAGCCCGTCATTATGGCGATTTACGGTATTGAGCAATTGAAAACCGCGCTGTCCAGCAAGGCGGAAGTCTGCAT
>NZ_SZWM01000717.1:322-481 GCF_005280805.1 Citrobacter sp. TBCS-14
GAAAAAGTGTGGACTGGTGACGATGCAGAAAATCTTTGTCACCGACCGTTCTACCTGGCTACGCAGCCTGAAAGCCGTAGAACAAAGCGAACCCGATTACGTGCAACTGATGCCCGCGCAGATGTTGCCGCTACTCTCACAGGCTGACCGTAATGTGTT
>NZ_SZWM01000714.1:0-520 GCF_005280805.1 Citrobacter sp. TBCS-14
CATTTGGTTATCCCAAAGAGGATCAGCGGTTATGGCACGCTGTCGCTGAAGAAACGGGAATGAGTGCAGAGAAGACGTTGTTTATTGACGACAGCGAACCAATTCTCGACGCCGCTGCTCAATTCGGCATTCGTTACTGCCTCGGCGTGACCAATCCCGATTCAGGTATTGCGGAAAAACAGTATGCACGCCATCCGTCACTGAATGACTACCGCCGACTGATCCCCTCACTGATGTGAAGGAGATGCCATGAAAGAGAAGCCCCCTGTTGACGTCAGGCTGGATAAATGGCTGTGGGCTGCGCGTTTTTATAAAACGCGTGCGATAGCTCGCGAAATGGTTGAAGGCGGTAAGGTGCATTACAACGGGCAGCGCAGTAAGCCGAGCAAGATTGTCGAGCTGAATGCCACCCTCACCNACGGTCATTATTAAAGCCATTAGCGAGCAGCGTCGCCCGGCAACTGAAGCCGTTATGCTGTATGAAGAAACCGCGGAAAGCGTGGAAAAACGCGAAAAAATG
>NZ_SZWM01000713.1:0-177 GCF_005280805.1 Citrobacter sp. TBCS-14
AGTCATTAGCTTACCGGCTTACTAAGACACCAGGGGGGAGGGGAAACCTTCCCTAACCCTCACTCCTGAAAATAAGCCACAGTAACGATGATGTCAATACGCGCACCTTTAAGCCTGCGAGCCGCTTAGCGGAAAACAACGTCAGCCCAGCGGGCCAGTCCGGCGGTGACAGAGCCG
>NZ_SZWM01000713.1:375-533 GCF_005280805.1 Citrobacter sp. TBCS-14
TCGCTGATAAACGGCAGTGCCGCGGTAACGTTTGTCTGGTCAGAAAGCGCAATTTTGCTCTCTTCTGCGCTGCGTACCAGGCGATAACTCAGGCGTTCACGCCAGACTTTAAGCAGCAGCGCGACTTTGTCTGCTTCACGCGCGTCGCGGACAAGATC
>NZ_SZWM01000294.1:0-201318 GCF_005280805.1 Citrobacter sp. TBCS-14
GTGGAGGCGCATTATAGGGAGTTATTTCAGGCTGACAAGGGGAAAATACAAAAAACTTATCAACCGATTACTTTTGCATCAAAACCAGTAATGGAAAGTTATTTTCGCCTGGTTTTTAAACAAAAACGGGCCCTGCAGGGCCCGTTTTTAGTATTTTGTGACTTACTGCACTGCCACAATGCGATCGTCATTCACTTCCAGACGAATCGTTTTGCCAGGAACCAGCTCACCCGACAGGATTTGCTGGGCCAGCGGGTTTTCGATCTGTTGCTGGATAGCACGTTTCAATGGACGCGCCCCGTAGACAGGATCGTACCCATTCGCGCTCAGCAGTTTAAGCGCCTCGTCAGAGATGTGGATTTCATAGCCACGATCTTCCAGACGTTTGTACAGACGCTGCAGCTGGATCTGGGCAATAGACGCAATGTGTTGTTCACCCAACGGATGGAAGACAACAACTTCATCTATACGGTTAATGAATTCCGGACGGAAGTTTTGACTGACCACGCCCAGCACCATGTCTTTCATGTGTCCGTAGTCCAGGTCGCCAAAACGTTCCTGAATGAGATCGGACCCCAGGTTAGAAGTCATGATGACCACCGTATTACGGAAGTCGACCGTTCTCCCCTGCCCGTCAGTCAGTCGACCGTCATCCAGCACCTGCAACAGAATGTTGAACACATCCGGATGCGCCTTTTCCACTTCATCCAGCAGGATGACGGAATAAGGGCGACGACGCACCGCTTCTGTCAGGTAGCCGCCCTCTTCATAGCCAACGTATCCCGGGGGCGCACCGACCAGACGAGAGACAGAGTGTTTCTCCATAAACTCAGACATATCGATACGAACCATCGCGTCGTCGCTGTCGAACATAAAGTTAGCCAGCGCTTTACACAGTTCGGTTTTACCGACACCGGTTGGCCCAAGGAACAAGAACGAACCGATCGGACGATTCGGATCGGACAACCCTGCACGGCTACGGCGAATCGCGTTGGATACCGCTTCCACCGCTTCGTTCTGACCAATGACGCGGTTATGCAGATCCTGCTCCATACGCAGCAGTTTTTCACGCTCGCCTTCCAGCATGCGGGCAACAGGGATCCCCGTCCAACGTGCCAGTACTTCGGCGATTTCCGCATCCGTCACTTTATTACGCAACAGGCGCATGGTTTTGCCTTCAGACTGAGTGGCTGCTTCCAGCTGTTTTTCCAGCTCAGGAATTTTGCCGTACTGCAGCTCAGACATCCGCGCCAGATCACCCACCCGACGAGCCTGTTCGATAGCGATTTTCGCCTGCTCCAGTTCAGCCTTAATCGTCTGCGTGCCGGAAAGTGACGCTTTTTCCGCTTTCCACTCTTCTTCGAGCTCAGAATACTGACGCTCTTTGTCATCCAGCTCTTCATTAAGCATATCGAGGCGCTTTTTACTCGCCTCGTCAGACTCTTTCATTAACGCCTGCTGTTCCAGTTTGAGCTGGATGATTCGGCGATCGAGTCGGTCCAGTTCTTCCGGCTTGGAGTCAATCTGCATACGAATGCTGGACGCCGCTTCATCGATAAGATCGATGGCTTTGTCCGGTAACTGACGGTCAGCAATGTAACGATGAGATAGCGTCGCTGCCGCGACAATTGCCGGGTCAGTGATCTGCACGTGGTGGTGCAGCTCATAGCGTTCTTTCAACCCACGCAAAATGGCGATGGTGTCTTCCACGCTCGGCTCGGCAACAAACACTTTCTGGAAACGACGTTCCAGTGCCGCATCTTTTTCGATGTACTGGCGGTACTCATCAAGTGTTGTAGCCCCTACACAGTGCAGTTCGCCACGAGCCAGTGCCGGTTTCAACATGTTCCCGGCATCCATGGCACCATCGGCTTTACCTGCGCCAACCATAGTATGCAGCTCATCGATAAACAGAATGACATTGCCTTCCTGTTTCGACAGATCGTTCAGCACACCTTTTAAACGTTCTTCAAATTCACCGCGATATTTCGCCCCGGCCACCAACGCGCCCATATCCAGCGCCAGTACACGGCGGCCTTTTAAACCCTCCGGCACTTCGCCATTAATAATGCGCTGCGCAAGCCCTTCAACAATGGCCGTTTTACCGACACCAGGCTCACCAATTAATACCGGATTGTTTTTAGTACGGCGTTGCAGCACCTGAATGGTGCGACGAATTTCTTCATCACGACCGATAACCGGATCGAGCTTACCCTGCTCGGCACGTTCCGTCAGGTCGACGGTGTATTTTTTCAAGGCCTGACGTTGGTCTTCAGCCCCTTGGTCGTTCACGCTTTCACCTCCACGCATCTGTTCAATTGCCTGAGTGATATTAGCGGTCGTCGCCCCCGCTGATTTTAATAAATCGGTCAGCGTACCGCGTGACTCAAGCGCCGCCAGAACGAACAGTTCCGACGAAATAAAATTGTCCCCACGTTTTTGCGCCAGCTTGTCGCAAAGATTCAGTACACGCACCAGCTCCTGAGAAGGCTGCACATCACCGCCGGTGCCTTCTACCTGCGGCAAGCGGCTCAATGCCTGATCAATGGCTGTGCGTAACTGGCCGGCGTTAATGCCAGCAGACGTTAACAAAGGACGGACCGATCCCCCTTCCTGATTAAGCAGGGCGCTCATTAGATGAAGTGGTTCGATAAACTGGTTGTCGTGCCCCAGTGCGAGTGACTGGGCATCGGCGAGTGCAAGCTGGAATTTATTAGTAAGACGATCCAGACGCATAACTCCTCCCATAACAGGTCAAAATTGCTACTGGAGATTAAATGAGGTCATCCCTCAATTATTCAAGGTGAATGACCTGAATTATGTGAAAAGAAAATTACGCGTACCGGATCGTCTTGATTCTTTAGGTTATATCAGCCAAATAAAACTTGCCATACGACCGGTGGTTTTGTCGCGACGATAAGAGAAGAAAGTCTCACTTTCGCTGAACGTACAGCGGTCACCGCCGTAGAGGTTCTCAACCCCAACATGTGCCAGACGCTGGCGAGCAAGCTGATAAATATCTGCCAGGTACTTTTCACCACGTGGCACAAATGCGCTGTCTGCTTGTGGATCTTTGACCATAAACGCGTCACGCACTTCAGGCCCCACTTCAAATGCACGGGGACCAATTGCCGGGCCTAACCAGGCAATAATGTTTTCGGGTTTATCAGCAAAACACGCAACGGTCTCTTCAAGCACGCCTGCACATAACCCGCGCCAGCCCGCATGAGCCGCCGCGACTTCCGTGCCAGCACGATTACAAAATAACACGGGCAAACAGTCTGCCGTCATCACTGCACACACGGTGCCCGGCGTATTGCTGTAGGACGCATCCGCACGCTTAGAAGAATAAGGCTCGCCGGTAAGTTTCAGAACATCTTTACCGTGCACCTGTTCGAGCCAGACCGGTTTTGAAGGCAGATTGCCCGCAGCAAAGAGTCGTTTGCGGTTCTCTTCAACATGTTCCAGGTTATCGCCGCAATGGGCCCCCAGATTCAGCGAATCGTACGGCGGCAAACTGACGCCACCAATACGGGTAGAACTACAGGCCGCGACGCCTTGCGGCAGCGGCCACTGCGGGACAATTAGCTTACTCATAGCCAGGCCACATCATCCTTATGCTCTTCGAAATCGGCACGCATCACGGCAATCAGATCAACCATATCTTGCGGAATTGGCGCATGCCATTCCATTTCGATACCTGTGATTGGGTGATACAAGCGCAGCATGGTGGCATGCAGCGCCTGGCGGTCGAACTTACGCAGCGTAGAAATAAATTCATCCGACGCGCCTTTCGGTGGACGTGGACGGCCGCCGTAGACCTGGTCGCCCACCAGCGGATGGGTAATATGCGCCATGTGCACACGGATCTGGTGCGTACGTCCGGTTTCCAGACGCAGCCTAAGGCGCGTGTGTACACGGAAGTGCTCCATAATGCGGTAATGCGTCACCGCAGGTTTCCCCATGGGATGCACGGACATATGCGTACGTTTGGTGGGATGACGGCTGATAGGCTCTTCTACAGTGCCACCGGCTGTCATATGACCAATCGCTACGGCTTCGTACTCACGCGTAATTTCACGCAGCTGTAGCGACTCGACCAAACGCGTTTGCGCCGGAACCGTTTTTGCTACCACCATTAATCCGGTGGTGTCTTTATCCAGACGGTGCACGATACCTGCACGAGGAACATCCGCAATCGGCGGGTAGTAATGCAGTAACGCATTCAATACCGTGCCATCAGGATTACCGGCACCCGGATGTACCACGAAATCACGTGGTTTGTTGATGACCAGAATATCGTCATCTTCATAGACGATATCTAGCGGGATATCTTGCGCTTCAAAACGAATTTCTTCGTCAATTTCAGCATTGATGGAGACACGTTCTCCACCCAAAACTTTTTCTTTCGGTTTATCGCAAAGATTCCCGTTTACCAGCACGCGCTGATCGAGGATCCATTCTTTTATGCGAGAACGCGAATAATCAGGGAACAATTCGGCCAAAGCCTGATCTAAGCGTTGACCGAGCTGATTATCGGAGACTGTTGCGGTGAGTTCTACTCGTTGTGCCATAAACTGCTTCTTCGTTTAACGTTGGGTTTTACGGCTTTGCCGTTTAATATAGTGTGCTATTGTAGCTGGTCTTAACCGGGAGCAGGAACAGAGAATCTCCCGTAAAACATTTTGAGGAAAGTCAAAACGTCATGACGCGCATGAAATACCTGGTGGCAGCAGCCACGTTGAGCCTGTTTTTGGCGGGTTGCTCTGGTTCAAAGGAAGAGGTGCCCGATAACCCACCAAATGAAATCTACGCGACTGCTCAGCAAAAGCTGCAGGACGGTAACTGGAAACAGGCAATAACGCAATTGGAAGCGTTGGATAATCGCTATCCATTTGGACCTTATTCTCAGCAGGTGCAATTAGATCTCATCTACGCCTACTACAAAAATGCCGATCTGCCGCTCGCTCAGGCCGCCATCGATCGTTTTATCCGTCTGAACCCGACACACCCTAACATTGATTATGTCATGTATATGCGTGGCCTGACCAATATGGCGTTGGATGATAGCGCACTGCAAGGATTCTTTGGTGTTGATCGCAGCGATCGCGATCCACAGCACGCCCGAGCTGCGTTTAATGACTTTTCCAAACTGGTACGTGGCTACCCGAATAGCCAGTACACAACGGACGCCACCAAGCGCCTGGTATTCCTGAAAGATCGCCTGGCGAAATATGAGTACTCCGTTGCTGAGTACTACACCGCACGCGGCGCGTGGGTTGCTGTGGTGAACCGCGTAGAAGGTATGCTGCGTGACTTCCCGGATACCCAGGCAACACGTGATGCCTTACCGCTGATGGAAAACGCCTATCGCCAGATGCAGATGACTGCACAGGCCGAAAAAGTGGCGAAAATTATTGCCGCCAACAGCAGTAATACCTGATTCCTCGCTGAATGCAAAACGGCAGCCCTCGGGCTGCCGTTTTTTTATCCGTTTACGCCGTAACTGAAGCGGTTTAGCTGCAACGCATCCTATCAAATATGGCCTGCTTTCAGGTATTCCTCAAGTAAAAGATCGCCTGTTCCTGCGGTGCCTCACAAAAAGGTTTTCTTGACAAAAAGCGACAAAATAATGTGATTTAGATCACGCATTTTGACATTAGGAAAGGTATGCTGGAATCACCAAGACGGGAAAGACAAGAGGTAAAATTTATGACAATGAACATTACCAGTAAACAAATGGAAATTACTCCGGCAATTCGCCAGCATGTCGCAGACCGTCTCGCCAAACTTGAAAAATGGCAAACTCATCTGATTAATCCACATATCATTCTGTCCAAGGAGCCACAGGGTTTCACTGCTGACGCCACCATCAATACACCGAACGGACATTTGGTTGCCAGCGCTAAGCACGAAGATATGTACACCGCTATTAACGATTTGATCAACAAGCTGGAACGGCAGCTCAATAAAGTGCAGCACAAAGGCGAAGCCCGTCGTGCAACAACTTCAGTAAAAGACGCCAACTTCGTCGAAGCAGAAGAAGAGTAGTCCCTTACATTGAGTGTATCGCCAACGCGCCTTCGGGCGCGTTTTTTGTTGACAGGGTGAAAACAGTACAGGTACTTTAACTGACGTAGCCAAAGGAAATTGACATGAAACTTATTCCGTTCTTCTTCGCATTCTTTTTTACCTTCCCCTGAATGGGAGGCGTTTCGTCGTGTGATAAATAATGCGAAGACGAACAATAAGGCCTCCCACAACGGGGGGCCTTTTTTATTGATAATAAAAAAGGCAACACTATGACATCGGAAAACCCATTACTGGCGCTGCGCGATAAGATAAGCTCGCTGGATGAAAAATTACTGGCCCTGCTGGCTGAGCGTCGTGGTCTGGCCGTCGAAGTCGGTAAAGCAAAACTGCTTTCTCATCGTCCGGTGCGCGATATTGACCGCGAGCGCGATCTGCTGGACCGACTGATCCAGTTGGGTAAAGTGCATCACCTCGATGCCCACTACATCACACGCCTGTTCCAGCTCATTATCGAAGATTCCGTTCTCACCCAGCAGGCGCTCCTGCAGCAGCATCTGAATAAAATCAATCCGCACTCCGCCCGCGTCGCGTTTCTGGGGCCAAAAGGTTCGTATTCGCACCTCGCTGCGCGTCAGTATGCCGCTCGCCATTTTGAGCAATTTATTGAAAGCGGTTGCGCCAAGTTTGCCGATATCTTTAATCAGGTCGAAACCGGACAGGCGGACTACGCGGTCGTGCCGATTGAGAACACCAGCTCTGGCGCGATCAACGATGTTTACGACTTGCTGCAGCACACCAGCCTCTCCATCGTCGGCGAGATGACCATTATTATCGACCACTGCGTGCTGGTTTCCGGTACTACGGACCTGAATAGCATCGAAACCGTGTACAGCCATCCGCAACCGTTCCAGCAATGCAGCAAATTCCTCAATCGTTATCCGCACTGGAAGATCGAATATACCGAAAGCACCTCGGCGGCAATGGAAAAGGTTGCCCAGGCGAACTCACCGCACGTGGCAGCCTTGGGCAGCGAAGCCGGTGGCGTGCTGCACGGTCTGCAGGTACTTGAACATATTGAAGCGAATCAGACGCAAAACATTACCCGTTTTGTCGTGCTGGCACGCAAGGCTATTAATGTTTCCGACCAGGTTCCGGCGAAAACCACGCTGTTGATAGCGACAGGGCAACAGGCGGGTGCGCTGGTTGAAGCGCTGCTGGTGCTACGCAACCATAATCTGATTATGACCAAGCTGGAATCGCGCCCGATTCACGGTAATCCGTGGGAAGAGATGTTTTATCTCGATATCCAGGCCAACCTGGAATCGCCGGAAATGCAAAAAGCATTGAAGGAGTTGGGTGAAATTACGCGTTCGATGAAGGTACTGGGATGTTACCCAAGTGAGAACGTGGTGCCAGTCGATCCGAGCTAACGTATGACAATACCGGATGGCGTAGGCATCGCCATCCGGTATCGACGCTACTGGCGGCTATCGTTGGCCTGACGCAGTAGCGTACGGCTTTCGCTCTGGAAGCGTTTGGCATAATCGCCAAACCAGTGCTCAACCTTACGGAAGCTGTCGATAAACGCCTGCTTATCGCCCTGCTCCAGTAAACCAATCGCTTCACCAAAACGCTGATAATACCGTTTGATCAACGCGAGATTACTTTCTGACGACATAATAATGTCGGCATACAGCTGCGGATCCTGGGCAAACAGGCGTCCGACCATGGCCAGCTCAAGACGGTAAATCGGCGAAGAGAGCGCCAGTAACTGTTCAAGTTGGACATTCTCTTCTGCTAAGTGCAACCCGTAAGCAAAAGTCGCGAAGTGACGTAATGCCTGGATAAACGCCATGTTCTGATCGTGCTCGACGGCACTGATCCGATGCAGCCGCGCCCCCCAGACCTGAATCTGTTCCAGGAACCATTGATAGGCTTCCGGCTGGCGTCCATCGCACCAGACAACCACCTGCTTTGCCAGACTGCCGCTATCCGGACCAAACATCGGATGCAATCCAACTACCGGGCCATCGTGCGCCGCCAGCATCGCCTGTAATGGGCCGTTTTTCACCGAGGCCAGATCGACCAGGATACAGTCAGCAGGCAAGCGCGGTAATTTCGCGATCACCTGCTCGGTAACGTGAATCGGCACGCTAACGATCACCATTCCGGCATCCGCCACGATCTCCTCGGCACGATCCCAGTCCTGCTGTTCAAGAATACGCACCTGATAACCCGACAGCGTAAGCATCTTCTCGAATAGCCGTCCCATCTGACCGCCACCGCCGACAATCACCACCGGGCGTAACGTTGGACAGAGCGTTTTAAATCCTTTGTCATTCTCGCTAGAGTACGACTCACGCATTACCCGACGTAATACATCTTCAATCAGATCAGGCGGTACGCCCAGCGCTTCCGCCTCTGCACGGCGAGAAGCCAGCATAGACGCCTCCCGCTCAGGCACGTAAATCGGTAACCCAAAGCGGCTTTTTACTTCACCAACCTCGGCAACCAGTTCAAGACGGCGCGCCAGCAAATCCAGCAACGCCTTATCCACTTCATCAATTTGATCGCGTAATGCGGTCAATTCAGCCACCATAACCCACCTCTTAAGCCAGGCGCGTCGCCAGCTGGCCGTTCAAGTCTTTATTAATTTCACGCAACAACGCATCCGTCATTTCCCAGCTAATGCAGGCATCTGTTACGGACACGCCGTATTTCATTGCACTGCGCGGCTGCTCAGAGGACTGGTTGCCTTCGTGAATATTGCTTTCAATCATCAGGCCGATGATTGAACGGTTGCCATCTTTAATTTGTGCAACCACTGACTCTGCCACGGCAGGCTGGCGACGGTAATCTTTGTTGGAGTTACCATGACTGCAATCTACCATCAGTGACGGTCGCAGTCCCGCCTGCTCCATTTCTTTTTCGCACTGAGCGACATCTGCCGGACTGTAATTCGGTGCTTTACCGCCGCGCAGGATCACATGACCGTCCGGATTACCCTGCGTTTGCAGCAGTGCCACCTGTCCTGCCTGGTTAATACCCACAAAGCGGTGAGACTGAGCTGCTGCGCGCATAGCGTTAATCGCTGTCGCCAGGCTGCCGTCAGTGCCATTTTTAAAACCAACCGGCATCGACAGACCCGACGCCATTTCACGGTGAGTCTGCGATTCAGTCGTACGCGCACCGATAGCGGACCAGCTAAACAGATCGCCCAGGTACTGCGGGCTGTTGGGATCCAATGCTTCTGTCGCCAGCGGCAGCCCCATATTCACCAGTTCAAGCAACAGCTGACGCGCAATTTTCAGACCTGCTTCAACATCAAAAGAGCCATCCATATGAGGATCGTTAATTAGCCCTTTCCAGCCGACGGTGGTACGGGGTTTTTCAAAATAGACACGCATCACCAGATAGAGGCTATCGCTGACCTCTGCGGCAAGGGTTTTAAATCGACGGGCATATTCCAGCGCCATTTCAGGATCATGAATAGAGCAAGGACCACACACTACCAGCAAACGCGGATCGCGACCGGCGATGATGTCAGAAATGGTTTTGCGCGACTGCGCAATTTGCGCCTCTTGCGCCAGACTCAACGGGAATTGCATTTTAAGTTGTTCCGGAGTCATCAGAACCTGTTCATCAGTAATGTGTACGTTGTTCAGCGCGTCTTTTTGCATGGTGGTGATCCTGTTTAGCTCGTTTGCGATAGTTGTTCCTCAGCGAGGAGGTAATTACGATAACACAACGGGTAAAGATTTCAATCCAAGTTGCGTAAATTTTTATTTACAGCCAGTATAAACAGGCCTAACTGGCGCGGAATGTCGTAAATTTAAATTTACACACGCCATTTAAGAGATCCGCTATGCTTTAAAAAAACCAGGGAGTATCAGCAATGAAGCGACTTATCAACACGGTACTGGTGTTACTGCTAAGCGGATGTCAGATAGATCCCTATACCCATGCCCCCACCTGGACCGGCACCGACTGGTACGATGCCGGGATCCAGGATGCTATTTCAGGGTATGTCATTAAAGATAATGAAACTCTTGCCGACAACTACAATGACCCCGAAATCGATCGTACGGAATATCTTAAGGGTTACGCTGAAGGACAACGTAAAACCTGCCAGCAGGATTTTGTTTACGCCAGGGGACTGGCCGGGAAAACCTTCCCTCCAAGCTGTGATACCGTTGAAAATGTCGACCAATTACACAGTGCCTGGCAAAAAGGTTCAAATGAAGGCGCAGCCTCTATAAGATTAAATTAAACAAGAAGTTATATCCGATAAATCAATAAGATTTAACTTAAATCGATAATGTTATTCATCCAGATATAATGACGCTCTGATAAAATAATGTTACTTTGTTGCGAACAATCGTGAGTGTATTTCGACGTATTACGGCTAACGCTGGTAGGTACCTTTTCATGAGCTTTTCTTATCGACTCATACTTCTACTGGCACTGCTATTGTCCGGATTACCGCTGTATGCCCAAAACGCTACGGAAGAGGCGAAATCCGTACGCGCCATGGTTTCCGGCATCGTCAGCTATACGCGCTGGCCAGCGCTTTCCGGTCCGCCCAAACTGTGTATCTTCTCTTCATCACGTTTTACCAGTGTGCTGCAGGATACCCATGCCGGAGCGTTACCCTATCTTCCCGTCATCGTTCATACGCAACAAGACAGTGTCGTAGCTCAGTGTGACGGTTTTTATTTTGGCACTGAATCCCCAACATTTCAGGTGGAATTAAAGAGTCAATTTCCAACTAAGGCATTGTTATTAATTGCCGAACAGAATACCGAATGCGTTATTGGTAGCGCTTTTTGCCTCATCATAAATAATGAAGAAGTGAGGTTTTCGGTAAATATGGATTCCCTGTCACGCAGTGGTGTAAGGGTCAGTCCAGACGTATTGATGCTTGCACGGAATAATAAGGATGGATAAGGGTATTTCTCCCATAACACGCCCAACGTTCAAACGGACACTACGGCGTATCAGCATCGTCAGCGTTCTGGTCACTATGACGCTGATCTGGCTGCTGCTGAGCATTTCTTCCGTGCTGGCACTCAAACAATATGCGCAAAAAAACCTCGATCTGACCGCCGCGACCATGACCCGATCGCTTGAAGCCTCGCTGGTGTTTTCTGATAGCGTTGCAGCAAACGAAACGTTGGCTGCGCTAGGGCAACAGGGGCAATTCTCCGTTGCCGAAGTACGCAATAAAAATCAAAAGGTGATCGCCACCTGGCGCTATGACGCCCAGGATACAACAGAAAAGATTAGCGGTCTGATCAGTCACTGGCTATTCCCACAGCCGGTGACAAAGCCTATTTTGCACAATGGCAACGTCATTGGGGAAGTGCGCCTGACAGCCCGCGACAGCGTCATTAGCCATTTCATCTATCTGTCACTGGCTGTGCTTACCGGATGCATTTTACTGGCCTCCGGTATTGCATTAATGCTCACCCGCTATTTGCACAATGGCGTTGTTGAAGCGCTGCAAAATATTACCGAGGTGGTGCACGACGTTCGCACCAACCGCAACTTCTCACGCCGCGTGTCTGAAGAACGCATTGAAGAGTTTCATCTGTTTGCCCAGGACTTTAATAGTCTGCTGGATGAGATGGAAGAGTGGCAACTGCGCCTGCAAGCCAAAAATGCTCAGTTGTTGCGCACCGCGCTGCACGATCCCCTGACCGGACTTGCTAATCGCGCCGCATTTCGTAGCAGCATTAACGCGTTGATGAACGACGAATCCGCTCACAGCAGCTCGGCGTTGTTATTCCTTGATGGCGATAATTTTAAATTTATTAATGATACCTGGGGGCATGCAGCAGGAGACCGGGTATTGATTGAAGTTGCTAAAAGGCTGGCCGAGTTTGGTGGCAATCACCATCAACCGTACCGGCTCGGAGGCGATGAGTTTGCGATGGTGCTATACAGCGTGCATTCGGAGAATGAAGTTCAGCGTATCTGCGCGGCACTATCGCAAGAGTTTAACCGTCCATTTGACCTTCACAATGGTCATCTGGCAAGCATGACGCTAAGCATTGGGTTTGCGCTGACGTGGGAACATGCCTCTGCCGAGAAATTACAAGAACTCGCCGATCACAATATGTATCAGGCTAAACATTTGCGTTCTGAACGCATTATTAAAAAATAAGGAATTACACACATGCTGAAACGTCTATTATCGCCATTTATTCTTATCATACTGATTCTGGCTGGCTGTCAGGCCCCTCAGGGTAAATTCACCCCTGAGCAAGTTGCAGCCATGAAATCATACGGCTTTACCGAAGCATCTGGCGACTGGTCGCTGGGTCTGTCTGATACCATTTTGTTTGATAAAAATGACTATAAGCTGCGTCCTGAAAGTGAAAAACAGATCCAAGAAATGGCAGCTAAACTGGCGGCTACCGGCCTGAATCATGCGCGTCTGGATGGTCACACCGATAACTACGGCGAAGACAGCTATAACGAAGCACTGTCGCTTAAGCGAGCTAACGTCGTGGCAGATGCCTGGGCTCAAGGTGCCAACATCCCACGCACCAATCTGACAACTCAGGGATTAGGCAAAAAATACCCGATTGCCAGTAACCAGAGCTCAAAAGGCCGTGCCGAAAACCGCCGCGTTGCGGTCGTCATCAGCACGCCTTAATGTCTTACTCGGCTGACTGCGCCAACAGATTTTGCGACATTTTGTACCAGCGCAGCCAGTCAATCATCATAAACAGCAGCAGGCTTACGCCCGCTACCGGCATCGCCATCCCCAGCACGCCAGCCACTACCAGCACCGCACATCGCCCCTTCCCACGTATCGCCAATATCATAACAAAGCAGACCTGCACGACGACACATAGGTATCTGATACAGTTAAGGGAAGTAGTGTTAGACGAATACCGTCAGGCACAACCGCATTTTTACTACAGCAACAACACGCCATACATCCAAAAGATCAGTGTAATAACACGAGCCATGCCTTGGCGTTGATTATCTGGCTGAGAAATAGCATTATTCTCCACTGTTTCTCCAGCTATAATTAACAATTGTGAATTAATAGTTAATAATTAATAATTAATAATTAATAATTAATAATTAATAATTAATAATTAATAATTAATAATAGAAGCATTTACTTACCACAAAGATTCCCAAGTATACGCGTTTTTTGAAGCACACATTGAGTCGACATGAAAGGGGAGGACGGGCTAATCGACTAGAGAAAAAAGTGATAACGCGAAAATCTCTCCACAGAAGAGATATACAAAACTGCATAACAAAAAACGACGAGATACATCTGACAACCGACATAAACATCTATTGGGGGTGGTTTGCCGTCCAAGAAAGTAACGATGCTGCTATGGATATTTTGCTAAGGCCAATTAAACGATGAGCATCAATGTAGTGCTACAGTATAAAATTTACTAACACATCAATTTATAATATAATAACCAGACATTTAACTATAGAGCAAAAAACCATGATTAACTTGAAAAGTAAAAAAAGAAATTTATGTATGAAGTTATTCTTTATCGCATCCTCATTTATATTTTCAGGATGTGGTGAGCAGCACTCAGAAAAATTCAACTCGCTACCAGACAATTATAAAAGTATAGATTGTGCCGGAGGAATAGAAACAATTAACGCTAAGAGAATTTCATCATCTACATCAATAGGTAACAATGAAAACTTAGTTATAAATGGTTGGGCTGTTTTAAATACCAATGAGGGAATTACTTTTGATAAAGTACAAATAGCAATTACGGACTCACAAGGTAATGTTGCAAGATATAGCACTTTTAAAACAAAACGAGATGATGTATCTGCTTATTTTAAGCAAGGGCTTGATGACTCTGGATTTACAACGTTTATCCAAGCCTCCTCAGTTAAAGGGATTATTGACCTTGATGTGATAGGAATCAAGGGACAACAATATTATTTATGCAAAAACCTTCAACAACAAACCAATATACATTGAATTAAATGGGTGATAAATATATATCACCCTTTAAACTTAATACACTATTATTTTTTTTGATATCTAGATGACGATACCATCATCAATGTTGCAATAACCACAGATAATATTTGCCATATTGAATATCTAAAATCAGCTGCTGTTGCTAAGAAAAACAATGATAGATTACTCATTAATCCACTTATGCAGATTGTTGAAATTGCTATATTTGTGTAAGCATTTCCTTTAGCTGTCACCGCATTATACACACACCGAACTATAATTAAAATTGAAATAATATAATAAATATAGACCTTAAACGGTATAGTGTCCGCAACTAACGTAAAGAATCCAATCAACGTATTGGCAGTATCTTCATTAATGTGCTTAAAGTAAAAACCCTGATCATTGCTTTGTATCCCTGGATGGAATGGATAATAGGTGTGTCCATTCACCGACTTACCAGATAATACAGAAAAAACATACCATCTATGTTTAAAGTATGCCTCAGGGTTCTCTATAATGATCCGTATCCAGTCATATTTAAGTTTTCCCTGGTCCTCTGCATCAATATATGTGGAAATTACAGAAAAGACAGGAAAATTAGCCTCTCTACTGTTAGCAAGCTTCATTTCCTGAAGGAGGGTTTCTTTATTTTTCCCTTTAATCATATAATCTGGAATGACAATTTTATTTTCGTCGATGGAAATACAGGCAAAATCCCAACCAACTAGAGAACCTAAACTGGGTGTTTTTACTGCGCTACTATTAATTGCAAAAACGAATAGAATTGATGTTATTAAAAACAGCATTGCGCATATCATAGACTTTATAATACTTTTAAGGAAATTATTTTTATTTTCTATAAAGAATATTAAAAAAAGGCCCATTGAAATAAATACTGATGGAATAAATCCATTAACTCTAACTGCTGTGGCTATTAATAGAGAAATTAAGCAAAGTATTATCCAAAATCGCTTAGGCGTCCGCGAATAAGCATATATAGATATTCCAGATATTGATAATGCACACATCATTACTACATCTTTCCAGACGTTTAATGAAATTAGAAACAATGGTGGCCAAAACCCGACAAAAAATATAATAATAAGTCTTTTAGATATTTTTTTTGTTAGTACATTTGCAAGCAATGCTACTGAGCTCCAGTACAAGAACTGGAATAGGAGGAATAGTAATTCAGGCCTATCTGTCAGCTTAATAAGAAGCATCCAAAAATATGACATTATTACCGGATGGGCGGTATATACTGGAATTATTCCTGCAGCTTGCTTGTATTGTTCAAGGGTATCATACGAAATAAATCCAGGGCATAAAATATAATACACGGAGTAGGCTATAACCACGGCAACCATGTACGAAAATAGATTATTCAACTTTGCGTCGTTATCGGCGGACATCTTTATACCAATGTTCATTGACACTCCTTTTTACAATATCAACTAGTGCAATTACTTATTAAACAATTCAGTTATTGAGTTTTTTGGCTGACGTTCAATATCGGCCTGAATAAAACCCAATAAAAGCTGCATACCTAAAATAATAGGTAGCGCAGATAACATTACGGTACCACCACTAGCTAATTCATTAAATAACAGAGATTTATACCAGCCAACTAATCCATATAATATACCAAACATTGATAATAAAATGCCGAAAAAAAGCTCAATTGAGGCAACTGAAAAATCCCTCAAAAAATAATTATAAATAATTCTTTTGGTTGCATTTTTCAAATGTCCTTTCAAAAAAGGAAATATTATTTTTTTGATATGAAGGTTTGATTCCTCATCTTCATAAATAGCATCCATTGGAACATCAACAACTTTTGCGTTAATTAAATTCAATCTAAATAGCATATCTGATTCAAAAAAATATCGCTTATTTAACTTATCAAGGTTCAATTTTTTTAATGCGAATGATGAAATGGCAGTATAACCATTTGTCGGATCAAAAATATTATAATATCCAGATGAAAACTTAGTCATAAAAGAAAGTACAGTATTACCAAAAAGTCTTATCTTTGGCATAGGCTTCAAACTTTCTACATCATAAAACCGATTACCCTTAGTATAATCAGCAAGCTCCTTTGAGATAGGATTTATAAAATTACCAATTAATGATGGATCCATTTGCCCATCACCATCTAACTTGACAACAATATCTACATTATCTTCAAGGCTAGCTAGGTAGCCACTTATTACAGCCCCACCAACCCCTTGGTTCTCATGATTAAATATCACTTTAACCCTAGGGTCTGTACAATTTTTCTGTACATACTCCCCTGACAGCTCTGGACATTTATCATCTACAACATAAATAAGACACACCTCATCCCCGATGTTACTTATTACATCAAAAATATGTTTTTTAACTTTATAGCAGGGTATAACAACAGCTACTTTAATCTCTTTATGCATTGTTTTCATTAGTAAAAACCATTTTTTTTGCAAGAATAAAACTGATAAAAAACAAAATTAATTCTACCAGAACCTTACTTATAAATGTAAAACTAACATTTTCCACTCCGCTGTATATTTCTTTCGAAACCCAAAGAAAACAGCTACTTAGCGCTGTCATGAAGAGCCAGTAAATACAAAACTTAATAAAAGTCCCTGCAGATGGATTTTTATCAAAGGTATATTTTCCATTAACGAAATAGCCTATCAATGCGGCACTTCCTCTTGATAAAATATTAGCCAAAATAATATTTACACCTACTGTTGATAATATTGTGTAAATAAAGGAATCAACAGCGAACTGCAAAACTCCAAACAAGAAAAACAACCCGATTTTTTTCATTGACTATCACCAAAAACATTAACTTTTGATAATACTATATGTTACTGTTTTTTACTATAATTTTATTGATACACTCATGATAGTTAGGATGTCTGATTTTAGCCAAAATGACAATTTATCTTATCAAAAAGTGCAAAACATTTATAACCTATGTCAAAACCCGACACTTCAGCGGAGAGATAGGGTAATTTTTCTCTTAACTGATAGATGATTCACTAAGTACGATCGTTTGCTTGTAGTGTATTTACTTGACAACAACTCAACATTTTCGGATTAATTATAGACCTGAAATACAAGATGTAGTTGTTCACTTTGAAGTAAGTTAGTACAAGTAGTATGAAATGATCAATCACAAAAATATACCTGATTGTGCAATGTTGTCAGAAAAATAAGCTACGTTATTTGTATGTTTACCGATGGATTATGGAGAAATAACATAAAAAAGGGGCCAGCCTTATTGGCCAGCCCCTTCTGACAGGATGTCGCCTGAGCGATATCTTAGTTAAGACGCTCTTTGATACGAGCAGACTTACCAGTGCGCTCACGCAGGTAGTACAGTTTAGCTTTACGAACAGCACCACGACGTTTAACAGCAATGCTGTCAACTACCGGAGAGTGAGTCTGGAAGACACGCTCAACGCCTTCGCCGTTGGAGATTTTACGAACAGTGAATGCAGAGTGCAGACCGCGGTTACGAATAGCGATAACCACGCCCTCGAATGCCTGCAGACGTTTTTTGGAACCTTCAACAACCCATACTTTCACTTCCACGGTATCACCCGGACGGAAGGAAGGTACGTCCTGCTTCATCTGTTCTTGTTCAAGTTGCTTAATAATGTTGCTCATAATTTAATCTCTTATCCTGGGTAAACTGATATTGGGGGCTTACGCCTGCCCATCATGTTTATGTTGCTGTTGTGCGTGTTCCTTTTTGAACTCCGCCAGCAACCTTGCTTGCTCTTCAGTCAGAGCCAGGTTTTCCAGAAGTTCAGGTCTTCTAAGCCAGGTACGGCCCAGCGACTGCTTCAAACGCCAGCGACGTATCTCAGCGTGGTTCCCCGACAGCAAAACTGCCGGTACTTCCATCTGCTCTAACACTTCAGGTCGGGTATAGTGCGGGCAGTCCAGCAACCCATCGGCAAAGGAATCCTCCGTTGCCGATGCTTCATGACCCAGTACCCCCGGAATAAACCGGGAGACGGAATCAATCAGCGTCATCGCTGCTAATTCTCCACCGCTGAGAACGTAATCGCCGATTGACCATTCTTCATCAATTTCGGTTTGAATTACGCGCTCATCTATTCCTTCATAGCGACCGCACACCAGAATCAACTTTTGATTCGTTGCCAGTTCGCAAACGCCCGCTTGATCAAGCTTGCGTCCTTGAGGTGACAGATAAATCACCTTTGCGCCTTCACCAGCCGCAGCTTTTGCTGCATGAATGGCGTCCCGTAAAGGTTNTTACGCGCTCATCTACGCCTTCATAGCGACCACACACCAGAATCAGCTTTTGATTCGTTGCCAGTTCGCTCACGCCCGCTTGATCAAGCTTGCGTCCCTGAGGTGACAGATAAATCACCTTCGCGCCTTCACCTGCCGCGTCTTTTGCTGCATGAATGGCATCCCGTAAAGGTTGCACCATCATTAACATCCCCGGTCCGCCGCCGTAAGGACGATCGTCCACGGTACGGTGCCGGTCATGAGCAAAGTCACGAGGACTCCAGCTCTGGATGTTCAGCAGGCCATTTTTTACTGCCCGGCCAGTTACCCCGTAATCGGTAATTGCGCGGAACATTTCTGGAAACAGGCTAACGATACCTATAAACACAAGCCAATCCCCATCACGCCGACTTTTACCGTTTATCCGGTGGTTTAAAAACCAGGATCCCAATCTACTTCGATAGTACGAGTAGTGAGATCGACTTTCTTGATAACCTGCCCATCGAGGAACGGTACTAAACGTTCCTTGATACCAAACGCATCTTTCAGGTTTGCCTTGATGACGATGACGTCATTCGATCCGGTTTCCATCATATCGACGACTTTACCGAGTTCGTAGCCTTCAGTGGTCACTACCTGGCAACCCATAAGGTCTTTCCAGTAGTAAGTGCCATCATCCAGCGCTGGCAACTGCGAGGAATCTACGACAATTTCACAATTCGTCAGTACATTCGCCGCATCCCGATCCTCAATACCTTTCAGCTTGATGATCAGATCCTGATTGTGGTGCTTCCAGCTTTCCAGCTGTACTTGCTGCCACTGACCCGCCTTCTGGATAAACCAGGGCTGATAGTCAAAAATGCTTTCGGCGTCTTCAGTGGAAGAAAACACTCTGAGCCAACCACGGATACCGTAAGGAGACCCCATTTTCCCCAGAACTATGGGTTCTACGGGCGCCTGTGCGGCGAGTTGCTTGCTCATCATGACCACCGTGACAGATTAAGCTGCTTTGTTTGCTGCTTTGATCAGCGTAGCTACGCGATCAGAAATAGTCGCGCCCTGGCCAACCCAGTGAGCGATGCGATCCAGATCCAGGCGAGTGCCTTCTTCTTTTTCGCTAGCGATTGGGTTAAAGAAGCCAACGCGCTCGATGAAGCGACCGTTGCGTGCATTACGGCTGTCAGTAACAACAACCTGGTAGAACGGACGCTTTTTAGCGCCGTGACGTGCTAAACGAATAGTAACCATAACATCCTCTTGTGTGAATAAAACACCGGGCCCCATCGAGGGAAGGGACCCGGTGTCATATTAAAAGCCCGAAAATTTTACTGATTTCTGAGAAAAAAGCAATCAACATGTGATGAAGCTTGATACCAGGGCGTTACCGTTGCAGCCAGTTTGGCGTCGGCGTGCGCGCAGAAAGCGGAGCGTACACGCAGTACGTGAGCATTTCGAGCACACTCCGGCGTCAAAATGGCAAATAAGGTAGCCCGATATATTTATCTACCAGGGAATCCTGGCGGCATCATGCCCTTCATATTGCGCATCATCTTGGCCATCCCGCCCTTCTTCATTTTCTTCATCATGCGCTGCATGTCGTCGAACTGTTTCAGAAGGCGGTTAACGTCCTGTACCTGCATACCGCAGCCCTGAGCGATACGGCGCTTACGCGAACCTTTGATGATTTCCGGCTTGGCACGTTCTTTCAACGTCATCGAATTGATGATCGCTTCCATACGCACCAGCACTTTGTCATCCATCTGCGATTTCACGTTGTCAGGAATCTGACCCATGCCCGGCAGCTTGCCCATCAGGCTTGCCATGCCGCCCATGTTTTTCATTTGATTAAGCTGTTCTAAGAAGTCGTTCAGGTCAAAACCATCGCCCTTCTTCAGCTTGGTCGCCAGCTTCTCAGCCTGCGCGCGGTCAACCTTGCTTTCGATATCTTCGATCAGCGACAGTACGTCGCCCATGCCGAGGATACGCGAAGCAATCCTGTCCGGATGGAATGGCTCCAGCGCTTCGGTTTTCTCGCCAACACCGAGGAACTTAATCGGCTTACCAGTGATATGACGAATAGAGAGTGCGGCACCGCCGCGGGCATCACCGTCGACTTTCGTCAGCACGACACCGGTTAACGGCAGCGCTTCGTTGAAGGCTTTTGCGGTATTCGCGGCATCCTGACCGGTCATGGCATCGACAACAAACAGCGTTTCTACCGGATTGATAGACGCGTGGACCTGTTTGATTTCGTCCATCATCGCTTCGTCAACGTGCAGACGACCGGCGGTATCCACCAGCAGCACGTCGTAGAATTTCAGCTTCGCTTCTTTCAGCGCAGCGTTAACGATATCGACCGGCTTTTGGCCGACGTCAGACGGGAAGAAGTCGACTTCAACCTGCTCAGCCAGCGTTTCCAGCTGTTTGATCGCCGCCGGACGATAAACGTCGGCAGAGACGACCAGCACTTTCTTCTTGTGCTTCTCGCGCAGGAACTTACCCAGTTTCGCCACGCTGGTCGTTTTACCGGCACCCTGCAGACCCGCCATCAGCACCACGGCCGGTGGCTGAGCGGCCAGATTCAGGGTCTGGTTCTCTTCGCCCATCGCCGCAACCAGTTCACTGCGAACGATTTTGACGAATTCCTGACCCGGGGTCAGGCTTTTGTTAACTTCATGACCAACCGCTTTCTCTTTTACGCGATTGATAAACTCACGCACTACCGGCAGCGCAACGTCAGCTTCCAGCAGCGCCATGCGCACTTCGCGCAGCGTTTCTTTAACGTTGTCTTCAGTAAGGCGTCCACGGCCACTGATATTGCGCAGCGTGCGCGACAAACGATCGGTTAAATTATCAAACATTGTCTCTCGCCTGGGGTGGAAACGGTCGGTCGCTTGCACGACACATCAACAGAATTTTGTCGCAGTATAACATGAAGCCGCCTTTGTTGTTATGCAACGGTTGGAGCAGCGGTCACGTAACGCTATACTGCTTTTCTTTATCACTGGTCAACTGTCGACACCTATATGCCCGTTTTTGCTTTGTTCGCCCTTGTCGCCTATTCCGTCAGCCTTGCGCTGATCGTTCCCGCTCTGCTGCAAAAAAACAGCGGCTGGCGGCGTATGGCTATCCTTTCTGCGGTTATCGCGCTGGTGTGCCACGCTTTTGCCCTGGAAGCACGTATTTTGCCCGGTGGCGAGAATGGACAAAACCTGAGCCTGCTGAACGTCGGTTCTCTGGTTAGCCTGATGATCTGTACGGTAATGACCATTGTGGCCTCGCGCAATCGCGGCTGGCTGCTGCTGCCGATCGTGTATGCGTTTGCATTAATCAATCTGGCCTGCGCCACGTTTATGCCCAACGAGTACATCACCCACCTTGAAGCCACACCGGGCATGATGATCCACATCGGGCTCTCGCTGTTGTCCTATGCCACGCTGATCATTGCCGCCCTGTACGCACTGCAGCTGGCATGGATCGATTATCAGCTGAAAAACAAAAAACTGGCGTTCAACAATGAAATGCCGCCGCTGATGAGCATTGAACGCAAAATGTTTCACATCACTCAGATAGGCGTGGTTCTGCTGACGCTGACCCTGTGCACTGGCCTGTTTTACATGCACAACCTGTTCAGTACCGAAAATATTGATAAAGCCGTGCTCTCTATCGTGGCATGGTTTGTCTATATCGTTCTGCTATGGGGACATTACCATGAGGGCTGGCGCGGACGTCGTGTCGTCTGGTTTAACGTCGCAGGTGCAGGCATTCTGACGCTGGCCTATTTCGGTAGTCGCATACTGCAACAGCTTGTGAGTTAAGTCTTTAAGGAACCCTACGTGGAACACATCTCCACCACCACGCTCATTGTTACGCTTCTCATCATGGTGGTTATTTCAGCCTATTTTTCCGGTTCCGAAACCGGAATGATGACCCTGAACCGCTACCGCCTGCGCCACCGGGCCAAGCAGGGGAATCGTCAGGCAAAGCGCGTTGAAAAACTCCTGCGCAAACCGGACCGCCTGATAAGCCTGGTGCTTATCGGCAATAACCTGGTCAACATTCTCGCCTCCGCGCTTGGCACCATCGTCGGTATGCGTCTGTATGGCGATGCGGGTGTGGCGATTGCCACCGGGGTGCTGACCTTTGTGGTGCTGGTTTTTGCTGAAGTACTGCCAAAAACCATCGCCGCGCTGTATCCCGAAAAAGTCGCCTATCCCAGCAGTTTCTTACTGGCACCACTCCAAATTCTGATGATGCCGCTGGTGTGGTTACTGAACACCATTACCCGTCTGCTGATGCGTATGATGGGCATCAAAACGGATATCGTGATAAGCAGTTCCCTGAGTAAAGACGAACTGCGAACGCTGGTGAATGAATCGCGCTCGCAAATCTCGCGCCGTAATCAGGATATGCTGCTGTCGGTGTTGGATCTGGAAAAAATCAGCGTCGACGACATCATGGTGCCGCGAAACGAAATCATCGGGATTGATATCAACGACGACTGGAAATCAATCGTGCGTCAACTGTCGCACTCCCCGCACGGCCGCATTGTGCTTTACCGCGACTCGCTGGACGATACCATTAGTATGCTGCGCGTACGCGAAGCCTGGCGCCTGATGGCAGAGAAAAAAGAATTCACCAAAGAGACCATGCTGCGCGCCGCTGATGAGATCTATTACGTCCCGGAAGGCACGCCGCTCAGCACCCAGCTAATCAAATTTCAGCGCAACAAAAAGAAAGTTGGCCTGGTGGTTAACGAATATGGCGACGTTCAGGGCCTGGTGACGGTCGAAGATATCCTGGAAGAGATTGTCGGCGACTTCACCACCTCCATGTCACCTACGCTTGCCGAGGAAGTCACCCCGCAAAATGACGGTTCAGTGATAATTGACGGCAGCGCCAACGTTCGCGAAATCAACAAAGCCTTTAACTGGCACCTGCCGGAAGACGATGCGCGAACCGTAAACGGGATTATTCTTGAAGCGCTGGAAGAGATCCCGGTGGCCGGTACGCGGGTGCGTATTGGCCAGTACGATATCGATATTCTCGACGTACAGGATAATATGATTAAACAGGTGCAGGTCTTGCCGGTAAAACCGCTGCGGGAGAGCGTGGCGGACCAGGGATGATAATATCGCGGCGGGTAACGCATCTGCATTACCCGCCGCGACAGGCTGATTAGCCCTTGGCTTTCGCCACAGACACCATCGCCGCGCGGATGGTACGTCCGTTCAGGGTATAACCTTTCTGCATCACCATCAGTACGTTACCGGCCGCAACGTCGTCAGACTCAACCATGGCAATCGCCTGATGCACGTTCGGGTCCATCGGCACATCGATATCCGCAACCACCTGCACGCCAAACTTCGCCACCACATCCAGCATCGATTTACGGGTCAGTTCGATACCCTCGATCATCGCCGACATGGCATCGTTGTCTTTGTCCGCTACTTCCAGCGCACGGTCCAGGCTATCGAGCACCGGCAGCAGTTCGTTAACGAATTTTTCCAGCGCGAACTTATGCGCCTTTTCTACGTCCAGTTCGGTACGACGACGCAGGTTTTCCATTTCAGCTTTCATGCGCAACACGCTGTCACGCTCGCGCGTTTCGGCTTCAGTAAGCTGAGCTTCCAGATTCGCAATTTTTTCATCGCGCGGATCCACCTGCTCAGCAGAAGCGTCTGGTTCAACCGCCTCAACTTCTTCGTGCTGATCCATGATAATTTCTTCCGGGGCTTGCCCCTCAGGCGTTTTCTGTTCTTTACTACTCATGAATTTCTCCGCGTTTTTTCGCATTCATCTCGCTAACTTGGCTTATTATGGGGATAAGATTCAGGGATTCAAGGGAAGTACTCACATTGTCACTCATCTTCGCTACAAGGACCTCGAGAAAATGAATAAACATTTCAAGTGTATTGGCATTGTGGGGCATCCACGCCACCCCACTGCACTGACCACACATGAAATGCTTTACCGCTGGCTGTGCACCAAAGGGTATCAGGTTATCGTGGAGCAACAAATCGCCCGCGAACTGCAGCTGAAAAATGTGCAAACCGGCACGCTGGCAGAAATTGGTCAGCAGGCGGACCTCGCGGTAGTGGTGGGCGGAGATGGCAATATGCTCGGTGCTGCGCGCACTCTGGCACGCTATGACATTAAGGTCATCGGGATCAACCGTGGCAACCTGGGCTTTCTCACCGACCTTGACCCGGACAATGCCCATCAGCAGTTAGCCGATGTGCTGGAAGGCCATTACATCAGTGAAAAGCGCTTTTTACTTGAAGCCCAGGTGTGCCAGCAAGATTGCCAGAAGCGTATCAGTACCGCGATCAATGAAGTGGTGCTGCACCCGGGTAAAGTCGCGCACATGATTGAATTTGAAGTCTATATTGATGAGGTCTTTGCGTTTTCCCAGCGTTCAGACGGACTGATTATTTCCACGCCAACCGGTTCTACTGCCTACTCGCTCTCTGCCGGCGGCCCAATCCTGACGCCTTCTCTGGATGCCATTACGCTGGTACCAATGTTCCCGCACACGCTCTCAGCGCGACCGCTGGTGATCAACAGTAGCAGCACCATTCGCCTGCGCTTCTCACACCGCCGTAGCGATCTCGAAATTAGCTGCGACAGCCAGATTGCCCTGCCTATACAGGAAGGTGAAGACGTGTTGATTCGCCGCTGTGATTATCATTTAAACCTGATTCACCCTAAAGACTACAGCTATTTCAATACATTAAGCACCAAGCTCGGCTGGTCAAAAAAATTATTTTAATTTACCCCCAGCCTCTTTACTGTATAAAAAACCAGTTTATACTGTATGTAATTACAGTTATGGTTTTTCATACAGGAAAACAGCTATGTTGGCACAACTGACCATCAGCAATTTTGCTATCGTTCGTGAACTTGAGATCGATTTTCAGAGCGGAATGACCGTCATCACCGGTGAGACCGGGGCGGGTAAGTCCATTGCCATTGATGCCCTCGGTTTGTGCCTTGGCGGACGTGCCGATGCCGACATGGTGCGCGCTGGCGCTACGCGTGCCGATCTGTGTGCCCGCTTCTCCCTGAAGGACACGCCAGCGGCGCTGCAATGGCTCGAAGAAAACCAGCTTGAAGAAGGCCGTGAATGCTTGCTACGCCGCGTTATCAGTAGCGATGGGCGTTCCCGTGGCTTTATCAACGGCACCGCGGTACCACTGTCGCAGCTTCGCGAGCTCGGCCAGTTGTTAATTCAAATCCACGGCCAGCACGCGCATCAACTGCTGACGAAATCTGAACACCAAAAATCCCTGCTGGACGGCTATGCCAATGAGGCATCTCTTATTCAGGAAATGGCGACGCGCTATCAACTGTGGCATCAGAGCTGCCGCGACCTGGCACATCATCAGCAGCAAAGCCAGGAACGCGCTGCCCGGGCAGAGCTGTTGCAGTATCAGTTGAAAGAGCTAAACGAATTTAGCCCGCAGGCGGGTGAGTTTGAGCAGATCGATGAAGAGTACAAGCGCCTGGCTAACAGCGGGCAGTTGCTAACCACCAGCCAACAGGCGCTGGCTATCATGGCAGATGGCGAAGACGCTAATCTGCAAAGCCAGCTGTACACGGCAAAGCAGTTGGTCAGCGAACTGGCGGGTATGGACAATAAGCTTTCCGGTATTCTGGACATGCTTGAAGAGGCAACCATTCAACTCAGCGAAGCCAGCGACGAGCTGCGCCACTATTGTGACCGGCTGGATCTGGACCCTAACCGGTTATTCGAGCTTGAGCAGCGCATCGCAAAACAAATCTCTCTGGCGCGTAAACACCATGTCGCACCTGAAGCGCTCCCGCAGTTCTATCAGTCCCTGCTGGACGAACAGCAGCAACTTGACGATCAGGCAGATTCACTCGAAACCCTCACTCTGGCGGTGAACACTCATCACAAGCTGGCACTGGAAACAGCAAAGACGCTGCACCACCAGCGCCAACACTATGCTCAGGAGTTAGGGCAGCTCATTACAGAGAGCATGCACGCACTTTCTATGCCGCACGGACTCTTTTGCATTGAGGTGAAGTTTGATGAACACCATCTGAGTGTAGACGGTGCCGATCGCATTGAATTTAAGGTCACCACCAACCCAGGCCAGCCGTTACAGCCTATAGCAAAAGTCGCATCTGGGGGGGAACTGTCGCGTATCGCACTGGCTATTCAGGTGATCACCGCACGTAAAATGGAAACCCCGGCGCTGATTTTCGATGAGGTTGACGTCGGTATTAGCGGTCCAACAGCCGCGGTCGTCGGCAAACTACTGCGCCAGCTCGGTGAATCCACGCAGGTTATGTGCGTCACGCATCTGCCGCAGGTTGCCGGTTGCGGACATCAACACTTCTACGTCAGCAAAGAAACCGACGGCGCGATGACAGAAACACATATGCAACCACTGGATAAACGCGCGCGCCTGCAGGAGCTCGCCCGCTTACTTGGCGGTAGCGAAGTGACGCGCAATACCCTCGCAAATGCAAAAGAACTGCTGGCAGCATAAACTTTTTTCTCTTGTAACGGTCTGAGTTCAACATAAAATCGCCGTCCGACCCGACAGCAAAAGGTTTTAAAGTGGTGAAAGGTCTATTATCATCGGCATATTACATATGAGCCGCGTACTGCTCGGGCCCGAAAAGGAATCAAATCACTATGCGCTGTAAAACGCTGACTGCTGCTGCAGCAGTACTACTGATGTTGACCGCAGGCTGTTCCACTCTGGAGCGAGTGGTTTACCGTCCTGACATCAACCAGGGAAACTATCTGACCGCTAACGATGTGTCCAAAGTTCGTGTCGGTATGACGCAACAGCAGGTTGCTTATGCTCTGGGTACACCGATGATGTCCGATCCTTTTGGCACCAACACCTGGTTCTATGTGTTCCGTCAGCAACCAGGACACGAAGGCGTAACGCAGCAAACGCTGACGCTGACCTTTAACAGCAATGGCGTGTTGACCAATATTGATAACAAGCCCGCATTGACCGGTAATCAATAAGTAGGTCTTCAGATAGCAAAAAAGGTGCTCGCTGAGCACCTTTTTATTGCCTGCTATTTGTTGGCAGACTTCTCCGCCCGCTTCCTGCGCAACTCTTTTGGATCGGCAATCAATGGCCGGTAAATTTCTACCCGATCCCCATCATGCACAGCATCAGCAAGTTTTACCGGGCGGCTGTAGATCCCCACTTTGTTTTTGCTGAGGTCGATATCAGGGCGCAATTCCAGTAATCCAGACGCGCGAATGGCCTCTTCAACCGTCGCGCCCTCTTGCAGCGTCACGCGCTGTAAATATTGCTTTTCGGGTAGCGCATACGCGACTTCGACGACCATTTTAGCTGACACTGACACTGTAAACCTCTTTCGCACGCACCGTGAAGGCTTGCACCATGTTCGACGCCAGCTCTTTAAAGATACGGCCAAACGCCAGCTCAATGAGCTTATTAGTGAACTCAAAATCAAGCTGAAACTCAATACGGCACGCTTCATGACTGAGCGGCGTAAACTTCCACCCGCCAATGAGTTTTTTGAAGGGGCCATCGACCAGATGCATCAGAATGCTCTGGTTATTAGTCAACTGGTTGCGCGTGGTGAACGTTTTGCTGATCCCTGCTTTAGACACATCCACCGCTGCCGTCATCTGTCCAGGAGTCGACTCCAGTACGCGGCTTCCGGTGCAACCCGGTAAAAACTGGGGATAGGATTTCACATCATTCACTAGCTGATACATCTGTTCCGCACTGTAAGGTACTAAAGCGGTCCGGCTAATCTGAGGCATAACAATTTCCATCTATATCAATCGAGCAAATAATACCATTTATCATCCGCTAAAAAAAACGCTATAGCCCAACTCGTGCTAAGATAGCGCCTTGCGCCCCGCTGGATGAAATGGGGTGTTTTTCGATTCCAGATTACCTATACTGAGCGGCATTATGACGAAGAAAAAAGCACACAAACCTGGCTCAGCCACAATCGCGCTTAACAAGCGCGCACGACACGAATACTTTATTGAAGAAGAGTTCGAAGCTGGACTCGCTCTGCAAGGCTGGGAAGTCAAATCCCTGCGCGCGGGTAAAGCCAACATCAGCGACAGCTATGTCATTCTTAAAGACGGTGAAGCTTACCTGTTTGGTGCCAACTTTATCCCGATGGCAGTTGCCTCAACGCATGTGGTCTGCGATCCCACTCGTACCCGTAAACTGCTGTTAAACCAGCGCGAGCTCGATTCGCTGTATGGCCGAATGAACCGCGAAGGTTACACCGTCGTGGCACTGTCTCTGTACTGGAAAAACGCCTGGTGCAAAGTGAAAATTGGCGTCGCTAAAGGTAAGAAACAGCACGATAAACGTTCCGATGTGAAAGAGCGTGAGTGGCAGGTGGATAAAGCACGTATTATGAAAAATGCTGGCAGATAACACCTTTGTTTTGTGACCAGTCTCTCATTATGGGACTGGTCCTTATTATTTAGTTATTGAATCCCCCTCAATATATTCATCACACTTATAGTTTAATACTGCTGAATCGTTCAAATATCAAGTAAATCACCGTGTTATTTCATGATGTCTGTAGTCCAATAAAAATAAAACTTCAAGATTTACCTCCATCTATTTCACTTCATTTTAATAACATTATTATCACTGATGTTTATTATAAAATCATGCTGCACGCCAAAAATAAATCACTTAAAATACAATAGCATAATAAAACACATATATTTTATGTGGCGTTTACACTAACCCACCTGAAATATCGCCGTATATTTTTAACAGACAGAAGTTGCGGAATACTTTCTTTCTGACTATATCATCTAATACGAAAGAACTATTCAACGCCGAGGCCAATTTTTATTTACTAACCAAACAGACATCTCTGTGACCTAATCAATGAAACTACATGTGTAAATTCATCTTCACGATGAACGGGGCAGCTGTCTGCTCATTTTCCCAGAACGCTGTTGCGGATTAATTCCCCCGGCAAGCCATCAGGAGTGAACATATGCGTCATCTCGCCGTTGTATCAAAATTGACTGGTGTATCTACGAATGTTGAAGCCTCTGAAGTGACGCTCAGTACACCGTCCATCGTGAAATTATCCGTTTCGCGTGAAGACATCAGCCAACTGACCCGTATTAACCAGGATCTAGTGGTCACACTCCGCTCAGGTGACGTAATTACGATTAAAAACTTCTATGTCGCAAACGGCAGTGATAAAAGCCAACTCGTTCTCGAAGACAGCAACGGTGCACTGTGGTGGGTTCAGGATACTGATGGCGCATTCCACTTCCAGCATCTGGACGATCTCACACCGCTGATGGCGGCTGAAGGCAGTCATGACGGTGGCGCAGTCTGGCCGTGGGTTCTAGGCGGCGTGGCGGCGGCGGGCGGAATTGCCCTCGCGGCGGGTGGTGGTGGTGGTGGTGGTGGCGGTGGCGGTGGCGGTGGCGGTGGCGGTGGTGATAATCCCGGGAACGGGAATGGAAACGGGAATAATCCGGGAAACGGCAACGGTAATAACCCCGGCGGTGGAAATGGCGATGGCGACGGTGGAACCCCACCAACAACGCCAGCGCTCCCCGGCGTTCCCGTCATCACCAGCGTAGTCGATAACCAGGAGCTGATTACTGGCATTGTCAATCAACAGGAGTCCACCAACGACAATACCCCTACGCTTCAAGGGACGGGAACGGCTAATACCACGTTGCATATTTTCGATAATGGCAAAGAGATTGGCCAGATCACCATCGATGCCAGTGGTAACTGGTCATTTACACCATCTCCCCCTCTCGCGGATGGTACCCACCAGTTTACAGTCAGCGCGTCGAACAGCGCGGGCAGCAGTGGCATGTCAAACAGTTGGGTTATTATCATTGATACCCTCGCCCCTGATGCGCCTGCTCTCTCTCAGGAACTCGATGATGTCGGATCCATTCAAGGTTTTATCGCCAGTAACGCCGTGATCGACGATGACACGCCGACGCTCTCTGGTATCGGTGTTGCCGGCAATTTCATCAGCGTCTACGACAACGGTATCCTGATTGGCATGACGCAGGTTGATGAGAATGGTAACTGGACATTCACACCGGATACGCCGTTGAGCGAAGGCGTTCACAATCTGACGCTGACGCAAACCGACCCTGCAGGTAACGTCAGTGCAGAAACCACAGTGCCCACCTTCACTGTCGATATCACCCCGCCTCCGGCGGCAGCGATTACCAACGTCAACCCGGAAGGGACAACGGTCACCGGCAGCGCAGAGCCAGGCAGCACGGTCAGTATTATCGGCAGTAGTAATCTGCTGCTGGGTTCGGCCGTTGTAGGCCAGGACGGCACTTTCAGCATCGCGATTTCACCGTCGCAGACCCACGGTGAATCACTTACCGCAAAAATTCATGACGAAGCGGGCAACGTCGGGCCAGACACCCCATTCAACGCTCAGAACTCAGGCTATCCTGGCGTACCGGTTATCGTCAGCGTGATGGATGACGTCGCCCCGTCAACCGGGTCGTTGAGCAATAATCAGGCGACTAACGATAACAAGCCCACGCTTTCCGGTACCGCTGACGCCAACAGCACAGTGAATATTTACGACAACGGCGTAGCAGTCGACAGCGTACAGGCTGACGGCAACGGCAACTGGAGCTGGACATCAAGCTCACCGCTGGATGACGGCCCGAACGCCTTTACCGTCACCGCAACCAACCAGTCGGGTACCGGGGGAGTGTCGACCGCATTCAACATTAATATTGATACTCTGCCGCCGTCTGCGCCTGACGATCTCAACGTCTCGGCAGATGGTGCTGTCGTAACCGGGAAAACCGAGCCCGGCAATACCGTGGTGATCACCGACAGTAAAAATATCCCCATTGGCAGCGGCGTCGCCGGGCCGGATGGTTCATTTACCATTACCATCAAGCCGCCGCAGACCAATGGCGAAACGCTTACAGCCATCTCGACCGATCCCGCAGGAAACTCAAGCCCGCCAGAAACGGCAGTTGCGCCGGACATCACCGCCCCACAACCGCCCACAAACCTGGTGATTAATGGCGCGGGTAACGAGGTCACCGGCAAGGCCGAGCCTGACAGTACGGTCAATATTCTGGATCCACGCGGCAATATCATTGGCACAACGACAGCCACTGCAGATGGGGACTTCACCGCAGCGCTGGTACCGCCGCAGACGAATGGTGAGATCCTGACGGCAAACGCGACCGATGCAGCAGGTAACAAAGGGGGCAATGCCTCCGTCACCGCGCCGGATACCACGGCACCGGATGCACCGACAGATGTTATCGTCGCTGGAAATGGAGGGTCGGTGAGCGGCCACGCCGAGGCCGGAAGTACCGTCACCGTCAAAGACAGCGATGGTCATATTATTGGCAAGGGCCAGGCGGACAGCGGCGGCAACTTCACCGTGTCAATCGCACCGGCGCAAATCAACAGTGAGACGGTTACCGTCACCGCCACGGACGGCAAAGGCAACGAAAGTCTGCCAACTTCAGCAATAGCACCAGATCTTTCTGCACCCGAACAGCCGATTATTATCGCCGTCACAGACGATGTTGCGGATTACACTGGCCGCATTGATGACAATGGATTGACCAACGACGATAAACCCAAAATTGAAGGCACTGCCGAGGCCAACTCTCAGGTTAAGATTTACGATAACGGTAACCTGATCGCGACCGTCACCGCCGATCTCAACGGCAACTGGAACTATACGCCCACCACCGCGCTGGCGCAGGGTGCGCACGTTTTTACGGTGACGGCTACCGATGCCGCCAGTAACACCAGCAGTGCCGCCAGCTGGAAAATCATTGTCGACAGTATCGCCCCCACCGTACCGGCCATTACGCTTATCAACGATGACGTCGGCAGCATCACCGGTAACGTCGCGAACAACGGGGTCACCAATGACAAAACCCCCACGTTCTCGGGAACCGGCGAACCCGGCTCGCTGGTGACGCTGTATGATAATGGCCTGCAGATGATGGTTATTCTTATCGACAGAACAGGCACCTGGAGCCATAGCGTGCCAGCCAATGAGGCCCTTAGCGAAGGCACCCACCGTTTTACGCTGACCGCAACGGATGCCGCCGGTAACGTCGTCACCGCTCCCCCTGTCATCATAACGGTCGACACCAAAGCGCCCGATGCCCCCATTATTTCGAGCGCCACGGACGACGTAGGCAGTTTGCAAAGCGACCTGGCCAATGGCGGACGTTCAGACGATACCCTGCCGCTGCTGAAAGGCACCGGAGTCGCAGATTCCACGATCACAATTTACGATGGGGCTACCCCCATAGGCACTGCTACAGTGACGCCGGAAGGAAGCTGGAGTTTTCAGGTCACTCAACCGCTGAGTGAGGGTCCACACGCGCTGTCAGCTATTGCGACAGATAAAGCGGGTAACGCCAGCAGTGCCGGTAATTTCACGCTGACGATTGATACCACGCCGCCAGCCGCCCCTGTTATCACCTCGGCGGAAGGACTTATTGGCAGTGAGACAAAACTGCTTGCTAACGGCGGAAGCACCAAAAGCGACAACCCCAAGCTGTCAGGCACCGGCGAGCCGGGTGCGACAATTACCGTTTTTGATAATGACGTCCGTCTGGGTACGGCCACCGTGCAGCCAAACGGCACCTGGACCTTTACTCCAACGTTGCTTACAGACGGTCCACACAAATTCACCGCCACAGCGACAGACGTGGCTGGCAACACGGGGATCCCGTCCGCCGGCTTTACGCTGACGGTAGATAACCTGCCGCCCGCGAAGCCTGAGTCGCCAACCATAACCGATGATGCCAATCCGATAACGGGAATTATCACCAACGGCATCACCAACGATACCACGCCAACCTTCAGCGGTACCGGGAGTGCCGGAGATGTTATCGCCATCTATCTTGACGGCAGAACCGAACCGCTAGGCACGGCGACGGTCGGGGCGGATGGCACCTGGAGCTTTACGCCAACCGACCCGATTAATCCGGACAGCTATCAAGTCACCCTCACCGCCACCGATCCGGCGGGCAACGTCAGCCCGCGTTCGGATGCCGTCACCCTGGGCATCGATACGACGCCGTCCGCGCCGCCGGTTATCACCGCGGTTAATGATGACGTCGGCGACGTCAGAGGCGATCTCGCCGCCGGCGCGGTGACGGATGACACCACGCCGACCATCCGCGGAACCGGCTCCAACGGTGACATCATCACCCTGTACAATGGCAGTACGGTAATTGGCACGGCTACCGTTGCAGGCGGCGTCTGGAGTATCACGCCCAACCCGGCGCTGACCAACGGCAGCTACACGCTGACCGCCATCGCCACCGATGCGGCAGGAAATGCCAGCGACGCCTCAAACAGCGTCTCGTTTACGGTGAACAGCACAGCATTGAAGTTGCCCCAGGTCACGGATATTGAAGATGACGCTGGGGTTATTATCGGTTCGCTAACCAACAACAGCGTCACGGACGATACCACCCCGACGATCAGTGGGACCGGTACACCGGGCAGTACAGTGTTAATTTTCGATGGCAGCAATCCCGTAGCGATTGCCACGGCCACCGTCGCGGCGAACGGCAGTTGGAGTATAGATGTTCCCCTGACACCCAACGTCACTCACACGCTGACTTTCGGTGCCCAGGACGCTGCCGGTAACGTGCTGGCAGCAGGAAACCCCGTGACGTTAATCGTCGATACCTTGCCACCTGCAATGCCAACCGTCAGTGGCGTAGATCCAAACGGGACGCTGGTTAGCGGCACGGCCGAACCGGGCAGCACCGTTATCATTCGCCGCGACAACACGATTCTCGGTCAGGGTATTGCCGACGACGAGGGAAATTATTCCGTTACCCTCTCACCGGCGCAAACAACCGGTCAGGCACTGGACGCTATCGCCCAGGACCCGGCAGGTAATCAGAGCGATCCCACGCCGTTTAACGCCGCGACGTCCAGCATCCCCCACCCGCCGACGCTGGAAATTGTGGACGATGTGGCCCCGGTCATGGGCGTGATTGGCAACGGTAAAACCACCAATGACACCTTACCGCTGCTGCAAGGAACCGCCACTCCGGGGGCTACGGTAAACATTTACCAAAATGGGACCCTACTCGACACAGTGACCGCCGACGCCACCTCCGGCGCATGGAGCTATCAACTGTCCACGCCACTGACAAACGGTACCGCGTATAACTTCACCGTGTCGCAAACGGTAGGTAGTGCAGAGAGCGGTCAATCACCTAATTACACCATCACTATTGATACCGTCGCCCCGCAGGCGCCGATCATTACCAGCATTATTGACGATGTCACGCCCGGTACGGGCACGTTAGACAAAGGACAACTTACCAACGATTCCCGACCAACCTTTAACGGTACCGGCGAAGCGGGCGCAACCATCACTCTCTACGATGGCAACGGTGTCTATGCCACTACCACCGTCAACAGCAGCGGATTCTGGAGCTATACCCCAACCAATGCCCTGGGCGAAGGCCCGCATGACTTCACCGTGCGCGCGACGGACGCCGCAGGCAACCAGGGCTCTGCCTCCGACAGTTTCCGCATTATTGTCGATACCTTAGTCCCGGACGCGCCGTCCATTGTGACGGTGAAGGACAACGTCGGCACGGACCAGACGCTCACCTCCGGGCAGTCGACCAACGACAACACCCCAACACTGGAAGGCGTGACCGAGGCGAATTCGGTCGTCACTATTCTTGATAAAGGGACGGTAATCGGCACCACCACCAGCGACGCAGACGGTAACTGGAGCTTTACACCTGCCCCAGCGCTCGGTGAAGGCAATCACGCGTTAACCGCTACCGTCACCGATGGTGCGGGCAACATCAGTCCGGCAACGCCGCCGTTCTTGCTGGTTGTCGATACACTGGCGCCAGCCGCGCCAATCATCACCTCGGTGATTGACGACCAACCGGGAAATACCTCACTGACGAACGGGCAACTGACTAACGACGCGCAGCCAACGCTGAACGGCAAAGGGGAAGCCGGGGCGACTATCACGATAAAAGATAAGGGTGTCGAAATAGGTACCGCGCGGGTAGACGAATCCGGCAACTGGACCTTCACACCGGAAAACGCGCTGGGTCAGGGGCAGCATGTCTTCACCGCAACAGCCACAGACCAGGCCGGTAATACGGGTGGGGCCTCCTCCGCCTTTACCCTTGAACTGGATTCCGTTGCCCCGCTGGCGCCGGTCATCGGTAACGTACAGGACAACACGGCCCCCACCACCGGGCCAATAGGTAACGGTCAGACGACCAACGAAACCCGTCCAGCGCTGAGTGGAACGGGTGAAATCGGCGCAACGATTACTATCCTGAGCGACGGTTTACCCATTGGCACCACCACCGTCGGTGCAGGCGGCACCTGGAGCTTTACGCCAACGGACGCTCTGAGTAACGGTCCGCATACGCTGACCGCCACCGCCACCGACAGCGCGGGCAATACCAGCCCGGCCTCCAGCGGCTTTACGTTCACGGTTGATACGGTATCACCGAACACGCCGGTTATTACCCAGGTCAGCGATGATGTCGGCCCACTAACAGGAAATCTAAACAACGGTCAGGCGACAAACGATGCGCGCCCTACCCTTAACGGTACGGCGGAGGCCAATTCGACGGTCAAAATCTATGACAACGGCACGCTTATCGACACGGTTTCTGCAGACGGAAACGGCGTATGGAATTTTACACCGGGGAGTGCGCTGGGTAACGGCAATCACGTGTTGACGGTGACATCCACCGACGCGGCCGGCAACGTCAGCGTGTCGTCTGCCGGGTTTGCCCTGATTGTGGATACCGTCGCCCCGCTGGCACCCACCATTATCCAGGTCTTTGATGACGTACAACCGGGCACCGGCACGCTGTCGAGCGGTGCCTGGACCAACGATACCCGCCCCGTGCTGAGCGGTTCTGCGGAGGCCAACGCCCGGATTGCCATTTACGACAACGGCACGCTGCTGACGACAGTTACCGCAACAATAGACGGCACCTGGGAGTTTCTGTCCACTACGCTGGGTAACGGCCAGCATGTCTTTACCGCCATCGCCACGGATGCGGCCGGAAACGTCGGCCCGGCGTCAAGCGGATTTATTCTCAACGTTGATACCGTTGCGCCATCAACGCCGATCCTGACCTCGGTGGTGGATGACATCACTGGCGGCGTGTTTAATGCCGCACTGAGCAACGGGCAACTGACCAATGACGCCCGCCCTACGCTTAACGGTACCGCCGAAGCGGGCAGCACCGTCAGTATTTACGACGGCAGCACGCTGCTCGGCACCGCCGTCGCGCAAAGTAACAACAGCTGGTCGTTTACCCCAACGGCACCGTTGGGGAATGGTTCGCACACCTTTACCGTCACCGCCACCGACCCCGCGGGCAACACCAGCGGTGCAACGGCGGGCTTTACGATTAACGTGGACACCACCGCCCCCACGCTGCCGTCAATTAGCAGCATTGTTGATGATGTCGGTCCCAATACCGGGTCGATTGGCAACAACCAGCCCACCAATGACGCGCGCCCCACGTTAAACGGCACCACGGAAGCCAATGCCCGGGTTGATATTTATGACAACGGCAACTTTGTCACCAGCGTAACGGCGGATGGCAGCGGCAACTGGAACTACACCCCGTCTACCGCACTGGGTCAGGGCCCCCATTCATTTACTATTACCGCAACGGACAGCGCGGGCAATACCAGCGGCATGTCGGCTGCCGCGTCGATTGTGGTCGATACCGTCGCTCCGGGTATTCCCACCGCTCTGGCGGTTAACGCCAACGGTACTGTGCTGACCGGCGTTGCGGAAGCCAACAGCACGGTGATCGTCACGACAAGCAGCGGCACCGTGCTCGGCACCGCCACGGCCAACGCCGCCGGCAACTTCACCTTTACCCTCAACCCGCCGCAGATCAGCGGACAAACGCTGCAGGTTAGCGCGCAGGATGCCGCCGGGAATACCGGCACGCCTGGCAACGCGCTGGCCCCGTTTACCGGGGTACCACCCGCACCGATTATCGCCAGCGTTTTTGATGACATTGGTACGGTCACTGGCAATGTCGCCGCCGGAAAAACCACCAATGACACCCGTCCGATGCTCAGCGGCACGGCACAGGCTAACGCCGTCGTCAGCCTGTACAACAACGGAACATTGATGGGCACCACAACCGCGGACGGCAACGGACTGTGGAGCTTTACCCCTTCCGGCGCGCTCAGTGAAGGCAACCACGCGTTTACCGCCAGTGCGGCTAACGCCAACGGTTCCGGCGTATTGTCTGGCGCGTTTAACGTCATTGTCGATACCACGCCACCGCCGCCGCCATCAGTGCTGATCAGCGCCGATGGCGGTACGGTCAGCGGCATCGCCGAAGCAGGCAGTACGGTCACTATCTCCCTGCCCGGCGGCGGCAGCATCACGGCGGTCGCCAACAGCAGCGGGGTCTACAGCGTCACCCTGCCGGTACGCCAGATTGAGGGCCAGTCGTTGTCCGCTACTGCGACCGACGCGGCAGGCAACACCTCAACGCCGACCAGCATCCTCGCGCCAGTCTTACCGCTGCTGGCTGAAGACAACGTCACTCGTCTGGCGCTACAAACCGACTTCACGGTCACCAACGAGCACAAAAGCGATTATGGCTTCCTGCTGGTCGGTGCAGTGGATAATGTGCTGAAGGTACTGGGAGACAACACTGCACTCGTCAACTTCAACATTCAGACCGGCGGCAGCGGCACCATCACCATCAACGCGGCAGCAACCGGCATTGTGCTGTCGCTGCTGAGTACCATGGAGATTGTTATCCAGCGCTTTGACTCCACGCTCAACGCCTGGGTGACGGTGGTCGATACCGGTCAAGCCGATTTTGCCGACTTGCTGACGCTCAGCGCCTCCGGCGTGACGCTCAACTATGGCGGGCTTACTGGTGGGGACTACCGTGTCGTCAGCTACAACACCAGCCTGCTGGCGACCGGAGCCTTCACCAGTCTGGACGTGGCGGTGGTCAAAACCAGCGCCGGATCGATCACTGGTGGCACCAGCGAATCCGGCAATATCATCACCGATACCGACCCCACCAACGGGCAGGATAACGCCCCATCCGGCACGCGGGTGACGTCGATTACCGATGGCAACGGCAATGTGGTGAACATTCCGCTGGGCGGGGCTGATGTGCAGGGTAAATACGGCACCCTGCATATTAATCAGGACGGGAGTTATACCTACACCCTCACCGATAAATCCGCCTCGGTATACGGTCGCTCCGAAAGCTTCACCTATACGCTGACGCACGGTAACGACCACTCTTCGGCAAAACTGGTGGTGGCGCTGGGCCAGGGTCCGACGACCAGTACGGTAACAGCGGCAGACGATGTCGCCTCACTGACCTACGGCACCGAGGTCAGCGTGGTCGACCACGGACCATCAAAACAAACCGGCTTTACGCTCGCCAGCGTAGGCCTGGGGAATGTGCTGGACGTCAGTCTGGTCGACGGGTTAACCAACCCCATCAAATTCAACGTTGAAGATGGCGCCACCCGCACGCTGACGATTCAGGCCGACGTTCTCGGCGTAACGCTCGGCGGCTTTGATCTGTACGTCTACCGTTTTAATGACGCTATTCAGCAATACGAGCAGTATCGGGTACAACCCAACTGGGTCACGGCAGTATTGGGTGGAAAATCAAAAGATTTCACCATCACGCTGCCGGGCGGTGACTACCTGTTCCTGCTGAACGCCGGCGGCGGTCTGGCGCTGTTGACCAGCTACACCCTGAATATTCAGGCCGATCACACCTATGCGGTGGACAGTCTGAGTGCCTCAACCAACGGCAATATTCTGGCCAATGATTCCGCACCCGCCGATACGGTTATCACCGACGTGAACGGCGTCGCAGTCAATTTAACAGGCACAACCCGTATTGAGGGACAGTACGGCACACTCACTATCGATGCGAAGGGGAACTACAGCTACACGCTGAAAAGCGGACTGGGCGCGGACAGCATCAATACGCCGGACAGCTTTGTGTACACGGTCAAGGCGCCAAACGGCGATATCGGCAGCGCGTCGCTGAACATCAAGGCGACTCCGCAAGTGCTGGACGCGGTGAACGACACCAGCAGCCAGATGGCGGTCACGACGTTGCAGGATACGTCTCAGCCCTTTAGTGATACCAGCGTGGGATCGGCCAGTTGGACCACTGTGCTGGGACCCAGCTCGAAAAGTGGTACCGGAACAGTTGAAGTCGCAGCGGGTACAGCGGTGCAAAACGTGGTGCTGCATTTTAACGTGGCATCAGGGCTGACGCTGGGTGGACTAAACGTAACCTGGGCGCTGTACGACAGCAATGGCGTTAAAGTTGCCGGGGATACTTTCAACGGCGGGCTCCTGATCGGCGGCAATCTTGATATTGCCCTGAACGGACTGGTGCTGCACGCCGGGAACTATCGCCTCGACTATACCGGCAACGCGGGTGCGCTGGGGCTAGGCACCATCACCATTACCCCCAGCGTGAAAGGAACAATAGTCGATCTCGATAACTTCGAAACCGCGGGCGTCAATAGCGTAACCGGCAACATCTATGACGGTGACCATATTGCCAGCGTCCATACCCTGCTGACGGTAAACGGCGCGGGCGGCAGTACCGCCACGCTGGATCCGCTGGGCAGCAGCACCGCCAGCGCCACGATCAATGGACTGTACGGCAAACTGACAATGGGCATTGATGGGCATTACACCTATACCCTCAACAGCGATGTCTCACTGGAATCCATCAAGACCAAAGAGACATTCAACTACACCCTTAACGACCAAAAAGGACATACCGATAGCGCCACGTTGACCATCGATATGAATCCACAGGTGATCAGCACCGCGGAGGCCGATCGGGTTATCGGCAGCGCGTACGGCGATACGCTGATTTACCACCTGCTCAGCGCCAATAACGCAACCGGCGGCAACGGAACCGCGGACACCTGGAGCAACTTCTCGCTGGCGCAGGGTGACAAAATCGATATCGGCGACCTGCTGGTGGGCTGGAACGGGCAGAACGCCACGCTCGGCAATTATCTCACCGTATCCACCAGCGGTAACAACACCGTGGTGTCCATCGACCGCGACGGTACGGGCGCCACCTATCAATCAACCAGCCTTGTGACACTGGAGAACGTCCACACCACGCTCGATGAGCTGATCCAACAAAATCATATTGTGACCTGACGTGAGCACCAAAACGCCATAACAACAGCCCCGGATGCCACGACATCCGGGGCAATAACAGTCGTCACTGCCGTATTTTGAAAGGGATATACGATGAGAAATGTCGCCTCTGTTACGTTGCTGCTGGCATTCACGCTCTGTTCCTTACAGGTGAATGCCGAAGATGAACCGCAAATCATTACGCCGGAAGGGCTGGCCACCAGCCAGATGCTCCCCTCTCTGGATGGGTCGGTGGCCGAACTCCCGCTGAGCGCCGCCGCGCCCGGCAACCTGACGCTTAACGATGCGGTAAGCCGCGCCGTAAGCTGGCATCCTGCGATCCGTGAATCGATCGGCAAACTGCTCTCGCAAAATGAGCAGATCGACGTGGCGAAATCGAAATATTATCCGCAGGTCACGGCCGGGGTGAACAACGGCTACAGCAATACCTATAACGATCATGGCTTCAGCCCGTCGCTGGTGATCTCGGTCTCGCAAATGCTGTATGACTTTGGCAAAGTCGCCAGTCAGGTACGCGCCGAGACTGCGGGGGCCGCCCAGCAGCAGGCTAACGTCTTACTCAGCATTGACACCGTCGCCCACGAAACGGCCAACGCCATTGTGCAGGTACAGTCCTGGCAGCAAATGGTCGACGCCGCCGAAGCGCAACTCTCCGCCCTGAACGGCATTGGCAGGCTGACCCGACAACGTAACGATGAAGGAGCCACGTCGCTCTCTGACGTTGTACAAACCGATGCGCGTATCGAATCCGCTCGTTCGCAGCTGGCGCAGTATCAGGCGAACCTCGACAGCAGCAAGGCGACACTGATGAGCTTTCTTGGCTGGAATTCGCTCAACGGCGTCAGCAACGCGTTCCCGGTGAAACTGGACAGCAGCTGCGACATCACCAAGCCTGATGACAGGCTGGTACCTGCCGTGCTGGCAGCCTGGGCGCAGGCTAATGTCGCACAGGCCAATCTGGATTACGCCAACGCGCAGATGACGCCCACTATCTCTCTTGAACCTTCCGTGCAGCACTATCTCAATGACAAATATCCCAGCCATGAGGTGCTCGACAAAACGCAGTACTCCACGTGGGTAAAAGTCGAGATGCCGCTGTATCAAGGAGGCGGACTCACCGCCCGACGCAACGCCGCTGGTCATGCGGTAGACTCGGCACAGTATTCCATCCAGCGTACCCGCCTTGACGTGCGCCAGAAACTGCTCGAATCCCGCAGCCAGGCGATGAGTCTTGCCACCGCCCTGCAGATCCTGCGCCGCCAGCAACGACTGAGCGAACGCACGCGCGAACTGTATCAACAGCAATATCTGGATCTCGGCTCTCGTCCGCTGCTCGACGTGCTTAACGCCGAGCAGGAGGTGTATCAGGCCCGCTTTGCCGAACTGCAAACCCAAAGCCAGCTTCGTCAACTCCAGCTGAACTGCCTCTACAATACCGGCACGCTGCGCCAGGCGTTCGCCCTCAACAATCGCAGCATCCAGTCAGTGGAGATCCAGCTATGAGCCACGTCGAGCCGGGTGCAGAAGAGACGATTAGCGAGTCCGCCCTGAACCTGTGGGCGCAGGCCATTAGCCACATTGCCAGCCACTATCGCGTCACCTGCTCGCCCGGCGCGATTCAGGCCAACGCTCCGTGGTTTGCCGGAAAAAATAAACCCCTCGCCCTGACGCAGCTCGCGCGCCAGGCGGGGCTGTCGTTTCATGCGCTGGATACCACAAAACATCTGTTCAGCCAGTGGCGTTTACCGGTTGTGGCGGAGCTACGCGACGGCCAAATTATGGTAATAGAGCACTTCAACGGTGAAGATGCGCTGGATGTGTTTATCATCGCCGAAGAAGGTCAGCGCAACCGGCTGGCGATTGCCGAGCTGCTGCCGGAGATCCACACCATTACCGCGCTGCGCCCGCTGTCGGCGCTCAAAGACAGTCGGGTCGACCGCTATGTTTCGCGCTTTAAGCCGGACTGGATGCGCGACCTGGTGCTACAGGACATCCGGCCTTACCTGCCGGTGATGGTAGCCGCGTTCCTGATTAACGTTCTGTCGCTCGCCGGGATTATCTTCTCGATGCAGGTTTACGACCGGGTGATCCCGGCCCAATCGTATCCCACGCTGTATGTGCTCTCGACCGGCGTGCTGGTGGCGGTGCTGTTCGGCTTTTTACTGCGCGAAGCCCGTACCCATATCATGGATGTGCTCGGCAAGCGCGCCGACATGCGCATTTCCGATCGCGTGTTCAGCCACGCACTGCGCCTGCGTAACAGCGCCATCCCCCGCTCCACCGGCAGCTTTATTTCCCAGCTCCGCGAACTGGAGCAGGTACGGGAGATGATCACCTCCTCAACCCTGTCGACCCTTGTCGATCTGCCCTTTTTCTTTTTGTTTATCGTCGTGATGGCCTGCATCGCCCCGCAGCTGGCGTGGATAGCGCCCGTCGCTGCGATCCTGATGATCCTGCCTGGCCTTCTGTTACAGAAGAAGCTGGCTGTGCTCGCCAACCAGGCTGCACACGAGTCCACGCTGCGTAACGCGGTGCTGGTCGAAAGCGTCCAGGGGCTGGAAGACATCAAGCTGATGCAGGCGGAGAACCGCTTTTTGCAGCAGTGGAACAGCTACATCCGCATTACCGGCGAGTCCGGACTGCGCACGCGCAAGCTGACTCAAGGGCTGATTGGCTGGGGCATGTCGGTACAAAGTCTGGTCTACGCTGCGATTATTATGTTCGGTGCGCCGATGGTCATCGAAGGCACCATGACCACCGGCGCGGTCGTGGCGGCCTCAATGCTCGGCTCAAGAATGATTGCCCCGATGGCAAATCTATGCGGCGTTTTGGCGCGCTGGCAGCAGGTCAAGGCAGCGAAGACGGGGCTGGATAGCATTATGCAGCTCCCCACCGAAACCCAGCACAATGAGAACCGGGTACATCAGGAAATCTTTCGCGGGCACTATCTGTTTGAGAACGCCCACTTTCGCTACCACAGCGACGATCAACAGGTGCCGCTGCGCATCGCCCGCCTCGAGGTGATGCCAGGGGAACGCATCGCCATCCTCGGGCGTAACGGCGCGGGGAAATCCACCCTACTACAGGCCATGGCGGGCGGTGTGGAGCTGATTCAGGGCGACGTCCGGCTCGATAACCTGAGCCTGGCGCAGATCGACATGGCCGATTTACGCCGCAACATCGGCTTTCTCAGCCAAAATGCACGCCTGTTTTTTGGCACGCTGCGTGAGAACCTGACCCTCGGCGCCCCGCATGTCAGCGATGCTCAGATATTCGACGCGCTGGAAGTCAGCGGCGCAGCCACCTTTGTTAAACACCTCGCCAAAGGGCTGGGACACCCGATTATGGAAGGCGGTAACGGCCTCTCCGGCGGGCAGCGGCAATCCATTCTGCTGGCAAGAATGCTGCTGCGCTCGCCCAATATTGTGCTGCTCGACGAACCCAGCGCCTCGCTGGATGAACATACCGAGCGGGAGTTTATTCAACGGCTAAACCAATGGCTCGGCAACCGCACGCTGATCGTCGCCACCCACCGCGTACCGGTTCTGGAACTGGTCGAGCGCGTGGTGGTGTTAAAAGAAGGTCAACTGGTGATGGATGCCCCGAAAGCACAGGCGCTGAACGCGAGTCGCGCGCCTGCACAGACTCACGGTCGGGAGTGGAAAAATGAAAACCAATCCGCATGATGCCGCCATGGACGACCTCGACATCCGCCACGAACAGCGCTTTTCCGGTGCCAGCCGTATTATCCTGCTCAGCACGCTGCTGTTTGCCATCCTGGGCATCTGGGCATACTTCGGGACGCTGGATGAAGTCTCCACCGGCAGCGGCAAAGTGATCCCCAGCTCGCGCGAACAGGTGTTGCAGTCGCTTGACGGCGGGATCCTCGCCGAACTGACGGTGCGCGAAGGAGACAAAGTACAGGCCAATCAGGTAGTGGCCCGTCTCGACCCGACCCGCTCGGAATCTAACGTCGGCGAAAGCGCCGCCCGATACCGCGCCTCGCTGGCCTCCAGCGCGCGACTCAATGCCGAAGTCAACGATCTGCCGCTGACCTTTCCCGATGCACTGAACGCCTGGCCCGACCTTATCGCCTCCGAAACCCGGCTGTATAAAAGCCGTCGGGCGCAGCTTGCCGACGCGATGGTCGAACTCCAGGATGCGCTGGTCTCGGTAAATAAAGAGCTGGCAATCACCCAGCGGCTGGAGAAAAGCGGCGCCGCCAGCCATGTGGAAGTGCTGCGCCTGCAGCGACAAAAAAGCGACCTCGGACTAAAAATCACCGACCTGCGCTCGCAGTATTACGTGCAGGCGCGGGAAGCACTGTCAAAAGCCAACGCCGAAGTAGATATGCTGGCGGCCATTTTGAAAGGGCGTGAAGATTCCGTCACCCGTCTGACCGTCCGCGCCCCGATGCGCGGCATCGTGAAAAACATCCAGGTCACCACCATTGGCGGCGTGATCCCGCCCAACGGCGAGATGATGGAGATTGTACCGGTCGACGATCACCTGCTGATAGAAACGCGCCTGTCACCGCGCGATATCGCCTTTATTCACCCCGGACAGCGAGCGCTGGTGAAAATCACCGCCTACGACTACGCCATCTACGGTGGGCTGGAAGGCGTGGTCGAAACCATCTCACCGGACACCATTCAGGACAAAGTAAAGCCAGAAGTCTTCTACTACCGCGTGTTTATCCGTACCCATCAGGACTATTTGCAGAACAAACTGGGGCGTCATTTCTCCATCGTTCCGGGCATGATTGCCAGCGTGGATATCAAAACCGGTGAAAAAACCATCGTCGACTATTTAATCAAACCGTTTAATCGCGCAAAAGAAGCGCTACGGGAGCGCTAAATCGTTGAGGATAAGGGGTTGCAGGGGCTGGTCACGCGTGTCACAAGTCTGGTATACTTGCCATAACACATTGGGGCTGATTCTGGATTCGACGGGATTTGCGAAACCCAAGGTGCATGCCGAGGGGCGGTTGGCCTCGTAAAAAGCCGCAAAAAAATAGTCGCAAACGACGAAAACTACGCTTTAGCAGCTTAATAACCTGCTAAGAGCCCTCTCTCCCTAGCTTCCGCTCTTAAGACGGGGATAAAGAGAGGTCAAACCCAAAAGAGATCGCGCGGATGTCCTGCCTGGGGCTGAAGTGCTAAAACTAATCAGGCTAGTTCGTTAGTGGCGTGTCTGTCCGCAGCTGGCGTGCGAATGTAAAGACTGACTAAGCATGTAGTGCCGAGGATGTAGGAATTTCGGACGCGGGTTCAACTCCCGCCAGCTCCACCAAAATTCTCCATCGGTGATTACCAGAGTCATCCGATGAAGTCCTAAGAGCCCGCACGGCGCAAGCCCTGCGGGCTTTTTTGTGCCCTCAAATTGTCCCGCGAAGTCCGAAGAGAACTAATTAAATCCGAACCTTTTAGGCACCTTGTTAGGCACCTCATAAAGCTTTATTGTTTTTGAGGTGCCTAAAACTATGGAAACCCGGCAATGGCAAGACAAACCAAACCTCTATCCGTTAAAGAAATCGAATCCGCCAACCCCAAAGAAGCGGACTACGTTCTCTATGATGGTGATGGCCTTGAGCTACTCATCAAATCCAGCGGAAGTAAAATCTGGCAGTTTCGCTACATTCGCCCTGTCACTAAGAAACGTGCGAAGAAGAGCATAGGTCCCTACCCGTCAGTTACCCTTGCCGATGCCCGAAACTATCGGGCAGAGTCCCGCTCTCTTCTGGCGAAACAAATTGATCCCCAGGAACATCAGCAGGAACAACTGCGCAGTTCAATTGAAGCCAAAACCAATACTTTCCAGCTCGTAGCTGAACGTTGGTGGAATGTGAAGAAAGCAAGCGTGACAGCGGACTATGCAGAAGATATCTGGCGCTCTCTTGAGAGAGATGTCTTTCCTGCAATTGGGGACGTTAGCGTTACAGATATTAAAGCTCACACACTGGTTCAGGCCGTTCAACCTGTTCAGGCCAGAGGAGCACTGGAAACCGTTCGTCGACTGTGCCAACGCATTAATGAGGTCATGATCTATGCCCAAAACACAGGGCTGATTGATGCTGTTCCCAGCGTTAATATCGGTAAAGCCTTCGAGAAGCCTCAGAAAAAGAACATGCCCAGCATTCGACCGGACCAGCTACCTCAACTGATGCAGACAATGCGAACAGCCAGCATTAGCCTTTCCACACGCTGCCTGTTCATGTGGCAACTTCTTACTATTACCCGCCCTGCCGAAGCGGCTGAAGCTCGCTGGGAAGAGGTAGACATAGAAGCGCGAGAGTGGAAGATTCCTGCAGCACGCATGAAAATGAACCGCGACCATACTGTTCCATTGTCAGATGAAGCAATTGCGATACTGGAGATGATGAAGCCGTTAAGTGGTAATCGAGAATTTATCTTTCCCAGTCGCATTAAGCCTACCCAGCCGATGAACAGCCAGACAGTGAATGCTGCACTCAAGCGTGCTGGCTTAGGAGGCATACTCGTATCACACGGTTTACGTTCTATCGCTAGTACGGCACTCAATGAGGAAGGATTTCTGCCTGATGTCATTGAAGCAGCACTGGCTCATGTAGACAAAAATGAGGTACGTCGCGCTTATAACCGCAGTGATTACCTTGAGCAACGGCGACCGATGATGCAATGGTGGGCTGATTTTGTTATGGCTGCTGATCGCGGAAGTATGATTGAGGGAGGTATGAGGGGAGAGCGTTTAGCGGGATGACGGATAATTAATGACAGTTCCCACTTTAGTAGTGGGCCAGATGAGAATTTATATTTCAAGCGAAAGCTAATAGTTTTAGAAATAAAGCTAATTAGCATAATATCTCTTAATTGAAGGGATATGGAGCCGCAGAAATAAATGAAGACACGGCAGTATGCGCAAAAATCAATCTTCGATCTGGAAGCAATCTTCGAGCAGTCCAGCAACAATGTTAGCGAACTTGAACAGTTGTTGAGCGAGCTGACCTTTCGCAACACTGCCAGGGCGCGGACGCTGACGGCTAAAATCGAGCAATCTCTATTTGCACTTAGCGGCCACAGCGTGGTCGCCATGTCGGCTTCCAGCCCATCAACACGCCATCCCGATTCGGTGTCCATTCAATCTTCTCGAGTTGTGCCCCACAATTCGCCTGCTGCGGAAGAGCAACTGCAACTGAAGGCCATCCCAGACTCTGCCATACGAGAGCAATTCGACAAAGACCAAATCGACCTTGGTCCGATCCCGTCTTTTTCTCCATCAGGTAAGGCGAATGATGCGCGAGCAATACTGGCAGCATGGACAGCCCTCGAAGCACTGTCGCCTCAAGGTTATAAACGCCCAGAGGATATGGCAACCGGCGACCGCTCTAGGGTTGCTCTATTGGAGCGAGGTGTTCCATGGGGACCAAATGCCCGCAGCAAGCCCAGTTATAAGCTTTATTTCGAGGTCGTCCTCGGCTCCATCGCTCTCGACAAGGCGACGGACGAGCTGGTCAAGGTTTTTGGCGAGGATGAGGAGCGTTCACGCCCGGACGGTAAGAAAGCGGCCATCGGCTCGATCCTGATCGACAAAGAAGGCTATGTGCTTGAGGAAAAAGGCGTTGCCGTGTCCAGTTTTGCCTGGGCACTCAAGCCGGCTCTCGATCTGAAGCTTGGGAGTTTAGGGAATTGGCCGAATGTTGAGCCGCGCATTATCGAGCATCTGGATCGAATGATTCGCCACCACAACAAAGATGGAGAACCCATACCGATCGATCTGAATGTTGTTCATAACGCTTATAAATGGCTTGTATCGCAGTTCAGTGTACCCGAGCATTTGGTTGAGCCACCCACATTCGCGATTAAGGTGTTTCATCATTTCAAGGCTAAGGCGCCGCCTGAACCTTCGTTACTGAATTCCTTCTATCTTGAAGATCTCGGTGAAGCAACCAAATTGCTCGAGACGGGCAAAGCCGGAACCGGTTTGCGCCGCTACATGGGAATTGGCAGACCTGACCAGAAAATCGACGTGCTATCGCCCATTTCCGCAGTTGAGCCGTTCGTCGCACCGTCGCTCATGCCGCAGGCTCGTTGGCCTTCGAAAGGCGGCCATCCACTGGTGTTGCTTCAACAGGCTGCCGTGAATGCGGCGCGTGCTGAGCTGAATGATGCTCCAGGTATCATCGGCGTCAATGGGCCTCCGGGAACCGGTAAGACCACTCTTCTCCGGGATATCGTCGTTGGATGCATTCTCGATCGGGCCACGGCGATGTCCGGCTTCAACAAACCGCAGGATGCCTTTTCCACAACAGGCGAGAAGCTGGCATTCGGTTCCAATGCATTCCTGCACTTCTACAAGTTACATGCATCCTTGAGGGGCCATGAGATCGTCGTAGCCTCCTCCAATAACAAAGCGGTCGAAAACGTCAGTAAAGAGCTTCCTCTCAAGGAAGCCAATGGTCGCCATGAACAGATCGCCTACTTCCGGTCCATCAGCGACCTGATTGCGAATCCCAAACGCGCCGGCTATTTCGAAGCCGAGGCCGAGGGGGACATCCCCTCCGACACTGTCGAAACCTGGGGGCTGATCGCCGCTGCTCTCGGCAAGAGCAGCAACCGAGGCGCGTTTCAGCAAGGTTTCTGGTGGAATGAAGACGGTGGTTTCCTTACCTACCTGAAAGCAGCTCGCGGCATAAATGTCATGCGTGAGATCAAGGACGAGCGAACTGGCGAAACCATCGATCGTGTGATGCCCAGCGTGGTTGTCAATGAGCGGCCCAGCACCAACGAAGCGGATGCTGCTGCGGCCTGGCTGAAAGCGCGAACCGCCTTTCTTAAACTTAAGGAGACGGTAGACGCCGAAATCGCCAGCATCGAAGAGATGCGACGGGATATCCAGGCGCTCAAGGGAGCGATCACCGAACTTCAAAGGGCTGAACAGCGTCGACCGAGTCTGAATGAAGCCGTCGAAGAGGCACACAAGACTGCTGAATCCTGCCAACGAGAGCATGAGAAGGCAAAATCGCAGATCGAGCAGGACAAGATCATGCTCGACAGCCATCTTGCTTGCCGTCCAGGTTTCTTCTCCCGTTTGTTTGCGACTGCGGCCTGGAAGTCGTGGAGATCGACACTGCAGAAGCTCTCGACGACCTTGCAGCAATCAGTCATACGGGCGCAGGGGACGGACGGTGCCCTAGAGCTTGCAAGGGCTGAGTGGAGCAATACTGAGTCCCAGTTACAGCAACTCGACCAGGAAATTTCCAGCAAATGTCAGGCTGTCTCGAAATTGAAGGCAACCGAGGCACAGGCACGAAACCGTATGGGAGACAGGGTCGTTGATGAGAGGTTCTTCGAGCGCGAGCACGAGGCTATCCACCTCACTGCGCCATGGCTTCCCGATGAGGTTCATCGCCTGCGGGAGGATCTTTTCGCCGCTGCCCTGACTGTGCATAAAACGTTCATCGATGCTTCGGCCAGCCGCTTGCAACACAATCTTGGGTTATTGATGTCAGGCATGGTAGCTGGTGCCTTCCAGTCTTCCGCTCACCGTGAACTTCTCCCCGACCTTTGGTCAAGCCTTTTCGTGGTTGTGCCGACCGTGTCCACGACATTCGCCTCTGTTCGGACGATGTTCGGGGATCTGCCACCAGAGAGCATTGGTTGGCTTCTGGTAGATGAAGCGGGCCAAGCCGTTCCTCAGGCAGCAGTTGGAGCTATCATGCGGGCAAAGCGCTCCATTGTGGTAGGTGACCCGTTGCAAATCCCACCTGTAGTTTCACTTCCTGAAAAGCTGAACGCCGAAATCTGCAAGTTCTTTGACATTGACCAAGTCGAATGGTCTGCCCCCGCAGCATCTACGCAGACCCTTGCTGATCAGGCATCGCGCTTCAAATCCACCTTCGTCATGGACGTAGGTGATCGAGAAGTCGGGCTGCCATTGCTCGTTCACAGGCGTTGCCAGAACCCAATGTTTGATGTTTCTAACTCCATCGCCTATGCCGGGCAGATGGTCCATGCTGTCGGGCCTAAAAAACCCGGATCTATAGGCTCGGCTTTGGGGAGATCTCACTGGGTGGATATCAATGGCGATGCTGAGACGAAGTGGTGTCCCGACGAGGGCGAAGCGGTTGTGCGAATGCTCAAAGAGCTGGCAGCATCGGGCATTACAAATCCGGACGTATTTATCATCACACCATTCAAGATCGTAGAGCAGAACATGCGTCGGCGTCTCGACAGTGAAACTGATCTGCTGCGAACGTTCGGCGTAAAGCTGGATGAATGGTGCCGTGATCGTGTAGGCACAATCCACACGTTCCAGGGCCGAGAGGCGGACACGGTAATCCTGTTGCTGGGTGCGCCGAAAGCGAGTCAGCAAAGAGCACGTCAGTGGGCGGCAAGCCCACCAAACATAATCAATGTAGCCGTCTCACGCGCCAAGCAAAACCTGTATGTGGTCGGCTCGGCTGCTGCATGGACAGGGGCGGGAACTAGCCTTCAGGTCCTGCATCGGCAATTGGCGAAATCAGCCTAACAATCTCCGAGGTGGCCCTCATTATTGAGGGCTCATCGCGACTCATTTTTGGCTAACTTCAGTAATGGGCTGGCCGCTATGTGTTAAAATCTGACATTGCTCACATAATAATCAAGCAGTCACTTTTCACCGCCCATCCAAGCTTGATAATTCTTACCGCTCCCCTTATATCCACACTGAGGAATAACCTCTGACATGGCTAAGGAGTATGATTATGGGGCTTAAACCTGGTCCAAAACCAATCGCAAAATCAACAGGAAAACCCGATCAACGCAGACGTGATAATAAGGATACACCCGGCAATACCCCAGGACTGAAACCAAGCAAATCAACTGGGAAGTAATCGTTCAAGGGTATGGAGAATTCATCTATACCCTTATCTCATCAAATCAGTCTGCTTTAGCCCGTTTAGTGCCAAGTGCGGACATTAGTGACATCACGATGTATTAATCTTCGGGGGGTAGGTCAAACCCATGCGACGAACTTACTTTCCCATTAAAATTATAAACATACAAGTTAACACTGCGGATACCAACATGGCTAATCATATTCAAGGACATGGCAGGCATCAGATGGCATTGCATCCCTGATGCCCTAGACGATTTTGTCACTGAAGATAACCCAGTCAGAATGGTTGATATATTGTTTGGCTACTTGGAACTATGAGTTTTCACACTGCCTGTGCTCAAATCCACCTGTCACACCTGCTTAAAAAACAAGCTTAATGTAGGATATTTCCGTTTTCCAAGCAGCCCCTAATACCCGGCAAAGAAGTAAAAAATTAGGCGAAAGCGGCAGGTACAAATCCGTAGATGCTCCGGGCAATGTTTTTAGCCAAATCCTTCCTGATATTATCCGTGTTGATGATTTTTTTATAAAGAATGACATTATGGTGATAAAAATCAGCCCCTGTTTTCTCTAAGAGTTCTTTGTAGTTATCGAGTTCTTTTTTATGTACGGATGCAGTAGAACTACCGATATTTCTAATCTCAGCAGCCAGATCCAGCACGGGAATGCCATACTTACGAGCATACTCACGGAATTCATATTCATTATAACGCCAGGAATTAACCTCCATATCAACTTCTGCGTGGTCAAAATATCCACTCCTGAGGGCAATTCCCGTAATAACCGCATCTGTTCCCGGCCTTTCCAACACTAAATCTTTTACGTGATTGAGAGTCTGATTTTTTTTACCATACATCTTTCGTATCTCGGTGATCATTCTGATGGTATCAACCTGAGTCTCTAAATTTACATCTCTTTTTTTGGTGAAATCGATGTCCTCCTGAGTAGCCTCACGAACAGCTTCAGGCACCTCATCAAACAGCTTCGGGTTGTCAAAGTTGGCTGGCGAGCAATAATTTTTGTCCTTAACCAGACTTATCCCGGCTTTGTAATAGCACTGCGCTACCAACCGTGAACAGAATTGACGCTCACTTAAAGGGAGTCTGAATGGAATGACCACGGCTGCCGCTTCAACCGTTGAGTACACTGATAAAACTAACGTTCTGGCATGACTATTAATAGCGGTTATTTGACGTTGTTTTAATTTTTTCCTGAGCCTCAGTACTTTAACCTGCGACCTTTTATCAAAAAGAATTCGTTGCGGATTTTTTGAGTATACGCCCCCGCTATCAGAATGAATGAGCGTGTCGTTAATCCACAGCATGGCATGTGAAAACCGGCTGAAAGTGGAAATTTTGACCAGCGTCCCTACGAATGATTTACCACCGGTGAGAATGATATCCCCCACCTCTAATTTCTTATGGTCAACTAAATACATATTTTATTGTTATACCTGTGTATAAAAAACAAGAACTACGCTTGGGTGCGTGGTCCGCATTGAAAAATCTTTAACGGGAAAGGGAAATAAGGTTCCGCACCTGAAAAAACAGCCCGAATACGCTGCATATCTTCGCCCTTTTTCCTTGAAATGTCCTGTGTATCTGACATCGTTATCTAGGATAAATAAGTATTCCGTTAACCGCAATAACATTGCTAAACGGCAGCTGAGCGGCAAGTGATCATCTGCCACACAATGTCTGACGGGTTCTGTTTATTTCTGATTTATCACTCCTCCGCCACCCGCACTATATCGCGCCCAAGTGTTCTCCAGCGCTCCGGACAGCCTCACAGTTCCGGATACTTACTGTACAAGCTTCAGGCGTGTGTTTATCTGCCTTCATTACGGGGTATAGGTCGGGTAAGGTGACGCTCAGTAGGCTTCCAGATACTGTTGCAGCCAGACAACCTTACGTCCGGACACCGGTGTTGCCTGCATACACTCCGGATCCCAGATGGCCCTCCGAGACAGGGGCTCATGGAGTTGCGCCGGCAGAATACAGCAGAGCAGGCAGAACCTATGTTTCCGCACAACCAGTGCAGTGAAAAAGCGGAACAGGTGTTTGAGATTGCGCCTGCATAGCTCTTAGTTCTAGCACTGAAACTCCCCGGTTGCGAACCGACTGAAGTTTACGCCATTCATCGCATCGCGGCACTTCAGAACAAAGCCGAGTTTCCACGCTTTCACCGGTACCGTAAGATCAAAATCTTGGCCAAAATAAATTGCTATCGTGCTGTCCAGCTCGTATACGTTGATATCTTTCATACTAAGGCCATCAGGTTAGCAACAATGATGAGATAAAGTTTACGGTTTCAGTATTCAAATTTGCAGGTCATGCGAAACTTATAACAGCCGATATTCTACCAGTCGATTGATTCATCGTGATGTAAGCGTGCACAAAACTTTGAAGGTCCGTTCCTCGCTCAAAGCAGACCTTATGACCTCGATTTCTGGCAGATCCGAGCCAAGAGCAAAAATTGATATCATCAATCGGCCTCAAGCTTAAGGGGGAACATCTCCCCCTTTTTATGTAACCAGTTTACTGAAGATGTTCTTTCAGCCAGGTACACGCGCCTTCAATGTCATACGCTTTTTCCCCAAAACCTTTCGCAAGCAGAAACTCTGGTAAATATTCATCATATTTATCTAAGTACTTTTCTGGAACATTTACAGCAAGATCAAACGCTGAGGGCAAGCCTGACAGCAGCAGGTCTTTAAGGGCCTGTTGAACAGAAGTGATACTTGAGCCGTCAATTTCTATAACTCCAGCCAATGAATTAGCTTTAAAGCCACAACGTATGAGCAAGGCTGTAATCGTATTGACAACCTTATCTCCCATCCATGGGAGGATGTAACAGTATTGGCCGCTCGTAAGAAAATACTCATTTTGCAGGTTATAACTCTGGAAGTTACGACTGCCTTCCGCAAATAGGCTTCTGGCGGCAGAATCGGCATAATCTACTCTCTTGCTACCTATTGCTATGCGGTAATCACCTTCCCTATAGATAGCGAGCATTTCCTGACGAACGGCATCATGAACAGACATTCCCCCCCCACTAAATTGTGGTGGCTGACCGCCTTTGGTCGCCTCTACATAGATAACTTTTTTCTCTGTCTCGATCTCTGTCACTCTCCAGCGCCGCCCACCGAAGATGATGTGTTGATCTGGTAGCAGTGGGGAATCCACAGGCACTGTTCCAAGGGTTCTGTTTCCGGTGACAATGCGGAACTCTTCTGGTGTGTTGAACACGGCATAAAACGTGTAATGGTTAGTCAGTTTCTCCCCCTCTGCCCCAACAACCATTTCTCCACTAGCGAGTTGAGTGAGCAAGCCACATGCCCCCATATGTTTAAGCAGGCTTTTGAAATCGCCTATATCCACATTACGGAACGGGCCTGTTTGACATAGCTGTGACCAGAGTTGATCAGCACGAACTCCGCCCCATTGCGCGGTAATTGCAAGAATCTGGTGTAGCAGCGTGGAGTAATGCATCTGCTGGGAATCGGCAGGCTCAAACCATTGTTTAGAGATCATCAATCTGATCATTGCCATCGACTGGACCAAATGCAGCCGTAGGTGGTCAACGATACTGCCAGTCACAGTGAGCTCATTTTCTGTAATTAGCATTCTTAGAACTGATGGGGAGTCGCGTCGCCCAGAACGTCCCATACGCTGACGCAGACTGGAAACAGTATGCGGAGGCGTAACTTGGATAACCGACTTAACCTTACCGATATCAATTCCCAACTCAAGCGTCATTGTACAAACAGCTGTTGTGGGCAAATTTCCTTTCTGAAGACGAGTTTCAAGCGCTTCCCGCAATTCCTTGGCAAGGGAACCATGGTGGGGAAAGAATTCATTGGGAACAATATGTTCCTCACACATGTCGCTCAGCGTGGCAGCAATGCTTTCAGTCCGCTTTCGACTGTTTGCAAAGACCAAATGAGAATCGCCACGGCAAAGTCTAAAAATGTCAGCGCAAACGTCATGTTCAGCTGAACTCTGAAGTTCTTCTTCTTTTTGGAGCACTCGCTCCAGATAACCTTTGACCTGTACCTGAAGAGTGGCCTCGCTCTTACTATCTGTAACAGTTACGCAGGGTAGTCGTTTGTCCGGGCGCAAAAGTTCGGGTACTTTCTCCAGTTCCCCCAGCGTGGCACTCAACGCAACGCGGGGAATTGGATTTACCAGGCGTCCTAACACATGGTCAATTCTATTGAGCAGAGAAAGCAGCTGTACACCACGCTCTGAGCCAATGAAAGCATGAAACTCATCAATAACGATGTATGCGACTGACGAAAACGCCTGTTTGAGCCAGCCCATTGAATTTATGAGCAAAGACTCAAGTGACTCAGGTGTAATCAGTAAAATGCCAGCAGGGTTTGTCCGAGCCTTCTTCTTTTTGCTTTGTGGTACATCCCCGTGCCAAGGAGTCACTGGCATTTCCAATGCATCTCCAAGGCTCTCAAGACGACGGTACTGATCGTTAATCAATGCCTTCAACGGACTGATATAGACGATGCCAAATCCATTAGTGAGATCTGCAACTGCCGAACAGGCAGGAAGAAAGAAAGCCTCTGTTTTACCCGCTGCTGTGCCTGCACTGATTAGCACGTCTCGATCACGGGCTAAAATTGCCGGGATAGAACTCTCCTGCAAGGGCCTTAATGTAGACCACCCCTGCTTGTAAACCCACTTACGGACGCGGGGATCGAGACTATCATAGGCACTGCTCATAATTTGAAGTTCGCCAGTCCGTCGTCGTCATCGCTTTCCTCTATAATGGCGTCATCCATTCCGCTGGGCCTGTCCTCTTCAATCGCCACACCCTCGATTAGTGTTTGCCAGTTCATCGTTCTGTTTTGTTCCAGCACGGCCAGCATGTCCAGGAAACCTTTTATGGTATTACGGGGGGTACGGAAGTAAGCGTCTCCAATGGTTTTACTACAGTGATGCAGAAATCCAGTCAGTGCCTCATCTGGAACCAGATAATTCTCTGGATCTCCGCCTGCATAAACATGACGAAGATTTCTCAGTAAAATATACAGTTCCTCAGGGGTGAGGCTGGCAAGATGCAAAGTGGGAGACGAGTAGTCAATCACTCCTGCTTTTTGCGCGAACCGATTTTCCGCCAGACGTGATTGGAGCGCCTGATAGCTGTAAAGACCTTTGCGAGGATCGAAAAGGAACTCTGGCGTCCCCCCGAGGATAAAACCAATATTCTCGGCTGAGCCTTGCAGGCAGTCATTCAGGATCCGCAAAACCTGTTCGTAGTTCGCTGTTCTTGCTTGCGTATTATTCAGTTTAAAGAGGTTCACCATTTCGTCGAGGCTGACCAAAAGACCGGCATAGCCTGCCTGGCGGACAAAAAGGCTCATCAGCTTCAAAGAGTCATAGAATGAAGCGTCTGAGATAATAGTCCGAACGTCGAGATCGTTACGGGCATCAGTTTTAGTGGTGTATTCTCCCCGCAACCAGCGAATAGCATTGGATTTTAGTGTTTCGTTATCCTGCTCATGCCCGCGCCAGAATGCATCAATGACCTTCGCAAAGTCATATCCGCCGACCATATCTGATAGTGCTGCCAAGCGTTTATGAATAACTGATGAAACCTCGGAGCCGTTCGTGTCAGCTTCCTTCCTTGCCTCCGTAACGAATCTTTCAACAACGCTAAGTAACGCATTACCATCCGGCTTGTTTCTGGTGGACATGTTTTTCATAAGCTCAGAATAGAGATTACGAGCCTGACCTCCCGATGAGTGAATGCGTCTGTCAGGAGAAAGGTCTGCACTGATTGACACCAGCTTCTTCTCTAGCGCAATAGAGCGCACAACACTCAGAAAGAACGTTTTACCAGAACCATATTCACCGATGATAAGTCTGAAGCTTGCACCACCGTCAGCAATCCTCTCAATATCCTGGTGGAGAGCGGTGATCTCATTCACGCGGCCAACCTGGATATGCTGAATGCCTATCCTTGGCGTTACACCTGACTTAAGTGACTGAATAATAGCGTCGCGTTCTTTCACTCTTATACGTGTTACAGACATTCACTATCCCTCTAATTCTTTGGCAATTTCCAGGTCAACCCAGATATCATCATCGGCATCGTCCAGTACCGGAGCATCAACCACCGCATAGGACCAGTCATTAATCACCTCAAGCGCACCGCCGAGCATCAAATTCAAATTTCCGCACAATTCTGTCGCCTCTTTCCGGGACCACTGTTCTTTCTCCAGCAAACTGCGATAAAGCTGGCTATGTGCGGAGTCTAGCCCCCCCGCCTCCGTTAATGAGGCTGGAGCGCTTTCTGGCTCTTCCGGTTCTTCTTCGGTGAAAATTGTGTTCAGCAATTTACGAACATCATCCGTGGCAGATTCGTGGCGGGCAAGTACATTAGCATCCAGTGTGAACCCTACTGCTGGCTGATCAGTTGGTACAGACGAGACGAGATCATGTTCAGTTGCGGAATGCTGATGGATATTGCTCGAGACAGATGAGGGATCCAGCCCCAAACTTGAATAAATCTTCTCAAGCTGTTTGATTTCGGCAGGCGCTATTGTCCTATCCGAACAGGCAACACTAACGATAACTTTACCCACAGCAGCTTTTTCCGCGGCCCCCATCAACTCAATCCTGCTTTTCATTCCTGTCATATTGGCTGGGGTATGAAGTTGCCACGTTAAATACGCATGTAGAGAGCGTTTTTCATCATCGGTGAAGCCAGTATTGTTGTTGATGGCATTCTCAAGCACTTTCTGTTCAGCTTGATCAAGAGAATCGTCAATCAAGGCGACCATCGCCCCTAATCTGAGCGTCATTACTGCTGAGATAAATTCAGAAGAAGGTGAGAAGCGTCCACCTTCGGCGGCAGGGAATAGAACAAGTGTCCCATCAACATCCGCCTTCACATGGTGATAATACGGGTCAGGTGCCAGACCGTAGCCCATCTTCAGAGCAAAGGCCTGCATCAAATCGGCCTCTTTTTTATTGATCTTATTGGGGCAACTGGCATTCATATGTGCCCAAAAGTCAGCAACTGAGACTAACCCCTCCTTGACGAGGATCGCCTCATCAGCCCAGCGTTTGAATGAGCTTAATATTTTTTCTGCGCTTTCATTAACGATCTCTGAAGGGAGCAACATAATTGCAGCCGTATCATTGACTGACGTACCTTTCCTACCAAGGTAGCGACTATAAGCATCAAGTTCATCCGTACATATGTCGGCAAGAGCCATAATTTTCTGGACAGGGCTCTTCAACGCACTTGGATCAGGCAGGTCGGGAACAGGGAGTCGAACACCTCGCAAACTAGGACTTGCTGGTGTGTAATCTAACCTTAGGCGCGTTTTATTCGCCTTAACGACCATCCCTTCACCATATTTGAGGGTGTAACGCCGTTTGAAAAGCGCAGCAAACTCTTTAGCACAGCGGCGAGCCGGGGTACGCAGCGAATACTCGGTGTGGTTTATTAACCAGTTCAACGCCAGTTCAGCTGATACAGGAACTCCTTCATGTACAGTTTTTGCCAGAGCCAGCTTAAATTGCATGCTGTTGCTGAAACCTGAATTGCTATCGAGCTCAGTGGCTAAGCCCATGTTCGGGCGCAGAATAGACATGGCTTCGAGTAACTGGGCCGAATATCCACGGAATGAGCGGTTCTCAATGAATACGGATCTTAACCGAGCGACTTCTTTGAACAGATTACGGAACTCAGCATCAGGGAATTTTGGGTCAGTGGAATCTATGAGCGCTTTTCTTTCCAGGCCGTAGAGGTAGATAAAAACATAGCCGATAGGACACGATGGATCAGACCTATCGCTGGCGAGCCAACTGACATACGCACCGCGTGCTTCTGGGGAAAGAGAGGAAAAACTGGGCCAGTATCCTAATGAACTGTCCTCGTAAAGATAAGAAGTAGGTTTTATCTTACATGTGTCATCAATTAATGATGCCTCATTTCCATCGTCATAATAGCCGCCTGATTCCTGACCGGAGGGCTTCATACGTTGCCCCAAGTAAATGTGGCCACCGCTAATTGCTACACCAGCTACAGTTATCATCTCACCCGGAAGTACCCATCGAGCTAGTGCACCTGCTGACTTTGAGGTGTTCCGGTAATGATTGGTTGTCACCCGAAGTTCAACACCCCGACCACCGCTCAATGTAAAAGTTGCAAGGTTATCGTCTTCACTATCATCGTTTCGCACAACCGCCTCTTTTTTCTTGATGTCAGCGAGCCATTCTTTTGGCGGTGCTTTCACGGGGCTTGAAGCATAAGACTTTGGAGATTTACGTTTTTTCTTTCTAAAAAACAACAAGTAAATTACTAAAATCGCCGCCAGAAACTTCAATAACTCCATGATATATAACCTTAAAATCATTCTCCATTCACATTTGAAATGTGGTAGGGAATGCATGGCAAGTGGATTAATCTCAAAATAATACGTCTAAATCGCTAGGGTTAAAAGCAAATCGCAATTAAAATTAACCAATTGATTTAAATAACAAAAATCATTGAATAATTTACTCAACCAGAAGTGAATTTTTAAGGAGTAAAAAGCCTGCTGGGCCATTCGCCTAAGAATGATGTTGTACTAATGCTAGGTTAACATACGAGCAAATATACTGCGGATGCAGAACTGACCGCTGTATGATGACATTTACCTAGTCGTTGAGAATTTCGGTAACTATTGGAAAGCCGTTAGAGACTGTACATTCTCGGATTTTAAGAGTAGCTGGTTTAGTTTTGTGTAATAGCTGCGTCAGGTCAAACCTGATCTATGAGCAGATATAGCGAGGGGCCCCACGCTGATTTTTATCAACTAATTAAGCTATGAGCTGAGTTGTGCCGAAGTTAAGATATCCTCATCACCTACGTTGATGAGCTGAAGAGCATCTCTGACGCCATTAATGCAGTTTATCCGGAGAGCGGATTAAGTTCTGTATCATTCACATGGTGCGTAATAGCCTGCGGCTCGTATCTTAGAAGGACTACAAAGCATTAACCCATGACCTGGGGTACCAGCGGCAGAGGCGGTTTTACACGACGAATACCATTGCCAGATTGGACAGTGTGATTCGGCATACCATTAAAAAGTGCAAGGTACTCCCGACAGATTACTCATTAAAAAGTTGTATCGCTATCAACCCTGTCAGTATCGCTAAAAAGACGATGATGTTCAGGGGAGCTCGTATCGTCTTATTATCAGCTCTATGCTCTTCTGCACAGCCACATCTGAGAAAAAGCAGTCACATGGAATCACGTACGCGCTCTCAAGGTACCGGGCTATCGATTTTGCGACACCCCGATACGTTTTTGTACTGCCTTCGCGAACGCCGCCTTCACTCTTTTGTCTTTGACTGACCATTCAGCCAACAACTTGCTCTGGCTTGCCTCCACCATTGCCGCGTCCCGTGAGTCGTTTTTATCCTGTGCGGAAGGCCATCCATGCTCCTCAATATAGGGCCTTAACGCTTTAATAATTGCGTTGATGGCATCGGTTTTAGTTTCCCAGCCCTCAGGTTGCGCTTCCAGGTGTTTTATCACTTCGTCTTTAACGCCATCAAAACGTGTCGCTTTGACCTTTCCGCCATAAGCAGAATTGAGTTTATGCCGTTCCTTGATTCTTTTACCTGCTGCGGATTCACTGCGTTTCAGACCGCGATCCAACAACGCGATAGCCTTCAGCATTAATTGCACCGCATGATCTGGATCAGATTCGAGAGCCGATGTTCCCTGCTCCCAGTATTGTTCAGCCTCAGACATATCGTTCCTGATCCCCTTTATCATCCATTCTGAAAGACTGAAAATTTTCAGATAACGCCGCCATTTTTTCTCTCCGTGCTCATCAGCAAGTCGCCGCGCTAAATCTTCATCCTTCGTTTGTCTCCCTGTTTGTAGCACGATAACAATTTCAGTATCTTTATTCAGCCATTGCCTGGCGATATGTTTCTGTCTGACCCCGAGATGAAAACGTAACGCTTTCCTCTTTTTACGAAATACGATGAGTAACTCATCAGGGGTAAAATCCCTGTCTAAATCAGCCATGAAGTCCCTCTTTTCGAATGACAATTTCTATACTCCAGTAAATTTCCTTGCCTGACACCTGGAACGACTCATTCTTGCCCTTAGCCAGACGCTTCCGACACCATTCTCGAAAAAAAACATTCGTCACCAACAAAAAACGGGAAAAAACCTAAAAAAAAACCTCCTATCTCATTGTTATAAAATGCCTTTTTTGCTACAGCCACCAGGCGGGTGCCATTACCTGTTCCGGCACCATACAATTGCGTCCATATCGAAAGAACAGGGGGAATTAACAGATATGTCTGTACAAGGTATCAGGATACTGCGCATACGCGCCGTTGTTAACAAAACGGGCATCGCCCGCTCAACCATCTATGACTGGATCAACCCGAAGTCACCGCGTTACGACCCGACCTTCCCGAAACAGCGCAGGCTGGGTATGCAGTCCGTCGGCTGGCTTGAGTCAGAGCTGGATGCATGGCTGCTGGAACGCCAGCAGGCATCATAAGCGATGAGATAGTATTGGTAAAAATTAAAGGAGGATACGCAGGTTATATAACAACGTCTCTGATTTAAATATGTGCTCGCTGCGACATATTTTTGCCAGTTGCAAGGAAACTGAATACGATTATTTATTGGGTAAGATTATTACTTTAAATAAATTTTGACGCTTGGCTATTTTATTATATTCACAACTACCCGTTACTGAAAACAGTAACCAAGGAGAATATTACATGCAGAATATACTGCCACACACTGTCATTCCGAAAATGCCGGAGCCTTATATTCCCGTACAAAATAGAACCCCGGAGGGTTACCCTGTCTGCGCGTTCCCGCCGGTGATGCGGGATGTCATTGATGCTCTTTATAACGAGACGGGTATCCCGGCGGAACTGATAGCGGGGGCCGTACTGGCAGCCTCTTCCCTCGCCTGTCAGGCTCATATTGAGGTGGTACCACCACACTCATCGGATCCGATGCACTGTGCACTGTATTTACTGACGTTGGCGGTCTCCGGTGAAGGTAAGACCAGTATCAGCAAAAAAGTGATGAAGCCTTTTTACCGGTTCGCTGAGCAAATGAAGCAGCAGCACGACAGTCTGATGAAGGCACACCTGCGTGCTGATAATATCTGGAAAATACACCAGAAAGCATTGACCAGTAATCTGTACACTGCCATCAAAAGCGGTTCTGAGGGGACGGAGGAAGAACGGCTGTTAGATGAACATGCAGAAACCCGGCAGCAGCCTCCGACCCGCCTGGCGATGCTTTATGACGACACCACCGCAAAGGCGCTCCTGGAAGGTTTGAGCCGGTATTCTGAAGCCGGGGTGCTCTCAGATGAGGCAATTACCTTTTTTAAAGGGTATCTGAAAAACAACCTCGGTTTACTGAATAAAGCCTGGGACGGGGAGACCTATGAATACCACCGCCCGGGCGGTGAGGAGTACGATATCAACGCCTGCCTGACCCTGGCATTAATGGTTCAGCCCCCGGTCTTTGAAAATTACCGCCGTAACCACGGTGAACTCAGCAAGGGAAGTGGTTTTCTGTCGCGGTTTCTTTATATCAATACCATCAGCACGCTGGGACGTCGCCGCACAAATACGGACCATGCTCATTCTGATGAAGCATTAAATGTGTTCCACAGTAAAATTAACCAGTTACTTGATAAGCAAAAGGCGCGTTTTTATAGTCACGATACACAGAAACAAACGCTCAGATTATCTGATGATGCGACCACTTACTGGGCAGATAAACAGTCAGAGCTCAGCCGTAAAACAGCCCCCGGACAGCAGATGGAGCATATCAGTGAAATTGCAGCCAAAGCGGGGGCGAATGCCCTCAGGGTTGCGGCCATTCTGACATATATGTATTCACCTGAGAGTTTATGTATTTCGCGGGGGGTCATCCAGGCCGCCTTCAAAATTGTGGAATGGCATCTTGAAGAAGCGGAAAGGCTGTTTTTCCCTTCTTCTGAACGGAATGCATTTATGGAGGACGTTTACGAGATGTTCAGGTGGCTTAAGGAGAAATTTCTCGATAATGAGGGATATCCACTCAGGAAAAATGAGGTAAACCGGAACGGCCCGAACCGGCTGCGTGACGCCAGTAAATCACAATCTGTTCTTGAGCAGTTAATCGCACTGGGTCTGATTTGTTTTATTCGTCCCGGCCGTCATTCTGCGGTGTATATTGCCATGCCCTCCCTGGAATGTCGCCACTCATGGTGTATTCCACCGGCATTCCTGGAGAACGGACATAATCCGATTATTGCATCGCCAGAGAATGTCACTGGCAGGTATGGTTTTGAATACTTTGACTTTAACAGGCTGGAATATTAATCGGGACACCTCACTACAGAGACCCGAATGGCCAGAGCGTAAACCGGTTAAACGTCTTGGAAAAACAGCCACAGAGGCAAAAACCCCGCGCCAGTCGCGACTGGTCGCAATCCGCGCGGGGTTTTCTCAGAATACAGTGCTAAAAAACAGATAATGACGACTGGTGGAAAGCTCTGTGGATATGAACCATTAACAGCCATCAAAACATGTAATTTCACACAATGTGTTTTGCTAGTGTATTTCTTACTCATTTGAGACAAATACATTAACATTTAATTAATGTTGATTAATAAATATATTTAATGACATATAAAAATAGCATCATTGTTATTAACAACAAAAGCAAAGACATTATCACATTAAATAAGAGTTTAATTATGGCCGTATGTAAAAGAAATAACTGCATGGCACAGATCGGCCATTCACCCGCCGAACGGATATTACGGCTATGCCCGGTACATTATCAGGGCAGACAGTTAAATGCAGCCAGACGAACGGAAAGAGCAGCATTAATATGCCAGTATCCCGCCTGTGGTATCAGTATATCTGAAACCCGCAATCAGTTTTATTGTTGTAAGGAACATCGGGATAAAGCCCGGAGGTTAATCGATGACGATGCTATTATAAGACTGGTTAAGCACTCTTACTGGCTCAATCTGGAAGCTATGCTAAAAAATAATTCCCTTGGACTGGGGAGTATCACCGGTCCGACGGATATTGCAGACCTCATTCGGTTATATCAGCGCAAAGCTGTCCACCAAAAAACGTATAATATGCTGAACGGGCACAGAGTTGCTGATACGACAAAAAGGTTAATCCCCTGGCTGGATCTTGAGCTATGCCACATTTACCCTAACTCTAAGGGCGGTGCAAATATCGCCAGAAACATTATCATCGCACCTGCTGCTATAAACCGGATGATGAAGGATTTTATCCCCTGCTGTCAGTCAGGAGTGCTGAGTGGCATAAAAGCAATGGAAACACCTCAACCGGTTAAATCGACCTTACTGAAAGCGTTAACGGATAAATACGGTTCAGATGCTGTACAGGAAGCATTGTACGGAGTTAAGCATCTTGCCTTTGCTGATTTAAGTCTGTCACGCAGGCTATTTGACACTGATATTTACGCATTCCCTCCACTAACCCGTCTGTTAAAAGAGGAAGCCTTACGCCTGAATTTGATGTCACTATGGGAAACGCTGGTTTGTACCGAAGTCAGCGTCTGGCTTAATGCCGGGCCTGCGAATGAATTATTTGCCGTTGCCGCGTTTCATGCGTTGCTGAACGGCGACGCCGACCACCTGCTGGAGCAATGTTATCGTTTAGTCGATGAAATCAGGGTGAAGCACAAGCGGGGGTCTCAACAAATCTACGACGAATTTCAGCATATACTCAGCCAGTACATGGCAAAATATTTTCACATTGACACCAGCGACCACAGAGCCTGTAATCTCTTCTATAACCGCTTTTTTAGTGTTCCTCCTGTCACAGAGGACGGTGTCTGCGCCATACCGCCTCAGTGATGCATTTCCTCAGCCTGTGTTCAATAAAATCTCAGATATATATCACCCTTCCGAAGTGAAACCGGACCATCGATAAACTCGGGCGAGGTTTACGGTAAATATATTTACTGAACCACGATCAATTTTGTCGATCGGTTCGATCGAATTTCATCGTTATCCCCTTCTTTTTTGCAGCTATAAAATCCCAACGGGATGCTTATGACTGTCTGTCTTCTACTAAAAAACATGCAGATACCCTTTCCGGGTAGAGTTTTACGAAAACCAGAGGTGCACAAAAATGAACAGAAAAATGATTCACCCTTTATTACTGACCTGTGCGCTGGTACCGGCAGTGGCAATGGCCTTCGGTAATCAAACCACCTGGACCCGTGGATGGGGGCAGGGAGTATCAGAGTTTGTTATCAACGGGGAAGGTCAGTCACAACTGTCTCTGAGCTGTGAGGATTATGGCTCGCAACCGGCCACGGTCATATTTACTGACGCCAGCGGGCATCAGGTCAGTATGGATGAAGATAAAAGCCTTCAGGTCAGTATCGACGGTGGAGCACTTATTGATATCAGCGAATCTGGCAGTCGCGTGGGCGGTAATAACCTGGCGCGGGCCTGGGATCAGTTACGTAATGGCAAACAGGTCTCAGTGACAGGAGACGGTGCTAAGCCTGCCACTTTCACGCTGGCCGGGGCGGCTAAGGTACTACCGGCATTCGGGACACACGGCTGTGTGGGTAAAGATGCACTCTAGCCTGTATCTGAATTTAACGTCTGCTGATTACGTGATTTATAAAAGGAACAGATTATGAAATTTAAACACATGCTGGTACCCGCACTACTTGTTCTGTCAGCCCTGGCGCTGGCAGAGCCAACCTCACCCGTTAAAGTGGAAACCAGTAACCAGGTTCACCCTGCCGGAACACGCTACGTCACGGTCGTGGTCACTGCACTGGATAACACCGTGAAAGTCGAAAATATTGACGTGAACCGGGGAAACTGTCGCATTGCCAACCAGAAATATCTGTACTCCAGCAATAAAGAAACTATTTTGCCTGCCACCCTGCGTTACGGGCAGTCCGTCAGCGTGAGTTTTTATAATAACTGCGTGGCTTCAGAAGTCGTCGTCACTACTGATAAGGGGGGATGGCGTTACACTTACCACTGAGTCCCCCGCCCCTGATTAACGTTTCTCAACCTAAAAAATGCCACATGACCAACGGGCTGCCGCTGCGCAGTCCAGAGCAAACCCTATGATCTTTCTGAAAATGCTGGTGACGGCCCTGAGCCAGGCACTGACCTGGTGCGGCGGGCATCAGGCCCGGCAGTTTATTGAAATTCGCCTGCGTCAGGCAGGCTACGATGACAACAGTATTGATACAGCCCGGGAAGCAGTCACGTTGCTGGTCACTGCACTTATCACCGCCCTGATGGCGCAGATACTGAAGATTCTGGATACGCTGTAGTCCTGCCCGCCATAGCCCTCCCACAGTGAACAACATATCTGCCCCTGCCTCCTCACGGAGCAGGGGCTTTTGCTTTTATGCCTTCAGATTAATCAGATGAGGAATCAACTATGCGATTAGCCAGCCGTTTTGGTCGGGTGAACCAGATTCGCCGCGACCGCCCCTTAACCCGCGAAGAACTGATGCAGCATGTCCCCAGCGTCTTCGGGGAAGACAAGCACGACTCCAGAAGCGAAAAGTACACCTACATACCCACCATTACCCTGCTGGAGAACCTTAAACGTGAAGGGTTCCAGCCATTCTTTGCCTGTCAGTCACGAGTGCGCGACCAGAGCCGACGGGAACATACAAAGCATATGCTGCGCCTGCGTCGTGCCGGTCAGATAAACGGTCAGCAGGTACCGGAAATCATCATTCTGAATTCGCACGATGGCGCATCAAGTTTTCAGTTGCTGCCGGGGATATTCCGAAGCGTCTGCACCAATTCGCTCGTTTGCGGACAGTCGTTTGGCGAGATCCGCGTGCCACACAGGGGCGACGTTGTCGGGAAGGTGATTGAGGGGGCCTATGAGGTTCTCAGCGTCTTTGAGCGGGTGGAAGAGAAACGTGACGCCATGCAGTCCGTGCAACTCCCGTCACCCGCACAACATGCACTGGCTAAAGCGGCGCTCACATATCGTTTTGGGGAAGAGTACCAGCCAGTGACTGAATCGCAAATTCTTGCACCTCGCCGCTGGCAGGACGAGAGCGATGACCTGTGGACCACTTACCAGCGCATCCAGGAAAATCTGCTGAAAGGCGGACTAAGTGGCCGTACCGCGCAGGGGAAACGTACCCACACCCGCCCAGTAAACGGGATTGATGGCGACGTTAAGTTAAACCGTGCGCTCTGGGTGATGGCGGAGAACATGCTGAACCTGTTGGACAGGTAATCACCCGCGCCCCGCCACCGAAATCAATCCCCGGCCCGAGACCTCCATTCGACATCTACATGCATAAGGAAAAATTAACATGACCGATATTATTAATGTCTACGATAACAATCAGATACCTCACCAGGCTGGCGATAACGGTTCTGCACCTGCTCTGGCTGCCACGCCTGTGCTGGACGAACAGCGTGTGGAATTCTGGCCGCAGCACTTTGGCAACATTCCACAGTGGATAACCCTTGAACCGCAGGTCTTTGCGTGGATGGACCGGTTCTGTGCTGACTACAGCGGCGGTATCTGGAGTTTTTATTCTCTCAGCAACGGCGGGGCCTTCATGGTTCCGGAAACGGACAACGATGCCTTCTGGTCGCTGTTCAACACTATGAATGGCAACGCCGCAGACATGAGCGCCGAAGCCGCCGGGATTGCAGTCTGTCTTGTCGCTTACAGTCATCACGCTTGCCGCACGGAATGCGACGCCATGACGGAACATTACTGGCGTCTGCGTGACTATGCGCTGAACCACGCAGAATGCAGCGCCATCATGCGCATTATCGACTGAGCGTCCTGCCATGCCGTATGAACTGTCTCACCTGAATGCCCTGTGGGATGCGCTGGGGAAAACAACGGTCAGGGATGAGGACGGTGACGTTGTGACCGACGACCCCTTCCTGCATTTCCCGACGGGTACCCCTCTCTTCCATATCTGGTCATGGTTTGAATCCCTGCACGACGGGTTCGTCGTTGCCGTGAAACTGTACAACACATCCCCTCCCGACACGTCAACAGACAGGAAAAGCAAATGAATGCCACCACTTGTTCCCCTGATCGCGGGGGAATATCTCCCGCAGCACAGCGTTCCATCAGACGCGCACTGACCTTACTGGAACGCCAGTTACGCGAACCCGGCGAGGCATTCACCTCCAGCCAGTCGGTCCGCGACTGGCTCCGTCTGCAGCTCGCCACGCTGGAGCGTGAAGTCTTCATGGTGCTCTTCCTTGATAACCAGCATCGGCTTATTGCTCATGAAACGCTCTTTACTGGCACCATCAACCATACGCAGGTACATCCCCGTGAAGTGATAAAGGCAGCACTGAAACACAATGCGGCTGCCATCGTACTTTCACACAATCATCCTTCAGGTTATGCGGAACCCGGCCATGCCGACCGACTGCTCACTGACCATCTGAAACAGGCACTTAAACTCGTGGATATCTGCCTGCTGGACCACCTGGTCGTGGGAGGCATGGACATCGTCTCGTTTGCCGAGCGTGGCTGGCTTTAGGGAGAGAATTACGATGAAAATCATCAGCAAACGTCAGGCAATGGCGATATACCGCCAGCATTCTGAGTCCCGGCTGTTTCGTTTCTGTACCGGGAAATATAAGTGGTCCGGCAGTATCTGCCATTACCACGGCAGGGAAGTGCAGGATATCCGGGGTGTGCTGGCCGTGTTTGCTGAACGCCGACAGGACCGCAATGGTCCGTATGTGATCCTGCGCAGCGTCATCCTGAACTGACTTACCGTTAAGGAGTACTTACATGCAGAAAGCAACACGTGTAATCAACCATAACATCACGGAACCCTGGTGGGGCCTCAGACGCAACATCACGCCGTGTTTTGGTGCACGGCTGGTACAGGAAGGTAACCACCTGCATTACCTTGCTGACCGCGCCAGCATTGCCGGGACATTTAATGACGCAGATTTACGCCATCTGGACCAGGTATTTCCGGTACTGATGAAGCAGATGGAGCTTATGCTGGCCAGCAGCGAACTCACGCCCCGCATTCAGCGCTGCATCACGCTCCACGTAAAAGGGCTGATATGTGAGGCCGATACACTCGGCTCCTGCGGTTATTTGTACATCGTAATTTATCCGTCGTCTGCAACAACCGAATAAACCCCGGACGCTTTTCCTTAGTCAAACTAGCCAACAAAGAGCGCAAACCATGCAAATACATTCCCAGTCCCTTCAAAGGGCGGCATCGTCACGTCCGTCGTCAGTCGAAATCTGGCGAAAATTACTGAAGTATCTGCTGAAACAACACTACGGTCTGATGCTGAACGACACACCGTTTGGCAACGACGAAGTGATCCAGAAGCACATTGATGCGGGAATCTCACTGTGTGACGCGGTGAATTTTATCGTGGAAAAGTACGACCTGGTGCGTACTGACCGTCACGGCTTCAGCGTGAAAGAGCAGTCTCCGTTTATCGGCAGCATTGATATGCTCCGCGCCCGGAAGGCTACCGGGCTGATGACCCGCAAGGGATATAAAACCGTTACTGACATCACTGGTGGCAAATTCAGCGGAGGGAAATAATGACGTTAGCCCTGATCGTTGACGGCGCCGTCAACGATCAGTCCCTCAGGCGCCAGTACAACGACTGGCGCTTTTATCAGATCTCCATCAGCTGATACAGATGTTCGCTCAGACAGCGCGTATGGCGGTAACACCTTAACGGAGATATCTGTCTGCAGTAGAAGAGGGTACGGCAGGATGCGGCGAGAACATCGGGGGCCGTATCGTCTGTCAGGAAGGGGCTTAATTCCGGGGCGTTCAGTAAAATGAAACATTTCTCCGGGAGAATGCCACCGGCATTCCCTTTCGGGAAATAACCGCCCAGATACAGTAACACGGCCAGAAGCCGGAACTGTCGGGTGAGTACCGCTTCGGTGTCCCGGTAATGTGCGGCTATCCACAGGCATTCCCGCAGCATAAATCGCCGGGTCCGTCGGGTGAGGTCACCGCCTTTGTCATACCAGTGTTCGGCGATATCCCTGGCAGAGCGAATAGAGCCATCACCTGTTGTCGCAGTTTGCCATGACCGTGCCAGAAGCGTTGAGATATTCATGGGTTAACGTCGCGTCTGCGAAACGGCTGCGGGAGTATTGCGGACACCAGGCAGATAAATATTGCGGGCCAGCTTCAGGAGGAAAAAGACATCGCTCAGGTTGCTCACGCCGGGTACCAGATGGCGAAAGGCTATCCGCGCACGAAAACGCGCCCGGACCGCCTGCCTGTCATTCACCCTGCGCCGGTACAGGCCCAGAAAATGGCGGCTTTCCACCAGTGCATGCCTGACCAGCGCTCGTCTGACAGACCGGTACTGCGTCTGTGTACTGAGTGTCAGAATATCTGCAATCACGTCGCTATAGCTGAACGCGCGGATATCGTAATAATCCGGGCGGTGGGTAATTGACGCCGGGTTATTCGCCCACAGGTAATCCTGTCTGTCAGAGAAATAAAACCGGCCATCTGCGGCGGCAAGCTGTATCGTCCAGAGAATGTCCTTGTGGCTTTTCCCTTCCTGGAATCTCAGGTCATGCTCGCGAATGTACGATGAACGGATTATCTGCAGCCACAGATAATGCGGCCATTCCCTCTGCCTGACGCAATGGCGTATCCACTGCTGACCCGTCAGCGTCTGACCATAAGACTGTCTGCGGTGAACGGTATGCCGCAGATGTCCGCCGCTGTCTGTATGCCGGGCATTGAAAAGGACGACATCGGCCAGTGCTTCGCGGGCTGTGCGCAGCCGCTCCTGCAGAAAATCTGCCGCAACCCGGTCATCCGCATCCAGGAACACCACCCATTCGCCACGGTGAATCGCCAGTGCTGCATTACGGGCAGCATACACCCCCTGATTTTCCTGACGAATGAGAATAAGTCGTTCATCTGTAATGGCGCTGAGTACCGTCCATGTTTCGTCGGTTGAGCCATCATCCACAACAATGATTTCAGTACTGAGCGTTGTTTCGCAAAGCAGTGTATGGACCAGAACCCCGATGCTGTCAGCCGCATTGAAGGCAGGAATGATGACGCTGATATCGATGTTGATTTTCATTGCACTAAGGGAATGTAAACAGAGGGAAGGTTCAGAGTTGTCACCCCATCAGGGGCAATAACCTGCCGGGTAAGAAACATTATCAGGAAGAGCGTTCAGGTGATTTTTGTACAGGTGTGGATACCACTCGTTTTTCTCTGATTTGCTGGTTAACCACCATCAGACAGCCATCGCAAAATTCTTTATCAAGCCCGAATATCCGGTCCAGAATGCTTCTTTTCTTGTTACATCTGGCACATCTTTTCATTCCATCACCTGCTGTCGCATTCCCATGCCGTGCCCGCAGGACAAAAGAAGGGCGCCCACCAGAAGACAGGAAATAAATTAATAAACAATACGTTAAATGAATTGTTGGGAATTTAGCACAGGCACTAGCGTGCCGGATAATTCATTTTGCAGATCAATTTTATAAAATCGATCGGTTTAATCGATCATCTTTTTCACTCTGCTTTACACGCCATCCGTGTGCCTGCATACCCTATCGGAGCGTTCGGTTTGTCGAGCTGTAAAGGATGCTATGCCTGCTGGATAGTCAAACCATTCCCGATAACTGACATCATGTGGAAGAGAAAATATACAAAAATTATTATCGCTTTGAATGGCAGCTATAAGCGAGAAGCGGACCTTCAAATCCGAGCAGGTTCAATTGATTAACCTTGGTTGTCAGTTACGCCATCGTTAACATGAAGCCGATCGAATAATCCCCTGTCCCATTTTTTACAAATACGCAGTGGCAAGAAAGATAGATTCTGGCTCATGACAAGAAGAGTTGTTCATTTGTATAAAGAGACTTCGCCTTCAGGACGCGTTTTGAACCTGCGATGCATCCACAGGTATTGCTCAGGAGCACGGAGAATTTCACGCTCGATGATCTTGTTCATATAAGCCGCTGCGGCGATCTTGTCTTCCCCTGGATAGCCTGACAACGGATTGCTGATATACATGTGATAACCTTTTTTATCGCTACGTCGAATCATGCTAAGTGTGATCAAGTGTGCACCAGCGAGTTTTGACAGAGCATACGTTCCGTTCGTCGTGGCTGCTTTTTTTACCGAGAAAAAAGGTGCAAAAACGCTTCCTTTAGACCCATAATCCTGGTCTGGTGCAAACCAAACGGCTTCACCTGCTTTTAGCGCATGAACAAAACCTGATAAATTACGTCGATTAATCATAGCCTTATTTGAACGCATACGCCCTTTTGTCTGTACCCATTCCATTAATGGATCATTGTGTGGGCGATACGTTGCCATCATAGGATGGCATAACCCCATTACTCTTCCACACAACTCAAGGGACATAAAATGAATCCCGACGACCATTACTCCTCTTGTCGCACCGGTCAGGTTTTCAAGCCCTTCGACATCAAACCATTTTTTGACTCTCGCATCGCTCCAGAACCAGGCCATTCCTGTTTCCATCAGTCCCAGCCCGAGAGAAACAAAGTTTTTATTGACCATCTGGCTCCGGGCAAACGGTGTCATCTCGGGAAAGCACAGTTCGATATTTCTAATCGCAATCCGTTCCCGGCGTTTCAGAAAGGGTCTGGAAATTTTTCCAAGGCCAGAGCCCAGAATATGTAAAATCGGGTAAGGAAGTTGAACGAGAAGCCACAGCAGACCCAAACCAGACCAGGTAAGCCAGTGGCGAGGATGAAGTAAATTATGAGTAAAAGTCTGTGCCATAAATTTCCTTAATGCTAATGAAGGTTATAACGCAAAAGGAAAACAATGAGGCAATTCGTCTTTAGCGATACATTTTGTTTTAGATAATTTAAATTCATCTAAATTCAGGAAAAAATATTTTCCAATGACTGGAGAATAATTTAAAGAGCCAGGGGTGAATTGTAAGCCAGAAAATTTATTCTGTTATAAATCCATGGTTTTATCATTGATACTCAAGGAATTGTCTTCTTGATTCATCATCATCAAGGTACTCAAAAGAAAGAAGCCGAATTTTGGTAAGTTTATAAAACCACTCACAATCGTTTCGTTGAATAATTTCGCCTGGTTTGAAACATATCCCGGATGCCACCCGAATAATCGCATATTTACCATTACTAAACCTGACCCGGTGAATACAGAAAGGTTGGCCAGGCTGTCCGTGACAGCTGTTCGACATGATATGCCCTTCAATAAAAACAGATTTTTTAGATTTCATTATCATACCCTCGACAACAGCAGTACAGGAGGAATGTTGTCATTTTCCGACATCACTGACGTTAAGTGGCAGAAGCTGATCAGCCGCCGATACACCAGCATTCTGAAGGTCTGAACAACAGTCCGCAGGCAGGGCACTCAAGAACCGCATCTTTTCTTAGTTTACCTGCTTTCTGATCGGCTCTGTGTGCACATACCGGGCAGGCAACATGAACCGGTCTTTCTTTAAAATACCTGAGCCCATTTGTATAAGACATAAATAATTCTCTGAGGAATACAGTAATTATTATACGCTTTAATATAAAAATAACTGGCATAAGTTATGTTAAGTTGTGTCTGAATCAGGATATCAGATATTGAAAATTGAACGTCTTATTTATGATACACTACCCTTCCGTGAGAAATTTAAGATGAAATCAGAAGACACCCTTGACTGGTATCCGGCACAACTACCGCCTGTGAAAATTATTCTTGGCGAAGCCGTGCTGGCTGTGGGTAAACAGGGCCGACCGATTAATACCCGCACCTTGCTGGAATACCTTCAGGTCATGCAGGACAAACAAAAAAGGCGGGATGACAAAATCGCCATGCAGACTGCGATTGATGTTCTCAGGGATAATCAGCGCATTAACGGCAGACGTTAATGCACCTCCGGGATCAGTGTCAGTTCTGAATGATCTCAACCGTATGGTTTTGTCCATCATCCTTCAGCGGTATTCTGTCATCAGGGAGGAGAACACCATCCAGCGTCACGCAATATTCTGCATCGCCGCGTGAAACACTAATCTGATAATGGCTTTCACCATATTGATATGCCATAGAAAAAGACGACCACTCATCCGGTAACCTGGCATGAACACTAAAGTCAGTGCCGGAACGTTTTATCCCCAGTAATTCCTCGGTAAGTAAACGCCAGGCCCAGCCTGCGGAACCGGTATACCAGCTCCACCCTGCACGTCCGGTATGGGGAGCGACGCTGTAGACATCAGCACTCATGACATAAGGCTCAGCTTTATAAATCCCGACAGAGTCCGCATTCAGGGTATGATTTATAGGGTTGAGCATTGACCAGAGTTGCCAGGCTCGTCCGGCATTCCCCATTCGGGCAAAGGCCATCACTGCCCAGATGGCGCCATGCGTATACTGCCCTCCGTTTTCCCGCACGCCGGGCAGGTACCCCTGTATGTAGCCCGGATTTGGACCGTGTCCGTCGAAAGGAGGCGTTAACAGTTTGATCAGCCCTCCTTCGTTATCCACAAGGTGCTTATCCAGCGCCTGCATGGCCTTTGCGCACCGTCCCGGGCTCGCGGCGCCGGACAATACAGACCAGCTCTGCGCAATCGCATCAATCCGGCAGTCCTGTGAGGTTTTCGATCCCAGGGGAGTACCATCGTCAAAATACCCGCGCCGGTACCATTCCCCATCCCAGGCGTGGGCTTCGAGATTACTTTGCAGGCGCAGAGCCTGTGAACGGCACATCGCGGCGACGCTTTCATCCAGCCTGCGCTCCGCCAGCGCTGCAAACCGCTGCAAAATGTCGTACAGGAAGAAGCCCAGCCAGACGCTTTCACCTTTGCCTTCGATACCCACCCGGTTCATCCCGTCATTCCAGTCACCAGCCCCCATCAGCGGCAGGCCATGCTCCCCGAAGCGAAGTCCATAGTGAATAGCTTTGACGCAGTGTAACCAGAGTGTCTCTTCGGTGCCGCTGATGACCGGCGTGTCATAGACAGACTCTTCACCAGGCTGAAGCGAGCGTCCCTCCAGATAAGGAATGCGTATTTCCAGTGCATCCATATCCCCCGTCGTTTCAACATAGTGGCAAACAGCAAGCGGCAGCCAAAGATAGTCATCGGAACAGCGGGTACGCACACCGTTGCCGTGTGGCGGGTGCCACCAGTGCTGCACATCCCCCTCGATAAACTGCCGTGATGCACAGAGTATTATCTGTTCACGCATCCGGTCCGGAGCAGCGTGGCTCAGAGCCAGCGTATCCTGCAGCTGATCGCGAAAACCAAATGCACCGCCAGACTGATAGTAGCCACTCCGGGCCATAAGACGGCAGGCGACCGTCTGATACAACAGCCAGCCATTAACCAGTAAATTTACGGACGTGTCGGGGGTGTTAACTACGATTTTATCGAGAACATTGTGCCAGTGATTATGAATCCGGTTCAGCTCCTGGCGGACCGTATCCTCGTTCATGTAGCGGGCCAGCGTCTCCTGAGCACAGACATCATTCTCCTCTGCGCCGAGGATAAAAATAAACGTCCTCTGGTCCCCGTCAATTAATGTAACCGCCGATTGCACCGCTCCGCAGGGATCCAGACCGGCCCCCGTCTTACCAGAAAGCTTTTGCAGTTTCATAGCCGAAGGGGCGTGAAGGGAACCATTACGGCCAATAAACTCCCGGCGGTCCCCTGTCAGAGAACAGTCATTACCGCTGACGGCAAAAAATGTAGTTCGGCCGCCACCATTATCACCATAAAAGTTATTCGCAAGTATCCCGCAGCCGCCGGGCGTTCTGGCCACATGTGTCACAATGTGAGGGGCTGAGCGCGTTCGTGTTTCTCCGAGCGTCCACTCTACATAGCCTGTGACGGAAAGTTGACGTGTCCGTCCCGAAGAGTTACTGAGCGTCAGGAGCACCAGTTTAACCGGATCTTCTTCAGCAACCAGGACCGTCAACTCGCTGTCTATACCACTCTCACGATGGGCAAAAACGCTGTAGCCAAAACCATGGCGGGTCAGGTAATCACCGTGTCCGCGAACAGGTAAAGCCGTCGGCGACCAGCACTCCCCGCTCTCTTCATCGCGCAGGTAAAATGCCTCGCCGCTGCGATCGCTCACCGGATCGTTCTCCCACGGCGTCAACCGGTATTCATGGGCATTCTCATACCAGGTATAGGCCTGCCCTGCCTCTGAGATCACACTGCCAAAACGAGAATTTGCCAGTATGTTCGACCAGGGAGCCGGTGTAAGCGCATTTTCCCGAAGGACGATCTGATACTCCCGCCCATCCTGAGAAAATCCACCGTACCCATTGAAATGGCATAACTGACTGGTATCAGGGCTCCAGTCCGTATGTTGATTACGCTCGCGCACAGCACGCGGAATGAATGCCCTTGCCGGCGATTTCAGGGTATGAATACGCTGGTTAAGCTGCTCATTAATACCCCCTGCGCGGTCATCAAGATAAAGACAGGCCACGCTCATCAAAAGCAACTTATCCTCAGCGGAGAGATGCTCACCGTTGCGGACAAAAAGCCCGCCCTTTTTATCCAGCAGACTGGCTTCAGACCCGGCATAAATTAACTCCATAATCTGATTTTGTAATCCCTGCTGGTAGCCGCCGGGGCTGTTATTCAGGATAACTAAATCAACATCCAGCCCTTTCTGTCTCCAGTAACGGTGTGCCTGAATCAGTGTGGTCACTGAGGTGATACTTTCCTCGCTGGTTATAGTCAGCAGCACTATCGGCAGATCCCCTGAAATTGCCCAGCCCCACAGTCCGGACTGGCCACGCCGGTTGCGGCCGATCGCCTGGCCTTCGGCGCGCAGCTCCTGGACAGGGTAAAGCACAGCGCTGGCGAGACTATTGAACAACGTGGCATCATCTTCACTGGCGTTCATCTGGCGCAATACCACCAGACTGTGAGACCAGGCCAGTTCAAAGACGCGATCGGCGATAGGGTAATCGCGATATTTCTCCAGCAACGCCAGGCTCTGCTGACGGGTCTCGCTGATGCCATAAATGATATCAATCGTAACCGGCTGCCCCGGCTGCAGAATAATGGCGTTGCGAATTGCCAGTATCGGATCCAGCACCGAGCCCGACGTGTTGCCTAGCATCCCTCCCGTCTCTATTGCCTGTGCATTCGCAGGGTTTCTGCCACGTCCAATAAACCTTGCCCTGTCCGTTTCAAACGACACGTTATGTCGGTTATCGCCGTGCACCACCATCATGTGAAACAGGCAAGGGCCCGGTTCATCCGGTGAGCGCGGGCGCCGGTGGCAAAGAATAGCGTCACGCTCAGGAGCCAGCTCAGTCTGAATAAACAAATTGCTGAATGCCGGGTGTGCCAGATCGCTGGCATCAGGTGCCAGTACCACTTCAGCATAGGTTGTCAGCTCCAGAGAGCGAGGCTTGCGACCACGATGAATCAGTGTGAGCCGTCGCAATTCAACATCATCCTCCGGAGAGATCACCACCTGAGTTTTGACGCTGAGTCCCCCTAAGCTGCGTCTGAATTCTGCCCCCGCATCGGTGAACAACACTTCCTCGTCTTGTCCGCTGGTGTAGCCTGTTGGTTGCCAGGTATTGCTCCACACATCTCCCGTCTGGATATCGCGGATGTAGCAGAATGCTCCCCAGTTATCACGGGTGGTATCACTGCGCCAGCGCGTTAGTGCAATATCATTCCAGCGACTGTAACCGCCGCCGCCCGCGGTCAACATCAGATGATAATGGCCGTTGGACAGGAGTTGAATATCCGGGGCGGGGGTATCCACGCTATAGAAAATACGGGGTTCATAGCGAACGGGTTTGACCATGCCCTCATGAGATTCAAAATGACGGCGCGGACTGTACAGATCGACCGCATCCGGCACGCGCTCCTGTAACAGCAGACTCGCTGACCGGAATACCGTACTGGACATAAAGCGTTCAGTCATGGGGGCATCAAGCAGCACATGAGCCAGCGCCTGAAATGCCATACCCTGGTGATGCGCCATCCAGGACTGTACCACCGCATAGAGCTGACCGGTTGCAAGACGTGAGGGGGTATAGTCCAGCGCTTCATAAAAACCGTATTCTCCGCATGCACCATTTTTTTGCAGCCTGAACAGGTTCTCACAGGCTTTCTGCGGGGAAACCATCAGCGCCAGCAGCGTGGCGTAAGGAGCGACAACCATGTCATCGGCAAGTCCCCTGCGTAGACCGAGCCCCGGTACGCCAAATGCCTGATACTGATAATTATGCTGAACATCAAAAGCATGATAGCCAGACTCTGAAACACCCCATGGTACCCCGCGTTCTTTCCCCCAGTGAATCTGGCGCATAACCGCCGACTGACTCATTTCATCGAGCAGGCTGCCGGGCCAGGTGGGCATCACCAGATTCGGCATCAGATATTCAAACATGGATCCGCTCCATGACATCAGGGCAGTTTCATTATCAATCGTGGTAAACAATCGACCCAGCGCGTACCAGCTTTTAAGAGGCAGCTGATTAGTCGCAATGGCAAGAAAACTGGTCAGGCGGATTTCAGACGGCAGGAGATCGTAGTGGCTCTTGTCAGGCATATTGGTGTCACAGTTATAACCGACGCTGAGCAGACTGGTTGCTTCACTGTACAGAAAGGCGAAATCCATCCGGGCATGCTCATCCAGCCGCTGTTCCAGCTCGGTGATAATATTGAGTCGCATTCGGGCCTGCTCCGCCACTGACGCCGGAGGCGTTCCTGTACCGGTTAATGTCGGACGGGCAAGCTCGCTCAGCGTCGGCAGCATCTGTTCATTCCAGGATGCAGGCAACCAGCCAAGCAACAGAGACCACTCATGGCAAAGCTGAACCAGTTGATGCTCCAGATGTCCAGCCCAGCGCATCTGAAGAGGAGATCCCTGATGACATGCGCTGGTCAGATGGTTGCACTGGGTGCGCATGCTTTTCAGTTCGCTGAAAAGCGCCTGCGGAGAGAGCGACACCGCGTTCAGGCAATGCTTGCGCAGCAGTCTCAGGCTGTCAGGTGGGTTCTTACCCCACTGTTTTTCCAGAATATCCAGCGTATCGTTCAGTCCTGCCAGTATCTGTTGGTTGCTTAAAACAGGCTGATGACGCATGGCGGACAGGCCTGCACGCAGGGTCAATAAATGCCCGGCCATATTGCCGCTGTCGACGCTGGAGATATAGCGTGGACTGAGGGGGACCAGCGTACGGGTGTCATACCAGTTGTAGAGATGGCCCCGGTAGTGCTCCATTTTATCCATCGTGTCGAGCGTGAGCGACACGCGCCGGAGCACCTCTCCGCCAGGCAGGTAGCCAAAGTCCCATGCCGTCAGGTTAGCCATAAGTGAAAGACCAATATTGGTAGGAGAAGTTCGGTGTGCCACCGTCGGTTGTGGTATTTCCTGATAATTATCAGGCGGAAGCCAGTTCTCTTTTGCTGTGGCAAATGTTTCAAAAAAAGCCCAGATTTCACGGCTTGTCTGGCGTAACAGCTGTTTTTGTTCCTGATTAGGCGAAAAAACCTTTCGCACGGGCTGGCGACTCAGCCAGCTCATCAGCAGCGGTGCCACACACCATACCAAACCGATCGGTAACGCAATCCCCAGCAGCTGTGGGGCAAATTGTCCGGTCAGTATTGTCAGCGCCACGCCACCGGCAGCGTTCAGCCACATCGCCTGATAAAAACGTGCAACAGTGGGTCTGGCCTGACTGCTGTCCTGGCTGTGGCTGACCCACTGGCTGAGGTGACGCCTGCTTATCCCCAGTCGCCATAGCGTCACGGCGATCGCTTTCAGCGAATATCCGGCTTCGTGCGGCAGTATCGCAAAATTAAGGCTGATACCTGACAGACGCTTTAGCACGCCCGCCCCCACCAGTAACAGATGCGGCTTCACGCGGCGACGCAGAGGTTTATGCAGAAGGTCGTGGCTAATGCAGAGGATGGCTGGCAACAACCATATCAGCAACAGTATGCCCAGCCAGTAAACCGGATTGGGTACCCAAAGCAGAGTGAAGAACAGCAATATCAGTAAGGAGGGGGCGACCAGACTGCGACGTAGATTATCGAGTAATTTCCAGTAAGAAAGCGCGGTCAGCGGATTCCTGACCCGGGTTCCATCGGCTTTTCTGACGCGTGGTTTTAGCCAGTTAAGCAGTTGCCAGTCACCCCGGATCCAGCGTGAACGTCGTGCAACATCCGACAGATAATTATTAGGGTACTGTTCGTACAGTAACACCTCGCTCAGCAGACCCGAACGTGCATAGCATCCTTCAAGCAGATCGTGGCTGAGTACCAGATTTTCCGGGCAGATGTTCGTAGTGGCCTGCATAAAAATATCAACATCGTAAATCCCTTTGCCCACAAACGAGCCTTCCCCAAAGAGATCCTGATAAATATCCGAAGACATCATCGAATAAGGGTTATTGCCCGGTACGCTGCTGCGCAGGGCTGCGTAACGCCCCTGACCGTTGCGTGGTATCTCCTCCGCAAGACCGGGCTGTAAAATACCGAATCCTTTGACAACCCTCTGGCGTACCGGATCATACTCAGGCGTATTCAGCGGATGCGCCATCGTCGCGACGAGTTTGTGTGCCGTATCGCGCGGGAGCACCGTATCGCTGTCCAGGGTAATGACGTATTTTATGTGACCCGGTAAAAGGTGGGCAGGCATCTCTGCAACGCTGACGAATTGCGTTCCGGGATGGCGCAACCAGCTGTTCAGTAACGCCAGTTTTCCCCGCTTGCGTTCATAGCCCATCCACGCGCCTTCCGAGGGGTTCCATTCAGGCTGGCGATGTAACAGATAAAAACGTGGTCGGCCGGAGGGGTAGCGGCGATTAAGCGCCTGCGTATCGGCGATAGCCTGTCTGAGCAGCGCGTGACTTTCCGGCGAGGGTTCATTTTCAGAATCAGCAAAATCAGTGAGCAGCGCGAACCTGAGATTTTCGTTTTCATTCCCCAACCAGCAGACTTCAAGACTGGTGAGGAGCTGGCTGAAACTTTCGTGGCTGGTCAACATGCAGGGAATGACTAACATGGTGGCACTGTCAGCGGGAATACCGGCTGAAAAATCCATCCCCGGCAAGGGTCGAGGAACGCGAAAACGGGTGGTTGCATCACTGAGCAAATCGCTCATTAACTGAGTTAATGCGATAATCAGAGGTAATATCACCGCGATCAATAGCCAGTCTGCGCCCTGCATGGCGGTTTCGTGCAATATTGCTGCGGTCGCTGCGGTTGTCAGCAACGCCAGGCTTCCAAGCCATGACAGCAGGGTTATTCTGTTGAAACTGTGCCGCAAGCGTATGAGCCTTGAGGCGTCTGCCAGGAGATGAATATCCAGCGCCTGTCGACCTTCGCCCGCAAGATAATAACCAACATGATGTTCCGGTGTATCAGGCGCTTTTTCCTCTGAAAACGCCAGCGCCTTCTCAGCAACCTCAGGCTCGCTGAGACCGCTGTCTCTGGCCAGAACCTCAACTACGTGCCGGTAATGATCCCGGGTATTGAAATGCATCCGGGGATAGATGCCGGCAGGATCATTGCGTAATGCCTGTTCGACAACGCTTATCGTTTCGGCGAAATCAGCCCAGTCCGTTTCACTCAATAAACGCAGGCCCGCGATGCTGTTACTGACGGACAGCTGGCTGGCGGCAAGCTGCTGATTGAAACTATGTATGAGAACATCAGTGGTGATCCCCTGTTCCCGAAGGCACTGATCAACCCAGGTCAGAGGTAACGACAGCGCGTTGCCATGCCCCTGCAGGCGCCGCACCAGCTCTGCGACAAACGCACTGGTTAACGGAGGTCGGGAGCGCGCCATATCGGCAACCACCATGATTAAATCACCAGGCGCACTCTCTGCACATTCGACAATCCTTGTTATCCACGTATCAGCAAGGTTTCTGTCCTGCTGCGCTTTTATCACTTCCATACTGATACGACGAAGATTTTCAATCAGCGCAAGGCGCAGCATTCCCGGTAACGCCCAGACTTCACCCAGCGTCAGCGGCGTCACTTGTTGATAGGCAGTGAGATAGCTGGTCAGGCTGGCGGCATCCCAGCGGCCATCGCCGTGAGCAATGGCCTCTGATGCAACATGATAAATTCGTGGGCAATTCAACGGCGATACCAGCGACGGAAGACCTTTGCCAAAGCTTTTCGGCAGATGCTGGCGGACAGTGCGGATTTGTTCTTCAATCAGATAATAATTGTCCAGCAGCCATTCACCGGCGGGCATGATACTGGTCTTTTTACCCGCGTTAAGCTCATAGCAGTTTTGGGTAATGACGGCCTCATTGTCGCCAAGCCGTTTCAGAAGATAATAAGGATGCTTATCCGGTGATACTTTATGAGTCCGCGCCAGCTTCTGGCCGTAGCGTTCCATCTGGACGGTCGAAAAGAGTTCTGACCGCGGCGAGCTTTCACCGGCAGGATCGTTCGCCGAAAACGTTATGTTTTCGGCAGCATTAATCAGAATACGGGAGCGGTTAAACCACGCTCTGGGGATCATTTTCATAGCATTGCTCTGATGCGACGTTAGCGCGCAGGAGCAGTTGCGAAATCAGTTCAGAAACGTTCTCTCAGGATGGGCGTCAGGCATCAGGGATTTAACAGCTGCCGGAATCTAACATAAGTATAGGACATGAGCTCTGTTCTGCGATTTTGGTCGAGCTAGCGTCGGGAGATAAACAGAGCCTTACATCCGGGGCAAAGCATGGTCTGGTTGAGCCGGATTTTTGACAACGGTTGTACTGATTTTAAGCCACAAACAGGACAGGCAGCAGTGGCAGTAGACGCACTGCTGAAGAATTTCATTGCGTAATTGATAACAGACATAACCATTAACCTTTCAATGAATGAGCTTCACCGTACCACATGTGGTTAAGTTTTAATCTATCTATTTTGACATACTGAAAATCAGGAAAGATAAATGCTCGCAGCCACAGGCCCCCTGAGACCGTTTATCCGGCAAAACTCTATGCGGCTTCCAGGGATGCGTAATTCTGATTAGCGAGAGTTAACGGCTGAAATGTGAAGCAGAACGTCTTTTCGTCCATCAGATGGGATGATGAGGCCTTTACCACTAAGAATATCAAAGCTTTTGACAATTCCTGTCATTTTATGGGACAAGTCAATTCCTTATTAAAACACGTAAAGACTATACATTGAAAATGGCATTCAGCCACTTTTATTTTCCCTACAGGACCTCTGGACGGCTAAAAGATAATTTGCTTATATCGATTCCCTGTGACTTAATGAATCCCATCAGTTCGATGTACTAATGAAAGTTAGAAATTTTCCGGGCAGTTCTCATTACCAGGCGCTATCGTTGATATCCCCTCTTTTGAGTCCATACGTTTAATCTTATACGTTTACTATCAATACAATCATGTATAACGGAGTCAGTATGACCTCGAGAATTATGGGCCTGGTTAAATGGTTTAACGAAGACAAAGGTTTTGGCTTCATCTCTCCTCTTGATGGCAGCAAAGATATCTTTGTCCATTTGTCTGCACTTAATGGCGACAACTTTAAAACTTTATTTGAAGGTCAGAAAGTTGAATTCGCCATTCACCGCGGAGACAAGGGTCCTGCTGCTGCAAACGTAACACTTTGCGATAAATAAATCATTATGGGTCTGCAATAACGATGAAGGATTATTCCTGAGTAGACAGATCCATAACTTAAATCAGATGAAAGTCGTTTATTTTTAATATCTGATCAGCATATTTTTCAAAATTATGAGTATGCTAAGCGATGTGATGAAGTGCAGTACTACTGCATAAAAAGTCTAAAAGCACAAGCTAACCACATGTTAAATAAGAAGTGCGTAATGGCTTTGACCTTAATGGCATCTGCCAGTTAATATCCACGAGAGAACAGGGTAATAGAATATGATTAAAGTCCTTGTTTTCTTTAATGCTGAATCCTGTAAAGTCATGACCGTTCTGGAAGGTATATCCTCTATCAGGCAGGAATATCCAAACGGTGAAGAAACACATCTTCGGATTATGTCTGCAGGTTTTCCTTCCTTAACTGGCGATCATGGCATTGTTTACGTGGCTACTGACAGGGAGTTAACGTCACAGGAGATATTTGATGCGGCCAGGAAATATTTATAGCATTTTTGTTATGCTCTCTGATTCACGTTTAATTGCATGCTTACCCTATTTATCAGAATCGAACAAAAAATGAGTTAAAAGCATTTATGGCCTGCTAACAGCAGGCTTTTTTTTACATTACACTTTTTTAGAAACGCCTCTATAAAGAGAGAGTAATTCGCTACCCTCTGACAAAATGCAGGTGTCTCCCCCCTGCGTGCCATCTTGCCATTTGTGAAAAACCTTGCTAAGTGGCGGCGCCGCCTCTCCTCATTTTAAATCTCATCAGGTGTGACTGAAGCAATAAGTTATGAGGGTATAAAAAGGCTCTCCGGATGACTCCTGGCATCATAGTTTTAAGTACCTTCAAAAATGCATGGACATTTCGTAGGAGTTGTAATTTAGTTCTTGCACATTCTTCTTAATTTTGTCTTGCGATAAGAGATTTATATAAGTAGTCTAAACCTCGTTAATAACAATATGTACCAATCGGATTAAAATGCTCAGTAAGAAAAATCGGGTTGATGAGCAACCGTCGACATTGGTATTTGCTGAACAACGAAAAAACTTTAAAAGGTCTCTTTATGTCAGATGCTCTTACACAGTTAAACAATATCCGTACCTTACGTTCTCAGACTCGTGAAATGTCATTAGATGTACTGGAAGATGTTCTGGAAAAGTTTAAAATTATTCTTATAGAACGACGAGAAGAAGAGACATTACGTCTTGCAAATGAAAGTCAGCGCCGCGATAAACTGGAAACACTTCGTCAGATGATGCTTGATGAGGGTATCGACCCCTCCGAACTTTTAGCTGCTATTGGCTCTCCGGGTAAGGCTAAAAGGACGCGCTCCCCCCGCCCCGCGAAGTATCGATATACTGACGAAACTGGAGAGTCAAAAACATGGTCAGGTCAGGGGCGAATGCCGAAGCGGATCTCAAATCTGATTGCTGAAGGTGGGGAATTAAAAGATTTCGAAATCAGCTAAAAAAGAGCCGGGCATACCCGGCTCTTTTTACGGATAGCCCACAACCATCCTTAGAGGATCGTCGAGAAGCATCTGGTTCGTAACCGGCTTCAACAAGGTGTTTCATGAAGAGATTATGTTGCGCTATAAACTGGGTAAAGAAGGTATTAATGGTGACATTACGCAGTTGTAATGCAGCCAACACCACAGTATTTCCTCTCATAGCATAATGCGGACGGGGTTAGTAGGCTGGAGGTCTTTAGTGAACGGCAAGCGGACGCCATCGTAGATTAAACAGGCGTCCGATATCTTGAAGTGGACAGATTACCTAACCCGCTTTCCCGTTTCGTCAATGACCTTCTCGCCATCCTCTTTGGTAAACGCTCCTTTCTGACCTTCCGGAAGAATATCCAGCACTATTTCCGAAGGGCGGCAAAGACGAGTACCGAGCGGCGTAACGACTACCGGCCGATTAATCAGGATTGGATCTTGAAGCATGAAATCAATCAACTGCTCATCACTAAATTTCTCTTCATCAAGACCCAGGCGTTCATAAGGTTCAGCGTTTTTACGCAGCAAGGCGCGCACTGTAATCCCCATATCTGAAATAAGTTTAATAAGCTCATCACGGGTCGGGGGAGTATCGAGATAATAAATTATTGTCGGTTCGTTGCCGCTGTTGCGGATCATCTCCAGCGTGTTACGTGAGGTGCCACAGGCCGGGTTGTGATAGATGGTAATATTGCTCATATCAATATCTCGCTACAAGGTGACAGAGAGCCGCCACGCCAGCACGGCCAGAGTGACGAAAAGCACGGGCAGGGTCATGATTATGCCGGTGCGGAAGTAATATCCCCAGGTGATGGTCATGTTTTTCTGTGCCAGCACATGTAGCCACAGCAGGGTTGCCAGACTGCCAATCGGAGTGATTTTCGGGCCTAAATCGCAGCCAATCACGTTGGCATAAATCATTGCCTCTTTGACGACGCCTGTCGCCGTACTTCCGTCAATCGACAGCGCACCAATCAGCACCGTCGGCATGTTATTCATTACCGACGACAGGAACGCGGTCAGGAAGCCGGTGCCGAACGTTGCTGCCCATAACCCCTTTTCTGCCAGCAGGTTTAGCACGTCAGACAGAGACTCCGTGAGCCCTGCATTGCGCAGGCCATAGACCACCAGGTACATGCCCAGTGAAAAAATAACTATCTGCCATGGTGCATCGCGCAGGACTTTTCCTGTGTTGATGGCGTGACCTCTTTTCGCCACTATGAACAGTACTGCTGCGCCAGTAGCGGCTATCGCACTTATCGGGATCCCAAGAGGTTCCAGAACAAAGAAACCGACAAGCAGCAAAAACAGGACAATCCAGCCCGCCCTGAACGTTGCCGGATCCTTTATCACACTGGCAGGCGTCTTCAGCAGCGAAACGTCATACGTCACCGGAATATCCCTGCGGAAGAAGAGATGCAGCATGACCAGCGTGGCCGTAATCGCGGCCACATCTACGGGGATCATCACGGAGGCATACTGCGTAAAGCCCAGACCGAAAAAGTCCGCCGAGACGATATTCACCAGGTTAGAAACAATGAGCGGCAGGCTGGCCGTATCTGCAATAAATCCTGCGGCCATGACAAAGGCCAGTGTCGTGCCCTGACTGAATCCCAGTGCGAGCAGCATCGCAATTACGATCGGCGTCAGGATCAGTGCGGCTCCGTCATTGGCAAACAGTGTAGCAACAGCAGCCCCAAGCAAGACTATCCAGCTAAACAAAAGGCGGCCACGTCCGTTACCCCAGCGGGAGACGTGCAGTGCGGCCCATTCAAAGAAGCCGGACTCATCGAGCAGCAGGCTGATGATGATGACCGCAATAAATGCCGCTGTCGCGTTCCAGACGATATTCCAGACAACGGGAATATCAGCGATATGGATGACTCCAGTTACCAGCGCCAGCACAGCCCCGATACTCGCACTCCAGCCAATACTCAGGCCTCCGGGTTGCCAGATCACCAGTATCAACGTCAGTAAAAATATACTCCCCGCCAAAAGCATCTCAGACTCCGTTATATATGATTATGTGAATTTGATTTCTTTTCTCAGCAGGAGGTGCAGGCTGATTTATCCAGCCATTTACACAAATCCTCCCGCATACACTGCCAGGACGTCGTGATTGTCTCAGCTGCCCATGCCGGTATGTGGGGTGACAGACGATAGTGGATCCATTTGCCTTCACGACGGTCCAGAACCAGCCCGGCCTCACGAAGGATAGCCATATGTCGCGAGACTTTGGGCTGTGATTCGGAAATGGCTGCGCAGATATCACAAACGCACAGTTCTCCTGACTCCCGGAGAATCATGACGATGGCGAGCCGAGTTTCATCCGACAGGATTTTGAAAAGCTGAACAGGTTGTAGCATTTTTCACTCCGTTCCCTTTAGAATATATATATGATAAATCATATGTGTTAAATTTGAAATCATCTACTCTCTCCGGAGGAGAAAAATGGAACAATTTCCTGCCCTTAATATTGAATTCTTTGATCAACACATCGCTGAACGCATGAACCAGCAAGCGCCACCACGGATTCTTATCCTGTATGGCTCAGTAAGAGAGCGCTCCTACAGCCGCTTTGCCGCGGAGGAAGCCGGTCGTCTTCTGACTGCAATGGGCGCGGAGGTGGAATTCTTTAACCCCTCTGGTTTACCCCTGCCTGATGATGCGCCAGACACGCACCCTAAGGTCACCGAACTACGCGGCCTGGTCAGATGGTGTGACGGGATGGTGTGGAGTTCCCCTGAGCGGCATGGGACGATGAGCGCGGTGATGAAGGCGCAAATAGACTGGATACCCTTAAGTGAAGGCGCGGTTCGTCCTTCGCAGGGCAAGACACTTGCAGTGATGCAGGTCTGCGGTGGTTCGCAGTCCTTTAATGCGGTGAACCAAATGCGCATTCTGGGCCGATGGATGCGGATGTTCACTATCCCCAACCAGTCCTCCATTGCTAAGGCATGGCAAGAGTTCGACGAAAACGGCCGAATGAAACCTTCGTCATGGTATGACCGTATCGTCGATGTAGCCGAGGAGCTGTTTAAAATCACGGTGCTGCTTAAGGGACAAACTGGTTATCTTGCAGATCGTTACAGCGAGAGAAAAGAGAGCTATCAGGAGCTTTCATCCCGTGTCAATCAGGACAAAATTTAACGTATATTTTTCGTGAATCCATACTGCATGAGATTAATAACATCCACTATGGCACAAAGGAGATATCCCATCCTGTGTCAGAATATGAAAAACTACCTTGAGGTGAACTAGTAACTCTGGTTATGACGTGGCGCTTGCGCGTCATGATGCAAAACTAATTTTGATGTTTAATGAAATCCTGGTTGCACCCAAGCTAAGCGCTTCATGCTAAATTTTAGGCGAAGGAATAACAGAAGTCCTGTCCATTGCGTGTTATAACCGAGGTTGAAAACCGGCACACTGGCGGTTGAGAGGCATCGCATGAAATTACAAATCACAAGAGCAATTGGCCTCAGTAAGCTCTCTCCACGTTGGGTTAAGGTTATCTGCTTACGGTTAATTAAAAATGATATTGAATGCTCTCTCAACGCTCTTCTGGTCAAAATTGATGAATCTGAACTCTCTACGGAGCAACTTAAAGCGTTTAAGGAATGCGTTGAAAGAATTAACCTGGCACGGGGTAAGGGGATGCAGGCGTGAGCATTTTTAATTAAGCATTTTTCGATGCTGCATTGGTGATGATGGCTTTTATCCAAAAAATTTCGCAGGCGAATAGTAGTCTAAGCGTTTGATAAAAGGTAAGCCCAAACCGTATATGCGCGGCGCGTTTGCTGCGCAAGAAATGGTTACCAGGTCAAATCTGTTTTTCAGTGTGACGACTCAACTAGATATCACCACGCACAGTCCCTATCTCGTCTTCTTTCTCATCAAAGGGAGAAAAAACTTTTAGGCACCCAAATAGGCACCTAAGAAAAGTTGAACTAAAAGTTATTCAAATTAATTCAATGAATTACACAACCAATTCAGACTCCGCCAGCACCAAAATTCTCCATCGGTGATTACCAGAGTCATCCGATGAAGTCCTAAGAGCCCGCACGGCGCAAGCCCTACGGGCTTTTTTGTGCCCACAATTTGTCTTGGGAACTCTGAAGCCAACTCATTAAATCCGGACCTTTTAGACACCTTGTTAGGTGCCTCATAAAGCTTTATTGTTTTTGAGGTGCCTAAAACTATGGAAACCCGGCAATGGCAGTTTTTTGCACCGGTCATGTCATTGCCTTGGAATCCAGGGCAATGACCCAATAAACAGATTTTCCAGAGAATAAAAGCAACTAACGTTCGCTGATAACCATAATCACCAAACTCATTCCCCTATTTATCCGCAGGATAATCGCGGTTAATCCATGCGTGGTCATCTTCCCAGGTGAACATCCATTGACGCACCGGACCGGCCATCACGTTCAGGTAGTAACTGTCATAGCCTGCCAGGGTGGCCACCGGATGATAGCCCTTCGGCACCATCACCACATCGCGGTTGTAGACTGCCATACACTCATCGAGCGTCCGGTCGTCGGTATACACCCGCTGCATGCAGAACCCCTGATCCGGGTTGAGGCGATGGTAGTACGTCTCCTCAAGATAGGTTTCCTGTGGGGGATTGTCGGTATCGTGCTTATGGCTCGGGTACGAACTGGTGCATCCCTCATTGGTCCAGACCTCGACCACCAGCAGGCTGTCGGCAGGTTTGTCTTGCGGCAGAATGTTATGCACATAGCGCTGGTTATTTCCCTTGCCGCGCGCTTCACCGTCGATATCCTGCGGGGCGATCAGTCGTGTCGGGTACGTACCCTTCCCCGGTGCAGCGCACACCGCCAGCTCAAGCGTCGTCAGCGCGGTGACCTGTACAGCTTCCTGAGAGGTCACGTAAACCGCCCACGGCTTGATGCGCTCAAAGGGACTCATGCGCTCGCCGATATCGGTAAACGTTGCCCCCGGCGTGCTGATGGTCGCGCGTCCGGCCACCAGCACCAGACAACGTTCTTCGCTGACGGCGGGCAGCGTCAGCTGCTGCCCCTCCGCCAGTTCATACGCCTCAAAGCCCACATATCCCCAGCCCGCCCCTTCCGGCGTCACCGACTGGGTACGCCCTTGCACATTCGGCGGCTGCCAGGGTGATAATAAACGTGACATGTTGCCTCCTCAGATAAGCCCGGCATCCCGCGCCAGACGGCTAAGATTGTTATAGCCCAGACGTGCATAGGTCAGCGGATGCGCAATAGCCGGATCCTGCTCTGCCTCCACCACCAGCCAACCCTGATACTGATTTGCCTTTAGCAGCGCCATTATCGGTGGGTAGTCCACGCAACCGTCGCCCGGCACGGTGAAGACGCCGCTCAGGACCGCGTCGAGGAAGCTGGTTTTACGGTTTTTCACGTCGGCCAGCACGTCGGCCCGCACATCTTTACAGTGAACATGATTAATACGCGATGCCCAGCGCTGCGCCACCGCCAGCGGGTCTGCACCGGCAAACGTCAGATGGCCGGTATCCAGCAGCAGTCCCACCTCATTGCCAGTATGCGTCATCAGATTATCCACATCCTCAGCGGACTCAATCACTGTCCCCATATGGTGATGATAGGCAATCTGTACGCCCTGCTGCTGGGTATAGCGGGCAAACTCGGTCAGCTTCTCGCCGTATTCCTGCCAGCGCTCCTGCGGGAATCGCGGACGCAGATGAACCGGCGTCTGCTGCTCGCCATGAATACAGCCGCTCACTTCAGCGAACACCAGCACCTTCGCACCCAGCTCACGTAGCAGCGTCAGGTGTGACTGCACGGCGGCAATTTCCTCCTCCACGCTGCGCTCCAACAGGCGACCGGAATACCAGCCGGAAACCAGTTGCAGGTCGTGGCGTTGCAGGATCGGTCCCAGCAAGCGCGCTTCACGCGGGAATTTATTACCTAGCTCGAACCCGGCAAACCCGGCCTCTTTGCCTTCGCTCAGACAGGTATCAAGCGAAGTCTCAGCGCCAAGTGAAGGAAGATCGTCGTTGGTCCATGTCAGTGGATTAATGCCTAATTGTACCGTCATTCTCTTCTCCTGAATTATGCGTGTCCGCGCTCGCGCCACCAGGCGATAAGCTGCAGGTAGTTGTCCCGAATACGCGCCACTAGCTGCGCATCGTCGATATCGTGTTTCAGCCAGGCGCGGGAGGCATCGCCAAATAATGTCCGTCCCACGGCAAACCCTTTCACCAGCGCCTGACCCGCAGCGGCTTTGAAATCAGCACGGAGCTGATCGGCCGGCGCATCAAGCCCTAAAATGACTACCCCACGGCAGTGCGGATCGCGACGTGCAATGATCTCGCTCAGCGCCGTCCAGCCCGCAGAAGAGAGCGGCGGTAGCTTCCACCAGTCGGGGTAAATCCCCAGGTTATAAAAGCGGGAAATGGCGCGCAGATAGAGCTCATCGCTGCGTGGCATGCTGGCGGGCAGGATCACTTCCAGCAGCAGTTCATGCCCGGACTGGCAGCACGCGTGGTACACCTCCGCGACTTTTTGCTCCTGCTCCAGACGCAGGGCGTGAGCATCTTCCGGATGGAAAAAGACCAGGCATTTCACCACGTGTTCCTCCGGCCAACTGATCAGCTGCGTGCCGATATTACCGTGCTCCATCTCCAGCGGACGCGAGCCCGGCAGTTCGATGGGGCGACCTATCCACCACCCTTCACCGGTGATGGCATTCAGCGCATCCTGACCAAACGTGCCGTCGCACAACAGCCCGGCTTTGCCATCCAGCCCGGTGCAACTCGCCGCTTCCCGGCTGGCCTGTAAGATCAGCTGTTTTAGTGCCGGGATGCGTTTTAGCGAAGCGCCACACTGCAAGGCCATCTCTTCAAGCTGGCTGCGGTGATCGAAGGCCATCACGCACAGTTCCGGCCATTCCCGACGACGCGTGGTGACGCGGTGCAGATGGTTAAGACGCGGGTCGATATCCGGGCGTGGCACCGTGTCAGCCCGAGATAAATAATCATCCAGCTCCAGTTTGCTCGGCATGGCCGGGGCGCAACCGTGGCGCGATACCACCAGCGCGCCGCAGGCGTTAGCATAGCGACAGGCCTGCTCCCAGCCTTCATCGTTAAGGTAGCCACGAAGCAGGCCGGACATAAACGCATCGCCCGCGCCCAGCACGTTGAGCACCTCCACGCGCACGCCGGTCACCGTCAGGCCGTCATCCAGTTGCGGTGGAATGGCGTCGGTGTATACCGAACAACCGAGCGCCCCACGTTTGCAGACCAGCGTCGCCTTACTCACTGCCCGCACCTGAGCCAGCGCCTGCAGCGTATCGGTGCTGCCACCGGCAATATGAAACTCCTCCTCGGTACCGACAATCACATCAAAAAGATGCAGTACGTCCTGCAGCTGACGCGTTACCTGCTCGGCGGCAATAAAACGGGTTTCGCCGTCGCCTAATGAGGTCAGCCCCCATAGCACCGGGCGATAGTCGATATCCAGTGCCGTACGCACGCCGTGACGGCGGGCATATTCGAGCGCGGTCAGCACCGCGTCGCGGGTTTGCGGGTGAGAAAGATGGGTCCCGGTGATGGCCAGACAGCGGGCAGACGCGATGTACTGTTCATCCACATCGCTGGCGACAATCGCCATATCCGCGCAGTTGTCACGGTAAAAAATAAGAGGAAAGGTGTCCCGGTCTTTAATGCCGAGTAGTACCAGCGCCGTCAGGCGTTCTTTATCCGTTATCAGGTGGCTGGTATCGCATCCTACCTGGTGTAATTCTTCGCGCAGAAAACGGCCCATATGCTCGTCACCCACGCGCGCCAGCATTGACGAGCGCAGCCCCTGGCGCGCCGTGCCGTAAGCCACATTACCTGACGAGCCGCCAAGGTATTTAGCAAAACTGGAAACATCCTCCAGACGCGCACCAATCTGCTGACTGTAGAGGTCAACCGCCACGCGGCCCATGCATATCACATCAAACTGCTTTTCCACGTTGATACCTCTTCAGACAATATCGTTCACGTTCAGCCAGCGGCCTTCCCGGTGTGAGAGCGCAATGGCGTCCAGCACGCGCGACACCTTCCAGCCCTCTTCGAAGTCCGGCCACATCGGCACATCGGCGGCGATGCCGTCGACCAGATCACGCACTTCCACCGTTTTCTGGTCGTTAAAGCCGATACCGTGCCCCGCCCCCAGGCAAAATGCGGCATAGTCCGGATGCGCAGGCCCCACCAGCAGCGTACGAAATCCCTGGCGATTCACCGGATCGTCATGCAGATAGAGCTTCAGTTCCGCCATACGCTCCTGGGTAAAACTGATGGTCCCTTTGGTCCCGGTTATCACATACGAAAGTCCCATTTTGCGCCCGCAGGCGACGCGAGAAGTTTCAATCACGCCCTGTGCACCGCCCGCAAAACGCACCATCGCGTGCGCCTGATCTTCGTTTTCCACCGCCACCTTTTGCGATGAACCGGCCTGCGCCGGGCGTTCCGGCACCACAATTTTCAAATCACCGCAGACCTGTTGAATATCACTGACCAGATACTGGGCCATGTTGACGATATGCGCAGCCAGATCGCCGAGCGCTCCCAGCCCTGCGGTCTCTTTAAAACAGTGCCAGTGAATGGGCGAAAGTGGGTCTGCCATATAGTCTTCGTTGTGGGTGCCGTAGAAGTGGATCACCTCACCAATCTCACCGCGCTCGACGATCTCTTTCGCCAGCTTCGCCGTCGGGTTTTTCATGTAATTAAACCCCACCAGCGTTTTCACCCCGGCCCGCTTCGCCGCCTCAACCATCTCGTAGGCGTCATGCGCATTGAGCGCCAGCGGCTTTTCCGAGTAGACGTGCTTGCCGTGGCGAATCGCCTCCAGCGCCATCTCTTTGTGCAAATGATTGGGCGAACAAATATCCACCACATCGATGGCAGGGTCTGCCACCAGCGCGCGCCAGTCCCCGGTTGAACGGTTAAAGCCAAACGCCTGCGCCCGCTGCGCCGCCAGCTCCGGCGTGACTTCGGCAACCATTTCGCGCACCAGCTTGCCGCGCAAGTTGAACACCGTCGGCGCCTGGGCATAGGCGATGGCGTGCGCCCTGCCGATATACCCGGTGCCAATCAATCCAATGCGTACCTCTTTCATTATTTATCCCTCACAATGCGCCGCGACGGCTCTTGGCATAGGTGTCGAACGCCACCGCCAGAACGATAATTAACCCGGTAATAATTTGCTGGTAGTAAGCCGAGACGTTCATCAGGACCAAGCCGTTAATCAGAATACCCATGATGATTGAGCCGATAATGGTGCCGCCGATCCGTCCGTATCCGCCCATTAACGACGTTCCGCCGATCACCACCGAGGCGATAACGCGCAGCTCAAACGAGATCCCGGCCACCGCCTCCGCGCTGCCCAGACGCGCGCTGAGAATGAAGCCCGCCAGCCCGGCAAGACAGCCAATCAGCACATAGACGCTCACCAGTACCCGTTTGACGTTGACCCCCGCCAGACGCGCCGCTTCCGGGTTGCCGCCAATGGCGTACACAAAGCGACCCCAGCGGGTTTTATGCAGCGCCAGATAGCCGCCGATAGCCACCAGCGCGAAGATCCAGATAGGAATGGAAATGCCGAGCAGCTCGCCGCGTCCCCACCAGCGGTAACCCGCATCGAAACCGGCGATCGGCGCACCGTCGTTTACCACCAGTGTCAGGCCGCGCCAGATGGTCATCCCACCCAGGGTGACGATAAACGGCGGCAGGCGCAGGCGAGTCACGCCGAGTCCGTGCAGAAAACCAATCGCGGTGCCCATCGCAAGGCAAATCCCCAGCCCAACCAGCCAGCTCAGGCCGCCCCAGGCGTTCGGGTCAACGGTGGTAAAGTTGTCGCCCTTAATCACATACGCGGCGGTCATGGCGCAGACCGCGAGAATGGACCCCACCGACAGGTCGATCCCGGCGGTCAGAATGACAAAGGTCATCCCTACGGCCATGATCCCGTAGATCGACACTTCGGTCAGAATGTTGAAAATATTACGTTCAGAGAGAAAATTGCTGTTCTGCAACTGGAAGAAAATCAGCAGCAGGATCATAAAAATCAGCACGCCGAAGCGCTCAAAAAAGGCGATGGGATCGAGGCGTCCGGCACGTTTACCCGGAACCTGCGTTTTAGAAATCATCTGCGTCATGAGAAACTCCGTTATGCCGCGTTCAGGGCGTTGTGGTTGATGGCCATCATCGTCATCAGCCGCTCGTCGTTGGCGTCATCGCCGTGGATCTCGCCGGTCACACGACCTTCACTCAGGGTGATTATCCGGTCGGAAACCGCCATTACTTCAGGCAGATCGGAGGAGATAACAATCACCGCCACGCCCTTTTTCGCCATTTCAAACAGCACCTGATGCACCTCTGATTTAGTGCCGACATCAATGCCACGCGTCGGCTCATCAACGATCAGTACGCGGGGATTGAGCGCCATGCAGCGCGCCAGAATCACTTTTTGCTGGTTGCCACCGGAGAGCTTGCGCACTTCCTGGGCGCTATTGACCATTTTGATCTGCAGCGCCTGGCGATAAGCCTCAATCAGCGCATCCTCTTTGCGGGTGTTGACGAACCAGCGCCAATGCAACAGAGAAGAGAGGCTGGAGAGCGACAGGTTGTCGCGAATCGACAACCCCAGCACCGCGCCCTCTTTTTTGCGATCTTCAGGGACCATCGCCACGCCCTGATCCAGGGCATACAGCGGATCGCGCGGCAGGTACGGCACACCATCCAGTTCAAAGGTGCCAGAGGTAAAGGCGTCGGCACCAAACAGACAGCGCGCGACTTCAGTGCGCCCGGCGCCCACCAGCCCGGCAATGCCTAACACTTCTCCGGCATGGACGTGAAAGCTGATGTCATGCAGCGCAATGCCGTGCGGATCCAGCGGCGGTTTCACGCGGCTTAATCCCTTGATCGCCAGGCGGACAGGTTTGTCCTGATGATGGGTTTCACTCGGCGGGCGACGATTAAACGCCACGTCACGCCCAACCATCAGGCGGATCAGCTGTTCTACCGTGGTCTGGGCAACCTCGCCGCTGCCGGTAAAGCGGCCATCCTGGAAAACGGTGAACCGATCGCAGAGTTGGAACACTTCGTGTAGACGGTGGGTGACATAAATAATGCTCACGCCGCGGCTTTTGAGCTCCCGCACCACCCGATGCAGGCTTTCCACTTCGCTGTCGCTCAGTGCGGCAGAAGGCTCATCCATGATGATCAGCTTCGCATTGAGGGTCAGCGCGCGGGCAATTTCCACCATTTGTTGTTGTGCCACGCTCAGGCGAGCCACTGCGGTGGTTGGCGCCACGTTCAACTGCAGATAATCCAGAATCACCTGCGCTTCCTGATTCACCGCCTTTTCATCAACAATCAGATTGCGTTTGCGCGGTTCACGTCCGAGGAACATATTCTCGGCGACGGTCATATTCGGCAGCAGGTTAAATTCCTGATAGATAGTGATAATGCCCTTGTTCTGCCGCTCAACGGGGGAATCATCCACCGGCAACGTTTCACCGTTGAACCAGATATCACCGCGAGTTTGCGGCTGCGCGCCCGCCAGCGCCTTCAGCAAGGTCGATTTTCCTGCGCCGTTTTCACCCAGCAGCGCGTGAATCTCACCTGCCCCAACGGTCAATTGCGCGCTGCTCAGCGCCCAGACACCGGAAAAACTTTTTGCCAGGTCGGTCACATTCAGTAAGGGTTGCGACATCAGCCTGCTCCTCCTTTAGAGTGAGCCCCCGTAACGGCGGCTCCAGATATACACAAAATCATTCAAGCTGCATCAAGGCGGCAAGTCTGAGAATCCCCAGGAGCTTACTCAAGTAAGTGACTGGAGTGAGCAGATGCAGCCAACACAGAGGCAGCTTGAAGGATGACGTGTATAAATTAGTTACCGGCCTCGTTAATACGCTCAGCCTGCTGCAGGGTCTCTTTGGTGATAAGCGTTGGCGGATAGTCCGCGCCGGTGATCGGCTTCTTCTCACGCACGTTGGCGACCAGCTGGCTCATCGCCGTGGTGACCGCAAAGCCAGGACGCTGATCCGCCGTCACCGCCATCCAGCCATCACGCACACGCGCCAGCGCTTCCGGCACCGCATCGAAGCCCGTTACCAGCACTTCACCGGGTTTCATCCCCTGGGCTTGCAGCGCTTCAATGGCCCCCAGCGCCATGTCGTCGTTAGCGGAGAGGATCACCTGCGGACGTTTCGGCAACGAAGGCAGTACGCTCTCAACAATGCGCATCCCTTCAGAACGCATCCAGTTACCCGTCTGATCGGCGACGATCTTGTACTTTTCGCCACCCGCTTTCAGGCTGTCGCGAATACCCTTGGTCCGTTCAATGTTGGAAGACGATCCCGGCTGGCCGGTGAGCAGAATAATGTCCGCCCCTTCAGGGAATTTGGTTTTCACAAAGTCGCCAATCACCTGGCCACCTTTGTAGTTGTTGGCACCGAAGTGCGGCACTTTCTTCTGGCTGTCAACGGAGCGATCAAGCGTGACAACCGGCAGTTTTGCATCCTGGATTTCATCTACCGCGCTGGAGACGGCGTTAACATCATTGGGGGAGACGATAAATCCCTGCGCCCCACGGGTGATGGCGTTTTCCAGGTCAGCGACCTGCTTCGGCGAGCTACCCTGCCCGTCAAGAACCTGTAGATTTACGCCCATCTCTTTTGCGGCTTTCACCGCCGTACGCTGCATGTGGACTTCAAACGGCATCGCCAGGTTTGGCGTACTGAACACGATCTGTTCGTTTTCAGCCATTGCTGTCCCGGAGGTCATGGCGATGAGGACAGCTAAGATCAGTTTTTTCATTATTATGTCTCTCTGTGTAGGGGGGTTGGGTATAACAATCAGAGGAGAACTTCACGCTGGCTGTGCAGGGATTCCAGCGCTTTATCCGCGAGGTACAGCGCACGCTCACCGTCATCACCGCTGCAATCCGGGACCGCTTCGCCACGCAGCACGGCCACAAAATGTTCCCATTCCGCGGCATAAGCTGATTTGTAGCGTTGCAGGAAGAAATGTTCCGGCAGGGCACTGGTGCAGCCGTTCTTGCCATAGTGCTGCACCTGATTTTCCAGAATGTTGCCCGCACACAGCAGCCCTTCAGAGCCGTGCAGCTCCAGGCGCTGGTCATAACCGTAAGCAGAGCGGCGGCTGTTGACGATGGTCGCCATCGCGCCAGAGGCATATTTCAGGACGATAAACGCGGTATCGATGTCCCCGGCTTCACCAATCGCCGGGTCGACCAGGTTGCTGCCCTGGGCGTATACCGAGACCGGCTCTTCTCCCATGATAAAACGCGCCATATCAAAATCATGGATAGTCATATCGCGGAACATCCCGCCGGACACACGGACATATTCAGCCGGCGGCGGTGACGGGTCGCGGGAAATGATCAGCAGGGATTCCGGCTTACCGATACGCCCGGCCAGCACATCCGTTTTCACGCGGCGAAACTGCGGATCGAAGCGGCGGTTAAAACCGATAAACAGCGGTACGTCGTACTCTTTGACCACTTTCAGGCAATCGCGAACGCGGGCCAGGTCCAGATGTACCGGTTTCTCGCAGAAGATGGCCTTGCCGTGACGGGCAGCCAGTTCAATCAGATCCGCGTGGGTATCCGTGGCGGAGGCGATCAGCACGGCATGAACATTCGGATCAGTCATCGCCTCATCCAGGCTCTGCAGACGGGCCTGATATTGCGAGGCAAGACGGGTGGCAAATTCCTGATTCGGGTCGACAACGGACCAGAGTGTGGTGGCACTGTGACTGGCAATGTTAGCTGCATGTACCTGGCCAATTCGGCCAGCGCCCAGTAAAGCAATGTTAAACATAACGGCTCCCGGTGTTGGTGAATGCGATAAACTAACGACACTATAAATAAAACATTTATTTCATTTTTATAAATAGTGAAAATTATGTTTTTGGGTGCGGGTTAACACTTTTGAGATAAGTGAGACAAAATCTGTTATCAATATCACAACATCGACGGGTGCCAGATAGGGACATTCGCCCTCTTCCGGTCGGGAAGAGGGCGACGTGTGAAAAACCAGGAGAAATGAAATGAAAATTTCGTTATGGAGGATTGCCGGATGGCGGTGCTAATGCCTTATCCGGCCGTTAACCATAGTCCGTAGGCCGGGTAAGCTCAGCGCCATCCGGCATGACTCTACCTCAGTACTGACGGGCGTTTTTCAGCTGCGTTAGCGTCTGTTCTGCGGCCTGGCGTACCGCAGGTGATTCAGCCATCTGCGCATCGCCGGTTCGCCACCATGAGGCGTAATCATGGCTCATGGTTTTCGGCAGTACCTTGATGTCCAGCAGCGTCGGGCCGGGATGCGCACGTGATGCCGCCAGTGCCGCCAGCAGGCTATGCTCATCATGAACCTTCCACGCACGACAGCCGTAGCTTTCGGCATTTTGGGCAAAATCGACCTTCACCAGCGGCCCGTCCAGCCGCCCGGTTTGCGGGTTGCGATGGCGATTTTCGGTAGCAAAACTGCCCATCCCATGGCCCATCTGCAGATTGTTAATGCAGCCAAAGCTGGCATTATCAAACAGCAGAATGGTGACTTTTATGCCCTCCTGCACGGCAGTTTGCAGCTCAGAGTGCAGCATCATGTACGAACCATCGCCCACCATGGCGTACACCGGCTGCTGTGGTTTTGCCAGCCTGGCCCCGACGGCGGCGGCAATCTCGTACCCCATACAGGAATAGCCGTATTCCAGGTGATAGCTGTCCGGCGTTTTAACTTGCCAGAGTCGCTGTAAATCCCCCGGTAACGAACCGGCCGCGCCCACCACAATGGCGTTATCTTCAATATGCTGGTTGATAAGCCCCAGTACCCGCGTCTGGGTCAGGCGGGTGTTGAGCGTGTCGCCATATTCCGCCAGTTGCGCATCAAGATGCCCTGCCACTTCGGGCACATCATCAGGACGCCAGTCGCGCGTCCATAAACGCTGGCGCTCTTCGCGCCAGGCCGATTGCGCGACAGCAATCTCATCTCCCCAACGGCTACGATACGCCGTCATGGCCTGCGTTAACGCGGTCAACCCGGTTTGGGCATCGGCAATCAGCGCGGTAGCATCCAGCTTTAAAGCGTCAAATTCCGCCACGTTCAGCAGCAGAAATTCCACGTCCGGGTGCGAGAACAAGGCTTTCGAACCGGTGGTAAAGTCGGTGAGACGAGTGCCAATGCCAATAACCAGATCGGCCTGGGTTGCCAGTTGATTCGCCGCCATACCTCCCGTCACGCCGATACCGCCCAGGTTAAGTGGGTGGTCACTTACCAGCGCGCCCTTTCCGGCCTGGGTTTCAGCAAACGGCAGATGCAGCGTCTCGACAAACGTACGAAACGCCTCATGTGCGCCGGCGTAACGCACGCCACCACCGCACACCACCAGCGGGCGCTGTTTACGCGCAATCAGCGCCCGGGCCCTCTCCAGACGCTGAGGGTCAGGCGGTCGGCGTTCAATGTAGTGAACACGGCGCGCGAAGAAGCTAAGCGGATACTCCCAGACCTCACCTTGCACATCCTGCGGCAGGCAAATCGTCACTGCGCCAGTATCTGCGGGGTCAGTAAGTGTTCGCATCGCACTTAACATTGCGCTCATTAACTGCTCTGGACGGTTAATACGATCCCAGTAACGAGAGACCGGACGGAAGCAGTCGTTGGTGCTGATGCTAAGATCATGATACTGCTCAATCTGCTGTAATACAGGGTCCGGCTGGCGGCTGGCGTAAACATCCCCCGGCAACAGCAGCAGCGGAATGCGGTTCGCCGTGGCGGTTGCCGCCGCCGTCACCATATTGGCCGCTCCGGGACCTACCGACGATGTCACGGCCCAAATACGCTGTCGGCGATGCTGTTTGGCGAACCCTGTCGCCATATGCGCAATTCCCTGCTCATTACATCCCTGCATCACCTTCAGATGCCCGGCATCCTGCTCCAGCGCCTGGCCGATTCCGAGCACATTACCGTGACCAAAGATGGTCGCCACGCCCTCCACGAAGGGCGTTTCATGTCCATCAACGCAGACATACTGTTGATTGAGGAATTTGACCAGCGCCTGGGCCATGGTCATACGTTCGGTTTGCATAGCTCCTCCTGTCAGCCCAGCGTCGGCATGGAGAACGCCGCGCCCGTGTCCTGCTGCATTTCCGGCCAGCGTGCGGTGACGGTTTTCATTCGGGTGTAGAAACGCACGCCGTCGTTGCCATGAACGTTAAGCGCACCAAAGATAGAGCGTTTCCAGCCGCCAAAGCTGTGGAACGCCATCGGGACCGGGATCGGGACGTTTACCCCAACCATCCCGGCCTGAACCTCTTCGCAGAAACGACGCGCGCAGCCGCCGTCACGGGTGAAGATAGCCGTGCCATTACCATATTCATGACGGTTAATCAGTTCCACCGCACTGGCGTAATCTGCTACCCGCACCACAGAAAGTACCGGTCCAAAAATCTCTTCTTTATAGATGGTCATCTCTGGCGTGACCTTGTCGAACAACGTCGGCCCGACAAAGTAGCCCTGCTCATGACCTTTGACGCTAAAGCCACGACCGTCAACGCGCAAACGGGCACCCTGAGATTCACCGCTATCAATATAGCCGAGTACTTTACTGCGGTGCACCGAGGAGATCAGCGGTCCCATTTCATTTTCCGGCGTCTGGTCAAGGCCCGGCCCGACGCGCAGCGCCGCAATCTGTTGTTCCAGTCGGGCACAGAGTTCATCTGCCGTTTTATCGCCGACGGCCAGGACGACGGAAAGCGCCATGCAGCGTTCCCCTGCCGCGCCATAAGCTGCGCCCATAATGGCGCTGGTGGCCATCTCCATGTCGGCATCCGGCATTAAAATACAGTGGTTTTTTGCCCCACCGAGCGCCTGACAGCGTTTACCGTGAGCCGATGCAGTTTGATAAATGTATTCGGCTATGGGGGTTGAACCGACAAAGCTCACGGCCTGAACCCGCGGGTCGGTCAGCAGCACGTCTACCGACGCTTTATCGCCCTGAACCACGTTGAACACACCGTCCGGCAGCCCCGCCTGTTGCAGCAGCTTTGCCAGTTCGAGCACCAGAGAAGGATCTTTTTCCGACGGCTTCAGCACAAAGGTGTTGCCGGTCGCCAGCGCGATGGGGAACATCCACATCGGCACCATCGCCGGGAAGTTAAACGGCGTAATCCCTACGCACACACCGAGCGGTTGCATCAGCGAATGGCTGTCGACGCCCGTTCCCACGTTGGCTGAGTGCTCACCTTTTTGCAGGTGAGGAATGCCACAGGCAAACTCCACCACTTCCAGACCTCGGGTGATTTCGCCGACGGCATCAGAGAACACTTTGCCATGCTCTTCGCTGATTAAGCGGGCAAGTCGCGTCATGTTCTCTTCCAGCAAAGCCTTAAAGCGGAACATCACTCGCGCACGCTTTAGCGGAGAATAGCGCGCCCATGCAGGAAAGGCTTCATGCGCCGCCGCAACGGCCTGCTCGGTTTCCTGTACCGTACTCATCACCACCTGGCGGATTTGTTCGCCGGTGGCTGGGTTGAAGATTGCCTGCACACGCTGGCCTGAACCGGTGACACATTCGCCGTGAATAAAATTCGCTACCGTCTCCATCCTTAACCTCTCGCTGTTGATACGTGGCTGTTACCTGAACACTGTTCTCTGTGTACTATATATGAAACAAATATTCCATTTTAAGTTGAAATAAAACAAATATTGATTAATGTGATCAAGGATGGATTTTTATGTTAACAAGCAGCATTGCCAGAATAATCTGGCTATCCGTGTATTTCACGCGAAGAGAGGATTGAAGCTTTTGTTTCATTTTTAACAGCAATTGAATCATCAACATTTAAAAGACGCGGCTTTGCGTTTAGAATCATAAAACGATGTAACAGGAGGTAAAATGACGACAGCAACCAGCCTGAACGAGCTGCAGCAGCAAATCCGCGATCGCTACGATAGCCTGAGCAAGAGGCTGCAGCAGGTGTCCCGCTATGTGCTGGATAATACCAATAGCGTGGCCTTCGATACGGTTGCCGTCATTGCCGAGCGTGCCGGAGTACCACCATCGACGCTGATCCGCTTTGCTAATGCCTTTGACTTCTCCGGTTTCAACGAAATGAAACAGCTGTTTCGTATGAACCTGGTGGAAGAGACCGCCAGCTACAGCGACCGCGCACGACTGTTTCGTGAAATGGAAAGTGAAGCGGTGCCGGAAACCCCGCTGGACATCCTGCAGGAATTTGCCCGTTCGAATGCGCAGGCCTTACAGCAGCTGGCGGCCCGCGCTGAACCCGAAATGCTGGTACGTGCAGTACAACTGTTGGCAGATGCCGACACGATTTACATCGCTGGTTTACGACGCTCTTTTAGCGTAGCCGCCTATCTCACCTACGCACTGAGCCATCTTGAGTGCCGCCCTATTCTGCTCGACGGGATGGGGGGAATGCTGCGCGAACAGATAAACCGCATTAAAGCGAACGATATCGTAGTGTCGATTAGCTTCTCGCCTTACGCAGAAGAGACCGTCATGGTCAGTGAAACGGCAGCGAATGCCGGTGCTCGCCAGATTGTGATTACCGACAGCCAGATCAGCCCGCTGGCAACGTTCAGCGATCTCTGCTTTGTGGTGAAAGAGGCGCAGGTCGACGCCTTTCGATCGCAGTCTGCCACGCTGTGTCTGGTGCAATCGTTAGTGGTAGCGCTGGCGTACAAATTAGGTGATGGCAGCAACGAAAAAAGCCGTTCTGCTGGGTAAGTATGGCAACCAGGCCGTTCCACCGCGACGAATGCCGGATAGCATGTTGTCCAATAAACAGGTATCTGGCACGCCGCGAGCGCAATCATCTTACGCGCTGATCTAATCCTTGCAATGCTTGCAAAGAGCGTTCGGCATAGCGTAATAGGCCTGTGTCTTATCTCTTCCATCGTTCAACATGGTCCGAGTCAGACTGCGGTTCTCTCACAGGGCCGCAGAATGCGCGGTCGTGCCGCGGAGAATCCTGAGCGGTTAAGCACCTTAACCGCCCAGAAAAACGACATATTCCTATATATTATAAGATTGATAATGTGAACAAATATTATTTTTCAATACGTTGCCAATATTTGATTTTTTGTGCATTTTATTTCCATGAATAAATATTCTACACTTGTTTTTACGCATATATATAGCAGGAATATCCCATGAGCGAACCGCCTGGACACCATCGTTCGTTGTACAGAAAACATATCAGCGATATGCGTTTTCATACTTTCGGGTGATAGCAATTTCGAACAAGCATCTTTTTCATCATTTAAGGAGAAAAACAGGATACCAGAATTGCAACGCATGTTGCCTTGCTGGTAGCAAACGAAGCAATTGATTGATGGTGTAGAGTAAAATGAATCAAATACGAGAATCATTAAACAATGTTATTTTCCCCGATAAAATACCTGACTCATGGCCCTATCAGTCCTGGTGTTCCCCGGCAGATATTGACACCGATATTACCTGGTATTCTTTTACTGAGCTTGATTTAACACTCAACGCCTGGCTAGGACAAAACGCCTTAATCCCTGTGCGAACATCTGTTTGGGGGTTTGTTTATGAGAATGAACCATTAGTCCAGATAAATATCAAAGATGATACTGCATTTATTGCAATTAACCGGAGATTCTACTCTTGGGTAATTATTGTTGCAGGAACCTACAACTTAAATATCAGCCTCGATTTATCCACGATCTTTAAGCACACGGCATTAGCAGATACGGCTCTATGTATGATTGCCAATAGAGTTGATACTCAATCAGTAGACGTCGCACTGAACACAGCAAAATCTTTTATGAACTTTGTTTTTTTTCATGAACTGGTTCATCTAATATGCAGTCATCATTCGTTTTTTCAGCACAATGGACATCAACCGTCCTACATCAGAACTATGGCGTTTATTGCTGATTTTTTAGCTTTCGAAAACTCACTTATGCCCTTAAGCGGTAATGACACTACACACAAACGAAATAGAGATCTGGAAATCGGTACCGCCCGTTGTCTTGGTTTTATAATAGCTTCCTATTTCATCATCAAAACTAAACAAATGAACACCGTAAACGTCTACCCTACGGTAAATGAAAGAACTATCTTGTTACTGAGCTATATATTATCACCCTATTTAAAAAGAGGTGAATGGGCAAACATGTTGTTGAAACATGAAGCCAGAGGAATAATGGATGCCTATACTCGACGAAGGAAATTAGGATTTAACCTAGACAATGATAATTGTATCATCTCTACTGATTACGCCACATGTCATTGCAACTGTAGTCAGTGCAGTGCTTTCGCCACAGAGATATACACAAAGGCCAGACCATTAAATACTGAAGTGTTAAACCATATGGATGTCTATACTGCATGTTTCTCTAAAAATAGAAACGGCATGACCTATCCCAACCTGGAGAAAATAAACAACGCTACGTCTTATTTTTGTGGTTTAAAACACCCTGTGTTATTTTCATTAGAGAATTCAATTAAGAGATTGATTTAGTGCACCAGTGCACGTGAACGTCATGCGTAAACTACAAAACACATCAGTAGGGAACGCGGCCGGCCCCCCTGTGACTCTGGCACACCAGAGCCACAGGAGACAAACATTAATCAGGCTTGACTGGGTAATGCACCAATAGCGTGGGAGTTTTTCACGGTCAGCGTCACCACTGCCGAACAAATCAATGCCGCAATCATAAAGATAAATGCGCTGTTGTAGCTGCCGCCGCTGCTTTGGATTAACCAACCAATGACCGGTGCGGAAACCACCCCTGCCATTTGTCCACCAAAGTTAACGATGCCGGATGCGCGACCCATGATGTTGCTGGGAATAGTGTCCATCAAAATCCCCCAGAATGTCGCCATGGCGAAGAACATAAACAGTGCTGAAATACACTGGTAAACCACCGCCATATCCGCGCTGCTTACGCTAAAGGTCAAATACAGGAAACCTGCGGCAATAACGGATGTCACAACGTAGAACATCTTACGCAACGACTTGTATTTGTCGGAGCAATATCCACCGATCAATGTGCCACATGCGCCAAACAGGAATGGAATCGCCGCCATCACACCGGTCTTCGCCAGTGAGAACTCACGGACGGTGATCAAATAGCTTGGCAGCCAGGTAGAGAAGCCCCAGAAGGTGATATCAAACAAGAACCAGATAGCCGCCATCTGCCATAGCACGGGCATTCTGAGCACGTCTTTGAACGCAACGGCACGGGTACTTTGCTGGCTACCTTGATCGTCAGCCGCCAGTTCCGCCAGATCCTGCTGCGTAATAGCCGGGTGATCTTTCGGGTTGTCCCGGGTAAAGAAATAGATACCCGCCGCAATAAACAGACCGGGAATACCGAGCACGATAAAGACCATGTGCCAGCCAAATGCCCCGATGATGCTCGCCGCAACCACCACCGCCAGCGCCGGGCCTAAGGTATTCACCGTCGACTGAATCGCCGTTGCACGACCACGCTCTTTTGACGGGAAGTAGGTCGAGATCATCTTCCAGGACGCAGACGGGAAGCACCCTTCACCGATGCCAAATAAGAAGCGGACGGCCAGCATCAGAGGAAGCGTCAGTACCGCACCGGTTAAGCTGGTGAAAATTGACCACCAGGCAATGCCAATGGCCATAATTTTACGCGAGCCAAATTTATCCGCCAATAAACCGCCGGGAATTTGAAATGCCGCGTAACCAATAAAGAAGGCGCTAATAATTAAACCTTGTTGCGTGGTATCAAGATTTAAATCTTTACCGATATACGGTAATGAAACGCTCATCACCATACGGTCGAGAAAAGAAAGCAGCCATGCCAGCCAGATTAATGACAGGACGGTATATCTTGCTTTCCATGTCTTTGGTTTACCTGAAGGTAAAGATGCTTGTTGGTTCATTGTGATGTCCTTGGGGTGTAGTGATCTCTCGCGGCTATAAATGGTCGCGAGAGATCAACGCGTGTTGCGCGTTATTTATTAGTATTGTTTTCTAATAACAGTACCGCTACAGGCATAGCTCTCTATGCCATTAATTAAAGCAATACGTCCATTGACCATCACCAGTTCGATCCCTTCAGGATACTGATTAGGTTCAACAAATGTGCCTTTATCGGTAATGGTGTACGGATCGAACATCACAATATCCGCAGCATAACCGACCTTAATCAGCCCTCGATCCTGCAAGCCCAACACGTCGGCAGGTTTTCCGGTCATTTTACGGATTGCCGCTTCCCAGGTCAGACAGCCTTCTTCCCGCACATATTTACCCAGAACACGAGGGAAAGCGCCGAACACGCGCGGATGCGGCTTACCTGCGCCCATCAGGCCATCGGTACAGACGTTCTGTTCCGGGCGGCAGAGGAACTTAATTACGTGTTCTTCCGTGCCGTAGAAATCGACCATCCCAACGGCATTTTCTTCTTCAAACAGCAGATCAAAGGTGGCGTTGTACGGATCTTTACCACGCAGTTCACCCAACTCGACGAGGTTCAGGCCAACGGCATCCTGATTTTTTTCTGTCTTCACGCTGGTAACAAAAATCTGATCCAGACCGGCGAAATCAATAAAGTTATCCCAGCCCGGAATGCCCTGTTGAATATCAGCGATCATCTTCTCCCGCAGCTCAGGCGAGGCCAGACGTTCAAGCAGCTTGTCGGTTCCACCCGAGTGAACCCACGGTGGCAGGATCACGCCAAGCATGGTGCTGCCCGCGACGTATGGATACTGATCGAAAGAGATGCGGATCCCCTCTTCCTGCGCCTGCTCCAGCATGCCCAGCATCCGATCAATCAGCGTCCAGTTTTTCTTGCCGCAGACTTTCATATGCGAAATGTGCAGCCAGACGCCGGTTGCTTTAGCGATATCGATCAGTTCCTGGGTGGAGTTGATGATGTCGTCGGCTTCACTGCGCTGATGCACCACGAAGATCCCGTTGTATTTCGCCGTGACCTTGCACAGCGCAATCATCTCAGCGGTATCGCCAAAAGCGCACGGCATATAGATAAGCCCGGTGGACAGGCCAAATGCTCCAGCCTTTAACTCCCGTTCGAGGACCTCGCACATCTTGGCCACGTCTTCACGGGTGGAAGGTCGCCCATCCAGCCCCATCGCTTCCATACGTACATTGCCATGCGGGACCAGATACGCAAGGTTAGTGGCCGGGTGACGAGAGGCCAACAAATTGAGATAACCGTCCGTATTCTTGTATTTCCAGTCAATTTTGTCGGTATCGCCATCCAGTCCGGCAATATTTTTACGCCAGGCCGGAATATATTCCTCAGGCAACGGTGCAAGTGCCACACCATCCTGTCCGAGTAATTCCGTGGTAATACCCTGACGAATTTTTGCCGACAGCGCGGGATTAATAATCGCCGACAAATCAGAATGTGTGTGGGTATCAATAAAACCAGGACAAATTACTTTTCCTGTTGCATCAATAACCTGTTCATTTACACCAGCATCAATTTGGCCGATCGCCACAATACGACCGTCATCAACCATCACATCGGCAATCCTGCCTTCGCTGCCCGTCCCATCGATCACATTTCCGTTTTTGAAAATGGTTTTCATCGTAATTCTCCATTGCGGTGCAGATAAACTGCACCGCCTGTAGGGTAAGAGGGTTTTATCTTTATTTTTTTAATGGCGATACAATGTCTGGATAATGCTGTAATACCCGCTGGCCGAACCGGTTAGCTGATCGATTTCAATAAACTCATCGATGGTGTGCGCCAGGTTTTCACGCGATGGGCCAAAACCGATGGTTTTGATGCCCGCTTCGCCCGCATAGTGGCTACCGTTCGTGCAAAAGGAATACTGGGTGATGGTCGGTTCACACCCTGCCGCACGCACGCCGGCCAGCGCGGCCTGCACAAACTCGTCGGACTCATCGTAAACCCACCCAGGGAAGAAACGCTCACCCTCAATGGTGGCGCCGGTGTAGCAGGACTCCTGGCCTACAGCGTAGGAAACGCTGGCCTTAAATTGTGGATCCTGAGCGACCAGCTCGGCCAATGCGCTTTCCAGTGGCGCAATGACGCTTTCTTTGGTTTCGCCCACCAGCAGACGGCGATCGTAGGTCGCACGGCAGTAATCTGGCACCACAGATGCACCCGGATACGGCGACGATTTAATGTCCGTCAGTTCCAGAATGCCAGGCCCTAACACCGGATGCGTTGGCGGAGTAATGGTGCGGATTTTGTCGATCAGCTGCGCCATTTTGTACACCGCGTTAATACCTGCCTGCGGATTAGCGGAGTGCGCCGGTTTGCCAAACGTTTCAACCACAATTTCAGCGCGGCCACGCTGACCAATTTTCAGGTTTAATTCGGATGCTTCGCCGATAATCACATAGTCAGGTTTATAGCGTTCGCTGACCAGACGGGCGGCGATCCCTTCGAAGCACTCTTCATGTACGATGCAGGCCACGTAGATTTTACCGGCAAACTCACGCTGATTATCCTGGCCGAAAAATCCGACGGCAGAGATCATCGCCGCCACGGCGCCTTTCATGTCCGTCGTGCCGCGGCCATAAATTTTACCGTCCTCAATGTCGCCACCGTACGGATTGTGGGTCCACTTTTCCGGATTCACGGGCACAGTATCAATGTGTCCATCCAGCACCAGCGTTTTTCCTGGTTTATTGCCGACAATACCGCCAACAATATTTCCGTATTTATCGACGTGAATGTCATCGAACTGGTAATGCTCCATCATTGTTTTTATTGCATTTACCACTTCCCCTTCCTGACCGGAATAACTTTTCTGCTGGATCAGTGCCTGGCAATTCTTAATCACTTCTTCAATACGGTTTGCAGATAACATGGTTTTCTCCGTTATAACTTCAATCAGGAATGGATTAATTAATGCCGGGGTACTGACCGCCCCAGACAATATCCAGATATTGTTGCGGGTCGGTATCACCTTCTGTGCTTATCAACAGCACGCGAGAATGCGCATCCAGCCCCAGTTGTTCACGCGTCTGTGCCAGTGCTGGCGAGGTCATTAGCAATGCCAGCAGACCGGTGGTCACAGCACCGGATTCACCGGACGTAATTTGGGGATCGCCCGCTAATGGGTTACCCAGCATGCGCATCCCCAGCGCGGCCACTTCATCAGGGCAGGAGGCGAATGCGTCGGCATAATCACGCAACAGTTTCCAGCCGATGCTGTTGGCTTCGCCGCAGGCAAGTCCTGCCATAACAGTCTGCAAATCCCCCCCAACGGCCACCGCCTCGCCCTCTTTAGCCAGCGCAGAACGGTAGAGGCAGTCGGCGATTAACGCCTCAGCGACAATCACTTTCGGACGATTTTCCCCCCAGGCCGCTGTCACCATTCCCTGCACCATCCCGGCAAAAGAGCCCACGCCCGCCTGAACGAACACGTGTGTTGGCGCAACCTGGTGAAGCTGATCTATCGCTTCCAGCATCAGCGTGCCGTAGCCTTGCATAATCCACAGCGGGATCTTTTCATAGCCTTCCCAGGCCGTATCCTGCACCACGATCCAGCCATGTTCTTCAGCTTGTTCGGCGGTCATACGCACGGCATCGTCGTAGTTCATATCGACAATCTCCGCCGTCGCGCCTTCATTGCGAATTGCGGTCAGACGCTGCTCAGATGAGCCTTTCGGCATGTAAACCACCGCATTCTGCTTGAGCTGCCGCGCCATCCATGCCACTCCGCGTCCGTGGTTGCCGTCGGTCGTGGTAGCAAACGTCACGGTCTTCAGGTCGCGGCGCACTTCGTCGCTGGTCATCACATCAAAAGGTAATTCGCTGATATCCTTACCCACTAATTCCGCGATGTGGCATGCCATCGCATAGGCACCGCCTAGCGCTTTAAAGGCTTTGAGACCAAAACGCTGAGACTCATCCTTCAGATAAATATTTTTAACGCCCAGTTTTTGCGAAAGAACCGGTAACGAATACAGCGGCGTCGGCGCATAACCCGGAATAGAGCGATGAAAATTCAGCGCTTTTACCAATTCCTGGCGACTAAACGGCGCCAGCGGCGCATTGGGGTGTTCAGTAAACGGCGTCTGGTTGATAAAAAACGATAAGTTTTCCTGCATCATAGAACCTCATTGTCCTGATATTTCATTCCCTGTAATCGGTGCCATACAGAGAGCGTTAAGCGAGCGGTATTCCCTAAAAGCAAAATGCTTACCAGTTTTTTATAAAACGACAAAATCATGAGGAGAAAATTAACAATCGCTTTAACTTCAATGAATTAAAAAATAGCGAACGGATTAATGTCGTAAAAACAGCGTGCTGAGTTTATCGCGTTATTTTGATAAATTATCACCAATGATAAATAGTGTGATCGCGGAAGATAAAACAAAAAATATATCTAAAAACAACGTAATAGATTGATTAGGCGCAAGCCGAGCTGGTCATATTTCGCATATTTATCATTCTTCTTGATAAATTCGCTGCCCAACCGGAGAGGGATCATGATTTCAGTACTCAGTAATATTCAGGATGATATCTGCAATTATGCTGACGCCATTTCCGGTATTACCGGGACCGATGTTGAAATCATTGATGAATCTTTAATGCGCATTGCGGGCACCGGAAAATACCGGCACATGCTCAATGAGAATGTGGCAAAAAATGGCTATATCTATCGCCATGTTCTGCAGGTGCGCGAAACGGTGCTGATCAAAAATCCCGGTGAACATCCGCTGTGCCAGATGTGTGAAAAACATCGCTATTGTTCAGAAATGCTGGATTTGAACGCGCCCATCTTTCTTAATAATCGCGTCATTGGGGTGATCGGGATTATTTGTTCAACCCAGGCACAGCGAGAAACGCTGCTCAGTCAGATTGATAAATTCGTTACCTTCATTGAACAAATCGCCGTCATGATCTCAAGCAAGGTCTTTGAGTGCCTGGAACGCTTACGCGCCCAGGAGACGCTGGGCGCATTCCGTCGCCTGATCGATGCGATGGATCGCGGCGTCGTGGCGATCGATGGTCATGGCCGTATCTGGCATGCCAACCACTCCGCCGATCGTATTCTCAACCGGGAGGTTCAGGGACTCCCCCTCACCATTGAAACCACCGGTGACAGTTTGTATGGCGATGAAGAAGCGTGGCTGACGCTCGAAGGTCAGAAACATCATGTATTGTGCAAACAGATTTCACTCTCGTCACAAGATAACGATCGTTTAACCATGGTTATTTTTCGCGATGCTCATGACTACCTGAGCAGCATGACGATGCCGCCTTATGAGTCCGATACTCAGGTGCGGTTAATTGGCCATTCCCCGTCAATGGAGCAGCTTAGAAGTACCGTAGGGAAAATCGCTAACAGCTACGCCAGCGTGCTGATTACCGGGGAGAGCGGATCGGGGAAAGAAGTGGTGGCATTTGCGATTCACCAGAGCAGTCCGCGTAAAACCGCGCCTTTTGTGACGATCAACTGCGCAGCTATCCCCGAGCAGTTACTGGAAAGTGAACTGTTCGGCTACGTCCGTGGGGCGTTCAGCGGTGCGGACCCCAAAGGACGAATGGGCAAATTTGAACTGGCCAACGGCGGCAGCTTGTTCCTCGATGAAATAGGCGATATGCCGCTGCACCTGCAGGCTAAGTTGCTCAGGGTACTGCAGGAAAAAGCGATTACCCGGGTAGGCTCGAATAACACCATCGAAATTGATGTCCGCATTATCGCAGCGACCAACAAAAATATTCACACGATGGTTGAGAATCATCAGTTTCGCGAAGATCTTTTTTATCGTCTGAACGTGGTCCCGCTGGTACTCCCTTCCCTGCGGGAACGACGTGCGGATATCGCCGTCCTCGCCCAGTATTTTGCCGATGAGTTCTCAGCAAGCTACCAACGGCCACCACAAAAACTGCCCGATGATGTGATCAACCGCCTGTATACCTGGCACTGGCCCGGAAACGTCCGCGAACTGCGTAACGTCATCGAATATATTTTTGTCATGCGTGGGGAAGCGACCGGGATCAACGCCAGCCACCTGCCTCCATACCTGCTCACCGCGGCGGACAGCAGAAAACCCGCTATATCGGCACAACCACGTCAGCTTGCCAGTCAGGGAAAACAAGCCGAAAGAGAAGCCATTGAGCGTGTTTTACAGCGTTTTGGCACAAGCGTAGAGGGCAAGAAACAGGCGGCGGCAGAGCTGGGGATCGGCATCGCCACGCTCTACCGAAAAATTAAGCTGTACGGAATGTAAGCCATCTGTCCATGCTCTAAAAAAGAAGAAGCCCGCATAACGCATAACGCATAACGCGGGCTACATTGTGCATCAGATTTGCGGTTTATATCGATACTGTTCAAAGTATTTCCGCGCCCTGCCATCGGCTTCTTCTAAAGCGGCAGGAGAGAGGTTTTCCCGCGAAGCATCTAGCCCGGCCTGAGCATCAAAGTTTCCGTTAGCAACGGCCACGGCATTCCAGATATAGGCTTGCGCATAGTCCTTATCTACTCCTTTCCCTTCCAGGTACATCCTGCCCAACAATCTCTGGGCTTCCGGACTACCCATTTTGGCTGCGCGCTCAATATGTTCGACGGCTTTCTTGTCATCCTGAGCGACCCCTTTGCCCTCGAGGTACATCAATCCCAGGTCCGTGTGAGATCCCGCATCGCCTTGTGCGGCAGCCTTCTGATACCATTCGAAGGCCTTTTTATCGTTCTGCGCGGTTCCCTCACCTTTTGAGTACATCATGCCGAGCATCCCTTGTGCCAGCACATCCCCCTGGGCTGCCGCCTGCTGAAATAACTCAAATGCTTTCTTGTGATCCTGCGTGACGCCGACGCTTTCTCCCAGGTAATACATCACGCCCAGCACGCCCTGAGACAGCGCATCACCCTGGCTGACGCCCTTACTCAACAGGGCAAAGGCTTTGTTGCGATCCATACCGACGCCATGCCCTTCAAAGTAGCGCCGACCCAGCAGCCCCTGCGCTTTTGCATCTCCCTGTTCAGCGGCTTTACTCAATGCTTTAACTGTGTTGTAACCCTCGGACAGCGACTTTTTACTGTTGAGAGCACGCTGTGCTTCGGGATTCCCCTTATCAACCGCCTGGTGTAACCACTCTATCGCCAGATAGTTTCCGCGCTCGGCAGCGAGGGTGAGCCAGTTGATCGCTTGCTGATTACCCTGTTCGGCTTGATGGTTAAACCACTCAATCACCTTGCCGTCATTCCACCGTGCTCCTTCACCATCAAAATAGACTAAGGCGAGGACGTAACGTGCGTCGGGATTTCCCTGCTCAGCCGCGCGGGTCAACCACTCAACGGCCTTCGTATCATCACGCGCAACACCTTTTCCTTCGCAATACAGGGTTCCAAGGTAGTACTGCGCCTTTACATCCCCCGCCTCGGCCCCTTGCTGTAAAACAGCCATCGGCTCTTTGTTCCACTCTTTTGCATATCCTTGCGATATTCCCGCGCCCCATAATAAGCCAATGAAAGTGAAGGCGAGGAGAGGCCGAATGTTCATAAAACAGAATCCTTGTTAAGAAAAATACACATGATGGAGAAGACGCTTCAACAATCCAACGTATTTGGCTGGCATTGCGATCTACATCAGAATTATTAACTATATACTGCATAAGGATGAGAAATAACCCCCTTAAATTAAGTTGATTCTCACTCACTTATCCACGAAGGAAATCAGGACGGGTCAAAGATAATAAAAAAGCCACGACTTATCGTGGCTTTTTGCGTTCACACCGCATCTACAATTAGTTAAACACCCCGTTAATCACCGAGGTCACAATCGCGGTGCTCAGCGCAATCAGCACCAGATTGTCGCCCACCACCTGCCATTCGTAGCCGGGGTAATAGGGCAATTGATTGAGCATCGAGGCTGGAACGTTCTTCTTCGCAATACCCGGAGGCAGCGGCTTGCCACGCGCCAGGTTTTTGGCGATGCCAGGAGGAAGCGATTGATACCCGGTCAAACCGTATCTGACCGCATACTGTCTTGCCACATTAAAGCTAATATCGCTATCAACATGATCCGGCTTGCCATAATTTTTACGTTGTTCAGATTGCTGATTGTTTTTTGAACCTGAATTGCCTTTCTGACTATTACCGCTATTACCCTTGTTACCATGATTACCGCTGTTACCGTTCCCGTTTCCGTTACCCGGGTTAGCGAATGCAGGCATGGCGCACATCGTCATCGCAGCAACCGCGACCAAAGCGGTTGCTAAAGTACGAAACCTGGACATGATGATTCCTTAATATGGAGGTACCTTTAAAAGGTACGATACTTCGTAAATGCCAGCCATCTCTATAGTTCCGATTTATGTGCAAAAAAAGCGGTCCCTGTCTTGAGTTAGAACAGTGCCGCCTGATCGAGTAAGAGTAAGTCTGTTACCGGTTCATCAGGCATAGATATGCCCTGACTGGCTATAAATACTTCCTCTTCTCTGCGCGAGTGTTAAACTGGAAAGTGTGATCTTCATCATAACCTGCTTAAACAGAGAAAAGAGACACTGCTATGCAACATATCATTGAGGGCTTCCTCAACTTCCAAAAAGAGATTTTCCCTCAACGTAAGGAACTCTTTCGCAGCCTGGCCTCCAGCCAGAATCCTAAAGCACTTTTCATCTCCTGCTCAGACAGTCGTCTGGTGCCAGAACTGGTTACGCAGCAAGAGCCAGGACAGCTTTTCGTTATCCGCAACGCGGGCAATATCGTCCCTTCTTTTGGCCCGGAACCGGGCGGTGTATCTGCCACCATCGAATACGCGGTCTTGGCGTTAGGCGTGACGGATATCGTTATCTGTGGGCACTCCAACTGTGGTGCGATGAAAGCGATTGCTGAAAGCCAGAGTCTGGATCCGATGCCTGCGGTGGCCCACTGGTTGCACTACGCCGATGCGGCGAAAGCGGTAGTCGAGAAGAAAACCTGGGATAACGCAATCGACAAAGTGAATGCCATGGTGGAAGAGAACGTTATCGCTCAACTGAATAATATTAAAACGCATCCGTCTGTCGCTGTCGGACTGCGTAATAATGCGCTGCGTCTGCACGGCTGGGTGTACGACATTGAAAGCGGTGAGATCCGTACACTGGATAAAAACAGCAAAACGTACGTTTCACTGGCAGACAATCCGCAGGTGCATTTCGAGTAAAATCTTTATCTGGAGCAAGGATGCTCTGGCAACGTCACGCCGCCCCTTCCCCCCGCCACTCGTTCCGTAAGTGGACAAAAAACGCGCTTGCGACTAGCTTTTAAACTAACCGTTAATGTTGCTGTATGGCACCCGGTGAATTGAAGCGACAAAAGGAACTCGTGCGAATGCAGGCCAAATATAAAAAAATAATAAATATGCTTTTTTATCATGAGTCGTGGGACATCATGATTATCAAGGATAATGGTTCGCATACCTTTCCTACTAACACGTTGGATATACTGAAGCGTACCCCTGCGCAGCAACTTAAAAAGAAACACACCTTTCAGGCCGATCCTTTCATCATTGAAAGAGATAATAAAGTTTATATTTTTTATGAGGCTTTACGCTTCCGTAATTCGAAGGGGATCCTACGCTGCCGTATACTCGATGCCGACTTAGCGGAACTCGATGATGTGAAGCTCGACGGTTTCGATTATCTAAAATGCCATTTATCCTTTCCTTTTGTATTTGAGAACAATGGCCAGCTCTTTATGATCCCTGAGTCTTCAGAAAGAAAAGAGGTTATTTTATTTCAGTGCGTAGATTTCCCCCAACGCTGGAAAGCGATAAACGTTTTAATCTCGGACGAAGCATTAACCGATAACGTATTTTTCTCACTACACGGTGCCTGTTATCTGTTATCGACGACAATGAATAATGAGCTGATGATCCATACTGCCGAGAGCGTGAGCGGTCCGTGGCAGAAAATCACGCCCACCATGCAGTTGAGCAACCTGCATCAGCGAGGCGCCGGGGCGCCCCATAACATCGGCAATACACTGTACTTCCTCACTCAGGAATGCACGCCTGAAACCTATGGAAAATCAATTTACATCAAAGCATTAGTTACGCTAAACGCATTTTCTTTTGATGAAAAGCTAATTGCACAGGTCAATGCCACCATCAACCAAAGCGACGGTGTACATACCTTAAACTTCACGAATAACTATCTTGTCTACGATAGTAAAATAAACACCTTTAGTTTTTTATCGATACTCAAAAAAATATCTTATAAGTGCATGGTGAAATTCAGAAATTTATCTCTTACCCGACGCCACTCATAGCCCTGTATTTATAGCCGTGGCCTTGGTGAGTCAATAATCTTTTTCATAAGATTTCCTCTGGAGGCTGTATGGCAATACTTGTCACAGGTGGCGCAGGTTATATTGGTTCACATACCGTGTTGACGCTTCTCGAAAGAGGTGATGAAGTTGTGATCATCGATAATCTCACGAATGCCTCACAAACATCATTACATCGGGTCGCGGAACTCACCGGAAAAGAACCGATTATTTACATTGCCGACGTTCTGGACAGAGAGGCATTAAAAACGATTTTTTCACACCATGACATTAGTGATGTCATTCATTTTGCTGGGTTAAAATCAGTTTCAGCATCCATAAAAGAACCCCTCGCGTATTATAATAACAATGTCACCGGAACGCTGGTTTTACTGAGTGAGATGCTGACTGCGGGTGTTCACAGCCTAATCTTCAGCTCTTCCGCAACGGTCTACGGAGATCCGGAAAGCGTGCCGCTCAGCGAACAATCGCGCACCGGGGGAACAACGAATCCGTATGGCACCTCTAAATTAATGGTCGAACAGATTCTGGCGGATTTTTCCCACGCACACCCTGAATTTCGCCTCACCTGCCTGCGCTATTTTAACCCCGTCGGTGCCCATTCCTCAGGCCGAATTGGTGAGGATCCAAATGGTATCCCCAACAACCTGGTTCCCTATATTTCTCAGGTCGCGATTGGCAAGCTTGAAACCGTGTCGGTGTTTGGCAATGACTACCCAACCCCGGATGGCACTGGGGTACGTGATTATATTCACGTGATGGATCTGGCAACCGGCCATTTAGCGGCTTTGGATTGCCAGAATAAAGGTCCAGCCTATAAGGTGATAAACCTCGGTACCGGCATCGGCTATTCGGTGATGGATCTTATTGCCGCTTTTGAAAAAGCGGCTCAACGAAAAATTAATTATCAGATAGTTGCACGAAGACCCGGGGACATCGCCGAATGTTGGTCTGACCCGTCGCTGGCGCGCGAAGTACTGGGCTGGCAGGCTACCTACACGCTTGATGACATGATACGCGACACCTGGAACTGGCAGAAAAATAATCCTGATGGTTATCACGCTTAACACCCATCAACAATGAGCCTGCGGGCAGGCTCATTGTTGCTAATGGCTAACGCGCCGTGATCGTCGACACACGATACCATCCGCTGCTCTGCTTCCCTTCATTGGCAAAGTTAATTCTCGCGGCGCCCGACTTATCCACGATCGCCACTTCAATGGCGTATTTTCCTCTCGGTAACGCACCGGGCATAGGGAGTTGATAATTCAGCTGATGTTGACCCGGCAGCCAGCGACGAATGTCCTCCGGTGAATTCCCCTGAGCAACAACATTGTTAGCATCATTAATAATACGAAATGACAGGGTGTAAGGAAGGTAAATCGGCGCAACGCCGTCATTATACCAGGTACTGACCAGCGCCAGGCTGCGACCATTTTCCCATACTGACTCATGGCTCAGAGAGGCCAGACGAAAGCGATAGCCCAGCCTGGTCAGTGCATCATCGACAATCGGCCGATACTCACTGGGCACCGTTCGCGATTTCAGGTTGATGGTACTGGCATGATGCTTCACCGCCCAGTCAAAAATCCCCTGCACCTCTGCGCGCGTATAATGAAAAAGATTCTTCCAGTCCAGCATATACGAACAAATTTCCAGACTCACCGGCGATCGTTTCCAGGCATCGTTTAACCCGGAATAACTTTTCTGCGCAGCCAGCAATCGTTGCGGGTAATCATCTGCCATGTGATTCCAGTCATTGGAAAACACACGCAGATCGCCCCAGCAGTCCGCGCGCCATCCAGCTCCTCGTGCCACCGCATTGGCAAGGCTTTGCCCACCACTCATCAACATAATTTTTGGCGTTACGGGAAATGCAGCAAAGTGCATGGCGACGTAGCGATCTAGCTGCTCGGTGGTATATCGTTCCAGCAAGGGTTGCAGCACATCTTTCGGGAAGTTGCTGTTATGCCATTCTCCCCACGATCCCACCATGCCAATATCGACAAACGCCAGGTTCTGATTACCATCGTAGCGCTTGCCAAAAGCATTCAGCAGACGTTGGCTGTAGGCTATAAACAGGGGATCGTCGAGATCCGGGATAAAGGTTTTATGATCGGGCGTCCATTTTCCTTTCACCCCTTTTTTAATCAGCCAGTCGGGGATCTGCGAGCCGCTTTCAGGCTCCGCAAGGGCCATAAACCGCAGCCCCACGTTCATCGCGGGCCGATGCGCCGCCGCATATTTGAAGGCATCATCAACCAGCACAAAATTGTACTGGCCTTCCACTGGCTCCAGTTCCCGCCAGTAGAAGCGTTCATATTCAAACCCCGTATTAGGGTAATCCGCCAGGCCCAACGTTTCACCATAACCCTGATGAAAACTGGCCACCCCTATCCCGGGGTTGGTCAGCGGACCGGTTACGGCTTTGGGAGTGACGGTGGTTAATGCAGCCATGGCCGTCAGCGGAAAGAACACACTCAATAGCGCCAAACCCCATTGATTCTTCATCACCGTAACGCCTCCACCCGTTGGTTAACGCTAGTGGTTTTTCAGGCTTAGCCACCAGTCCCAAATACCCACATGAAAATTCTGGAACACATCAATACCCAACGCGGATTTGATCATATACAGCGTCAGCAATACGCAGCAGGTAACGAACAACACAACAAACAGCAGTAACAATGCGATCAGAATATTGGATAGCGTCGATTCCCGACGATGCCAGTGACGTAAATCCCTGCCAAACAAAAAGACCAGGTAAAAACGTCTACCGAAAAAGGGAAAGCTTCTACGAATATCAACCTGGTGTCTCGATCCCAGGGTAATAGCAAGGACCGCTTTTTCGACTCCGTCTTTTTGTTCGGCGGTCAACCCCTGCGAGATCTTCTCATCCAGTTGAGCATAAAATCGTTCAATGACGGGCGGTCGGTTCTGAGAGTTGGGCAAAATTAACCTATATCTTTATCAATAGCGTGATAGACGGTGACTGTTTGTCTGGCGATTTCATGCCAGTTATAGTTTTGCAAATATACACTATAGTCAACGCTATTTGCTGTCGCCCATCTCGCCATTTTCCCGGCCAGACTCGCCAGATTACCCACCTGAAAATACGCCTCTGCGGGTAACTTGACCTCCAGATTCGCCGGAATATCGCTCACCACCGCAGGCAGAGAAAATGACATCGCCTCCAGCAGCGCTATCGGCAACCCCTCATGATACGACGGCATGACAAACAGTTTTGCCTGCGAAAACACCGCCTGAAGTTCATCGCCGCGTAAAAATCCGGTCATCACCACACCTGGCGTATCAGCGGCCTGCTGTTTGAGACGAATACTGTATTCGGTCGGGTGATCCGCATCGCCAATTAACACTAATGGCATCGTCAAACCACTTTGTTGGTAGGCTGAAATGGCATCATGCATGCCTTTTTCTTCCACGAATCGCCCCACCACCACAAGATAGTTTTTCGGCTGGAGACCATAACGCGACAGCGTCTGGTGAAGGGTATGTTCTGATAATGTTCGCGGTGCGTTCACGCCATTGTGAATTAAATGCGCATCATAGCGGCGATGCTTATTCTGGATAAGCTGATTAATAACTTCAGATATTACAATCACTTCATTGGCATATCTCACTGCCCAGCGTTCACCGAGCAATAATATTTTCTTTGCCACATACCCCCATTTCTGGCGGTCATAGTCAGGTCCATGATGGGTGAAAACGACCTTCTTGCCCAGTAACCGCAATACCGGAACCACTAATCCCGGACCAATCGCGTGGACGTGCACGATAGTCGAGTGGTCAAAACAGGTGCTGAACGCGGCTAAAACGGAATGAACAATCGCTTCCAGCGAGCGTTTTTTAGGTGCCCACAGCGCATGGGTTTCGACATTCTTATACGATGAACGGGTGTAATTCACGTACGGCGAGCGGGCGATAACACAAATATCAACATCGCATAGCCGTTTAATTTCCGGATAAAGATGTTGGCAGTGCGTTTCCACCCCACCCAATACATCGGGAATACCGCGCGTGCCAAATACCGTTATTTTTTTACGCATATTATGGCCTGCCCAGCAGTTCTTTATACAGTGCCTGCAACGTTTCCATATGACCACTGAGCGCATATTTATCACTCAGCCGTTGACGTCCATTGATGCCCATTACCCGTGCTTTCTCCGGGTCTTCGACCAGCGTATCCATCGCCTCTGCCAACGCCTGCGCATTACCCGGCGTAAATAATATCCCTTCAATACCATCGCGAATTTGTTCAGGGATCCCGCCAATACGTGAGCCAATGACCGGCTTACCTAATGACATTGCCTCTAACACCGCCATCGAACAGTTTTCATAACATTCCGAAGGCAGGATCACCGCCCGGGCATGTTTAATCAGTTGGTCCAGGGCTTCCCCTTGTTGTACATAGCCTAAAAAATCCACGTCCGGATATTGGGCAATCAACTCGTCATGTAACGGGCCATGACCGACAATTTTCAGCGGCGCCGGGTTACGCATTTTCTGGTGAGCGGCCAGCAACGTAGCCACCCCTTTTTCCCGGCTCAGGCGGCCTAAGTACAGCATATAACCTTCATCACCCGTCGTCTCCACGGGCCGGCTGTCATCTACGCCATTGACGATGACATCGATACGCGAATGCGGCAGCACACGTAGCAAAATGCCGCGTAAAAATGCGCTGGGGGACACGATCACATCCAGCGCCTGATAATTTTGTGCAATGTATTGCCAGGTAGCCTCTAAAGAGAGCAGTAAACTCCTGGCGGCAGACCCTTCCTGACAGCGGTATCTGAAGGCATTGAAGACGGTCCCGGTAATACAGGCATCGCACACTTTCCCGTCGCGTAGCATTGAGTATGAAGGACAGACAATTTTATAGTCATGGGCGGTCAGTACCGTTTTACAGCCAAAATTGCGTGCGACTTTAATTAGCGCTGGCGTTAGCTGATGATAGATATTATGAAAGTGAACGATATCCGGGCGTTCTTTTTGCAGCAAGACCTGCATTTTTCGACAGGCTTCGGCGTTATGAATAAAGTTAACCGCCGTTTTAATACCGCCTAACAGGTTACTGTCTGTATGGTAATCAACATTTTTGACAAAAAAATCCGCATACTCCGAGGGGAAATTTTTCTCATGCTGCATCGAAAAATCAATCACCTGCACGCCGGCCTTTTTCAGCATCTCGCGTTCCTGAAAATAAACCGTTTCCGCCCCGCCCTTTATAAAGAAAAACTTGTTAACCAATAAAATTTTCATTTCATCCGCTCTTTTTATTGTTGAATGATTTTACTGTTGGGCGGCGTCAGCGGATCGCGCACAGGATGAAGACACCCTTTCAGCAATCCCACGGAACGGACAATCATATTAATGACGCTTTGAACCCCATCGCTGAGAGAACGATTTTGCACAATTTTCCACAGTGTGAACGCCAGTAATGGCAGCAACACCAGGGTAATAATGCTGCCGTTGACGGTGACCAGTGCGGCAAGCAAGATCAACAGATACAGCGCAAATACCGCCTCATTTTTGACCATCTTGAGGGCGCGGGTGAAATACGGTGTTCCAAAACTACAGCGCAACAGCTCTCCCGGCGCCTGGTAATAGCCGCTCAACCACCGATGTTTCAGCATCTTGAAGGTCGGCAGGGTGTGTGACGTATGGCTAAAATAAGGGATATCCAGACGACGCAGTTTGTAGCCGGCATCGGTTAATCGCAGCCCCAGTTCGGCCTCTTCATAGGCGTGCAAATTCCGGTTGGTCAGATAGCCAATCTTTTCAATCGCCGCGCGACGATACAGCCCGCCGCCGCCTAAATGGTCACAATCGCCCACGGGATAGATCTGGTTAATGCGCTGTTTGCGGGATTTGAACTCATAGTTCACGGCATCATCCATTTCGACGGTTCCCGCCACGCCGGCATACTCTTCATGCGCCTGTAAAAAGGCGACGGCCCGATCGACAAATCCCTCTTCCAGCGCCATATCGCCATCCATCAGCAGCAGATATTCGCCTTCGCTATAAAGGTAGCCCAACTGGTGTCCGACACCGCAGCAGCGATCGCCCGGCTCCGTTAATGACACCACCGTCACCCCTTTATTCACCGCCAGTTGCTGGGTGCTATCTGTCGACAGGCTATCAGCCACAATAATTTTATGCGGATATCCCACCAGCTGTCGGCGGATGCTGTCGATGGTTTTCTCAATACCTTTCGCTTCGTTGAGCGTTTTAATACTCACCGAGATAAACGGGATATTATCCATACCCTCCTCCTGCGCTGCGAAGAACGGTGCGACGAATCACTAAGCTTGAACCGAGCGATAAATAAAACAGGAACTGTAGCATCGGCGTTATCATCAGGATTTGGCTATAAGGTAAGCTCACTAAACACGCGATCGCAAAAGCGTTATACGCTGGCGCAAAGCTCAACAGTTGCAGATCCTGCGCGTCCAGTTGTTCAAGCGCCAGTACCGGTTTCGGCTGACACACTTTTAGAATATAAATAAACAGACCGATAAACAGCAGCGTGCCAATCACGCCAATTTCCCACAGCAGCATACTCAGCGACGTGGAGTCCAGGATCAGGTTATAAACAATATTCAAAAACCCAGGTGATACCGAACTTCCGCTGTTGGTCGCATTCAGGCCGTAGCCAAATAGCGTACCGGACAGTCCCCACAGATCGTTATTTTTAAGCCAGAACAGAAACGTCGTGAAGCGGCCCAGTTCACCGGTCGACATGATGTAGTTGGGATCAAAGATATAGCTGAGTGAATCGATAAAAACGCTAAAGGCGCTTTTGGTCGGATCGCCGCCAAAAGCAGACGAATAGTACCAGGCCAGAATCATCACCGACAGACCGATGAGTACCAGCATGCCAATAACAATCAGCAATAACGTTTTGAGATTAATTTTACTGACGTCTTTAACATAGCTCGGCGAAATCCACACCCAGGCCAGGAACAGCGGTGAAAGCAAGATGACAAACTTCACTTCACCAATAATACACAGCCCAAACCCAAGAATAATATGCAGCGCCATCGATTTAAACGTCGTCAGCCCGTGTTTATATTCCGAGAGCTTAAGCAACATAATCAGCAGGCAAAATAACCCCATTGCCGCCGTATTACCGCCGCCCATTGGGTCGCCCCCGAAGGTCCCGACCACCGAGTCCCATTTTTCCTCTTCGCCGCGCTGCGCCACGCGCTGGGGAACCACCAGTAATACCTGATAAATCATCACCGGGACCTGGGCGTAAAACACCCAATACAGATAGCGCGTTGCCCGATAAATCTGTGATTCCCGGCAGAATCCCAGCAGTAAACAGATCATCACCAGCGACAATGCTATCTCGTTTTTAAAGGCCACAATCGCGACGGTTACCCCGCCCTGCAGCAGGGTTGAAGCCCCAGCCAACAGCAGAAAAGAGAAATACAGCGCAAGAATAATGGTCTCCTGGGCATCCAGATGCAGCGGGCTCTCACGCGTTTGCATCACCATTAATCCGACCATGAGCAGCGTCAGGAAAAACGGGATCCACAGCACCGATTGCATACCGGTAAAATATTGCACCAGTCCACACAGGATCAGCGTGATAAAGGTATAGGCCTGTAAATAATATCCGGTATTCAGGGTCATAATATCACCGGCTTGTCTTTCAGCAGATTGGCGCGCTGGTTCATTTTGAAATAAATAAACCCATAGCGAATAAATGTCAGCACAGAGAACAAGATGACTGACGTGGCATAGTCTTTATAAAAATAGGGCACCACCACAAAAGCGACTAACACAATCGCCAGCTGTTCGAGCTGAATACGCAAAAAATAGCGATGGGAGCCAAAAATAAGTTCAATTACCGTGAGTGGGCTGATTGCCAGCGCTGGGAACAAATAGGGCAGCATATAGCGGGATGTCTCAATGGAGTTAATCCAGTCCTCACTAAACCCCAGCCGCATCACGATGGGATAGAAAATAAACACCCCGAGCGTACAGACCACCCCAAGCACTAACAGCAGCAAACGCACCTTTGTATATTCCTGATAATTAAAGGTGTTATTTCTGAAATCAATAGACCACTTGGAGAAAATGGTATTGCGCACCGCATTGCCGATGATCACCACCGGTGCCAGACAGAACCGACTGACGACGGAAAAATAGCCCGCCGTCAGCGCCGAGAACCAGAAGTTAATCAGCATAATCGGTAAATTGCTGCTGGCCATCGCCAGTACCTCAGCGCTGCCTACCTTGCTGATGTGATGAATGTTTTGCTTAAAGAATCGCCAATTATTCAATGGATGCAGATGCCCAGACGTCACCGAGCGGATATCAAATGAATGCAAAATACAGCTCGATGTCAGCAGGATCATCGCGCACGCCCACGACCAGTAAAAGGTCTGTACCTGATGCGTGAGCAGTACCGAGAGCACCACCACCACAGAAACCGAAATACGCTGAAAAATCAGAAAATAAAAATTGGCCGTGCGCAGCGATAAATTTTCTGAGATTAACGCCCACGCCGTAGAGAGCGTCAATAAATAGAGAAACAGGATATTCTGGTGAAACAACCACGCAGTCAGTACGGCGTAGGGCAACGCAATCAGCGTGCTTTGCAGCAGGCAAAACACCACATTTTGCGCGAGACTGTCGTCCTGCTGCTTAGGAATTAACAGCTGTGAGGCAAAGGTGCAAACCTGCGCCCCCACCACGGCAATACTGTAGTTGAGCGCATAAAGCCCAACTTCGGCCATGTCATACTTATGTGAGATCAACCAGATAGACAGCGCACCAATCAACTGCGAGATGATTGATGAGCCAGCTATCGTGGATGCGCTCTTCAGTAGACTCATACGCGACCTGGCGTCGTCAACAGTTGGTCAGTACTGAAGTTCAGTGAACGCAGCCCTTCTTGCGTTTCGAGGTTTTTTTCTTCCACCCCGTTCAACACCGCGCCAATTACCACGCCCTGATTATCCTCAATCTTATCCAGCGCGCTGGCGATCGTCTGTGCCGTCCCCACACCGGCTTTCACGATGAAAATAACCCCATCGGCAGCGCGCTTAATCAGCTGAATATCCTGGCTCTGATTCACCGCCGCCACATCAATAATAATGCGCTGATAGCGCGACTTCAGCTCGCGCATCAAAGGCTCTACATTTTCCGACGACAGCATCAGTAAAGAAGAGATGGTGGACTTACCACGCGGGATAAAATCAAGATTCTCATGTATCGTCATCCGCGCGTTCTCCAGCACGATTTCGCCCCGTAGCAGCTCCGCCATGCCCGCAGATGCCGGCGTGGCGAGTTCATTCGTCAGGCCATCGTTATTAAAGAAGTCTGCATCAATGAGTAGCGTTTTCTGATCGAAACTAAAGGAGCTTGCCAGCAAATTGGCCAGCAGGGAACGCCCTTCACCGTGCCCGGCAGACGCCACCGCAACCGTCTGTAATGGCCGGCTATCCAGCATTATCCGGGTACGAATACCGTGAATAATGTCGGCATTCAGCGGGTTCTTCAAAATCATATCCCGTACCTGCGCGCGCCCGGTTGTGCCGCTAAACCGACGGATTTCACCCAGTGGGGTGACGTTAAGGCGTTGACTCATACGGCTCAGATTGCGAATGGAATTGTCCATTGCTGCTTTGACGATGAAGTACATGATGCTAAACACCACCGCCATCAGGACCACCATCACCAACAGCAATGACTTATTCGGTTTTACCGGTTTTAACGGTGGCACTGCAGGATCGTACAGCACGGCATCTGCATTGACACCGGACAACGACAGTTCCTGAGTGCGCTGATACAGCGATTTATACAGGTCTTCCATTTTGTCTAACGACAGTTTCTGGCTGTTATAGCCATCTCGTTTGGACGCCATTTGCTGGAAGATCTCTTTCTGCTGCGCCACCTGCTGCTGATAATTCTTTTCATCCGCCAGCGCGGCCAGATATTGCTGACGTAAGCCAACTTTCAGTTCGCCCAGCACCCGCCCGGTTTGACTTTGGATCGACTGAACGTCGGCTTCCGCTTTTAAAATCGTCGTGTGTTTCGGCCCATACAGTTTTCGCTGTTCCGACAGCGCGCGCTGCGCCTGAATCAACGCGATACGTAAGTCCTGAATCTGAGCGTGGTCAGAAACAGAGGGCAAAGAAATGATGCTCTCAAGGGTTCTCCCCCGGCCATTCACTTCGTTATAGACCGACTCCGCCGCAACCCGACGCTGGGTCGCATCGGCCAGACGATTAGTCACAATACTAAGCTGCTCGGTTTCAAAGCCATCAATACCGCGAAAGGTCAGCAGCCCGGCATTTTTCAGGTAGCCATCCATCGTCTCTTTTTGCTTCACGATCGCAGCCTGAAGCTCTGCCATCTTTTCCGCATTCAGCGCCTTCGCGTTCTCCACTTTCTGCCGTTTTTGCTCAACCGTATAGTTGATGAAAGCCTGCGCGACGCCGTTGGCTATCTCAGCCGATTGCTGTGCTGAGGGTGACTCATAGGAAATAGAGGCCAGATTGGTCGTGCGAATGCCGATGACCTTCAGATGTTGAGATAATGTCTTCAGCGCCTGATCGACTCTCTGTTGTTGATTATCCCCGCTATTAGCCCCCGCTGCGGCCAATTTATTGCCAGTAAAATCGGGATTTTCATCCAACTTCAGGTCGCGTACCGCCTGCTCGAGGATAATGCGTGACTGCATCAGCGCATATTGCGTTTCGTAATATCCGCTGCGCGTTGAATCAAAACCATCCACCTGTGGAAACGGCGAAACGTTATCGGCTTGTGCCTTAATCAGCACCGTCGCCGTCGAGACATACTTTGCTGACATCATGCTGATCAAGGGATACGCCACCACTCCGGCGATAATTCCGGTTAGCGCAATTTTCCAGGTGTTCTTTTTAAGTTCTTTGGCAAAGCGGGAGAGTTCGACTGCGTTTTCTCGCTTTTTGCCGTTTTCCACTATAGAGAGTTTCATCATTAGAAGAACCCCATGCCAATGATCACAACGTCACCTGGACGCACCGAGTGCGTTAAATCCACATTCTCCAGCAGCTGATGACTGCCCGCCTGGCGAATATTGATATCTTTACGGTCAGCGCGATCGGTAAATCCTCCCGCCTGAGCGATCGCTTTCTCCACGGTAAGCCCCGGCTCATACGCGAAAGCATTAGGGCTTTTCACTTCGCCTGATACGTAGTATTTACGAAATTCAGCGACGCTAACCGTCACCATGGGATTAACCATATATCCATTACGCAAGCGTTGCGTTAATTCCGCAGTAACCTGGTCCGGCGTTTTCTCTTTTAATGCGAGCGTGCCAATATAAGGGAAATTGATGGTTCCGCTTTTATCGACGATAAATTTCATGGTCATCTCGGGTTCGCCGTAAACCACAATATTGACCGTATCCCCCGCACCAAGACGGTAATCCTCTGCGCTTGCCGCAGGGTCGTCCGTTAATGGTGGCCTGGACGTTGCGCATCCGACCAACAGGATACTGAATAGAAAAAACGCGCACAGTTCTATTATTTTCATTTTAGATCTGAACCTTAGCTGTAAGCATAATCATAGAATTATCATAACCTAGCGTTCTGATGACTTCCTGATTGTCGTTGGGACCGATATAAAACGAGTCAGTATCCTTATTAGAATTCAATGTATCTAACTGATATTTAATTGCAAAATTCACTGATGGCGTGTAGTCATAGCTCATCGTTACGCTAAATACACCCCTTTTATCATGGCGATCCTTGTTCTGTTTTTTATAGTCCTCCATGGTGTATGCATAGTCGAGGAGGGTAGAAAAGCGATTACCCAACCAAAAATGCTGGTAAGAAATCCCATATTCAGTAACTAAAATATAGCCACCAACTTCCGACGGGTCTTTAATACTTTGCGACGAACGCGCGGTGAAAACAGACTGCTGTAACGGTTTCCACTCCCCTTTTATATCCCAGTTTAGACCATTAAAATCATGCGAATTTGGATCGTTTTCAAATGTTTTGTACAACCATGAAATATTCATGTCGACATTCGTTTTACCCGTCAACTGCGATTTCAGGCCGTAAAGCAAATAGTATTCATTACTGTCTTTTTCTGAGTTGTTATCGTAATGACGCTGGTTAGTAATAAAGCTATAGCGAAAACGTGTTCTCGACGTGTACTGGTCAAATATCTCCGCAACCAGGCTATTCTCATGCCATTCCTGCTGCTGAATGTAAGTGTAAAAATCTTCACTGGTATCCTGAACATCCGACGTATTACCGAACGTCAGCTTTTTGTATAACAACGCCAGTTCCGCTTTACCGCGCCCATCCGGCGCGCCGTAGCTGTAACGCAGTTCACTGTTGATAAAATTGGTCGTCAGTGGAGATTTAATCCCATACTGGCGAAACTGGCTTGGCAAAAAACCCTCAGTAATATCGCGACCACGATCTTCATGCCCAAGCGAATCTTCCAGATTCAGGGTTAGGCCGTGCATTTGTCCGTAACGCCAGGCACCGTTAAAACGGAAAAAATGATCGTTGTAGTTATCCGCAGAATCGCTGGAGTAGTGGCGATAATCCCCCGAATACATCAGCAAATACGTATCCTGACCGCGCTCGCCGATCATACTCAGCACGGGCGCAGCACTCTGAAAGGCGGAACCTTTCGCATCGCGGTTATGTGGCTGATATGTCACGTTATCATCATAACCATAATCCACAGCAACCTTGCCCTGGAAGTCGATCCCCGCAAAGCCAATGTGTGATTTCGGTGTCAGATCAGCCCATGCGGACTGCGATATCACGATCCCGGTAATAACGAGTATTTTAGTATGCATTCTTACCGACAAATCCTTTGAAAATAGTTTTAATAATAATTTTTATATCCAACCATAATGACCAGTTTTGAATATATTCAATGTCATACTGGACACGTTTTTCCATCTTATAGAGCGCATCGATTTCCCCACGAAACCCGTTAATCTGCGCGAGACCGGTGATCCCTGGCTTCACTTTATGGCGGATCATGTAATTTTCGACCTGCTTACGGTACTGCTCGTTATGCGTAACCGCATGCGGTCTGGGACCGACAATCGACATACTTCCCTGCAACACATTAATAAATTGCGGCAGTTCATCGAGCGAGGTGCGACGTAAAAAACTGCCGAATTTCGTCACCCGTGGATCGTTCTTCGTAGCCTGAATAACGGTGTCAGAATTCTCCATCACCCGCATTGAGCGAAACTTCCAGACCTTAATTTTTTGCCCACTCAGACCATAGCGGTCTTGTTTGAAAAATACCGGGCCGCGCGAGGTGAGTTTGATCCCAATGGCGATGACTAGCATCAGTGAGGAGATCATCACCATAATGAGACTCCCGAGTACCAGATCTTCAGTCCGCTTAATAAACGATCCTGCACCTTCAAACGGCGAACTAAAAATGCCGATGGTTTGCAGGTTGTGGATCGAGCGCAGCTTGGACATATTGTTACTGTAGGTATAAAAGTCAGGCACAATATAGGTATCGACCGTGGTATCAGACATCATCGCCAAAAAATGACGAATGCGCTGTAACGCCACCATCGGTAGCGCAATATAGATCTCATCTATATTCCCATTTTTGGCTTCTTCAACTAAATTAATGACCGAGCCGCGAAAGGGGCTTTTTATTTTATCAACCACATCGCCACAACGATCTGGACTGCGCTCATCATAAAATGCCAGATCTAACTTGATGTTGGCGTATTCCGTAGTCAACGCATTTTCCGCCGCCAGACCATTCTCAGTCAGGCCAATAACGGCAACACGCACATATTTTTTTGTTGAATATTTAAAAAGAAAAAAACGAATAGAATAGAGAAAAGGCAGTGGAATAAAATACCAGTAGATGATGGCAGAGCAAAAAGGAGGTGCCAGAGGCTCGAGGTATCCCAGTGACTCAGGTTCAGCTACCGTCATGCTCAGCAGTTCGTTAAAAAAAATAGCCAGCAGCGTGCACGAAATCAGCCGTTTCTGATTACGTAAACCAATGGTTTTTATCTTTTGCTGATACATTTTAGTGTATTCAGCAAACAACAAAAACATCAGCGAGAAGATCACACTGAGGATAACAATCGTCGAAAACGGCACTATGCCTAGCAGATGCGCGCTAAAAATTAACGTAATATTGATGACAAGGAAATCGACCAGTTTTAAAAAGACTGGATATCCTTGACTGCTAATCTTTAGCGAATTCTTAAGCATATCTCAGCCTATTATCGGTTGATCTTTAATTGTTTTTTTCTCATTTCATATTGTTAATTATATCACAAGCTTAAAAATCGCAATGTTGGACTGTCAGTAAATGTAAAAATAAATATTACAAAATGTGACGATGATCGCAAGTGAAATTTACATCATTCTGATTTTATTGCATATTAAATTTTATAACATTTATTTTTTATTATTATAAAAGATGATTACCTGCGAAAAATATATTATTGACAGTTAACCATTCGTCGACTAGCAAAATAGGTTATGCCTGATTATTTTTAGCTGCTTTAACCCGCGACGCATAAAAACCGCACCCGCACGCTTAACCCTCCCAGAGTTTCACTGCGCGACAGTTGTGGGTGCGTGCGGTGCAGGCGAGCAATATCATTGACCAGCGCCAGCCCAATCCCCGCCCCGGGAACATTGTCCACATTATCCAGGCGATGAAACGGTAACAGCGCCTGATGCACCCGATCGTCATCAATACCGGGGCCACTGTCTTCAACCACCAGCACCACGCTTTCTCCCTCACGCAGCAGCCGGGCGGTGACCATCCCCTGTGCAGGTGTGTATTTCAGCGCATTATCCAGCAGATTTCCGCACAGTTCGCCGAGCAAAACATCATCCCCTTCAACCCACACCGCCTCTTGTTCCCCTTCATAGCCGAGATCGATGGCTTTGCTGCGCGCCTGCGCCAGGCGGGTAAAACAGCTGGTTTGCACCACCTCAAACAGATTGACCGGTGAAAAGTGTCTTTCTCCCTGCTCTTTGCGCTTCACGGCAGAAAGCTGTAACAGCCTCTCGGTCAATTGAATGGTGCTGTCGAGCGTAGTGCTCATGGCCTGTAAACTCTCATACCACTGCTGCGGTTGTGGGCTAGCAAGGGCTACCGCAGCCTGCGTTTTTAGCACCGCCAGCGGGGTTTTTAACTGATGAGAAGCATCTGCGCTGAACCGCTCCTGGCGCGATATCAGTGCGCGTAGCCGGTCAATGTAGCGATTGAAGGCCACGATCAGCAAACGAGTTTCCGACCACGGCAGCAGCTCCGGCAGTGGCGTCAGCAGCCCCGGCTCGCGGCGTACCATCAATGATGACAGCTGGCGCATCGGGCGTAATACCCGTCGCAGCAGCCAGCCGACCAGCACCAGCGTCAGCAGTACCAGCAGCCCCTGGGATACCCAGGATGAGAACAGCAGCTGTCGCGCCAGATAGCGTCGTGATTGCAGCGTTTCGGCGACATAAATCTCCGCCATACCGACAATCCCGCCTTCATTCACCGGCTGGAGCAGGCGTGCCACGCGAATAGCCTCCCCGCGATATTCAGTATGATAAAACCACGCCAGCGCCGGGTATAGCCGGGTGCGCGAGGTGGAAGGCGGCATCGCCGGCAAATCGTCATAGCCGGAAATGACCTTCCCCGTCGGATCCACCACCTTGTAGTACAGCCGATCGTTCATGTTCAGCTCAAAGCTGTCCAGTACCACCCACGGTACGTTGACTTCCAGGCGTTTATTGCGCACCACCAGCCGCTCGGATACCGTTCTCGCCGATGAGAGCAGCGTCCGGTCATACGCCTGAGTCGCCGCCTGCAGGGCACTGACATAGCTGTTAAACGCCGACAGCCCCCACAGCAGTAGCAGCGGTAAGCCAAGGAACATCAGCAGTTGCAGATACAGCGACTGCGGCTTAACCCACTTCATCACTGCGCTCCAGCACATAGCCCAGGCCTCGCAGGGTCGCGATACGCACGTCGCTGCCGTTCAGTTTTTTACGCAAACGGTGGATGTAAAGCTCAATACTTTCGGGGCTGACCTCATCGCTCAGGCTGAAGACCTGTTCAAACAACTGCTGGCGCGAGACCGGACGCAACCGTCGGTACATCAGCACCGTCAGCAGCGCCTGTTCGCGCGGCGTCAGCGCCAGCGGTTGTCCCTGCAGCAGAAAATAACCCTCATCATGAAACGCCAGCTCACCGAGTTGCTGTATACCCTGCACTTGCCCCGCGCTACGCCGCAGCAGCGCCCGCAGCCTGGCATCCAGCTCTTCAAGCTCAAACGGTTTTGCCAGGTAATCATCCGCACCGGCGTTAAGCCCTTTTACCCGATCCGCCACCGCACTACGTGCTGTCAGCAGCAAAACAGGAAGTGTTTGCCCGCGCTTACGTAGCCGCTGAACCACCTCAAGACCGTCCAGCCCAGGCATATTGATGTCCAGCACCGCCAGCGCATAGGTTTCACTGTGTAACAGGTGATCGGCCGCCAGACCATCAAACACGCAGTCAACGGCAAAACCGTTTTGCACCAGCGCTTTCTCCAGCCAGTGAGCGAGCTCACGGTTATCTTCCGCTAATAAGAGACGCATATCACATCCTGTAAAGTTTCTGCCGCATTGAAAGGGAATTGAAAGGTTAATGTTTTAACAATCACGCAACCGAACTGCTACACATCGGCTCACATAATCACAAAAATAATCTTCCGTACCCGAAATCCGGTCATCCGGCGTGAGGATAAATAATGAAAAAACAATTACTTCGTACCCTTACTGCAAGCATGTTACTGATGAGTACCTCTGTTCTGGCGGAACAAGCGCCTTCACGCACCGAATGTATCGCCCCGGCAAAACCCGGCGGCGGTTTTGACCTCACCTGTAAGCTGATTCAGGTGAGCATGATGGAAACCGGCGCCATCGAAAAACCGATGCGCGTGACCTATATGCCTGGCGGCGTCGGGGCGGTCGCCTATAACGCCATCGTCGCCCAACGCCCTGCCGAAGCAGGCACCGTGGTGGCCTTCTCCGGCGGGTCGCTGCTGAACCTGTCGCAGGGTAAATTTGGCCGTTACGGCGTCGACGATGTGCGCTGGCTGGCAAGCGTCGGCACCGACTACGGCATGATTGCCGTGCGCAACGATGCCCCATGGAAAACGCTGAAAGACCTGCTGACGGCCATGGAGAAAGATCCCAACAGCGTAGTGATTGGCGCCGGTGCCTCTATTGGCAGTCAGGACTGGATGAAGTCGGCGCTGCTGGCGCAAAAAGCCAACGTCGATCCGCATAAGATGCGTTACGTGGCGTTTGAGGGCGGCGGTGAACCGGTCACGGCGCTGATGGGCAATCACGTGCAGGTGGTCTCCGGCGATCTCAGCGAGATGGTGCCCTACCTCAACGGCGACAAAATCCGCGTCCTGGCGGTGTTCTCCGACCAGCGTTTACCGGGTCAGTTAGCCAATGTGCCCACCGCCAAAGAGCAGGGATATGAACTCGTGTGGCCGATTATCCGCGGCTTCTACGTCGGACCCAAAGTCAGCGACGCCGAGTATCAATGGTGGGTGGACGCCTTTGCCAAACTCCAGCAAACCGATGAATTTAAAAAGCAACGCGATCTTCGCGGTCTGTTTGAATTCAACATGAGTGGGCAACAACTCGACGCCTACGTGAAGAAGCAGGTCACCGATTATCGTGAGCAGGCAAAAGCCTTCGGTCTGGCTAAATAAGCGCAGGGGCAACAATGATGAGCGATCGTATTTTTGCGGGTATCTGGCTGTTGCTCTGTATAGCCGGGCTGTTCGTGGCCTGGCAAATAACCAGCGAATACAGCTATGAGCCGGTCGGCCCGCGTCCCTTTCCGCTGGGCATTATCGGCCTGATGTTGCTGTGCGCCGTGGCGTTACTCCTGCGCCACCCGGACACCATCAGCTGGCCTCGTCGCCACGTACTGCAAAAGCTGCTGACGATGGTGATTATTCTGTTTATGTACGCCTGGGGATTCGAGTGGCTGGGCTTTCCCATTGCCACCGCCATTCTCACCGTGGTGATTGGCCTGCTGTTCGGAGCCACCATCCCGGCGGCGGGTATTTCCGGGTCGGTTCTTGGCATTCTGCTGTGGTATGCCTTCGATCGGCTGCTTGACGTCACCTTACCTCTCGGCGCCTGGCTGAGTTAACGGAGAAACGATGGATACCTGGATATATCTTTCTCAGGGTTTTGCGGTGGCGATGACGCCTGAAAACCTGGTCATTGCGCTGATCGGCTGTTTTGTTGGCACCATTGTCGGGCTGTTGCCGGGGCTAGGCCCCATTAACGGTGTGGCGATCCTGCTGCCGCTGGCTTTTGCGTTGCACCTGCCCGCAGAGTCCGCACTGATCCTGCTGGCGACCGTTTACATCGGCTGCGAATACGGCGGGCGAATCTCGTCGATTTTGCTGAACGTTCCCGGCGATGCCGCCGCTATTATGACCGCCCTCGACGGCTACCCGATGGCGCAGCAAGGACGCGGCGGCGTGGCTCTCTCTATCTCGGCGGTCAGCTCTTTCTTTGGCTCGCTGATCGCCATCGGCGGCATCATTCTGTTTGCTCCGGCACTGGCTCAATGGTCGCTGGCCTTCGGTCCGGCAGAATACTTTGCCTTAATGGTCTTCGCCATTGCTTGCCTCGGCAGCATGATGGCGCAAAACCCGCTGAAATCCTTTCTGGCAGCGCTGATCGGTCTTGGCCTTGCGACCGTCGGCGTAGACGCCAACACCGGGGTATATCGCTTCACCTTTGACAGCGTCCATCTCTCCGACGGCGTGCAGTTTATCGTGGTGGTGATTGGGCTGTTCTCTGTCTCAGAAATCCTGTTAATGCTGGAACATACCAGCAGCGGTCAGGCGCTGGTACGTAAAACCGGCCGCATGATGTTCAACGCCAAAGAAGGTGCGCAATGCGTGGGCGCGACGCTGCGCTCGTCGGTGATAGGCTTTTTTGTCGGCGTGTTGCCTGGCGCCGGGGCGACCATCGCCAGCGCCATCACCTACATGACCGAGAAAAAGCTCAGCGGTAACAGCGACAGCTTCGGTAAAGGGGATATTCGCGGCGTTGCCGCACCGGAAGCGGCGAACAACGCCTCGGCCTGCGGCTCGTTTATTCCGATGCTGACGCTCGGCGTGCCTGGCTCCGGCACTACGGCGGTGATGATGGGCGCGCTGACGCTGTACAACATCACCCCGGGTCCGGCGATGTTTACCGAGCAACCGGACATCGTCTGGGGATTGATTGCGGCACTGCTGATTGCCAACGTGATGCTGCTGGTGATGAACATCCCGCTGATCGGTCTGTTTACCCGCATGTTGACCATCCCGCTGTGGTTTTTGGTGCCGGCCATCGCGGCGGTCTCCGCTGTCGGTGTGTACGCGGTACACAGTACGACGTTCGATCTGGTGCTGATGGTCGGGCTCGGCGTCTTCGGCTACATTTTGCGTAAAATGCACTTTCCGATGTCGCCGTTGATTTTGGGCTTTGTACTGGGCGAAATGCTGGAGCAGAACCTGCGCCGCGCGCTGTCGATCAGCAACGGCAGTATGGATATTCTGTGGGCCAGCGGCGTGGCAAAAGTCCTGCTGGCGATGGCGGTGATGGTTATCGTGATCCCACCGGTGCTGCGCCTGATCCGCAAGCGCAACCGCAAACCGCAGGTGGATATCGGCTAATAATAGGCCGGATGGGGCGCTGACGCGTCTAGTCCGGCCTACAATAGCTACCTCCCGTAGGCCGGATTAGCGCAGCGCCATCCGGCATTTTTATTTTCAGCGTAACCCCTGCGTGCCTTCCAGCATATGCTCGACAAACTGCGTCAGTTTCGGCAAGGGGCGTAAATCCTGACGCCACAGCAGATGAATCGGTCGCGGCTGTGGCGTAAAGCCCTCCAGCACTCGAACCAGTTTGCCGCTGGCAAGCTCGTCCGCCAGCAACACTTCCGGCTGCAACAGCAACCCCGCGCCCGCCACCGCCGCCATGCGCAGACCGTGACCATCGTTACAGCGCAGGATCGCATCGCGTTTCCATCTGACTTCACCTTCCATACCCGGCAACGTCCATTCGTTACGCGCCGTCCACACCGTGTGGGACAAGCACAGATGGTCCACCAGATCTGCAGGCGTCCGGGGCGTACCGTAACGCGCCAGATAGTCCGCTGACGCGCAGATCGCCATACGGTACGGGCACAGATATTTCGCCACCACATCCGTCTGGTGAATATCACCAATGCGGATCGCCAGATCGACCCCCTCGTTCACCAAATCCACCATCCGGTTAGTCAGATCCAGTTCAATACGCACCTCGGGCCAGCGTTGTAAAAAAGCCGCGGCCAGCGGCGAAACGACACAGGCGCCAAAAGACGTGGGCGCGCTGATGCGCAGCGTCCCCGCCGGTGCCAACCGCAGTCGTTCCACAGAGCTTTCGGCTATCGACACCTGTTCCAGCACCCGCCGGGCTTCCTCAACATAGACGCGCCCGGCGTCGGTCAGACTTTGCCGACGGGTGTTGCGCTCCAGTAACCGTGTACCGAGCTGCGCTTCCAGCAGTGCGATATATTTCCCTACCATCACCGCCGACATTTCCAGCCGCGTTGCCGCCCCGGTAAAGCTGCCGCTTTCCACCACGGCGATAAACGTTTCCATGCCGCGAAGCTTATCCATATTACAAACCCCTGGTTAGCAATCATCTAACTTTTAGCCAGTTTATCCGATTTCATTTTCATTAAAGAATAGCGGTTCACACAATTGCGGAGGTGGTTATGAAAATCGTCATTATTGGTGCCAGCGGTACCGTCGGCCGCGCAGTCGCAGAAGAACTGGGTCGCAAACATGAGATTGTTCGCGTGGGCCGCACGCAGGGTGATTACCAGGTCGATATCACCTCACAGCACAGCGTGCAGGCGCTGTTTGAAAAAATCGGTCGGGTAGATGCCATCGTTTCCGCCACCGGTAGCCTGTTCTTTGGCCCCCTGTCGACCATGACCGACGGCGAGTTTAATCAGGGGTTGCAGGATAAGTTGCTAGGCCAGGTGCGGCTGGCATTGACCGGGCAGCATTACCTCAACGAGGGCGGCTCGATTACGCTGATTAGCGGCATTATCGCCCATGAGCCGATTGCGCAAGGGGCCAGCGCGGCAACGGTCAACGCCGGACTGGAAGGGTTTGTACGCGCCGCAGCCTGCGAATTAGGGCACGGCATACGCATTAACCTGATAAGCCCCACCGTGCTGAGTGAATCCGCTGCGGCGTATGACGGTTTCTTCCCCGGCTTTGAAAGCGTCCCCGCCGCCACGGTCGCTAACGCCTATCGCCGCAGCGTCGAAGGCATTCAAACCGGTCGTATTTACAAAGTCGGCTACTGATATTGTGGCTGTCGCGACGCTCCGCCAGCGGCAGCCTGATTAACCCTCTGTTTTAAAAGATCCTTCTCCGTATTTCCTCCCGCTACACGTAATTACCCTCACCTTTTATAATGTTAAATATTTGTTGCTTTTGATCACAAATAATAAACAAACAAGTTCATTCTGTGCGCGTTTTCCAAAAATGTAGATATTTTTAATTTATGGCTACGAAACGAGCAGCGCCATGTCTCCCTGACAATCTACTGAGAGGATCGATTCTGATGAACGCACTGACTGCCGTACAACCGAACGCTGAAGATCCAGCCCAGCACTACCGTGGCTTCACGCTGAAACTGTCAGCCCAGTCACCACGCCTGCTGGAGCTGACGTTTTCTGCCCAAACCGCTGAGCAATTTCTGCAGGCCGTGGCGCAATGGCCAGTGCAGGCGCTGGAATACAAATCCTTCCTGCGCTTCAAAGTGGCAAACATCCTCGACGACTTGTGCGGCAATCAGCTGCAACCGTTGCTGCTAAAAACGCTGCTGGATCGCGCCGAAGGTGCATTGCTGATCAACGCGGAAGGTGTCGATGACGTGGCGCAGGCAGAGGAGATGGTCAAACTGGCAACGGCAGTGGCGCATCTGATCGGCCGCTCCAACTTTGATGCGATGAGCGGTCAGTACTACGCGCGTTTCGTGGTGAAAAACGTCGATAACTCCGACAGCTACCTGCGCCAGCCACACCGCGTGATGGAGCTGCATAACGACGGCACCTACCTCGAAGAGATCACCGACTACGTGCTAATGATGAAAATCGATGAGCAGAACATGACCGGCGGTAACTCGCTGCTGCTGCACCTCGACGACTGGGAACATCTGGAGAACTACTTCACCCATCCGCTGGCCCGCCGCCCAATGCGTTTTGCCGCGCCGCCAAGCAAAAACGTCAGCCAGGACGTGTTTCATCCGGTGTTTGACGTCGACCAGCAGGGTCGCCCGGTAATGCGCTACATCGACCAGTTCGTCCAGCCAAAAGATTATGAAGAGGGTGTCTGGCTAAGCGCGCTCTCCGATGCGCTGGAGACCAGCAAAAGCATCCTGTCCGTTCCGGTTTCGGTCGGTAAATTCCTGCTGATCAACAACCTGTTCTGGCTGCACGGGCGCGATCGCTTTACGTCGCATCCGGACCTGCGCCGCGAACTGATGCGCCAGCGTGGTTACTTTGCCTACGCTACAAACCACTACCAGACGCATCAGTAAGCGCGAAGGAATTAAGCGGATGTATGATTTTGTGATTATTGGCGGCGGCATTATCGGCATGTCGACCGCCATGCAGCTGATTGATGTCTACCCGGACGCCAGAATTGCTCTGCTGGAAAAAGAGTCCGGTCCGGCCTGTCATCAGACGGGCCACAACAGCGGAGTGATCCATGCCGGGGTCTATTACACCCCCGGCAGCCTGAAGGCGAAGTTTTGTCTGGCCGGCAATCTCGCCACCAAAGCCTTTTGCGATCAAAACGGCATCCGCTATGACGTCTGTGGAAAGATGCTGGTCGCCACCTCAACGCTTGAAATGGAGCGTATGCGCGCCCTGTGGGATCGCACCGCCGCCAACGGTCTTGAGCGCGAATGGCTCAATGCCGAAGAACTGCACGAGCGCGAGCCTAACATCACCGGGCTGGGCGGGATTTTTGTGCCATCAAGCGGGATTGTCAGCTACCGCGACGTCACCGCCGCGATGGCGAGAATTTTCCAGGCCAAAGGCGGCGAGATTGTTTACAACGCCGAAGTCAGCGGCCTGAAAGAACACGCTGCGGGCGTTATCGTACACACCCGCCAGGGCCAGGAGTATGAGGGTGCTACGCTGATTAGCTGCTCCGGGTTGATGGCTGATCGACTGGTGAAAATGCTCGGCGTTGAGCCGGGCTTTATCATCTGTCCGTTTCGCGGGGAATACTTCCGTCTGGCGCCGGAACATAACCACATCGTCAACCACCTGATCTACCCGATCCCCGATCCGGCAATGCCGTTTCTTGGCGTACATCTCACCCGCATGATTGACGGCAGCGTCACGGTCGGCCCCAACGCGGTGCTGGCGTTTAAGCGTGAAGGCTATCGTAAACGTGATATTTCGTTGAGTGACACGCTGGAAATCCTCGGCTCTTCCGGCATCCGTCGGGTGCTGCAAAACAATTTACGTTCCGGCTTAAGCGAGATGAAAAACTCGCTGTGCAAAAGCGGCTACCTGCGCCGGGTACAAAAATACTGCCCGAGCCTGACGCTAAAAGACCTGCAGCCCTGGCCTGCGGGCGTGCGGGCACAGGCGGTATCGCCGGATGGCAAACTGATTGACGACTTCCTGTTTGTCACCACGCCGCGTTCGATTCACACCTGCAACGCGCCTTCTCCGGCGGCGACGTCTGCTCTCCCCATCGGGGCGCATATCGTCAGCAAAGTTCATGCGCTACTGGAAAACCAGAGCAATCCCGGACGCACGCTGCGTGCGGCACGTAGCGTGGAGACATTACACGCCGCCTTTACCCGTTAACCCTTTTACGACAGGACGCTATTATGCAACTTAACGATCCCACCTTATTTCGCCAGCAGGCGCTGATTGACGGCCACTGGCGCGACGCCAACGGCGGCGAAACTATCGCGGTGACCAATCCCGCCAACGGTCAGCAATTGGGTAGCGTACCGAAAATGGGCGCGGATGAAACCCGTGAAGCCATTGAGGCAGCTAACCGTGCACTGCCTGCCTGGCGTGCGCTAACCGCCAAAGAGCGGGCGACGATTCTGCGCCGCTGGTTCAACCTGATGATTGAGCACCAGGACGATCTCGCCCGTTTGATGACCCTCGAACAAGGTAAGCCGCTGGCGGAAGCCAAAGGCGAAATTACCTATGCCGCCTCCTTTATTGAATGGTTTGCCGAGGAAGGTAAACGCATTTATGGCGACACCATTCCCGGCCATCAGGCCGATAAACGCCTGATCGTCATTAAGCAGCCCATCGGCGTCACCGCCGCAATTACGCCGTGGAACTTCCCGTCGGCAATGATCACCCGCAAAGCCGGTCCGGCGCTGGCCGCAGGCTGCACCATGGTGCTTAAACCCGCCAGCCAGACGCCGTTCTCCGCGCTGGCGCTGGCAGAACTGGCTAACCGCGCCGGGATCCCGGCAGGCGTCTTCAGCGTGGTCACCGGTTCGGCGGGCGCAGTCGGCAACGAGCTCACCAGCAACCCTCTGGTGCGCAAGCTGTCGTTTACCGGCTCCACTGAAATTGGTCGTCAGCTCATGCAGCAGTGTGCCAAAGACATCAAAAAAGTGTCGCTGGAGCTGGGCGGCAACGCGCCGTTTATCGTTTTTGACGATGCCGATCTCGACAAAGCAGTCGAAGGTGCGCTGGCCTCGAAGTTCCGCAATGCCGGGCAGACCTGCGTTTGCGCCAACCGTCTGTACGTCCAGGATGGCGTGTATGAGCGCTTTGCCGAAAAACTTCAGCAAGCCGTAAGCAAGCTGCACCTCGGTGACGGCCTGCAACCTGACGTCACCACCGGACCGCTGATCGATGAAAAGGCAGTCGCCAAAGTAGAGGAACACATTGCCGACGCACTGGATAAAGGCGCCCGGATTATCAGCGGCGGTAAGGCTCACGCGCTGGGCGGTAATTTCTTCCAGCCAACCATCCTGGTCGACGTGCCCAACCATGCCAAAGTTGCCAAAGAAGAGACGTTCGGCCCGCTGGCACCGCTGTTCCGCTTTAAAGACGAAGCTGACGTCATCGCGCAGGCCAACGATACCGAGTTCGGCCTGGCCGCCTATTTCTACGCCCGTGATTTGAGCCGCGTCTTCCGCGTCGGTGAAGCGCTGGAGTACGGCATTGTCGGCATTAACACCGGCATTATCTCCAACGAAGTCGCTCCCTTTGGTGGCATCAAAGCCTCCGGTCTTGGCCGTGAAGGATCGAAATACGGCATCGAAGACTATTTAGAAATCAAATACATGTGTATCGGACTTTAATAAAACAATACTGGAGAACACCTGATGAGCACCAATAAAGAACTCATGCAACGTCGTAGCAACGCAGTTCCACGTGGCGTAGGACAGATCCACCCGATTTTTGCCGAACGCGCAGAAAACTGCCGGGTCTGGGACGTTGAAGGGCGTGAATTCCTTGATTTTGCTGGCGGCATCGCGGTGCTGAACACCGGCCACCTGCACCCACAGATTGTCTCTGCGGTAGAAGCGCAGTTGAAAAAGCTGTCGCATACCTGCTTCCAGGTACTGGCCTACGAGCCGTACCTCGGACTGTGTGAAATCATGAACCAAAAGGTGCCGGGCGATTTCGCCAAGAAAACCCTGCTGGTAACCACCGGCTCCGAAGCGGTGGAGAACGCGGTAAAAATTGCCCGCGCCGCCACCAAACGCAGCGGTACCATTGCCTTTAGCGGCGCTTACCATGGCCGAACCCACTACACCCTGTCGCTGACCGGAAAGGTAAACCCTTACTCAGCCGGTATGGGGCTGATGCCGGGCCATGTTTATCGCGCCCTGTATCCTTGTGCGCTGCATGACATCAGCGAAGACGATGCCATCGCCAGTATCCACCGCATCTTCAAAAACGATGCCGCACCGGAAGACATTGCCGCCATCGTCATTGAACCTATCCAGGGCGAAGGCGGTTTCTATGCCGCCTCCCCTGCCTTTATGCAGCGCCTGCGCGCCATTTGTGACGAGCATGGGATCATGCTGATTGCCGATGAAGTCCAGAGCGGCGCGGGCCGTACCGGCACACTGTTCGCGATGGAACAAATGGGCGTCGCACCGGATATCACCACGTTCGCCAAATCAATTGCCGGCGGCTTCCCGCTGGCGGGCGTAACCGGACGCGCCGAGGTGATGGACGCGATCCCACCGGGCGGTCTGGGCGGCACCTATGCCGGGAACCCGATTGCCTGTGCCGCCGCGCTGGCGGTGCTGAACATCTTCGAGCAGGAAAATCTGCTGCAAAAAGCCAATGACCTCGGCAACACCCTGCGCAACGGCCTGCTGGCGATTGCCGAAACCCACCGTGAGATTGGTGACGTACGTGGCCTGGGGGCGATGATTGCGATTGAACTGTTTGAAGACGGCGATCGCCATAAGCCTAATGCGAAATTGACCGCCGAAATTGTCGCCCGCGCCCGTGATAAAGGGCTGATCCTGCTCTCCTGCGGACCGTACTACAACGTGCTGCGCATCCTCGTTCCACTGACCATTGAAGACGGGCAAATCCGCCAGGGGCTGGACATTATCGCCGAATGTTTTGCCGAGGCGAAGCAAGGCTAAACCCCGTATCTGAGCGGGGATTGTAGGCCGGATAAAGCGCATGCGCCGCCTCCGGCAATATTGTGATGCCCGGTGGCGCTCCGCTTACCGGGCCTACGGGTAAGGTGCAGGAAGCGACGTCAATAACAATAACGAGGTTAAAAGATGGGGCAAGTGTCACAATCACATGATTTAGGGGGCGGGCTGAAATCACGCCACGTCACCATGTTGTCTATTGCCGGGGTTATCGGCGCCAGCCTGTTTGTCGGTTCAAGCGTAGCGATTGCAGAAGCCGGTCCCGCGGTGCTACTGGCCTATCTGTTCGCCGGGTTACTGGTGGTGATGATTATGCGCATGCTGGCCGAAATGGCCGTCGCCACGCCGGATACCGGATCGTTTTCCACCTATGCCGATAAGGCCATCGGCCCGTGGGCTGGGTATACCATTGGCTGGCTGTACTGGTGGTTCTGGGTGCTGGTTATTCCGCTGGAAGCCAACATTGCCGCCATCATTCTACATTCCTGGATCCCGGGCGTGCCCATCTGGTTATTTTCCCTGGTTATCACGCTGGCGTTAACCGGCAGTAATTTGCTAAGCGTCAAAAATTACGGCGAGTTTGAGTTCTGGCTGGCACTGTGCAAAGTGATTGCCATCCTGGCATTTATTGCCCTCGGAGCGGCGGCGATTAGTGGGTTTTATCCCTACGCCGAGGTCAGCGGAGTATCAAGGCTATGGGATCAGGGCGGTTTTATGCCCAACGGTTTTGGCGCAGTGCTGAGCGCGATGCTGATCACCATGTTCTCTTTTATGGGCGCAGAAATTGTCACCATTGCTGCCGCCGAGTCCGACACGCCGGATAAACACATCGTGCGCGCCACGAACTCAGTCATCTGGCGTATCTCCATTTTCTATCTGTGTTCCATTTTTGTGGTCGTCGCGCTGATCCCCTGGAATATGCCGGGGCTGAAAGAGGTGGGCTCTTACCGCTCGGTGCTGGAGTTACTGCATATCCCGCACGCTAAGCTGATCATGGACTGTGTCATTTTGCTGTCAGTCACCAGCTGTCTGAACTCAGCGCTGTATACCTCCTCCCGTATGCTGTATTCCCTGAGCCGTCGCGGTGATGCCCCGGCCTTTATGGGTAAACTCAACCGCAGCAAAACGCCTTATGTCGCCGTGCTACTCTCCACCGGGGCGGCGTTTCTCACCGTGATCGTGAATTATTACGCACCGGCAAAAGTGTTTAAATTTCTCATCGACAGCTCTGGTGCCATCGCGCTGCTGGTCTATCTGGTCATTGCTGTTTCCCAACTGCGGATGCGCAAAATCCTGCTGGCGGAAGGTGCAGATATCAAGATGAAAATGTGGCTCTATCCGTGGCTGACGTGGCTGGTGATCGGTTTTATTGGCTTTGTACTGGTGGCGATGCTGTTTCGTCCGGCACAACAGCTGGAAGTCATCTCAACCGGGCTGCTCGCCATCGCGATCATTTGCACCGTGCCGATTATGGCGCGCTGGAAAAAACTGCTATCGTGGCAAAAAGCACCGTTGCACAGTACGCGCTAAACCTGTTCCCGGCGCAGGCCGGGACACCTTTTCAGGAGTAAGACCATGACCGCCATTTCCCAACCGACGGCCATTGATGGATACCGCTGGCTCAAGAACGACATTATCCGCGGGGTGTTTCAGCCCGATGAAAAATTGCGAATGAGTCTGCTGACGTCACGCTATGAACTCGGCGTAGGACCGTTGCGCGAGGCGCTTTCGCAGCTGGTGGCGGAGCGACTGGTCACGGTGGTCAATCAGAAAGGGTATCGTGTGGCGTCAATGTCTGAGCAGGAGCTGCTGGATATTTTTGACGCCCGCGCCAATATGGAAGCCATGCTGGTCAGTCTGGCTATCGAACGCGGCGACGACGCCTGGGAAGCGGAAATTCTGGCGCGCGCGCATATGCTCAGCAAACTGGAAGCCGTTGATGCCAGCGAAGAGATGCTGGATGAATGGGATCAGCGCCATCAGGCGTTTCATACGGCGATTGTTGCCGGCTGTGGGTCGCAGTATCTGCTGCAAATGCGTGAACGGCTGTTCTCTCTGGCGGCGCGCTACCGGTTTATCTGGCTGCGTAAAACGGTGCTGTCGGTGGAAATGCTGGAAGATAAACACGATCAGCATCAGACGCTGACCGACGCAATTCTGGCGCGCGATGCCGTACGCGCCAGCGAATTAATGCGCCAGCACCTGCTGACGCCGATTCCGATTATTCAGCAGGCGATGTCCGGCAAACAGCTGGCAGAAAAAGTTTAATCACGGGTCTGTACCCAGAAAGCGTGGATCAGACCTGGGATATAGCCCAGCAGCGTCAGCACAATATTGAGGATAAACGCCCAGCCAAAACCTTTGCCCAGCAGCACGCCAAGCGGAGGTAAAATGATCGTTAAAACTATTCTCCAGAACCCCATACATACTCCCTACAAGCAAAAAATTAATCATTGTTTAGAAAGAGATTTTATCTCTAAGAATAATCAGTGTAGCTAACTCCACCCGTCTCGCCCTGCTGTTTTACCCTCCTTTACGCTCTTGACGCTGGCGTAAGCTGTCTCTTTATTTTAGACTATGCTTAATTTAGCAACTACTTAAATAAATATGACTGAACTCGAACAACTCCAGGCCAGCGCTGAACAGGCCGCCAGCTTGCTAAAAGCAATGAGCAACCCGAAGCGGTTGCTCATTTTGTGCATGCTTTGCGGGTCGCCGGGCACCAGCGCGGGTGAGCTCGCACGGATCACCGGACTCAGCCCCTCTGCCACCTCCCAGCATCTGGCGCGCATGCGCGAAGAAGGATTAATAGACCGCCAACGTGATGCTCAGCGCATTCTCTACTTCATCAAAAATGCGGCGGTGAATTCCCTCATCGCCACATTAAAAACACTGTATTGCCCGTAAGGAGCCAACATGACCATTGGGACGATTTCCCCGCGCGAGGCGCAGACGCTGTTAGCGCAAGGAGCCAAACTGATTGATATTCGTGATGCCGATGAGTATCTGCGCGAACATATTCCGCAGGCGTATCTGGCACCGTTGTCCGCGCTCGACCAGGGGTTATTGCCGGATAACTTACGCGCCGATCGCATTATTTTTCACTGCCAGTCGGGTAAGCGCACACAAAATGCGGCCACAAAACTGAGTGCAATTGCTGCACCAGCCCAGTGCTGGCTGCTTGAGGGGGGAATCGACGCCTGGAAGGCAGCAGGTTTGCCGGTCGTAGAAGATAAATCACAGCCGTTACCGCTGATGCGCCAGGTGCAGATTGCCGCAGGCAGTCTTATCTTACTCGGCGTGGTTCTCGGTTACGCCGTTGGCAGCGCCTTCTTTCTGCTCAGCGGCTTTGTCGGCGCGGGGCTTATCCTGGCAGGCGTTACCGGCTTCTGCGGCATGGCGCGGCTGCTGGATAAAATGCCCTGGAATCGGCGTACTCATTAAGCGGTAATCAGTGAAACAGCGCTGTACCCGCCGATGGCCCTGATCTATGGTGGGTTTTGCCATCAAGAACGGAGGACAGTATGTTTAAACCCGGCGATCTGGTTCAACCGAGTATGGGCGGACCAAAATTGAAAGTTGTTGAAGTAAATGACGAGCAGATTGTGACCGTGCAGGCCAGTAATGAAAGCGGTGAAAAATTCACCCTGAAAGCAGCAGATGTCACCCGATATAGCGAAGACGGCGATTTTGGCGTTTGCTGAAAATAAGCGGTGAGACACTCTCACCGCCTTGCTAATTAGATCAAAAAATCATCGAGTGATTTACCAGCAGCCAGCGCCTGCGCAATAGGTTTTGGCGTGCGGCCTTGTCCAGTCCAGGTTTTCACTTCACCATTGAGATCGGTAAAACGATATTTTGCCGGGCGCGGCTGACGTTTTTTAACTGCTCGCGACGTCACCGTCGTCATGCTTAGCAACTCTTCTGGCTCAATCCCATCTGCTTTCATCAGCGCCAGCAGCGTATTAATTTTTTCCTGCTGTTCTGCACGCTGGCGCTGTAACTGTTCTTCCTCGTCACGTCGTTCTTTGGTGACCACCCTGAATTTTTCCAGCATATCTTCCAGTACATCGACCGGAAATTCACGAGCCATTGCACGCAGCGAGCGGATATTATTTAAGTTTTTTAACATTGAACTCATATTAATAAAACCTCTTTAACGCATTAAGCAAAAATGGTATTACAGCAAAAATTATATTCGATTGATTATTCTATTTCCAGCCCCTGTCGATCTCGAGCTATTAATCAAAACGTTACCTTAATATTTATCACCCCATCGCAGGGACATCCTGCAATGCAATTTTGTAATGACCCGATAATAAAAATAAATATGTCGGCGTAATATTCAAAAACATCTAGAAAAGTTCGTAAAAAAACCAGAAAAACAAATCAATATAACATAATGATTTGAAAGACATTTAATCAACATGACAACGAAAATGCCAAAACGAACAAAAAACAGACCATTACAGAGCATTTTATCGACAAAAAGACAATAAATAAAAATTTTAAGCTAGTTGATAGTTATTATGCAGGCAGATATCCTATTGAAACGCGAAAGCAGCAAAACAAATCACTAGCAACAAGGTATACGATACCTTTTTACCTCTTCTTACAAGGAGCATTAACATGTTCTCTCCGCAGTCACGCTTGCGTCATGCTGTAGCAGACACGTTCGCGATGGTTGTTTACTGTTCTGTCGTGAACATGTTGATTGAAGTATTCCTTTCCGGAATGACCTTTGAGCAGTCGCTCTCTTCCCGACTGGTGGCGATTCCTGTCAACATTCTGATCGCCTGGCCTTACGGTATGTACCGCGATCTGTTTATGCGTGCGGCGCGTAAAGCCACACCGGCGGGATGGGCAAAAAATCTGGCGGATGTGCTGGCATACGTGACCTTCCAGTCACCGGTGTATGTGGTCATTCTGCTCACAGTTGGCGCAGACTGGCACCAGATCACGGCGGCCGTCAGTTCCAACATCGTGGTTTCAATGTTGATGGGTGCGGTGTACGGCTACTTCCTTGATTATTGCCGCCGCCTGTTTAAAGTCAGCAGCTATCATCAGGCGAAAGCCTAAACGTCTCTTCGCGACTGGCCCCGCCAGTCGCGTCTTTAGTTTGTACTCACGTCACCAAACAACCCATTTAAATAACGTTCCAGCGCAATACGCGAGCTGAAGCCGTGTGGAATACCATAATGTTCATGGGTTTCTCCGGCTAAATAAAGCGGGAATTGCTGATAGTGATCGCAGGTTTTAATATCCGTTGACGGATCCGCTAACGAAGAACTTCGTTCTTTTAACGTGGGGTGGATCACTAATGCTGTGCGTCCCATACGCGCTTCACGATTAACATACACATAGTTCTCGCCACGTCGATAACCGTACGCTTTCTGCGTCACTACATCCACGGTAAAGCCTACTTTCTCAAGTACGCGCGCCACCTCATCGGGTCTTAAATACATATATTTTTCCTCGTTATCTTTTACCGCGGGCTTACCTTACCTGATTCAGCATTAGCAACGCTTTCAGAAAAGTCCATAAACGCATGAAGAGAGTGAAGCGGCTATCTTAAGCATGGCGCTGGATCAGGTTATTGCCAGCCGAAGTTGACGGGCGGCCTGCCGGGCCATTTCCACCGACGGGATATTGGTAAATGACAGTAATATACCGCCCTCTCCCGTTGAAGTTATTCGCCATTGGCTTAACGCCTGAACCGCCAGACCAGCCTGATTCGCTTTGCGCACCAACGCCGTATCTTCGCCGCTCACCGATATCACCAGTTGAATTCCGCCTTGCTGAGGTACAACGGTAAAGCCGTATTCCGTCAGCGCACTTTCCATCCACTGACGCCGCTGGGAATAGTGTTGGCGCATTTTTTTCAGGTGCCGCCAGAAATGGCCATCACGAATAAAATCCGCCAGCGTTTGCTGCCATAACAGCGGCACGTTACAAGCCGTCAGCGCCGCCTGGCGGCGAAAGCGCGCGACCTCCGTCACCGGCACCACCAACCAGGCTGTACGTAAAGCCGGAAATAATGATTTGCTGAAGGTACCGGCATAAATCACCCGCTGCGGCGCATCCAGGCTTTTTAGCGGCGGCAACGGTTTTCCGTGGTAGCGAAACTCGCTGTCGTAGTCATCTTCAATGATCCATGCCCGCGCATGGGCGGCCCACTCCAGCAATTGGTGTCGACGGTCAAGCGAGAGAGCAACGCCCAACGGACTTTGATGGGCTGGCGTGAGGAGGGCAAAACGCGCCTGAGGGTAGTTGCGGATCCCGGCGCTCACATCCAGACCCTCGCCATCGACCGGGACGGGCAGCAGTTCAACCTGTTCCTGCGTTATAACGGGGCGGATCAACGGAAAACCGGGATCTTCTACCCACATTCCTGCGCCGGGATTTGCCAGCGCCCGCAGGATTAAGGTCATGGAGGCCGCATAGCCCGAAGTAATAAAAATCTGCTCTGGCAGGCACTCAATACTGCGGGATACGCGCAGATAATCAACGATCGCCTGGCGTAGCAACAGTTCGCCGCTGACATCACCCAAGGCGAGATCGGAACGTGTCTGCGTGCGTAAACGCCGCCCCATCACCCGCGCCCAGACTTCGCGGGGAAAGAGATCGAGCGCCGGTAATCCCATCTGAAAAAGTTGCGGTGTAGGGTTTTCTCCGGCAAAGACCGTTGGTGCGACGGGCGAAGTGTCCAGTCGCAGTTGCTGACTGACAAACGTTCCGGCCTGCCCGCGTCGTTCCAGCCAGCCTTGCGCCACCAGATCTGCGTAGGCGTTTTCCACCGTCGAGCGTGAAACGCCCAGTTCCTGGGACCAGGTGCGGCTGGACGGCAAGCGTGTGCCAGGCTTAAGTTCCCCTTTCTCAATAGCGGTTTTTAACTGACGGGCGATTTGCTGGTAGCGTGGCATTTATGGTCTGCTTTTTTGATAACAATATGGCTCTCTTTAGCAGACCATTATAGTGATACATTGCGGGTCATCCAAACGAGGAGAAATACCATGACGATGTTACGCCAGCCCTATTATGAACTTAGCCCTGAAATCTATAACGCTCTGGTTCAGGCCAGCAAAGCGCTGGAAAACTGCGCGTTGGAGCCTACACTGACGGAGTTGATTTACCTGCGGGTCTCGCAAATCAACGGCTGCGCGTTTTGTCTGGAAATGCACAGTAAAGCCCTGCGTAAGTCTGGCGTAGAGCAGGCCAAACTGGATGCGCTGGCAGGATGGCGCGTCAGCCACCATTTCAGTGATCAGGAACGCGCAGCGCTGGCATGGGCCGAATCCGTTACCCACATCGCCTCGACGCACGCAGAAGACGACGTTTATATGCCGCTGCTGAACCATTTTAGCGCCAAAGAAATAAGCGATCTGACGTTCGCCATTAGCCTGATGAACTGCTTTAACCGTCTGGCAGTAGGCATGCGCATGTAATTCTGTGGTGCCGGATGGCGGCGGAAACACCTTATCCGGCAACCCGTAATGCTACATACCCCGCCCTCCGCCACACTCATCTCCCGGCCCCTTACCACTCTAAAATCCCATATCTTGTATGGTTGAATCTTTTATAAACTACATCTAGTATTGATTACATCACGACACACACAACCCGACGCCATTATAGCGCCGCTTTTACACCCATAAATGGAAATACGAATCATGCGTATTATTATTTACACTCGCAATAACTGTATTCAGTGCCACGCCACGAAACGGGCGATGGAAGGTCGTGGGCTTGACATCGAGATGATCAATGTCGATCTGGCACCCGAGCTGGCAGAAACCCTGCGCGAGCAGGGGTTTCGCCAATTACCGGTGGTGGTAGCAGGGGAAACCCGCTGGTCAGGATTTCGCCCGGACATGATCAATCGTCTGCGTCCGCAGCCCCATGTGGCCAACACATGAGCACCCTCGTCTACTTCTCCAGCAGCTCTGAAAATACCCATCGTTTTATACAGCGTCTGGGGCTGCCCGCCGTGCGAATTCCTCTTAACGAACGCGAGCGGATCCAGGTAGACGAACCTTACATTTTAGTCGTGCCGTCTTACGGCGGCGGCGGTACGGCAGGCGCGGTCCCGCAACAGGTGATCCGCTTTTTAAACGATCCCCATAATCGGGCGTTAATTCGCGGCGTCATCGCCGCCGGCAATCGCAATTTCGGCGACGCCTACGGCCGCGCGGGTGACGTAATTTCACAAAAATGCGCCGTGCCGTGGCTCTATCGCTTTGAGCTGATGGGGACGCCAGGCGACATCGACAACGTGCGAAAAGGAGTGAGCGAATTTTGGCAACAACAACCGCAGAACGCGTAGTTCAGCCCACGCTGGATTATCACGCACTTAACGCCATGCTGAATCTGTACGATAACGCCGGGCGTATTCAGTTTGAGAAAGACCATCAGGCGGTGGACGCGTTTATGACAAATCACGTGCAGCCCAACTCGGTGGTGTTTGCCAGCCAGGACGCGCGTCTGGATACGCTGGTAAGCGAAGGTTATTACGACGAAAGCGTTTTAACCCGTTACGATCGCGCTTTCGTGGTGAAGCTGTTTGCCCACGCTCACGCCAGCGGGTTTCGCTTCCAGACCTTTCTCGGCGCATGGAAGTATTACACCAGCTATACGCTGAAAACCTTTGACGGTAAACGCTACCTCGAGGATTTTGCCGATCGCGTGACGATGGTGGCGCTGACGCTGGCACAGGGTGATGAGACGCTTGCCCTGCGACTCACCGACGATATGCTCGCCGGGCGTTTTCAGCCCGCCACGCCAACCTTCCTTAATTGCGGCAAAGCCCAGCGCGGCGAGCTGGTCTCCTGCTTCCTGTTACGTATTGAAGACAATATGGAGTCCATTGGTCGGGCGGTAAATTCGGCGCTGCAGCTTTCCAAACGCGGTGGCGGCGTGGCGTTTCTACTCTCCAGCCTGCGCGAAGCCGGAGCACCGATTAAGCGTATTGAAAACCAGTCTTCCGGGGTGATCCCGGTGATGAAAATGCTGGAAGATGCGTTTTCGTATGCCAACCAACTGGGCGCGCGACAGGGCGCGGGTGCGGTGTATTTGCACGCGCACCACCCGGATATTCTGCGCTTTCTCGATACCAAGCGCGAAAACGCCGATGAAAAAATTCGCATTAAAACGCTGTCACTTGGCGTGGTGATCCCGGATGTTACCTTCCGTCTGGCAAAAGAGAATGCGCAGATGGCGCTGTTCTCCCCCTATGACGTGGAGCATATTTACGGGAAACCGTTTAGCGACATCGCCGTCAGCGAACGCTATGACGAGTTACTCGCCGACGCACGCGTGCGCAAGCGGTACATTAACGCCCGTGACTTCTTCCAGCGGTTGGCGGAAATCCAGTTTGAGTCCGGCTACCCCTACATCCTGTTTGAAGACACGGTGAACCGCGCCAACCCGATTGCCGGTCGCATTAACATGAGCAACCTGTGCGCGGAAATTTTGCAGGTCAACAGCGCCTCAACCTACGATGAAAACCTCGACTATGCGCAGATTGGACGCGATATCTCCTGCAATCTCGGCTCGCTGAACATCGCCCACACCATGGATTCGCCGGACTTTGGCCGCACCGTTGAAACAGCGGTTCGCGGCTTAACCGCCGTCTCCGACATGAGCCACATCCGCAGCGTTCCGTCGATTGAAGCCGGGAACAGCGCTTCGCACGCGATTGGGCTGGGGCAGATGAACCTGCATGGCTATCTGGCGCGCGAAGGTATTGCCTATGGTTCAGCGGAGGGGCTGGATTTCACCAATCTCTATTTCTACACCGTCACCTGGCATGCCCTGCATACCTCCATGTTGCTGGCCAAAGAGCGTGGCCAGACCTTTGCCGGATTCAACCAGTCGCGCTACGCCAGCGGCGAGTATTTCGATCGCTATTTAAGCGGCGACTGGCAACCAAAAACCGAGAAAGTCCGCGCGCTGTTTGCCAATCGCGGCGTGACGCTGCCGACGCGTGAAATGTGGTCACAGCTGCGTGAGAATGTAATGCGCTACGGTATTTATAACCAGAATTTACAGGCGGTGCCGCCAACCGGCTCCATCTCCTACATCAACCATGCCACCTCAAGTATTCATCCGATTGTGTCTAAGGTGGAGATTCGCAAAGAGGGTAAAACCGGGCGTGTGTATTACCCTGCCCCGTTTATGACCAACGAAAATCTGGCGCTGTATCAGGATGCCTACGAGATTGGCCCACAAAAAATCATCGATACCTACGCCGAGGCAACCAAACACGTCGATCAGGGGCTGTCGCTGACGCTGTTTTTCCCGGACACCGCCACCACCCGCGATATCAACAAAGCGCAAATCTACGCGTGGAAAAAAGGCATCAAAACGCTGTACTACATCCGACTGCGCCAGCTGGCGCTGGAAGGTACTGAAATTGAAGGCTGCGTGTCATGCGCGCTGTAAGGAGAGCAGGATGAAGCTAAACCGCGTGAGCGCCATCAACTGGAACAAAATTGAGGATGACAAAGATCTGGAGGTGTGGAACCGGCTGACCAGTAATTTCTGGTTGCCAGAAAAAGTCCCGCTGTCGAATGATATTCCCGCCTGGCAAACGCTGAGCGTCGCCGAGCAGCAGCTCACCATTCGCGTCTTTACCGGGCTGACGCTGCTCGACACCATTCAGAATATTGCCGGCGCGCCCGCGCTGATGGCGGATGCATTAACCCCACATGAAGAAGCGGTGTTGTCAAATATCAGCTTTATGGAAGCGGTGCACGCTCGTTCCTACAGCTCTATTTTCTCCACCCTTTGCCAGACCAAAGATGTGGATGCGGCCTACGCCTGGAGTGAGGAAAATGCCGCGCTGCAACGCAAAGCGCAGATTATTTTGCAGCATTACGCCAGCGATAATCCACTGAAGAAGAAAATTGCCAGCGTATTTCTGGAATCGTTCCTGTTCTATTCCGGCTTCTGGCTGCCGATGTATTTCTCCAGCCGCGGTAAGCTGACCAATACCGCCGATCTCATCCGTCTGATTATTCGTGATGAAGCCGTTCACGGTTATTACATTGGTTATAAATATCAAAAGGGGCTGGAGCATATTTCACTGTCTGCTCGTGAGGAACTGAAGAATTTTGCCCTCGATCTGCTGATGGATTTGTACGATAACGAAGTTCACTACACGGAAGTGTTGTATGCCGAAACCGCCTGGGCCGACGAGGTGAAAGCGTTCCTGTGTTACAACGCCAATAAAGCCTTGATGAACCTGGGTTATGAGGCCCTGTTCCCGGTGGAAATGGCGGATGTCAATCCGGCAATCCTCGCCGCGCTGTCGCCCAACGCCGATGAAAACCATGATTTTTTCTCCGGTTCAGGCTCGTCATACGTGATGGGGAAAGCCGTCGAAACTGAAGACGACGACTGGAATTTCTAGATCTCATTTTCGCGGAAAATACCCTACACTTTTCGCGTTAATATTTTAACGGGATCACATTTTTATCACACAAATATCATTGTGTGATCTACACTCAATATTAGCCGCATTATTCGCCTGAGTTTCAACAATTCAGGCGACTTTTTACTGCCATTTACAAAAAATATCAAAGAAGTTTCATCCACGCTCAGCCCTTATATCACGGGAAATCTCGCCATCTGGCCTTTGGCAATATTCATGCCACAACCAAATTCAGGGTTGTCTCAGATTCTCAGTATGTTAGGGTAGAAAAAGATAACTATTTTCACCAGGTACTATATCGATATAAACAAATAACAGGAATAATTCTATTGCATGGCAATTAAATTAGAAGTTAAAAATCTCTATAAGATATTTGGCGAGCATCCCCAGAGAGCGTTCAAATATATTGAAAAAGGATTTTCAAAAGAGCAGATTCTGGAAAAAACAGGGCTATCGCTTGGCGTTAAAGACGCCAGTCTGGCCATTGAAGAAGGCGAGATATTTGTCATCATGGGATTATCCGGTTCGGGTAAATCCACAATGGTACGCCTTCTCAATCGCCTGATTGAACCCACCCGCGGGCAGGTACTGATTGACGGCGTGGATATCGCCAAGATATCTGATGCCGAGCTTCGCGAGGTGCGCAGAAAAAAGATTGCGATGGTATTCCAGTCCTTTGCCCTAATGCCGCACATGACGGTACTCGACAATACGGCCTTCGGTATGGAGTTAGCCGGTATTGCTGCGGATGAACGTCGTGAAAAAGCGCTGGATGCGCTCCGCCAGGTCGGGCTTGAGAATTACGCTCACGGATACCCGGATGAACTCTCCGGTGGTATGCGCCAGCGTGTCGGTCTCGCCCGCGCATTAGCCATTAACCCTGACATCTTATTAATGGATGAAGCCTTCTCTGCGCTCGATCCTTTAATTCGTACCGAGATGCAGGATGAGTTGGTAAAACTGCAGGCAAAGCATCAGCGAACCGTGGTCTTTATTTCCCACGATCTCGACGAAGCCATGCGCATTGGTGATCGCATCGCTATTATGCAAAATGGTGAAGTGGTGCAGGTCGGTACCCCGGATGAAATCCTGAATAACCCGGCCAATGATTATGTGCGCACCTTCTTCCGTGGTGTTGATATTAGCCAGGTATTCAGCGCGAAAGATATTTCCCGTCGTAGCCCTGAAGGCTTAATTCGCAAAACACCAGGGATTGGCCCACGTTCGGCACTGCAATTATTGCAGGATAAAGATCGTGAATTTGGTTACGTGATTGAACGCGGAAACAAGTTTGTTGGCGTGGTCTCCATCGACTCATTAAAAACCGCCTTACGTCAGGCGCAGGGTATTGAAGCCGCACTGATCGACGAACCGTTAGCCGTAGAGGCGAAAACGCCGCTGAGCGAGCTGCTTTCTCATGTCGGGCAAGCACCGTGCGCGGTACCGGTTGTCGATGAGGAACATCAGTATGTGGGCATTATTTCCAAACGCATGCTGCTACAGGCTTTAGATCGCGAGGGGGCAAACAATGACTGATCAAACAAATCCGTGGGACACGACACCAGCAGCCGATAGCGCTGCACAATCCGCTGATGCCTGGGGCACCGCGTCAAGCGCGCCTGCCGACGGCGGTAGCGCAGACTGGCTGACCAGCGCGCCCGCGCCAGCACCTGAGCATTTCAATATTATGGATCCGTTCCATAAAACGCTGATCCCGCTCGATAGCTGGGTCACCGAAGGGATCGACTGGGTGGTGACCCATTTTCGTCCCGTCTTCCAGGGTATTCGTGTCCCGGTAGATTACATTCTCAACGGCTTCCAGCAACTGCTGCTGGGGATGCCTGCGCCGGTGGCGATTATTCTTTTCGCTTTAATCGCCTGGCAGATTTCCGGCATCGGGATGGGCGTTGCCACGCTGATTTCACTGGTCGCGATTGGCGCGATTGGCGCCTGGTCACAGGCGATGATTACCCTGGCGCTGGTGCTGACCGCGCTGCTGTTCTGTGTGCTAATCGGTTTACCGATGGGGATCTGGCTGGCGCGCAGTCCGCGTGCGGCAAAGATCGTTCGTCCCCTGCTCGATGCCATGCAAACCACGCCTGCGTTCGTCTATCTGGTGCCGATTGTGATGTTATTCGGCATTGGTAACGTGCCGGGCGTCGTGGTGACGATTATCTTCGCCCTGCCACCGATTGTGCGTCTGACCATTCTGGGTATTAACCAGGTGCCAGCCGATCTGATTGAAGCTTCTCGCTCCTTTGGTGCCAGCCCGCGTCAGATGCTGTTTAAAGTCCAGCTGCCGCTGGCGATGCCCACCATTATGGCGGGGGTTAACCAGACGCTAATGCTGGCGCTTTCCATGGTCGTCATCGCCTCGATGATCGCCGTCGGTGGATTGGGTCAGATGGTACTGCGCGGTATCGGGCGTCTCGATATGGGGCTGGCTACCGTTGGCGGGGTTGGGATTGTGATCCTCGCCATCATTCTGGACCGCCTGACGCAGGCCGTCGGTCGCGACTCGCGCAGCCGGGGTAACCGTCGCTGGTACACCACCGGCCCTGTTGGGCTTATCACCCGCCCATTCACTAAGTAATTCACCTGTTGCCCGGTGGTATTGCGCTTACCGGGCCTGCACGTCCCTCCAATAATTAAAGGAATAACGATGCGACATACCGTACTTTTTGCCACAGCGTTTGCCACCCTTGTCTCCACCAGCGCTTTCGCTGCCGACCTGCCGGGCAAAGGCATCACCGTGCAACCTATCCAGAGCACGATCTCTGAAGAATCGTTCCAGACACAGCTGGTCGCTCGTGCGCTGGAAAAACTGGGTTATACCGTCAACAAAGCCAGCGAAGTTGATTACAACGTCGGCTACACCTCTATTGCTTCTGGCGATGCCACCTTTACCGCCGTGAACTGGCAGCCACTGCATGACGACATGTACGCCGCCGCGGGCGGAGACAAAAAGTTCTATCGCGAAGGGGTATTCGTGACGGGGGCTGCACAGGGGTATCTGATCGACAAAAAAACCGCTGAGCAGTACAAAATCACCAATATCGCCCAGTTGAAAGATCCAAAGATTGCCAAAATCTTTGATACCAACGGCGACGGTAAAGCTGACATGATGGGCTGTTCGCCAGGCTGGGGCTGCGAAGCGGTCATCAACCACCAGAATAAAGCCTTCGATCTGGAAAAAACGGTCGACGTCAGCCACGGCAACTACGCGGCGATGATGGCTGACACCATCACGCGCTTTAAAGAAGGCAAACCGATTCTCTACTACACCTGGACACCATACTGGGTGAGCGACGTGATGAAGCCGGGCAAAGACGTGGTCTGGCTGCAGGTGCCGTTCTCTTCCCTGCCGGGTGAGCAGAAAGACATTGACACCAAGCTGCCAAACGGCGCGAACTACGGCTTCCCGGTCAACACCATGCATATCGTTGCCAACAAGGCATGGGCAGAGAAAAACCCGGCCGCGGCGAAGCTGTTTGCCATAATCAAGCTGCCACTGGCGGACATCAACGCACAGAACGCGATGATGCATGAGGGCAAAGCTTCCGAAGCCGATGTGCAGGGTCACGTTGACGGTTGGATCAAAGCCCACCAGCAGCAGTTCGACGGCTGGGTAAAAGAGGCATTAGCTGCGCAGAAGTAACCCACTCGTAGGCCTGATAAGCGTAGCGCCATCAGGCACAGTAAGTAACCACACCAATGCCGGATGGTGGCGCAATGCGCCTTATCCGGCACGCATCTCTTCACTCGCCCGAAACCGCACAATCCATCACCTAACAAATCAGCAACATTTATCCACTTCCGTTATGATTGTTTCAGAAATCCATTATTCAGCTGAAAACAATGACAAATTCCTCTCAGGGACTTAGCCGATCGCTGATCCTGCTCATGTCCATCGCCACGGGTCTCGCCGTCGCCAGTAACTATTACGCTCAGCCGCTGCTCGATACCATCGCGCGCAACTTCTCATTATCAGCCAGTACCGCAGGCTTTATCGTCACCGCGGCACAGCTTGGCTACGCCGCGGGCCTACTGTTTCTGGTACCGCTTGGCGATATGTTTGAGCGGCGGGGGCTTATCGTGTCCATGACGTTACTCGCCGCTGGCGGCATGTTGATTACCGCCAGCAGCCAGTCGTTGGGCATGCTGATCCTCGGCACGGCACTGACCGGGTTGTTTTCCGTCGTAGCACAAATATTGGTTCCGCTGGCGGCCACACTCGCCACGCCGGAGACACGCGGCAAAGTTGTCGGCACCATTATGAGCGGTCTGCTGTTGGGGATTTTACTGGCTCGTACGGTGGCCGGGCTGCTGGCGAATCTCGGCGGCTGGCGCACGGTATTTTGGGTCGCCTCGGTGCTGATGGCGCTAATGGCTATCGCGCTATGGCACGGACTGCCGAAGATGAAATCAGAAACCCATCTCAACTATCCACAGTTGTTAGGCTCGGTCTTCAGCCTGTTTATCCACGATAAACTGCTGCGTACCCGAGCGATGCTGGGCTGCCTGACGTTTGCCAACTTTAGTATTCTCTGGACATCAATGGCATTTTTGCTGGCGGCACCGCCGTTTAACTATTCAGAAGGCATGATTGGCCTGTTTGGTCTGGCCGGTGCCGCCGGTGCGCTCGGCGCTCGTCCTGCAGGTGGATTTGCTGATAAGGGCAAATCCCATCTCACCACGACATTAGGTCTGTTGTTACTGCTGCTCTCCTGGCTGGCAATCTGGTTGGGTCATACGTCAGTACCGATGCTGATAATTGGCATTCTGGTACTGGATCTCACCGTTCAGGGCGTGCATATCACCAACCAGACGGTTATTTACCGCATTCACCCGGATGCGCGTAACCGACTGACCGCCGGCTATATGACCAGCTATTTTATTGGCGGGGCGGCAGGTTCACTGATTTCAGCCTCTGCCTGGCAGCATGCCGGCTGGGCTGGCGTTTGTCTGGCAGGATCGACCGTTGCCGTACTCAACCTGCTGGTCTGGTGGCGAGGTTTTCACCGCCAGGAAGCCGTAATTTAAGCGTATCGCGCGTGTTTGCCGCTGATTGAGCTCCTCAGGGTGTTAAGGAGCTCATCAGTCTGCTAAGGTTATAACTCATTGAGCCAGGTTATTTAAATTTCGGTAATGAAGCCTATAATCCTATGGAAAGCCCTGTTCCCCAGTCAGACCCCAGCCCGGCAACCTTAACGGAAGGATTCAAAGACAGTCTGCCGATCGTCATCAGCTATATTCCGGTCGCCTTTGCATTTGGTCTCAATGCCACTCGTCTGGGCTTTACGCCCGTCGAAAGCGTCTTTTTCTCCTGCATTATCTATGCCGGTGCCAGCCAATTCGTCATCACTACCATGCTTGCCGCGGGCAGTTCGCTATGGGTCGCCGCGCTCACCGTGATGGCCATGGACGTACGCCATGTGTTGTATGGCCCTTCCCTGCGCAGCCGCATCGCCCAACGACTCAGTAAACCTAAAAGCGCAGTGTGGGCCTTTGGCCTCACTGATGAAGTGTTTGCCGCCGCAACGGCGAAGCTGGTGCGGGACAATCGCCGCTGGAGTGAAAACTGGATGATGGGGATCGCACTATGTGCCTGGATTTCCTGGGTATTCGGTACGATTATTGGCGCATTCTCCGGCAGTGGCTTACTGAAGGATTTTCCGGCGGTCGAAGCGGCGCTAGGTTTTATGCTCCCGGCGCTGTTTATGAGTTTTCTGCTCGCGTCATTTCAGCGTAAACAGTCGCTGTGTGTGACCGCGGCACTCGGCGGAGCACTGGCGGGCGTGACGTTTTTTTCTATTCCTGCCGCCATACTCGCTGGCATTGTTTGCGGATGTCTGACGGCGCTTATCCAGTCATTCTGGCAGGGGGCGCCTGATGAGTTATGAGGTTCTGCTGCTTGGCCTGCTGGTTGGCGGCGTCAACTACTGCTTTCGTTATTTACCGCTGCGTCTGGGGGTGGGAAATGTTCGCCCGACAAAACGCGGCGCAACCGGCATTTTACTCGACACCATTGGCATAGCATCAATTTGCGCCCTACTGGTGGTGTCTACCGCACCTGAAGTTATGCACGACGCTCGTCGGTTTGTGCCAACGTTGGTGGGGTTTGTTGTACTGGGCGCAAGCTATTTTAAGACCCGCAGCATCATCATTCCGACATTGCTGAGTGCTCTGGGCTACGGATTAGCCTGGAAAATGTGGGTTGTTTTATAGGTAAAAATAATCATTTTAAATAAATAATACATTTACTTTATTTGTCACTGTCGTTACTATATCGGCTGAAATTAATGAGGTTATACCCAAATGGATAGTTCGTTTACGCCCATTGAACAAATGCTAAAATTTCGCGCCAGCCGCTACGAAGAATTCCCTTACCAGGAAGTTCTTCTGACTCGTCTTTGCATGCACATGCAGGGCAAGCTGCTGGAAAACCGCAATAAAATGCTGAAAGCTCAAGGGATTAACGAGACGTTGTTTATGGCGTTGATTACGCTGGAGTCTCAGGAAAACCACAGTATTCAGCCTTCTGAACTGAGTTGCGCACTGGGTTCGTCGCGGACTAACGCCACGCGTATCGCGGATGAGTTAGAAAAACGTGGCTGGATCGAGCGTCGCGAAAGCGATAACGATCGCCGCTGCCTGCATCTACAGTTGACCGAGAAAGGCCATGCATTCTTGCAAGAGGTGTTACCGCCTCAGCATAACTGTCTGCATCAGCTCTGGTCATCTCTTAGCACCACAGAAAAAGATCAGCTTGAGCACATCACCCGCAAGCTTCTGACCCGTCTTGATCAGATGGAACAGGATGGCACGGTACTCGACGCGCTGCGTTAACGCGCCGACACGCTCAAAAATCCAGATTGATAAATGAAAAACCGACAGGCCAGCAGGTCACCCTGCTGGCCTTTCTGATAAACAGGTCGGCTCAGCCGATGTGAAAAAAAATAAGATCGTGGAGAACAACATGAGCGCAAATGCGGAGACTCAAACCCCGCAGCAACCGGTCAAGAAGAATGGCAAACGTAAAAGTATGCTGCTGCTTCTGACCTTGCTCTTTATTATCATTGCCGTGGCATATGGGATTTATTGGTTTTTAGTACTGCGTCATGTAGAAGAGACAGACGATGCGTACGTGGCAGGGAACCAGGTTCAAATCATGGCGCAGGTATCAGGCAGCGTGACGAAAGTCTGGGCTGATAACACTGACTATGTCAAACAAGGCGACGTGCTGGTGACCCTCGACCAGACGGACGCTAAGCAGGCGCTTGAAAAAGCCAAGACCGCGCTGGCCTCCAGCGTGCGCCAGACGCACCAGTTGATGATCAACAGCAAGCAGCTTCAGGCCAGCATTGAGGTGCAGAAAACCGCCCTGGCGCAGGCACAAAGCGACTTTAATCGCCGCGTCCCATTGGGAAATGCTAACCTGATCGGTCGCGAAGAACTGCAACATGCGCGTGATGCCGTTGCCAGCGCGCAGGCTCAGCTTGATGTCGCAATACAGCAATACAATGCCAACCAGGCGATGATCCTCGGCAGTAAGCTTGAAGACCAGCCTGCCGTGCAACAAGCGGCCACCGAAGTGCGTAATGCCTGGCTGGCGCTGGAACGTACCAAAATTGTTAGCCCGATGACCGGCTACGTGTCCCGTCGTGCCGTGCAGCCTGGCGCGCAGATTAGCCCAACCACACCGCTGATGGCCGTTGTCCCTGCCACCAACCTGTGGGTGGACGCCAACTTCAAAGAAACCCAGCTTGCGCATATGCGCATCGGCCAACCAGCAACGGTGATCAGTGATATTTACGGCGATGACGTGAAATACACCGGTAAGGTTGTCGGTCTCGATATGGGGACCGGTAGCGCCTTCTCGCTGCTGCCAGCACAGAACGCAACCGGTAACTGGATCAAAGTCGTCCAGCGTCTGCCCGTGCGTATTGAACTGGATGCCCAGCAGTTAGCGCAACATCCACTGCGTATTGGCCTGTCTACGCTGGTAACGGTCGATACCCAAAATCGTGACGGACAGATTCTGGCAAGCCAGGTGCGTACGACGCCGGTTGCAGAAAGTAATGCTCGAGAAATCAACCTTGCTCCGGTCAATAAAATGATCGAAGAGATCGTGCGGGCCAACGCGGGCTAATTCAAAGGTGCGTGTGATGCAACAGCAAAAACCGCTGGAAGGCGCGCAGCTCGTCATTATGACGATCGCGTTGTCACTGGCGACATTCATGCAGGTGCTGGACTCCACCATTGCTAACGTGGCGATCCCCACTATTGCTGGGAACCTTGGCTCTTCATTGAGCCAGGGGACCTGGGTGATCACCTCTTTCGGGGTGGCGAATGCTATCTCCATTCCGATCACCGGCTGGCTGGCCAAACGCTTTGGCGAAGTAAAGCTGTTCATGTGGTCCACCATCGGCTTTGTCATTGCGTCCTGGGCGTGTGGGATGTCCAACAGCCTGACCATGCTGATTTTCTTCCGCGTGATTCAGGGGATTGTCGCCGGTCCATTAATTCCGCTTTCACAAAGCCTGTTACTGAATAACTATCCGCCCGCCAAACGGTCTATCGCCCTCGCGCTGTGGTCGATGACGGTGATTGTCGCCCCTATTTGTGGCCCGATTCTCGGGGGCTATATCAGCGACAACTATCACTGGGGCTGGATATTCTTCATTAACGTGCCGATCGGGGCGGTGGTGGTGTTGATGACGCTACAAACCCTGCGCGGCCGGGAAACCCGTACCGAACAGCGACGCATTGACGCTATTGGTCTGGCGCTGCTGGTTGTTGGTATCGGCAGTTTGCAGATTATGCTCGATCGCGGTAAAGAGCTGGACTGGTTCGCCTCGCAGGAGATAATTATCCTGACGGTCGTCGCCGTGGTAGCCATCAGCTTCCTGATTGTCTGGGAGCTTACCGACGATAACCCGATTGTCGATCTCTCGCTGTTTAAGTCGCGAAACTTTACCATCGGCTGCCTGTGTATCAGCCTGGCCTATATGCTCTACTTCGGCGCTATCGTCCTGCTGCCGCAGTTGTTGCAGGAGGTCTACGGATATACAGCGACCTGGGCAGGCCTGGCCTCCGCACCGGTGGGGATAATCCCGGTGATCCTGTCGCCGATTATTGGTCGTTTCGCCCACAAGCTGGATATGCGTCGGCTGGTCACGTTTAGTTTTATTATGTATGCCGTCTGTTTCTACTGGCGCGCGTGGACGTTCGAACCCGGTATGGATTTTGGCGCATCGGCCTGGCCGCAATTTATTCAGGGGTTCGCCGTAGCCTGCTTCTTTATGCCACTGACCACCATCACGCTGTCTGGCTTACCGCCTGAGCGTCTGGCAGCGGCGTCAAGCTTGTCTAACTTTACGCGAACGCTGGCAGGCTCAATCGGCACATCGATTACCACAACGATGTGGACTAGCCGTGAGTCGCTACATCACGCGCAGTTGACGGAGTCAGTAAACCCCTACAACCCTAATGCGCAGGCGATGTATAGCCAGTTGCAGGATCTTGGGATGACCCAGCAGCAGGCCTCCGGCTGGCTAGCGCAGCAAATTACCAATCAGGGGCTGATAATTTCCGCCAACGAAATCTTCTGGATGTCGGCGGGGATATTCATCCTACTGCTCAGCCTGGTGTGGTTCGCCAAACCGCCATTCGGCGCGGGCGGCGGCGGCGGTGGAGCGCACTAACTCGATGTTTAAAGGGATCTGCGGATCCCTTTTTATTACATACCAGATTGCTAATCCGTTACCTGTCTGAACTCAAGCCAGTCGATCACCATGCCCGGTTTGGTCGCCTCAAACTGCAACAGATAGTTACCCGCTGTCATATCGATGCGGCATAGCTTCTGCGTAATCTGCTTCCCCAGCGCCCCGTGGGTCTGGATCGTGGCGACCACGCAGCCATTGAGCAGTAAGTTGCATCCAGTCTGGGCTAACGCCAGCCCCGCCGATGACGCGCTGAGCAGCAGATCGTAGGTCGCATCCTTCTCAAGGCTAATCACCCTCTCTCCGCTGTAGCGCAGCCGTGATACCGACGCTACCTTGATAGCTCCCCTATCCGCCAGCATAGCATCCGCATGGAATTTAGCCCTGGTTACCCGCGGCACGTCTCCCCGTTTAGCTACCTGCGTAGACAGGAGAAAACTCAGAATATTGCGGGCACAACGTTGCAGTTCCCCCAGCGTCAGCGTTCCGTCCTCCAGCGCTGAGAGCGTATTGTCATCACCGGCATTAATCTCCGCACCGTTGTTATTGACCACCATATAGAGGTCATTTTGCGCGCGGATCATCGCCGCCGTGTTGTTAACACTCGCCTCCCCCGCAGTGACAGGATCGTTCATTTTTGCCCACCAGTCCGTCATCACAATGCCCTGAAATCCCCAATCGTCGCGTAATATTGTCGTGTTCAGGCAATAATTCGCAGCAGACCAGTGCGCATTGACGGGGTTATAGGCGGTCATCACCGCACTCGCGCCACCGTGTTTGACGGCATATTCAAATCCCTTCAGATAGATTTCACGTAACGCCCTGGCCGAGACCACCGCATCAACCTGGGCGCGGGAAAACTCCTGACTGTTACAGGCAAAATGTTTCAGCGTCGCAATGCCCCCGCCAGCGCGAATACCTCGCGTCATCGCAGCAGCCATCATGCCTGTCACTAAAGGGTCCTCCGAATAATATTCAAAGTTGCGCCCGTTCAGTGGATGACGGTGAATATTCAGACCCGGCCCCAGCAGAACATCAATGTGATTTTGCTGTAGCTCCTTTCCTTCCATCATATACAGGCGCTCAACCAGCACCGGATCCCATGTGCAGGCCAGCAACGTCCCACTGGGAAGCAACGTGGCTTTTGCGCCATTATCCATGCGGATACCCGATGGACCATCCGCCGTAGACGCCACGGGTATCCCTTTTTCTCGCAGACTGTCGGTCACTCCGCCAAATGCAGATGCCACGCCGGGCGTCACTTTGAGACTACACATCCCCTCTCCGCGCACCAGACAGGCCAATTCCTCCACGGAAAGCTGGGCCAGAAATGTCTCCAGACAACGATGGCCTTGCACAACATCGCTGAAATGGATGCCTTTGTTGCCGGTCAACGGCTGCGCGGGAGGTAAACGCGATAAGATACGATCGCGTAAGGAGAAAGAGCGGCGCGGCGTGTCCTCCCATGCCTCTAACCAGCTCCCCTGTTGATGACGACCAGGCCGTAGGCGGGAGAACGCCACGCTGGGCGCCAGCGCCTGTTCATGGCGGGAGAAAACCTGGACGGATGGCACGATGAGCTCTTCACGCCCCGCGAAGCTAACCGGCTGGAGGTCGCGCACGCTGTTACCGACGAACAAACAATACCCGCCCGCTTCCAGTAACCAACAGTGCGGATGACCGCTATCCCCGCTGTCATCCCACGATGTCAGACGCTCGCCAGGGATCGCCAGATCAATAATTTCACGCTCTCCCGGTTGCAGGAGATGGGTTTTACCAAAGGCAACCAGCACGCGCGAGGGCTTACCCAGCGCGCCTTGCGGTGCTTGCAGATAGACTTGAACAACCTCACTCCCCGCCCAGGTTTCGCCCGTATTCTGCACCGCAACGCTTAATTGAAAGCTGAGGGGATCGGTAATCACCTCCGCAGAGATAACCTCAAGGGTAAATGACGTATAGGAAAGCCCAAAGCCAAAGGGATACTGCACGCGCTGAGGGCAAAACGTTTCGAAATAACGATAACCGACATAAATATCTTCCTGATAAATATTCTGTCTGTCGCTTCCCCAGCAGGAGGCAGAGGGGTAATCCTCCAGTGAGTACGCAATACTGTCGGTCAGTTTTCCGCAGGGCGTGATCTCGCCGCACAATAACGCGGCGACGGCCTGTGCGCCAAACGCACCACCGTGCCAGGCGCATAGTATCGCCCCAATTCGCCCGCGTAATTCCGGGGTCTCAACCCACGACATGTCGATAATAGAAGAAATATTGAGTACGACTATCACATCGTTAAAGTGACGACAGACGCAGGCCAGCAGAGAAAATTCGTCAGGGGTCAGTCGATATCCGCCAGCAACATCGGCATTGTCTTTATCTTCTCCAGCGGTTCGACCAATAACCACAACGGCCTTTTGCGATATCGTCTTCGCCTGCGCCACTTCGCCTTCCTGCAGCGGCATCTCTTGTTGAAACCAGGGTTCCTGTGCCCAACCGCCGCCGCCGTTATCAAACGGATTTTCACCGACCCATTGCTCATACTTCTGCGCCAGCACGGGGTTTAACCGTGCAGAACAGCGTTCGCGCAAAGCCTGTAGTAAGTGACATTGCGCGACAACGTTAACGGCCCCGCCCGACCCTGTCCCACTGCGGTAATAATCAATCTGCGTGCGCCCAAACAGCGCAATAGTATCCTCAGGGCGCAGGGGAAGCACCGCATGATCATTTTTAAGTAGTACCGCCCCTTGTGCCGCAACAATCGTGGCAAACTCGCTAAACCCGTCAAGCGGTTTACCCATAAAATTCAAATGCATAATTGAGAAGCCCTGTGTCAATTGCCTTATTCTGTACTGAAATAAAACAAGGCCCATCGTTGATGGGCCTTGTGATTATCAGAAGTAATATTTGAATCTCAGACGTCCGCCGTAACGCGCATCTTCGCTGCTGTCGCCGTTATGTGGATCGGCCTCGACCCATGAGGCATAGGCACCGAGATAGATATTAAAGTTTTTCATATCCATCACGTTGGGGAATAAATATGAAGCATGGATGGTGTGGATATCATAATTGCCTGGATCGGTGATCCAGCAGTCATCTTCACACACGGCATCAATATTGGTCGCGTTGAACGCTTCAATTTTGTTATGCGCATAGATGTAACCCAGTTCAAAGCGATGCCATAACGCATTCACCCCGGCAGTAAAGTCGGTTTCATCGGTCGCATCCATATACGCCGTGTTGAGGTTAATGACAGCCCCCTCTTCAGGATCGGTTTTTTGTCCGTTCCAGGTCATGGTAAAACCATAGCCCGTACGATCTGACTGATCGATCCACTTGCCGTTATCGTAATAACCATAGGCGTTATTCACGACATTACTTTCCATCGCCAGCGCCGTGGAGAAGCGGCCATTTTGCCAGGCGATAACCGGTCGAACATAGGCCACATTTTTATCGCTGGTTAAATCCATGCCGTGATACTGCTTCTCGGAGAACAACGTACTGCCATTTTCCAGCAGCGTATTCACTTCAAAATACCAGTTATCGATGGTTTTACTCAGCAGGAAGTTACCGCCACTGTCGCTACGTCCACGCCCCTCTTTCATCATATAGATGTAGCCGTAGCCGTCACTGTAGAGGTCATTCGCCGTATTCCCCGAATACTCAACAAAGGTATCCTGATTCAGCGGGAACATATCATAGGCTTCAAAGCGCCCGACCTTAATTTTCCAGTCGTTCTCACGCCCAAAGAAGAAGACCGCATCATCGAGATTCATTTTGCCGGTCAGATCAGCCAGCGGTTGGACCGAGAAACCGGCAAAGTTACCGTTGTTCAGCCGCTGGTAGCCATCAAATCCCAGTAGCAGACGTCCGTTGATATCCCAGCGCTCATTGGTTCCCGGCGCCCAGTCTTTGTTGGCGGAGGTGCGCATTGATGTCAGGCTACCGGAACGACTGGCAGCATCCATATTAAACTCCACATCACCGTAGAATTTAATATCGCTGAATCCGGATAACGTCAGTTTTGGTGGGTTAGCGCCTGCTGCGACGGGTTCGGCTGATTCAACTTTCACCGTAGGTGCTGCCGCTACCTGTTGTTGCTGTAGCGACTGAACCTGCGACTCGGCGTCAGTTGCCCGCTGTTCTGCGCGAATAACACGCTGCTCCAGTTCAGCAAGGCGTTGCTCAATGCTACTATTATTTGCAGCCCACAGGTTTTGAGATAAGCAAGCACCGATCATCAGCGCCAAATATTTCGCTTTCATTATTCATCCCTAAAGTTTGATGTATACCAGATGAGATGTCGTAAACATCTCATCCTCCTGCTATTACAATATTTTGGTTATTATCAGGAATGCGCAAACTTACCGCTTTTAAGGTCGGTGACAATGCCATTCATTCTTGCTTCTGTTAATCCATAGAATTTAATAGAGAATGCCGTCAGAATATAAAATATTGCAGGAATAATGGTGAATAATAACGTAACGCCCTGTACGGCAGACGCGGACTGCACAGCACTACCTGAGGCATAATCAAATGCTGCGAGTACCCAGCCCAAAATAGCACCACCAACGGCAACACCCAATTTGATGACAAAAATATTTGCTGCGACGTTCATTCCGGTAATTCGACGGTGCGTTTTCCATTCACCGTAATTATTCGCATCGGTAATCATCGACCATTGCAGAGCACCATTACCGCCCTGAATAATGGAAATAATAATATGAACCGCAAGCACAACTATCCAATACTGAACCGGCACAAAGAAGCACAGCACACCAAATACGGCTGTGAGTAAGTTAACCCAAAAAGAGAGTTTGATTTTACAGAACCGGGTACCAAAGGGTTTAGCAAGTATCGACCCCAGCATTGAGGCAAACATGCTACCCAGCATAAAGATGGTAATAATATCAGCGCCTTTGTTCAGCACCGTGTTAACGTAGTAAACGACTGCCCCACCGCGCAGCACCACCGCAACCAGCATCATAAAGTTATAAACAGATAAAATTCGCCACTGTTCATTCTTGAATAAAATTTTTACATCACGGGTAATATTGAGGTTTTCCTCTTTGATCGGCTGCACACGTTCTTTGGTGGTTAAAAAGCAGATGATAAACATCAGACAACCAATGACGCCGAAGATAGCCATTGAAACCTGAATCCCCGTCGCTCTATCACCAGGATAGAGATAATCTGCCAGCGGTAAAATTAACGCCGTTCCCAGCGCACCGCCGATTGGCGTAATCGCAAAACGCCATGACTGCAAGGACAGATTTTCACGCGGGTCGGACGTCAGCGCAGCACCCAGTGAGCAGTAAGGAATATTAATGGCTGTATACATCAGCGTCATAAAGATATATGCCGCCACCGCATAGACCACTTTTCCACTGTCGGAAAAATCAGGAATGGAATAAACCAGCACACAGCTGACGGCAAAGGGTACACAAATCGCCAGTAGCCATGGGCGAAAACGTCCCCAGCGCGTGGAGGTTGCATCGGCAATCGCCCCCATAATGGGATCGGTAATCGCATCCAGCAAGCGGACCAATAAAAACATCGTTCCCATTACCGCAGGCGGTAAACCATAAATATCAGTATAAAAATACGCAAGAATTGCCACCGAAGAGTCAAAAACGATGTGGCTGGCCGCGTCACCCAGACTGTACCCCACCTTTTCCCTGATCGATATCTTGTCCCCTGTAGACATACAAACTCCTTTGCCAATACAAAAATGTAACCGGTTTCTGTCGTAGGGTATTTTTAAAACATCTTATCTGGCCTAATCCATTATGTTTTTCTGTTAACTGTTTATGTTTTTTTCTTTATGTGATCGCAGCGAGGTAGGTTTACTTATTGGCCCTTATTTTTGTTTCTTCGCTCACGTTTTATTCGTTGCGAACTTGTTAGTTATTAACACAAAATAATATTCACCAAACAAATGTAATATAAATATTTTATGGCTAAGGGAAAATGATAATAAAAAACCCCGGTTGCAGGCCGGGGTTTTCGAATAACAGGAAAACGTAATAAACCAGACTAAATATGCAGTTCCTGCAATTTTTCTTTCGGCAGCGCCAACTCTTCATTACTGTTAACACGTACGTCATGTTCCAGAATATGACGGGCAATTTCCTGCGCTTCGCTCAGCGAATGCATTTGATACGTACCACACTGGTAGACGTTCAGTTCCGGGATCTGATTTTGATCCTGCACTTTCAGCACGTCAGCCATCGCCGCTTTCCAGGCGTCAGCCACGCGCTGTTCGTCCGGCGTGCCAATCAGGCTCATGTAGAAGCCAGTACGGCAGCCCATTGGAGAGATATCGATAATCTCAACGCCATTACCGTTAAGGTGGTTACGCATAAACCCGGCAAACAGGTGTTCCAACGTGTGGATCCCTTTTTCAGGCATCACTTCTTTGTTCGGAATGCAGAAACGCAGATCAAACACGGTGATGGCGTCGCCATGCGGGGTGTTCATCGTTTTTGCAACCCGGACTGCGGGAGCTTCCATCCGGGTGTGATCGACAGTAAAACTATCTAACAACGGCATTTAGCCACCTCCGATAAAATTTTTAAAAATAATCTGAACTCTTTGTTCCGGGGCGAGTCTGAGTATATGAAAGACGCGCATTTGTTATCATCATCCCTGGTTTCAGAGATGAAATTTTGGCCACTCCCGAGTGGCCTTTTTCTTTTGTATCAAGCGTGCGTTTCCAGCCACGCGGCAAACGGCTCAGTATCCGCCGCTTCAATCTCCTGCTGACGACGCTTTGAAGCCGCTGTTTCAGCAATAAACGCCTCTTCCTGCACGATCTCTAACGGCTCTTCACGCAGCAGATTGCGATAAGCCTCGCCCAACGCTTTGCCCGTGCCGCCAATGCCCGTATCAATCATTGACCGCAGGATCCGCGCGGAGAATGTCAGTTCAGGATTATCAAAGCAGGCAACCAGTTCGTCACAGACTTTTTGATACTCCTCTCCTCCATGGATGCTGTCCAGCGTTTGCGCCACGCGCTTCAGGTCACGGAACAGATCTTTACCCACTTTCGGCAGCGGGAACTGGGCGGTTTCACAGCCAATGCCTAGCGTCAGGCCCGGCTTACGTCCTTCCAGAATCACACGATTCCAGTTGGTACGCGTGCAGAGCAGTTCATCGCTGCTCATTTCCGGAGCGTCCGCCAGGACACACCACACCATAAACAGATCGAGGAAACGTACCTGCTGCTCATCTACGCCGATGGGTGAGAAGGGGTTAATATCCAGCGAACGCACTTCAATGTATTCAATGCCGCCGCGAAGCAGCGCATCTGACGGCGATTCACCGCTACGGGTTACCCGTTTCGGGCGAATAGGCGCATACAGTTCATTTTCAATCTGCAGTACGTTGCTGTTAATTTGCAGACGTTTACCGTCTTTCTCCAGACCGATCGCCGCGTACTCCTCGGAAGGGGTTTTAATCGCGCGTTTTAATCCTGCCACATACTCATGCAAATCGTTAAACGTAATACCGAGATTGCTTTGCGACTTATTGGTATAACCCAAATCGCTCAGGCGCAGCGATGTCGCGTACGGCAGGTAATACATACCACAGTCCGTTTTTTCAAACGGTAGAGTTGTCGGCTTTCCTTGCAGGAAAGAAGAACAAATCGCCGGAGATGCGCCAAACAAGTACGGGATCACCCAACCAAAACGATAATAGTTGCGGATCAGGCGGAAGTAGCCAGCAGACACTTTCTCTTTGGCATCTTCATCGTCCGTTACGCCACATTTCGCCTGCCAGAATGCCATCGGCAGCGAGAAATTATAGTGAACGCCGGAAATCGTTTGCATCAGCGCGCCGTAACGGTTTTTGAGACCTTCACGGTAGAGCGTTTTCAGACGACCAATATTCGAGGTACCGTACTGCGCCAGTTCAATATCCTGACCTTCAGCGATATAGCAAGGCATGCTCAGTGGCCACATACGCTCGTCGCCCAGATTTCTGGCGGTATAGCGATGCAGATCACGCATAAACGTGAGCATTTTCTGGATGTCGTCGCCCGGAGGAGTAATAAACTCCAGCAGCGCTTCGGCAAAATCCGTTGTTATCCATTTATGCGTCAGCGCTGAGCCTAACACATCCGGGTGGCCTGTCGTCGCCAATGAGCCATCAGCATTAACACGCAGCGTTTCGCGCTCCAGACCACGTTGAATCCCCTGTAACGCCTGAGGATTTTTTTCCAGCCAGGCCAGTGCCTGTGATACGTCCGGGATCAAATTGACCTCCCGCCTGTCAAAATCGTTTTAATTAGCATCATAGTATTGGTTACCCTACAGGCATTTCCACAACACAATTAGTGCCACCACATAATGCCCTGCGTCGTAACCGCTGCGACCACAACATAACGCAACGCTTTGCCAAGGCATAAAAAAAAGAGTACTGGCCCCCACGAGATGCGCATCCATCCCGCTAGCAGGCACAGCAAATCCCCCACAACCGGCATCCAGCTTAATAATAGTGTGACAGCGCCATAGCGCTGCAGCCACCCCATCGCTTTCTCTTGCCATCGTGACGTTTTACGTAACGGGAAGAAACGCCCAAGGATAACGTTAGTTAACCCTCCAAGGCTATTACCCATTGTTGCTGTTAAGACTAAGACCCAGGGATGACTCACCCCGGAAACCAGCAGAGCCACTAAAACAACTTCAGAATTTCCAGGTAACAGCGTGGCGCTGAGGAAACTGCTGGCAAACAGTGACAGGAGTGACAGTCCATCACTCACAATAACCGGACATCCACGGCATCCATACCGGCCGCACGTGCAGCCTGCAGGCCGAAGTCAGCGTCTTCAAATACCACGCATTGAGTCGGGACAACGCCCATACGCTCGGCACACAGTAAAAACGTGTCAGGTGCGGGTTTATGGCGTTGTACGTGGTCAGCTGCGACGACGGCATCAAAATAGTGACGTAGCCCTAAATGCGCGAGCAGCGCCTCTGCAATGGCACTTTCGCTCCCGGTTCCGACCGACATAGGCCGACGACCATGCCAGGCTTTAACAACATCAATAAGCGGCAATGGCTGAACGCTATCCAACAGCATGCTTTTAACGCTGTCGGTTTTTTCACGCGCCAGCGCATGGGGATCGAGATCGGCATGATTCAGTTCAATGACTGACTGTGCAATACGCCACGTTGGGGAACCGTTGAGTGCGACCATGGCCTGCTCGTCAAAACGGAGCCCATGACGCCCTAACACCTCATGCCACGCTTTACGGTGCGTTGGCTCGGTATCGAGAATGGTGCCATCCATATCAAAAATCAAACCCGCATAACGTTCGTACATCGTCTTCTCACAAGCCGAATGACCAGACGTTACTTTATCGTAATTGATTGATTTTGTCGCTGACAGCGAATTGAGGATTGTTTTAGAAGTTTGATTCAGAAAAAGAGAGATGATACTGGGGATTATTTCGCAGAAATATGCGATGAAAATTAGCTGTTATCCAGGAGAAGATGGTGCATCCGGGAGGATTCGAACCTCCGACCGCTCGGTTCGTAGCCGAGTACTCTATCCAGCTGAGCTACGGATGCATCAGGGAACTTATTTTACTGCAGAGTTGATATCGCTGCTAAAGCAATATCGAAGAAGATGGTGCATCCGGGAGGATTCGAACCTCCGACCGCTCGGTTCGTAGCCGAGTACTCTATCCAGCTGAGCTACGGATGCATCAGGGAACTTTTGATTTACAATTAATACTGCGGAGAATATGGTGCATCCGGGAGGATTCGAACCTCCGACCGCTCGGTTCGTAGCCGAGTACTCTATCCAGCTGAGCTACGGATGCATCAGGGAACTTATTTTACTGCAGAGTTGATATCGCTGCTAAAGCAATATCGAAGAAGATGGTGCATCCGGGAGGATTCGAACCTCCGACCGCTCGGTTCGTAGCCGAGTACTCTATCCAGCTGAGCTACGGATGCATCAGGGAACTATTGATTTACAATTAATACTGCGGAGAATATGGTGCATCCGGGAGGATTCGAACCTCCGACCGCTCGGTTCGTAGCCGAGTACTCTATCCAGCTGAGCTACGGATGCATCAGGGAAACTACTTTAGTGCAGATTTTTGATACCGCTGCTAAGGCCGTATCGATTATCCATTCTTTCATTGCTGAAGAAACAGAAAATATGGTGCATCCGGGAGGATTCGAACCTCCGACCGCTCGGTTCGTAGCCGAGTACTCTATCCAGCTGAGCTACGGATGCAAATGGCGGTGAGGCGGGGATTCGAACCCCGGATGCAGCTTTTGACCGCATACTCCCTTAGCAGGGGAGCGCCTTCAGCCTCTCGGCCACCTCACCAACAACGCCTCTTGCGAGTGCTTCGAAGAACTTGTTTCTGCTCATCGTCGCTGCGTGGCGCACATATTACTTTCTGGTACTTATAAGTCAAACAATTTTTCCAGTGCTTTTATCGTTTGCACATTTCACGCGCAATTAGTCTGCAAAAACGGCAAAAAGAGTGTTTTATCAACAGATAAATTGGCGTTTTCTCGGGGGGGCGGGCAAACAGAAAAATTGAGGAAAAGGCAAAAAGTGCAGTGCAGCAGTGAAAACAGCGTGAAATCAGAAGAACAAGATGGGTGTCAGGAGGTAAAGCGAAAAGGAAAAGTAACAGAAGCAGGAAAAGAGAGGCGCTAAATCAGGTTGCGCCTCACCAGAAAGGTGAGACGCGAAAACCTTAGTAACTGGACTGCTGGGATTTTTCAGCCTGGATACGCTGGTAGATCTCTTCCCGATGGACAGAAACTTCTTTCGGGGCGTTTACGCCGATGCGTACCTGGTTGCCCTTCACCCCTAAAACTGTCACGGTGACCTCATCGCCAATCATGAGGGTTTCACCAACTCGACGAGTCAGAATCAGCATTCTTTGCTCCTTGAAAGATTAAAAGAGTCGGGTCTCTCTGTATCCCGGCATTATCCATCATATAACGCCAAAAAGTAAGCGATGACAAACACCTAAGTGTAAGCAGTCACGGCATCACATTCTGTTAAACCTAAGTTTAGCCGATATACACAACTTCAACCTGACTTTATCGTTGTCGATAGCGTTGATGCAAACGCTGCAGATTGACCTCCGCAGCGTTGGATTACGCTTATAATTATTACAGTTTTGCGCTGACCCAGCCTTTCACACTGGCTAACGCTGTAGGCAGAGCTGCGGCATCCGTACCACCGGCTTGCGCCATGTCCGGACGACCACCACCCTTACCGCCTACCTGCTGAGCGACCATGCCAATCAGTTCCCCTGCTTTCACACGGTCAGTCACATCCTTAGACACGCCCGCAATCAGAGAAACCTTACCTTCAACTACCGTTGCCAGTACGATAACGGTAGACCCCAGCTGATTTTTCAGATCATCAACCATGGTACGCAGCATTTTAGGTTCAACGTCGGTCAGTTCGCTGACCAGCAGTTTCACGCCGTTGATATCAACCGCTTTACTGGAAAGATTTGCACTCTCCTGCGCGGCGGCCTGTTCCTTCAATTGCTGCAATTCTTTCTCGAGCTGACGCGTACGCTCCAGTACGGAACGCACTTTGTCACCGATATTCTGGCTATCACCTTTCAGCAGATGCGCTATCTCGCTTAAGCGGTCGCTCTCAGCACGCACGGTATTGATAGCACCTTCGCCGGTTACAGCTTCGATACGACGCACACCCGCTGCAGTACCGGACTCAGACACGATGCGGAACAGGCCGATATCACCGGTACGGCTAGCGTGAGTACCACCACACAGTTCAGTAGAGAAATCCCCCATGCTCAGTACGCGCACGTGGTCATCATATTTCTCGCCAAACAGCGCCATTGCGCCTTTGGCTTTCGCCGCGTCGAGATCCATGATGTTAGTTTCAATCGGCAGGTTGCGACGAATTTGCGCATTCACCAGATCTTCAACAGCACGAATTTCAACCGGTTTCATCGCTTCGGTATGGGAGAAGTCGAAACGCAGAATTTTATCGTTAACCAGTGAGCCTTTCTGTGCCACGTGCGTGCCCAGAACCTGGCGCAGCGCCGCATGCATCAGGTGCGTTGCGGAGTGGTTCAAACGAATACGCGCACGACGCGCTTCATCGACGTCAGACTGCACGGCATCGCCCACTTTCAGAGAACCCGCAGACAGTTTGCCGATGTGACCAATTGCCTGGCCATATTTTTGCGTATCGCTAACCGCAAACGCAAAGCCCGCACCTTTCAGTTCGCCTTTATCGCCAACCTGACCACCTGATTCCGCATAGAACGGCGTCTGGTCAAGGACGACAACAGCTTCCTGGCCTGCGTTAATTGCGTCTACCGCTTTACCATCTACAAACAGCGCGGTAACTTTACCGTTCAGTTCCAGATGCTCGTAGCCTTTAAATTCAGAGGTACCCTCAACGCGAATCATCGCATTGTAGTCGGCACCAAAACCACTGGCTTCACGCGCGCGACGACGCTGTTCTTCCATTGCGGCTTCAAAGCCCGCTTCGTCAACCTTGATGTTGCGCTCACGGCAAACGTCTGCCGTCAGGTCAACCGGGAAGCCGTAGGTATCGTACAGGCGGAAGGCGGTTTCGCCATCCAGCGTATCGCCGGACAGTTTTGCCAGTTCTTCATCCAGCAGAGCCAGACCACGCTCCAGCGTGCGGGCAAACTGCTCTTCTTCAGTTTTCAGAACCTGCTCAACCAGTGCCTGCTGACGCTTCAGTTCTTCACCCGCAGAACCCATCACCTCGACCAGCGGCCCCACCAGCTTGTAGAAGAAGGTGTCTTTCGCGCCCAGCATGTTGCCATGACGCACCGCGCGACGAATGATACGACGCAGCACATAGCCACGGTTTTCATTCGACGGCACAACACCATCGGCAATCAGGAACGCGCAGGAACGGATATGGTCGGCAATCACGCGCAGCGATTTGTTGCTCAGATCGGTAGCACCGGTGACTTTCGCTACGGATTCAATCAGCGCGCGGAACAGGTCAATATCGTAGTTGGAGTTAACGTGTTGCAGCACGGCTGCAATACGCTCCAGACCCATACCGGTATCTACGGACGGCTTCGGCAGCGGTTCCATAGTACCGTCAGCCTGACGGTTAAACTGCATGAAGACGATGTTCCAGATCTCAATGTAGCGATCGCCATCTTCTTCTGCGCTTCCCGGAGGGCCACCCCAAATGTGGTCGCCGTGATCGTAGAAAATTTCGGTGCACGGACCGCAAGGACCGGTGTCACCCATCTGCCAGAAGTTGTCGGAGGCATAGGCCGCACCTTTGTTATCACCAATACGGATGATACGTTCGCGCGGAATACCGACTTCTTTCTCCCAGATTTCAAAGGCTTCATCGTCAGTTTCGTAAACGGTTACCCACAGACGCTCTTTCGGCAGGGCAAACCAGTTTTCACCGGTCAGCAGTTCCCATGCATACTGGATGGCGTCGTGTTTGAAGTAATCGCCGAAGCTGAAGTTACCCAGCATTTCGAAGAAAGTATGGTGACGTGCAGTGTAGCCGACGTTTTCCAGATCATTGTGTTTACCGCCCGCACGTACGCAACGCTGCGAAGTGGTTGCGCGGGAATAATTACGCTTGTCGAGACCAAGGAAAACATCCTTGAACTGGTTCATCCCGGCGTTGGTAAACAACAAAGTAGGGTCATTGTTTGGAACCAGGGAGCTGCTGGCAACTACCTGATGTCCTTTACTGTGGAAAAAATCGAGAAACGCCTGACGGATCTCAGCAGTGCTCTTGCTCATAATTATCCTGAAGAAATCAAGCTAACGAAATGTCATCACCAGCACAGGCACGTAAACAGCGCCGCTGGCAATCGAAAAGTGGGAATAAGATAAGTTTTCTTCACGGGGAAGTAAAATCCCGTATGCGCTCAATCGTCAAAATTTCGCCATATTGTCTGAATATCTTCCATCAGATAGCCGCGATAGAGCAAAAAACGCTGGACCTTCACCTTTTCTGCAAAATCCACCGGCAAGGGCTCACCGTATTTTCTGATGGCTTGATCTCGCGCCAACTGCGCCCACTCAATCTCACATTCACGCATCGCGCGTTCGATGGCTTCGCGGGAAATACCTTTCTGTCCCAACTCCTGGCGCACACGTGCGGGGCCATAGCCTTTACGGCTACGACTGGCGATAAATTGCTGAACGAAACGGTCGTCATCCAGGTAGCGGCTTTCTATACACCAGGCAATAACCTTATCGTAATCCTCTGGCGTAGCATCAATTTCTTCCGGTCCATTTTTTCCCATAACCGGGGCAGCCAGTTTCCGTCGCAGTTCCTGCTCACTGTGATCGCGCATGGCAAGTATGCGCACAGCGCGGTCAAGCAGTCGAGAATACGCGGATCGGCGAGACGTTGAATCTGTCATAGTGCACCTTCAGAAATGGAAAAGGGCCGCATCATATGCAGCCCTTTTTATACGATAAAATCAGATTATCAGAAATCTTCGTTCGTTTCTTTTACGCCTTCACTGCTGTCATCAACGGAGAAGTCCGGTTTTGAATCCTGGTTATTGAGCAGTAACTCGCGAACTTTTTTCTCAATTTCTTTTGCGGTAGTCGGGTTTTCTTTCAGCCAGTTGGTTGCGTTCGCTTTACCCTGACCAATTTTTTCACCGTTGTAGCTGTACCATGCGCCGGCTTTTTCAATCAGCTTCTCTTTCACGCCCAGGTCAACCAGTTCACCGTAGAAGTTGATGCCTTCACCGTAAAGGATCTGGAATTCGGCCTGTTTAAACGGCGCAGCAATTTTGTTTTTCACGACCTTAACGCGGGTTTCACTACCGACTACGTTATCGCCCTCTTTCACCGCGCCAATACGACGGATGTCCAGACGAACAGAGGCGTAGAATTTCAGTGCGTTACCACCGGTCGTGGTTTCCGGGTTACCGAACATGACGCCAATCTTCATACGGATCTGGTTGATGAAAATCAGCAGCGTATTGGACTGTTTCAGGTTACCCGCCAGTTTACGCATCGCCTGGCTCATCATACGTGCCGCGAGGCCCATGTGAGAGTCACCGATCTCGCCTTCGATTTCCGCCTTCGGCGTCAGCGCGGCAACGGAGTCAACAACGATAACGTCTACGGCACCGGAACGTGCCAGTGCGTCACAGATTTCCAGCGCTTGTTCACCGGTATCTGGCTGAGAACACAGCAGGTTGTCGATATCAACACCAAGCTTACGGGCATAAACAGGGTCAAGCGCGTGTTCTGCATCGATGAACGCACAGGTTTTACCTTCACGCTGTGCGGCAGCAATCACCTGCAGCGTCAGGGTTGTTTTACCGGAGGATTCTGGCCCGTAGATTTCGACGATACGCCCCATCGGCAAACCGCCTGCACCCAATGCGATATCCAGAGAAAGCGAACCGGTGGAGATGGTTTCCACGTCCATGGAACGGTCTTCACCCAGGCGCATGATGGAGCCTTTACCGAATTGCTTTTCGATCTGGCCCAGCGCTGCCGCCAACGCTTTCTGTTTGTTTTCGTCGATAGCCATTAATTACTCCTGTCATGCCACTCTCGGGTTGAACCAAGAATCGTGAAAGATGATGTTCTGTTGACGCAATTATACTGTATGCTCATACAGTATCAAGTATTTTGTAGAAATTGTTGCCACAGGGTCTGTAACGCATAGGCGGTCGCTTGTCTACGCACCGCATCGCGGTCGCCGCTGAAGCATTCCCGGCGCGTGATCCCCTCGCCGCTTACGCTGGCAAAGGCAAACCAGACGGTCCCAACCGGCTTGTCTTCACTTCCTCCATCCGGCCCGGCAACTCCGCTTATAGAAACGGCGAAATCAGCACGGGCCGCTTTTAGCGCGCCAATGGCCATTTCAACAACCACCGGTTCACTCACCGCGCCATGCTGTGCCAGCGTCGCTTCTCGCACACCAATCATCTGCGACTTGGCTTCGTTACTGTAGGTCACAAATCCGCGCTCAAACCAGGCGGAACTGCCGGCGATATCCGTAATGACTTTCGCTACCCAACCGCCGGTACAGGACTCTGCGGTGGTCATCGTCACGCCGCGCGCTTTCAATGCCAGCCCTACCTGTTCACTTAACTGCATCAGTTCACTGTCGGTCATTTCAGCCTCTGTCAGTTAAAAAATATGCCGGACAAGATAGCACTTTCAAAACAAATGTGGGGATGAGGAGAGTAATTTACGAGGGGGATTCCGGAAATAGATCCGTCGCGTCAAGAAGATCTGCCGGATGGCGGTGCCAGGCATCTTATCCGGCCTACAAGAGGTTTCCTCCTGTAGACCGGTTGCGGGTAATTACTGTACGCGCGCCAGCGCTACAGCCTGACCTAATTGCCAGACGGCCATCGCGTAATGCGTGCTGTGGTTATAGCGGGTAATGGTGTAGAAGTTCGGCAGCCCGTACCAGTATTGGTAACCGGTGCCAATATCCAGACGCAGCAGGCTGGCCTGCTGATGGTTACCCAACGACTGCTGCGGCGTCAGACCTGCAGCCGCAAGCTGAGAAATGCTGTACTGGGTTTTAAACCCGTTTGCCAGCCCTGGTGCCTGGCCGTTTGCCGGCACCGCCACCGTATCGCCTTTCACCCAACCGTGACCTTTAAAGTAGTTTGCCACACTGCCGATGGCATCCTCCGGATCCCACAGGTTGATGTGCCCATCGCCATTGAAATCAACCGCATATTCTTTGTAAGAGGACGGCATGAACTGCCCGTAGCCCATTGCACCGGCAAAGGAGCCTTTCAGGTCCAGCGGGTCATCGCTTTCATCTCGAGCCATCAGCAGGAAGGTTTCCAGCTCACCGGAGAAGTATTCCGCCCGACGCGGATAGTTAAACGACAGCGTCGCCAGCGCATCCAGAATACGCGTTTTACCCATCACGCGGCCCCAGCGGGTTTCGACACCGATAATGCCAACAATAATTTCCGGTGGTACGCCGTAGACCTGCCATGCGCGCTTCAACGCATCTTCATGCTGGTTCCAGAACGCCACGCCATTTTGCACGTTATCTGGCGTGATGAACTGCTTGCGATAGCGCAGCCATGCGCCGTTAGGCCCGGCTGGCGGCTGCGTTGTCGGTGCCTGACGGTCCATCAAGCGCAGAACGTAGTCCAGACGTTTGGCCTGCGACAGGATCTCCTGCAACTGCTGACGGTCAAAGCCGTGCTTGCTCACCATTTTATCGATGAACTGTTGCGCATTCGGATTATTGGCGAAGTCGCCGCCCGACAGCATGACGTTGTGTTGCGGCTCAAGCAGGAAGCCGCCAGAAGGCGTACCCGTTGTCGTTTGAGTCTCTGAAGGTTTTGGTTTGCTACTACAGGCAGCAAGCAACACACAAAGGGGAAGTAATGCTACATAACGACGCTTGAACATGAGACATCCATTAAACAGATTCAGCCAGAGAGAAGTATGGTAAAGCATCCACCGCCACACAAGGAAGCGGTAGTCGCGCTCCTTCGCAGAATTTACCGCCCCTTTCACCGTTTACCACCCCATTTGCGATCCCTCACGCAATAACTTTCACAATAAAATATTTATCTTTCATTTTGCGATCAAAATAACACTTTAAAATCTTTCATTGTGATTAAAATAAGCCACATTCTAGCAAATTCCCAACCCCCTACAGGAGAGAATAATGATCGACACCATCACCCTGGGCGCAGAGTGGTTCATCGGGCTGTTTCAGAAAGGCGGAGAAGTGTTCACCAGCATGGTCACCGGGATTCTTCCGCTGTTAATTAGCCTGCTGGTCATCATGAACGCGCTCATTAACTTTATTGGCCAGCACCGAATTGAACGTTTTGCTCAACGCTGTGCCGGAAACCCGCTGTCTCGCTATCTACTGCTGCCGTGCATCGGCACCTTTGTTTTTTGTAATCCGATGACGTTGAGTCTGGGCCGGTTTATGCCCGAGAAGTACAAACCCAGTTACTACGCGGCAGCCTCTTATAGCTGCCACTCAATGAACGGGCTGTTTCCACACATCAATCCCGGCGAACTGTTTGTCTATCTGGGGATCGCCAGCGGCCTGACCACGCTTGGCCTGCCGCTCGGTCCACTCGCGGTGAGCTATCTGCTGGTTGGCCTGGTGACAAACTTCTTCCGCGGCTGGGTGACCGACCTCACCACCTCCATCTTCGAAAAGAAAATGGGCATTCAACTTGAGCAGAAAGTCCATCTGGCGGGAGCGACATCATGAGGCGTATTCGTATTGAAAGAGGTACCGGTGGCTGGGGTGGCCCGCTTGAACTGGACGCTACCCCCGGTAAGAAAATTGTCTATATCACCGCAGGAACACGCCCGGCGATTGTCGACAAGCTGGCGCAATTAACCGGCTGGCAGGCTATTGATGGCTTTAAAGAGGGCGAGCCTGCAGAAGACGAAATCGGCGCAGCCATCATCGACTGCGGCGGCACGCTACGCTGCGGTATTTACCCGAAACGCCGGATTCCGACAATTAACATTCATTCCACCGGGAAGTCCGGCCCACTGGCGCAGTACATTACCGAAGATATTTATGTCTCCGGCGTCAAAGAAGACAACATTACCGCAGTCGGTGAAGCCGCCGCGACGCCACCACCGGCAGGCACCACGGCGGGTCGCGACTACGACACCAGTAAAAAGATCACTGAACAGAGCGATGGCCTGCTGGCGAAAGTCGGCATGGGCATGGGTTCCGCCGTGGCGGTATTGTTCCAGTCCGGGCGAGACACGATTGATACCGTACTGAAAACCATTCTGCCGTTTATGGCATTCGTCTCGGCGTTGATCGGCATCATCATGGCCTCCGGTCTGGGTGACTGGATCGCCCACGGCCTGGCGCCGCTGGCCAGCCATCCGCTGGGGCTCGTGACGCTGGCATTAATCTGTTCCTTCCCGCTGCTGTCGCCGTTCCTCGGCCCAGGCGCGGTGATCGCTCAGGTTATCGGCGTATTGATTGGTGTGCAGATTGGTCTGGGCAACATCCCTCCACATCTGGCGCTGCCTGCGCTATTCGCGATCAACGCCCAGGCCGCCTGTGACTTCATCCCTGTGGGATTATCACTGGCAGAAGCCCGTCAGGACACCGTGCGCGTCGGCGTGCCGTCCGTACTGGTAAGCCGCTTCCTGACTGGCGCGCCTACCGTTCTCATCGCCTGGTTTGTTTCCGGCTTTATTTATCAATAAGAGGCGCTCAAAGATGACCGTGATCTATCAAACCACCATCACCCGCATTGGCCAGAGCGCACCGGATGCACTCTGTGACCAGATGCTGATTACCTTTCGTGAAGGCGCGCCTGCGGATATCGAAGAGTTTTGTTTCATCCACTGCCACGGCGAGCTAAATGGCGTTCTGCAGGCGGGTATTCAGTTTGAGCTGGGCCAGCATCGCTACCCGGTCACCGCCGTGGGTAGTGTGGCAGAAATGAACTTGCGTGAACTGGGGCATATCACCCTGCGCTTCGATGGACAGAGTGAAGCGGAATTTCCTGGCACCGTACACGTTGCGGGGCCGGTACCGGACGCCATCGCGCCGGGCTGTATTTTGAAGTTTGTTGCTTAAGCGTAAAGGAGAGAAAAATGAATCAAGTTGCCGTTGTCATTGGTGGAGGCCAGACCCTGGGGGCATTCCTTTGCCGTGGGCTTGCGACAGAGGGATACCGCGTTGCGGTGGTCGATATTCAAAGCGATAAAGCCGCAAACGTGGCGCAGGAAATTAATGCCGAGTTTGGTGAGGGTACCGCTTACGGCTTTGGTGCCGACGCCACCAGCGAACAAAGCGTGCTGGCGCTATCACGCGGGGTAGATGAGATATTCGGTCGCGCCGACCTGCTGGTTTACAGTGCCGGTATCGCCAAAGCGGCGTTTATCAGCGACTTTGAGCTTGGAGATTTCGACCGCTCGCTGCAGGTGAATCTGGTCGGTTATTTCCTCTGTGCACGTGAATTCTCACGCCTGATGATCCGCGACGGCGTGCAGGGGCGCATTATCCAGATCAACTCAAAATCCGGCAAAGTGGGCAGCAAACACAACTCAGGTTACAGCGCAGCAAAATTCGGCGGCGTGGGCTTAACCCAGTCACTGGCGCTGGATCTCGCGGAATACGGGATTACCGTGCATTCCTTGATGCTCGGTAATCTGTTGAAATCACCGATGTTCCAGTCGTTGTTACCACAGTATGCCACCAAGCTTGGCCTAAAACCGGATGAAGTGGAGCAGTACTATGTGGATAAGGTCCCACTCAAGCGCGGCTGCGATTATCAGGACGTGCTGAACATGTTGCTGTTTTACGCCAGCCCGAAAGCGTCTTACTGCACCGGACAATCGATTAACGTCACCGGCGGTCAGGTGATGTTCTAAGAGGTATGATTGCCGGGTGGCGCTACGCTTATCCGGCATATAATCAAGGAGCAATAACATGGTTTCCGCACTGATTACCGTCGCCGCCATCGCCTGGTGCCTACAGCTAGCGCTGGGCGGCTGGCAAATATCCCGCTTTAATCGCGCGTTCGACAAGCTTTGTCAGCAGGGTCGGGTCGGCGTCGGGCGTTCCGGCGGACGTTTTAAACCGCGCGTTGTGGTTGCTATCGCTCTGGATGAGCAACAGCGGGTAACTGATACGTTATTTATGAAAGGTCTTACCGTATTCGCCAGACCAGGCAAAATTGCCCCGATAATAGGCAAACATCTTGATGAATTACAGCCTGATGTGATCTTTCCCCATGATCCTCTCTCCCAAAATGCACTATCATTGGCGCTTAAACTGAAACATGGATAATTTCGTTATGAATGCTATTAGCTTGCGAAATTATCATTTTGCAACCTACACCCTAAATAATTCGAGTTGCAGGACAAAACGCCTCGGCTGTTTTGAACAGCGCTTGCGCTGGCCCCGAAGGGGTGAGGCCGTAAGGCCGAATAAAGCCTACGCACATGCAGCTTGAAGTATGACGGGTATATACATAAGTCAGGGTAATCACGCCTATGAAACCTCGTCAGCGTCAGGCTGCCATACTGGAGCACCTGCAAAAGCAGGGAAAATGCTCGGTTGAAGAACTGGCCCACTACTTTGACACAACCGGCACGACCATTCGCAAAGACCTGGTCACTCTGGAAAATGCCGGCACCGTCATTCGCACCTATGGCGGCGTAGTATTAAACAAAGACGAATCTGACCCGCCCATCGATCACAAAACGCTAATCAACACGCATAAAAAAGCGCAAATTGCCGAAGCCGCCGTGCGTTTTATTCACGACGGCGACTCAATCATTCTCGACGCAGGCAGCACCGTTTTGCAGATGGTGCCGATGCTCACCCGCTTTAGTAACATCACCGTGATGACCAACAGCCTGCACATTGTTAACGCCCTTTCGGAACTGGACAACGAGCAAACTATCCTGATGCCCGGCGGGACATTTCGCAAAAAATCGGCGTCATTTCACGGACAGCTGGCAGAAAATGCCTTCGAGCAGTTCAGTTTTGATAAACTCTTCATGGGGACCGACGGCATCGATCTGAATGCGGGTGTGACCACCTTTAATGAGGTCTATACCGTCAGCAAGGCGATGTGCAATGCCGCTCGCGAAGTGATTCTGATGGCGGACTCGTCGAAATTCGGGCGCAAAAGCCCCAATGTGGTATGCAGTCTGGAAAGCGTCGACAAGCTGATTACTGATGCGGGCATCGACCCTGTATTTCGTCAGGCGCTGGAAGCAAAAGGGATAGAAGTGATCATAACCGGAGAAACCAATGAGTGATGCACTACTGAACGCGGGCCGTCAGACGTTAATGCTGGAACTCCAGGAAGCCAGCCGACTGCCAGAACGCCTCGGCGATGACTTTGTTCGTGCCGCCAATACTATCATCCACTGCGAAGGCAAAGTGATTGTCTCCGGAATTGGTAAGTCTGGCCATATTGGCAAAAAAATCGCCGCGACCCTCGCCAGCACCGGCACCCCGGCATTCTTCGTGCATCCAGCGGAAGCACTGCACGGCGACTTAGGCATGATTGAAAGCCGCGATGTGATGCTCTTCATCTCCTACTCCGGCGGCGCGAAAGAGTTGGATCTCATCATTCCGCGTCTGGAAGACAAATCCGTCGCGCTGCTGGCGATGACCGGAAAACCCACCTCGCCATTAGGTCTGGCCGCCAAAGCCGTACTGGATATTTCGGTTGAACGTGAAGCCTGTCCGATGCGTCTGGCACCCACCTCCAGCACCGTCAACACCCTGATGATGGGCGATGCGCTGGCAATTGCCGTCATGCAAGCGCGCGGTTTTAACGAAGAGGATTTTGCGCGTTCTCATCCAGCCGGAGCACTGGGCGCTCGTCTGTTAAACAAGGTGCACCACCTGATGCGTCGCGACGACGCCGTACCGCAGGTGACGCTTACTACCAGCGTTATGGACGCCATGCTGGAACTGAGCCGCACCGGTCTGGGTCTGGTGGCGGTCTGCGACGAGCAGTCTCTGGTGAAAGGTGTCTTTACCGACGGTGACCTGCGTCGCTGGCTGGTTGGTGGCGGCGCACTCAGCACGGAAGTACGCGAAGCGATGACCCCGAATGGCGTCACGCTGCAGGCACAAAGCCGCGCGATTGACGCCAAAGAGGTTCTGATGAAGCGCAAAATCACTGCCGCACCGGTGGTGGATGAAAACGGCAAACTCACCGGCGCAATTAACCTGCAGGATTTTTATCAGGCGGGCATTCTCTAATCCTTCAGTCCCAGACGCTTCGCCAGCCGATGCAGGTTGGCGACGTCGGTTTCCAGCGCCCGCGCGCTTGCCGCCCAGCTATGGTTATTCTGCGCCAGCGCCCGGCGGATCATCTCCCGCTGAAAAGACTCCGTGGCTTCGCGCAGATTGTGATTCTGCGGGATCTCCGCCATGACGTCGGCTTCAGCCTGCGGCGTATGCGCCTCTTCCTGTAAGGCAAAGTGCTGCGGCTCCAGCACCACTTCATCCCCTGCCCTTGTTGCCCTGGCCAGCACCACCGCACGATGAATAGCATGTTCCAGCTCACGCACGTTACCCGGCCAACCGTAGCTCAGCAGATGGCGATGCGCACCAGGGCTTAGCACCACACGGGAAAGTCCCAGCCGCAGCCGGCACTGTTCGCAAAAATAACCCGCCAGCAAAACCACATCTTCACCGCGCTCACGCAGCGGTGGCACCGAAAGGGGAAAGACGCTCAGACGGTGGAACAGGTCGGCGCGGAAATTCCCGGCCAGCACCTCTTCGCGTAAATCACGGTTGGTGGCTGCCAGCACGCGAACATCCACCCGCAAGCTGCGATCGTCACCCACTCGCTGAATATCACCGTACTGCAACACGCGCAGCAGCTTGGCCTGCAACGCCAGTGACAGTTCGCCAATCTCGTCCAGGAACAGCGTGCCGTTGTCCGCCATTTCAAACTTGCCGCTACGGTTGCTGATGGCCCCGGTAAAGGCACCTTTCACATGGCCAAACAGTTCGCTTTCCGCGACGCTTTCTGGCAACGCGGCACAGTTAAGATACACCAGCGGATTCACCGCACGCGGAGAGCCTTCATGAATTGCTTTCGCCACCAGCTCTTTCCCGGTTCCCGTTTCGCCGCTGATTAAGACGTTAAGATCGGAGCCTGCCACAATTTCAATCTCTTTTTTCAGCTGCATCATATTAGGCGACAGGCCTATCATCTGCGTTTCCGTCACCTGTTCGAAAGCGGTGGACGAACCCGGCAGCATATTCTGGCTTTCCAGCTGTTCAATCAGCAGCGCATTGCTCAGCGCCCCCGCCGCCAGTGCGGCAATCAACCTAAGCTCTTCATCGCTGAAGACATCGAACTGATCTGGCTCCATACCATCCAGCGTCAGCGCGCCAATCAAATTTTGTCCGGCAAACAGCGGCAGCCCAATGCAGGCATGGACCTTCAGGCTTTCCTGGCCGGGGATCAGCCCATCGTACGGATCGGGCAAATCGCTGTCGGCTGGAAAACGCACCACGTCCCCGGCGCGGGCAATCGCTTCCAGACGCGGATGCCCCTCCAGCGTAAAACGTCTGCCGAGAACATCCTGCGCCAGCCCGTCGATCGCCAGCGGAATAAACTGTCGTGATTCATAGCGCAGCAGCGCCGACGCATCACACTCCAGCACCTGACGCAGCGTCGTGATCAGGCGTTGAAAACGATCCTGATGCCCAATACCGCTTTGTAATTCAATGGCGATACCCGCCAGCACATCAACGGAAAAACTCATGGCTACCTCATTGTCATTTTGACAATGCATATTGTCATATTGACAACAAAAAGCATAGTCATTTTGACAGCCAATTTAGAGGAGTAAAATATTAAACTGTTATAAATCAATAAAATAAAAAGTTGGCACGCAACCTGCAATAAGCAAAACATCTTTTTTAGAAACACGCTAAATTAATTACTGAGGTTGCTATGTCTATTCTGGTTAAAAATAACATTCATTGGGTTGGCCAACGTGACTGGGAAGTTCGTGATTTCCACGGGACCGAATACAAAACGCTGCGCGGTAGCAGCTACAACAGCTATCTTATCCGTGAAGAAAAAAATGTCCTGATCGATACAGTAGACCACAAGTTTAGCCGTGAATTCGTGCAGAATCTGCGCAATGAAATTGACCTGGCAGATATTGACTACATCATCATTAACCATGCAGAAGAAGACCACGCCGGTGCGCTGACCGAGCTGATGTCCTGCATCCCGGACACGCCGATTTACTGCACCGCTAACGCTATTGACTCCATCACCGGCCACCACCATCACCCGGAATGGAACTTCAACGTGGTAAAAACCGGTGACTCACTGGATATCGGTAACGGCAAACAGCTGATCTTCGTTGAAACCCCGATGCTGCACTGGCCGGACAGCATGATGACTTACATGACCGGTGACGCCGTGCTGTTCAGTAACGATGCTTTTGGTCAGCACTACTGTGACGAACGTCTGTTCAACGACGAAGTAGATCAGACTGAACTGTTCGAACAGTGCCAGCGCTACTACGCCAACATCCTGACACCGTTCAGCCGCCTGGTTACGCCAAAAATCACTGAAATCCTCGGCTTCAATCTGCCGGTCGACATGATTGCCACCTCTCACGGTGTGGTATGGCGCGACAACCCAACGCAGATCGTTGAGATGTACCTGAAATGGGCGGCGGATTATCAGGAAGACCGCATCACCATTTTCTACGACACCATGTCCAACAACACCCGTATGATGGCCGACGCCATTGCCCAGGGCATCAACGAAGTTGACCCGAACGTGGCAGTGAAAATCTTTAACGTCGCCCGCAGCGATAAAAACGAAGTCCTGACGAACGTCTTCCGCTCTAAAGGCGTGCTGGTCGGCACCTCCACGATGAACAACGTGATGATGCCGAAGATCGCCGGCCTGGTCGAAGAGATGACCGGACTGCGTTTTCGCAATAAACGCGCCAGCGCCTTCGGCTCACACGGCTGGAGCGGCGGTGCGGTAGACCGTCTGTCCACGCGTCTGCAGGATGCCGGTTTTGAAATGTCCCTGAGCCTGAAAGCCAAATGGCGCCCGGATCTGGATGCGCTGGAACTGTGCCGTCAGCACGGTCGTGAAATTGCACGTCAGTGGGCGCTCGCTCCACTGCCGGAAACCAGCGTCAAAGCCGCAACCAAAGAGGAAGAGTGCGCCTGTGCCGCCGCCGCGGCCGCTGACCTTGGACCTTGCATGCAGTGCAGCGTTTGCCAGTGGATCTACGATCCAGAGAAAGGCGAGCCGCTGCAGGATGTCGCACCGGGTACACCGTGGAGCGACGTGCCGGAAAACTTCCTGTGCCCGGAATGTTCATTAGGCAAAGACGTCTTCGACGTACTGGCTACGGAGGCAAAATGAGCCGCGGAATTGTCATTATTGGTTCGGGCTTCGCCGCCCGCCAGTTAGTCAAAAATATCCGTAAGCAGGATGCGACTGTCCCGCTGACCCTGATTGCCGCTGACAGCATTGATGAGTACAACAAGCCCGATCTCAGCCATGTTATCAGCCAGGCACAGCGTGCCGACGACCTCACCCGCCAGTCGGCGGGGGAGTTTGCCGAACAGTTTAATTTGCGCCTGTTCCCGCACACCTGGGTGACCGACATCGATGCCGATGCTCACGTAGTGAAAAGCCAGGACAAGCAGTGGCAGTATGACAAGCTGGTGCTGGCTACGGGGGCATCAGCCTTTGTACCGCCGGTAACCGGACGTGAGTTAATGCTCACACTGAACAGCCAGCAGGAGTATCGCGCCTGTGAAACGCAACTGCGCGATGCGCAGCGAGTCCTGATTGTTGGCGGTGGTTTGATTGGCAGCGAGCTGGCGATGGATTTCTGCCGTGCCGGTAAAGCGGTGACGCTTATCGATAACGCCGCCAGCATTCTGGCCTCGTTAATGCCGCCAGAAGTCAGCAGCCGTTTACAGCATCGTCTGACCGATATGGGCGTACACCTGCTGCTGAAATCACAGTTGCAGAGTCTGGAGAAAACCAGCACCGGTATTCGCGCCACGCTCGATCGTAACCGCAGTGTAGACGTTGATGCGGTGATTGCCGCAACCGGTCTGCGTGCGGAAACCGCGCTGGCGCGTCGCGCCGGGTTAACCATCAATCGCGGCGTTTGCGTTGACAGCTATCTGCAAACCAGCCACCCGGATATTTACGCCCTCGGTGACTGCGCAGAAATTAATGGTCAGGTCCTGCCGTTCCTGCAGCCGATTCAGCTCAGCGCGATGTATCTGGCGAAAAACCTGCTCGGCGGCAATGCCCCGCTGAAGCTGCCAGCCATGCTGGTAAAAATCAAAACGCCGGAGCTGCCATTACACCTGGCAGGGGAAACCCAGCGTCGCGATCTGAACTGGCATATTGCGGCTGAAGCAGAAGGTATGGTCGCCAGAGGAATGAACAGCGAAGGCCAACTGTGTGCCTTCGTGGTGAGCGAAGATCGTATGAAGGAGGCCTTCGCGCTGCTGAAAACACTGCCCGTGTAAACAATGTTGTGCCATTGCTTGTTTTATTAACCTCACGCACACGGATGTGCGTTGCCACTTGTCGGTATGCCCCGACTTGCTTTTCTTGCCCCGCCAGTCCCGGGGCTTTTTTTATTTCTACGGCAATGCCCGCGCCGCGGCAATCACGCCCTGCCCCAGCGACAATCCTCCATCCCCAGCCGGTAAACGCTGCGGGAACAGTAACGTAAAGTCATGCAGATAAAACGCCAGACGGGCTGACAGCAAACGGTTATGCATCACGCCCCCGCTAAATACCAGCGTCGTAATACCGCGTAACTGTGCCTGTTGGCGCATTAGCGTGGCAAACCCACTCGCCAGCGCATCGTGGAAAGCCCAGGCGCGTTCAGGGGGAGTCGCCTGCCAGTTCAGCCACTGCTGCCAGAAAACCGCCAAATCCAACTGGTTGTTGTTAAGCGGTATGGTGACCGGGTGTTCAACGCCTGCACATTGTGACGCTAACGCCTCCAGCGCACAGGCGGCCTCGCCTTCATAGCTCAGGAATTGTGGTGCGCACTGCAGTGCGGCGGCAACGGCATCAAACAAGCGTCCACACGATGATGCCAACGGCGCGTTGATCCCACGCTCGATGGCACGAGCCAGTACGCTCCAGTTTTGCTGCTGCACAAACGCTGTTTCCGGATAACGCTGCCAGTCAGGCACAAAGCGCAGACACTGCGCCAGCAGATTGCGCCACGGCTGTTTTGCCGCCAGATCGCCTCCCACCAGCGCCACCGCGGGCAAGCCACCCAGGTATTCGCATTCGCGATAATTCACCCTTAGGCACTCGCCCCCCCACAGCGCACCGTTTTCGCCCATGCCGATACCGTCCAGCGTCAGGGCAATGACATCGCCACCGTTCAACGGCCAGCCGTGCTCAGCCAGGCAGGCAGCAGCATGCGCATGATGGTGCAGCACCGTTTCAATTGGCAACGTCATCTCACGGGCCCACTGGCTGGAAACGTAGCCAGGATGCGCGTCGCAGACGATACGCTGCGGGGTAAAATCATAAATGTTCTGGATCAGATGCAGCGCATCGCGCCACTGATGCTGAATGCCGTCATCGCTCAGATCGCCCAGATGCTGACTAATCACCGCCTGTTCCCCCCGGATCAGACAGAACGTATTTTTCAGATCAGCGCCTAAGCACAGCATCGGCGGCACGTCGCGAAAACCTGGCGGCAGCGCCACGGCATCCGGCACGTAGCCTCGGGAGCGACGCAACATCTCCCCGCTTTCTCGCACCACGGAGTCATCCATGCGCTGTACAATCTCGCGGTTATGCAGCAGAAAGCCGTCGGCAATGTCGTGCAAATCGTCCAGCGCCTGCGCATTAGTAATGGCTGGCGGCCTGCCGCTAAGGTTGCCGGAGGTCATCACCAGCGGCCCCTTCATCTCCTGCAACAGCAAATGCTGTAACGGGTTGGCAGGCAGCATGACGCCGACCTCGGTAAGTCCTGGCGCAATCCCTTCGCACAGTGAAACCACATACTGTTTATTGACCAACACGATGGGGGCAGCGGGCGTAGTCAGCAAACGCCGTGCCGCTTCTGGCAGTCCGTCATCCCCCGGCAGCATTACCGCCAGCGGTTTAGCCGGGCGATGTTTACGCCGACGGAGTAGCGCCACAGCAGCGTCGTTGCGCGCATCACAGACCAGATGAAATCCACCAATGCCTTTAACCGCCACAATGCCACCGGCTTTCAACCGCGTAACCGCCGCCTGTAACGCCGGTTCTTTTTCCGCTCGCTCGTCTGCGCTTATCCACGCCAGATGCGGGCCACACGCTGGGCAGGCGACAGGCTGGGCATGAAAACGACGATCATACGGATCGCGATATTCAGCATCGCATTGTGGGCACAACGGGAATGAAGCCATGACGGTAAACGGACGGTCATACGGCATTGCGCGAATAATGGTGAAGCGCGGGCCGCAGTGGGTACAGTTGATAAAAGGGTAACGATAACGGCGTTCACCGGGGGTGTTCATTTCAGCAAGACATTCAGGGCAGGTTGCAGCGTCCGGTACGATCTGCGTATTCATCGTTCCGCCAGCGCTTTGGCGGATGGAGAAATCTGCAGGTCGTTGTTGCCAGACAAACGGCGCACTCTCGACGCTATCAATCCGCGCCAGCGGCGGGCAGTGCTGATGCAGTTCGGCAATAAATTGCGCTGCGTCTTCGAGCAAACGCACCACCACCCCGTCGCCGTCGTTACAGACGTCGCCATGCAGCTGTAGCCGCTGCGCCAGTTGCCAGACAAAGGGTCGGAACCCAACGCCCTGTACCTTACCGCGAATGCGCAGCTCTACACCGGAGTGGTTGCTTAGTGTCATGTTGAATTCCCGCGATCGTGTATCCCTGAAATATCCCTTTGCCGGATGGCGGCTTCGCCTTATCCGGCCTACGTGTTATTGCCCTGTAGGCCTGATAAGCGTAGCGCTATTAGCGCAGGTATTTTACGCGGATTTTGGACAATCAGAACAGCAAAGATGCGGTGGAGTCCAGTGCCGCACGACGGCGTTTTTCCGCGCTCAGCTGCTCCAGTTTATTGCGATCGACATAAATCAGCGCATGCGTCGGGCAGACTTCCATACAGGCAGGACCGGCTTCGCGATGGTGGCACAGGTCGCATTTGTTGGCTTCGGCTTTTTCAGCACGCACGTTCAGACCCGCGCCGCTGTTACGAATAACCGGACGGACAACCACTTCCATTGCGCCATAAGGACAAGCGACTACGCAGGTTTTACAGCCAATGCAGCGTTCCTGCATCACGTGGACAAAGCCTTTATCGCGGCTAATTGCACCGTTTGGGCAGACGTTGGCACACGGCGCATCTTCACACTGACGGCACAGCGTCGCGGTAGAGACGTTAACGCCTTTGATCACGTGAATGCGCGGTAAAAAGGTTTCAGGGGTCAGCGATGCGCAGTCCTGGTTATCCTGATGGGATACCACGCAGGCCACTTCACAGGTACGGCAACCAATGCATTTATTGGCGTCTGCAATGATGAAACGGTTCATCAAATTCTCCAGCAATGACAGATTATCTGCCGAAGCATTCATAAATCGTGCCAGAATTTAATGCACTGTTATTAAAGGATTTTTATTTTACTTCGCTGCAAAAATGCCTGTCATCGTCACTAGTGACGATGACAAATGACAGCATCAGCGTGAAAGTGTCGGGGCAAGAGAGGCGCGAGGGATAAGCTCGCCGGTAAAGTTTTTCGCTGGCGTAAAGGCTCCGCCGTCCAACATAAAGATCAGGCGTCCTATGGTTTCCTGGACCATCTCCGTGACCGGGATTTTGACGCTGGCAAGTGCCGGAATGGTGTACGGCGCAAGGGCTATATCATCGAAACCAATCACCGACACCTGCGCGGGAACATTAATGCCCTGCTCGTCCAACTGCTTCATCGCGCCAATCGCCATATCATCATTGCTGGCCACCAGCGCGGTGAAATTCACCTTGCGTAAAAGTAAGGTTTTAACGCCTTCAGCGCCACAGGCTGGCGTCCATTTACCCTTCACAATCAAATCATTATTCAACGGAATGCCGTGCTGCACCAGCGCGTCTTTATAACCGGAAAGTCGCTCCACGCCGGTGGGCGAATCCATTGAGCCACTGATAAAAGCAATCTCGGTATGCCCGGCGCGAATCAACTGCGTGACGGCATTAAAGCTGGTCTGTTTTTGATCGCACCAGACGCAGTGGCTGGTGTTTTTACGCAGGCGTCGGTTAAGCACCATAATGGGCTGGGCGTGTGCATCGATAATCTCATCGATGTCATCCACACTGAGAAAACGCGGATAGATCATGACAGCATCACAGCGCAGGTCGAGCAGATATTGAATCGCCTGACGCTCTTCCTCGGCACTATGTTTACCGTCGGCAAGCAGAAGCTGGCGTCCTTTATCCTCCGCCATACGCGCAGTGTGAAATAGCAACTCGCTAAAATAAACGCCGTGATACAGGGTGTTGGTCACTACCAGACCCAGCGTCTGCGTGCTCTTCGCCGCCAGGCTGCGCGCCAGCAAATTGGGACGATAGCCACTCTCTTCAATAGCCTGGAACACGCGGTCTTTGGTCTCCTGGCTGACGTAGCCGTTCCCCGAAAGCACCCGGGAAACCGTAGCTTTCGACACGCCAGCACGCTTCGCCACTTCCAACATCGTGGTCATCTTACTCATCCCTTTTCACGCAATGTGACGCAGTGTACTGCACCGTTTCACCGCTGTCCTTGCTGCTCAATCGCAGAACGCGTTATCTGGTGATCGTAGTCACAAATACAAAAAATGATCAAAATATAATCTTGCACAAATATCATAAATTAAACATGATTTTGTGGAACCGGTTTCCTATCAATGTTTCATCATCACCAACATGAGACGAAAATAAACGGTAAGACATTACCTACCCTACTGATAAAACAGGATTAAATCCGATGTCTAAAAATTATGCAGCGCTGGCGCGCTCGGTTGTGACGGCTCTGGGCGGCGTCGAGAACATCACCGCAGTAACCCACTGCATGACCCGTTTACGTTTCGTTATCAAAGATGATTCGCAGGTCGACAGCGCCACGTTAAAAACGCTTAATGGCGTACTCGGCGTAGTGCGTAGCGACAATCAGTGCCAGGTGATTATTGGTAATACCGTGTCCCAGGCGTATCGCGAGGTCGTCAGCCTGCTGCCGGGCGATATGCAGCCCAGCGAACCCGCAAGCAAACCCAAACTGACGCTCAAGCGTATTGGGGCAGGGATCCTTGATGCGCTGATCGGCACTATGTCACCGCTGATCCCGGCGATTATCGGTGGATCGATGCTGAAACTGCTGGCAATGATCCTCGAAATGACCGGCGTGCTGCAAAAAGGCTCCTCGACGCTGACGATCCTGACAGTGATTGGCGACGGCGCATTCTTCTTCCTGCCGCTGATGGTCGCCGCCTCTGCCGCCATTAAATTCAAAACCAACATGTCGCTGGCTATTGCTATTGCGGGCGTGCTGGTGCATCCGAGCTTTATTGATCTGATGGCTAAGGCCGCACAGGGCGAGCACGTTGAGTTCGCGCTGATCCCGGTCACAGCGGTGAAATACACCTACACGGTGATCCCGGCGCTGGTCATGACCTGGTGCCTGTCGTACATCGAACGGTGGGTGGATCGCATCACGCCAGCCGTAACCAAAAACTTCCTGAAACCAATGCTGATCGTGCTGATCGCCGCCCCGCTCGCCATCGTCTTAATTGGCCCGATTGGCATCTGGATCGGCAGCGCGATCTCCGCGTTGGTGTACACCATTCACGGTTATCTGGGCTGGCTGTCGGTGGCCATTATGGGCGCACTGTGGCCGCTTCTGGTAATGACCGGCATGCACCGCGTCTTTACCCCCACCATTATTCAAACCATTGCCGAAACCGGTAAAGAAGGCATGGTTATGCCGTCTGAAATTGGCGCCAACCTGTCGCTGGGTGGATCTTCTTTAGCGGTCGCCTGGAAAACCAAAAACCCGGAACTGCGTCAGACAGCGTTAGCCGCGGCGGCCTCCGCCATTATGGCAGGGATTTCCGAGCCGGCGCTGTACGGCGTGGCGGTACGCCTGAAACGTCCGCTGATTGCCAGTCTTATCAGCGGCTTTATCTGCGGTGCCGTAGCCGGGATGGCCGGACTGGCAAGCCACTCGATGGCAGCACCAGGTCTGTTCACCAGCGTACAGTTTTTTGACCCGGCCAATCCGATGACCATTGTCTGGGTATTTGGCGTCATGGCGCTGGCGGTAGTGCTGTCGTTTGTCTTAACGCTGCTGCTCGGCTTTGAGGATATTCCCGTCGAAGATGCGGCCGCGCAGGCCAGAAAAAATCAGGCTGCGCAGCCGGGAAATATCAATGGCGCCAGCATCTGACGGATACTAACTGAGGTTTATTATGTCTGTTTTTCCGCAAGGATTTTTATGGGGCGGCGCACTGGCCGCCAACCAGTCTGAAGGGGCGTATCGGGAAGGCGGCAAAGGGCTGACTACCGTGGATATGATCCCCCACGGCGCACATCGAATGCCGGTTAAACTGGGTCAGGAAAAGCGCGTTCAACTGCGGGATGACGAGTTTTATCCCAGCCATGAAGCGATTGATTTTTATCATCGCTATAAAGACGATATCGCCCTGATGGCAGAAATGGGGTTCACGGTGTTTCGTACCTCAATTGCCTGGAGTCGGCTCTATCCGAACGGGGATGAACTGACGCCAAATCAGGAAGGCATTGATTTTTATCGCTCGGTGTTTGCCGAGTGCAAAAAGTACGGTATTGAGCCGTTGGTGACGTTGTGCCACTTTGATGTACCGATGCACCTGGTCACCGAGTATGGCTCCTGGCGTAACCGCAAAATGGTGGAGTTTTTCACCCGCTACGCCCGTACCTGCTTCGAGGCCTTTGATGGTCTGGTGAAATACTGGCTGACGTTCAATGAAATCAACATCCTGCTGCACAGCCCTTTTTCCGGCGCGGGACTGGTGTTTGAAGCGGGTGAAAATCAGGATCAGGTGAAATACCAGGCCGCGCACCACGAACTGATTGCCAGCGCACTGGCAACCAAAATCGCCCATGAAATCAATCCGCACAACCAGGTCGGGTGCATGCTGGCGGGCGGAAACTTTTACCCCTACTCGTGCAAACCTGAAGATGTGTGGACCGCGCTGGAAAAGGACCGTGAAAACCTGTTCTTTATTGATGTACAGGCGCGTGGTGCTTATCCCGCCTACTCAGCCCGCGTGTTTCGTGACAAGGGCGTAGTGATTGAGAAAGCCCCGGAAGATGACGACATCCTGAAAAATACCGTCGATTTTGTCTCCTTCAGCTATTACGCCTCGCGCTGCGCCTCGGCAGAAATGAACACCGGCAACACCAGCGCCGCCAACGTGGTGAAGTCGCTGCGCAATCCGTACATTGCAGCCAGCGAATGGGGCTGGGGCATTGACCCACTGGGTCTGCGCATCACCATAAACATGATGTATGACCGCTACCAGATACCGCTGTTTCTGGTGGAGAACGGACTGGGGGCAAAAGATGAAATCGATGCCAACGGTGAGATCAACGATGACTATCGCATCCGCTATTTACGCGACCATATTCGCGCCATGGCAGACGCCATTGAAGACGGCGTGCCGCTGATGGGTTACACCACCTGGGGCTGTATCGATCTGGTTTCCGCTTCCACCGGCGAGATGAGCAAACGCTACGGTTTTGTCTATGTCGACCGCGATGACGCAGGCAATGGCACGCTGACGCGGACTCGCAAGAAATCATTCTGGTGGTACAAAAAAGTGATCGCCAGCAACGGGGCTGATCTGGACTGATCGTCGGGCCGGATGGCGCTTGCTATCCGGCCCGCATGATCACCCGCCACAAACATCCGCCCTTCCTTCCCGTTTCATTTTTTACATTCATTTTTCTGGATCGTCATTCCATTCTGCGGTTTGCTGCCGCGCATTATTACTGGCATTTTATTCAGTAGTTTTTACTTTTCACCGTTCGTAACAAGGAAACGTTCATGTCTACTGATAATGTTCAAACACCAATGATTATCGCCAAACCCGTGCGTCGTTTAAAAGTGGGTTACGTCAGAAGACGCTACGAAGATCGCCGTACCGGATTCACCCTGCGTATCAGTCGACACGCCTCATTAACGCTGAATGGCGACTGGCTGGAACAGGCGGGTTTTCCGACCGGCACAGAGGTGAATGTTTCGGTGATGCAGGGGAAATTAATTATTGAGCAGGCAACTGAATAACGGCTGGATATGTAAAGGCGGAACAGGCCGGATGCCGAGCGTGGCTGACATCCGGCGCTGGGAATGCTTACTCTTCTGGCGCTTCTAACTCAGCAAATCCGCCATGGCCTTCCCAACCGGCTAATCGCTGATACACGGTCTCGACCGCCTCTTTGATTGGCTGTGTCATCGGGTAATAAAAGCCGACAATATCCGGTTGAATGCCGAGGAAAATCACCTCGCCAACATCCTCTTTGAGCTGATCAACCAAATAGTTCAACGGCATATTATGGGTGGTCATCATGAACATCTCGGCAATATCATTGGGATCGATAATGCGGATCTCGCCGGGATTGAGGCCCATGTCAGTGGCATCAACAATCAGCAGACGTTCCGGGCGCAGTTCGCGGATCGCGACGATGTCATTTTCTGGCGCACTTCCGCCGTCGATGACCACCCAGTTGCCTTTAGGCTCAGCCGCGCACATTTCTGCCAGCAGCGGACCCGCACCGTCGTCACCCATCATGCTGTTGCCGACACACAATAAAACGTCAGTCACGGTGTCTCCTCACCATCAGATAGATGGCGCTTTCCTGGTGAATGTCATGCAGCATGCTGAGCACCAGCTTGCTCCATTCCTGCTGTTGCGGTGTCTGCACGGCGAGCGCGTCATCAAACGCGCGCGCCAGCATCTGCACATGGTTAAAATCGATGACGATTTCGCCATACTTCGGCACGCCTTCCATCTTACGGCGAGCTTCGCTTCCTTCGGCAAGCGTGGCAATCCACGCCAGATAGTCATCCCACGGGCAGGTTAACGCCGCTTCCAGGCAGTCGATTATGCCTAAGTGGTGACCAATCGCCAGGCTGTAATAGACAACCTGCTGCGCCTC
>NZ_SZWM01000651.1:0-176 GCF_005280805.1 Citrobacter sp. TBCS-14
GGTGATGGAATGCAGCAACGGGTCGGTACCCCAATGACCGCTGAGCAGCAGGCTGCCGCGCAGAAAATCTATGATGATTACTACTCCCAGACCAGCGCGTTGCGCCAACAGCTGACATCCAAACGTTATGAGTACAATGCACTATTAACGGCCAGCTCGCCGGACACGGCAAAAAT
>NZ_SZWM01000651.1:328-514 GCF_005280805.1 Citrobacter sp. TBCS-14
GACGCCATACGGATCAGGTCTGCTGACTACCTGTCTTCAGGTTTTCAGAAAGTTTTGGCTGTAGGCTGCCAGTGACAAAAATCTTCATTGGCGACTAGCAGTAGCTGCGACCCTTCGGGCGCTTCCAGCCATGCCACACTCACCTCTACGGATGAATGTTTCTGGCGGCGCTCGATATGGTTTATC
>NZ_SZWM01000652.1:0-548 GCF_005280805.1 Citrobacter sp. TBCS-14
GAAGAAAAAGCAGATTGATAAAGCCAGCGCTGAGACGCGTAAAAAAACGCTGATCAAAGAAATTATCCATACGCTGCCGCTGACCATGAACGTGAAAATTGCAGAAATCCCCCTCAATGTTGCCGACCTGACGACAATTAAACCCGGGGATATTTTACCTATTGCGATGCCTGATACTTTCCCTGTTTATATCGGGAAATCCGAATTATTTAATGCCCTGATCGTCGAGGACAAAGACAAACTGTTTTTGTCCGAATTCACGAGCAAGACGGAGAAATCCTATGAGTAAGCCAGAAGATATTTTAGAGCAAGGCTTCGAGTTAGCCCCCGAAGCGACCACATCCCNGACCACATCCCCCGCATCATCTGTAACAGAGACGCTGGTGTCACGTTTAGAAGACCGTTTTTCCGAGTCGATGTCACTACTGAAACGTATACCGGTCACGCTAACGCTGGAGGTCTCCTCCGTGGAGGTGATGCTGTCCGATCTGCTGAACATTGATGACGACACCGTCATTGAGATGGACAAGCTCGCCGGTGAACCGCTG
>NZ_SZWM01000649.1:0-168 GCF_005280805.1 Citrobacter sp. TBCS-14
TAGATGATGACGGCAAATCTTTCTGGGTTCTGCGCATGAAGGTCCGTGAGCGAATTGTTGCGGATGGCATTGATGATCCTGATTTTGACGCCAGCAACGTGGGTGATTATCTGAAGGCAGCTGAAGTGAATGCCATGCTGGACGATCCGGATGCGGTGTTTATTGATA
>NZ_SZWM01000649.1:194-642 GCF_005280805.1 Citrobacter sp. TBCS-14
AAAACGCGCTGGAGATCCCGGCAGACACCTTCCGCGATCAGCTGCCGAAAGCGGTAGAAATGATGCAGGAGCATAAGGATAAAAAAATCGTTATGTATTGTACCGGAGGGATTCGTTGTGAGAAAGCCAGTGCCTGGATGAAACATAACGGGTTTAGCAAAGTCTGGCACATTGAGGGCGGCATTATTGAGTATGCCCGCAAAGCGCGTGAGCAGGGGCTGCCTGTGCGTTTTATCGGCAAAAATTTTGTTTTCGATGAACGCATGGGAGAGAGGATCTCTGACGATGTGATTTCGCATTGTCACCAGTGCGGTACCGCATGTGACAGCCATACCAATTGCAAAAACGATGGCTGCCATCTGCTGTTTATACAATGTCCAGCCTGTGCGCAAAAGTATAAAGGCTGCTGTAGTGAACTGTGTTGTGAAGAGAGCGAACTGCCGGAAGA
>NZ_SZWM01000649.1:726-1001 GCF_005280805.1 Citrobacter sp. TBCS-14
CCGGATGGCGGCAAAAGCCTCATCCGGCATCAATAGGATGTTATTTCTGCTGTACGCCTTCCACCGAGATAATTAATTCGACTTCCTGCGAAGCGGGACCGAGATCGGTGGTAATGTTGAAATCCTTCAGCTTTATTTTCCCTTGAGCTTCAAAACCGGCGCGTGTGCCACCCCATGGATCGCCCCCTTGACCCATCAACTTTGCATCCAGTATTACCGGTTTGGTGACGCCGTTCAGGGTCAGGTTACCGGTGATATCTAAATCGTTGCCCTCT
>NZ_SZWM01000650.1:0-530 GCF_005280805.1 Citrobacter sp. TBCS-14
TCTACAAACTTCGACTTGAAGATAAGTTAGGCCTAAGCATTCATAAAATACTCTCTAACATTTTATAGCTGATTCTCATTTTTATTATTTCCACATCATCGCGATGTGGTGGACGCCCTACGCCCGAAAGCAGGAGGCTATTATGAANAAGCATTACTCACGCATTGCTATAGCGGTATCAACCGCGCTAACGTCAATGGTATTTTCAACCCACGCGGCCTGGATTGATATTGACAGTTTGCCTTCCAGTGGACTGGTGAACAGTCTTTCGCCAGAGTTGCAGGCTTTATTTCCTGCACAGGCGAATGCCAGTTTCGCTAAAACCAGCGCTACGCCAAATTATGTTTATCAGTGGAGTGCCGGCACCATTCCTGTTTTTGGCCATGGATTAACGCTGAATGGGCCAGGAGCAGAAGCCTTCGAACACACCATTACCGTTATTCAGAACAGCGCGACGGGTAGCCCGGGCGTTATTTTCGGTGACGACCTGACGATCCGCACGCAGTCGAAGAATGCCGCTAATAATGGTA
>NZ_SZWM01000647.1:0-151 GCF_005280805.1 Citrobacter sp. TBCS-14
AATTAAAAACGGTTCCGCTACTGACTCCGTCGATTCGTGGGTTGACTGGTTTGACGGTCAGTCATGCGACAGCTGTGCGTGCGTATGGGGATGAATCGCGCTCAGCTCGGTGAAAAAATCTGCCAGTTTCTTGGACAGCTTATCCGGCAGG
>NZ_SZWM01000647.1:212-544 GCF_005280805.1 Citrobacter sp. TBCS-14
GTGATGTGGCGATGGCGGTTGCAGACGCCCTTAAGGCAACAGGATTTCGTATTACTGACCGTGTGGCCCAGTGTGTGCCGTACGGTCATTTTGTCGGTGGCGACTGGCAACGCCCGGTTATGACAAAGGCAGGGGGATTCGGTGACGAAACGACGTTGCGTCAGGTTTTAAATTTTATCGAGGAGAACATGAGTGAATAACATTATTGCAGTAACTATGGGCGACCCTGCAGGTATTGGACCTGAGATTATTATTAAATCGCTGGTGGAGGGAGAGCTGTCTGGCGCGCCGGTTGTGGTTGTGGGATGTGCCCAAACGCTGCGTCGTATCCA
>NZ_SZWM01000648.1:0-526 GCF_005280805.1 Citrobacter sp. TBCS-14
TGGTCAATCACACACCGGTATCGCTAAAGGCCGTGTTGCTGGGCGGTGCCGCGATTCCTGTTGAATTGACTGAACAAGCGCGTGAGCAGGGTATTCGCTGCTGGTGCGGTTACGGGTTAACGGAATTTGCCTCCACGGTGTGTGCGAAAGAGGCCNCGGCTCTGCACTACCAGGCAGAGAAGTCAGGATTGTTGATGATGAAGTCTGGCTTCGTGCCGCCAGCATGGCGCAAGGGTACTGGCGCAACGGACAGCTTTATCCACTGGTTAATGCGCAAGGCTGGTTTGCCACCCGCGATCGCGGCGTGTTAAAGGATGGCAAGCTAACCATAGTCGGGCGTATGGACAATCTGTTCTTTAGCGGTGGAGAAGGGATCCAACCGGAAGAGGTGGAGCGCGTTATTGTATCGCATCCCCTTGTTCTGCAAGCTTTTATTGTTCCAATAGAAGATGAAGAGTTTGGCCATCGCCCCGTTGCGGTTGTGGAGTACGATACTGAAGCCGGAAGACTTGATCTGGCAGAATGG
>NZ_SZWM01000645.1:0-176 GCF_005280805.1 Citrobacter sp. TBCS-14
GTTAATCAAACGCTGGAGGTCAACGCACTGGGCATGCATGAGGCACAGTTGGCTGCGTTTTCACAAGCATTACAGCAACCACAGGGTTTGATTCTGGTCACCGGGCCGACCGGGAGCGGCAAAACGGTTACCCTGTACAGTGCGCTACAAACCCGAAACACCCCCGATGTGAATCT
>NZ_SZWM01000645.1:369-548 GCF_005280805.1 Citrobacter sp. TBCS-14
GAAATCCGCGACGGCGAAACAGCTGAGATTGCCCTGAAAGCCGCACAAACCGGTCATTTGGTTCTTTCGACACTGCATACCAATTCCACCAGTGAAACACTGATACGCCTGCAGCAAATGGGGGTGGCACGCTGGATGATTGCCTCCGCGCTGACATTAATAGTTGCGCAGCGATTAGT
>NZ_SZWM01000646.1:0-502 GCF_005280805.1 Citrobacter sp. TBCS-14
TCTATGATCCGCAGCATGACCGCTTACGCCCGGCGTGAAATCAAGGGTGAATGGGGTAGCGCCACCTGGGAAATGCGCTCGGTAAACCAGCGTTATCTGGAAACTTATTTTCGCCTGCCGGAGCAGTTCCGTAGTCTCGAACCCGTAGTTCGCGAACGTATTCGCACGCGTCTGACGCGCGGTAAAGTAGAATGTACGCTGCGTTTTGAGCCTGATGCCAGCGCGCAAGGTGAGTTGCTCCTGAATGAAAAACTCGCTAAACAGCTCGTCACCGCCGCAAATTGGGTCAAGATGCAGAGCGATGAAGGCGAAATTAATCCGGTTGATATCCTGCGCTGGCCGGGTGTCATGGCGGCCCAGGAACAAGACCTGGACGCTATTGCCGCAGNCAGGAGCAAGATCTGGACGCCATTGCCGCCGAAATCCTCGCCGCGCTTGACGGTACGCTGGATGACTTCGTCGTCGCGCGTGAAACCGAAGGTCAGGCGCTAAAAGCGCTGAT
>NZ_SZWM01000643.1:0-161 GCF_005280805.1 Citrobacter sp. TBCS-14
GGCGATTGCCCAGGGTTCATCTGAGCGTTCTATTTCGGTGGTGGTGAACAACGACGACGCGACCACTGGCGTTCGCGTGACCCATCAAATGCTATTCAACACCGACCAGGTGATTGAAGTGTTTGTGATTGGCGTAGGCGGGGTGGGCGGTGCGTTGCTGG
>NZ_SZWM01000643.1:258-655 GCF_005280805.1 Citrobacter sp. TBCS-14
GCAGGCGGAGCTGGAAAGCGCGAAAGAGCCATTCAACCTTGGGCGCTTAATTCGTCTGGTAAAAGAATATCATCTGCTTAATCCGGTGATCGTCGACTGTACGTCAAGCCAGGCGGTGGCGGATCAATATGCTGATTTCCTGCGCGAATGCTTCCATGTGGTTACGCCGAACAAAAAGGCCAACACCTCGTCGATGGATTACTACCATCAGCTGCGTTTTGCAGCGGCGAAGTCCCGGCGTAAATTCCTCTACGATACCAACGTGGGAGCGGGCTTGCCGGTTATTGAAAACCTGCAAAATCTACTCAGCGCAGGTGATGAATTGCAGCGTTTCTCCGGTATTCTTTCCGGCTCACTGTCGTTTATTTTCGGCAAGCTGGATGAAGGAATGAGCTTC
>NZ_SZWM01000644.1:0-187 GCF_005280805.1 Citrobacter sp. TBCS-14
CGCAGAACAAGATGCGCTGGCGCGCGCTGATTTGATCATCTGGCAGCATCCGATGCAGTGGTACAGCACACCTCCATTACTCAAGCTATGGATGGATAAAGTCCTTTCGCACGGCTGGGCGTATGGCCATGGCGGTACTGCGCTGCACGGTAAACAACTGCTGTGGGCGGTGACGACCGGCGGCGGT
>NZ_SZWM01000644.1:263-516 GCF_005280805.1 Citrobacter sp. TBCS-14
GCCTTTACAGGCGACAGCGCTCTATTGCGGCCTCAAATGGCTACCACCGTTTGCGATGCACTGTACGTTTATCTGTGATGATGAAACGCTGCAAGCGCAGGCGCGTCACTACAAACAGCGTCTGATGGAATGGCAGGAGGCACACCATGGATAGCCATACGCTGATACAGGCGCTGATTTATCTCGGATCGGCGGCGCTGATTGTGCCCATCGCTGTACGGCTGGGATTAGGGTCGGTACTGGGGTACCTCAT
>NZ_SZWM01000295.1:0-113959 GCF_005280805.1 Citrobacter sp. TBCS-14
GGAGGCGCATTATAGGGAGTTATTTCAGGCTGACAAGGGGAAATTTAAAATAATTTTCCGAGTGCGTATTATTTCACCAAAACTGATTAAACTGCCAGTTTTTCGAGCGTTTTGAAGCCATAACGCTGGAGGACTGGCAGTAATTGTTCAGCTTCAGGCGTCATTGCCATACAAAAGGCAATATTCTCGTCAGCTGATTTTGCGTCAGGTGCTTCATGTTCTAACAACCAAGCCGTGCGACGCGCAATCGCGGCACCGGAATCCACCAGTCGCGTCCCTTCAGGTAGAACCTGTAAAAGTTCTTCCTGTAATAGAGGGAAATGCGTACATCCGAGAACAACCGTATCCGGCGGTTCCGACATCCGCAACCATGGTCGCAGAATGCGGCGCAACTCATCCAGAGGAACTGCTTCTCCGTGCAGCTTCGCTTCCGCCAGTTCCACCAACTCAGCGGAACCCAACATCGCGATCTGACACTCGTTCGCAAAGCGCGCAATCAACTCATGCGTATATGAACGCTTCACCGTCGCTCGCGTCGCCAGCAGCCCCACTACACCGTTAGCCGTAAGGCGCGCCGCCGGTTTAATTGCAGGTACCACGCCGACGACCGGGAAAGCGAACTTTTCGCGTAACGCAGGGAGTGACACCGTGCTGGCGGTATTGCAGGCGATAACAGCCAGTGAAAGGGGGTAGCGCTGCTGAACGGCAGTCACAATCTCAACAACACGCTCGACAATAAATTCCTCGCTCTTCTCTCCATAAGGAAAGGCAACGTTATCGAAAGCGTATATATAGTGGAGATCCGGCAAGAGGTTGCGGATCTCATTGTAGACCGACAACCCACCGACGCCGGAATCAAACACCAGCACGGTGGGACGTGGATCAGAAAGTGTAGCTGCCAGACAAGGTGTATTCCCGTCCTGCAGTTGGGTAGCCATAAACTGTCTCGTAATCTTTATCGAACAGGTTGGCGATTTTACCACGAACTGTCAGCTGTGAGGTGATCGGATATGACACCGCCAGATCCCACAAACTCACTCCACCCAATTTTACCGGCTGGTTAGTGACATAGTCCTTGTCATATCGTGTTCCCAGATATTGATACGTCAGGCCCCAGTCAAAATCATAGACCTGCCAATCGAGCTGATACTTCACCTGCTGTTTGGAACGGCGGGCCAGCGGCTTGTCCGTAATCGCATTACGCGCATCGACATAGTCATAGCTCAGCGTATGCGCCAGCGGACCCGTATCGAAACTCGCCGTCACTTCAACGCCTTTAATCCGCACTTTCCCTTCGTTATAGTATTTCAGAGTGTGGGGGTCATAATCGATCATGTTATCGATGTCGTTGCGATATCCTGACAAACGCCAGTTTACATCCGCCGTTAACCCTTCAAACGCCCCTTCCCACTGCTTGCTCTCTTCAGGATCAAGGTTTGCATTGCCATACATACCGTACAGCTGCCCCAGATTAGGTGCTTTATAAGAGGTACCATAAGAAGCAATGAAACGATAGCCGTCAATGAACGCCCATCCGGCGCTGGTTTGCCATGTGCCATGCCGACCAAACTGGGAGTTGTCGTCGCTGCGCGCCGCGCCTTCGAAGGTGAAGTCGCCAAGCTGTTGCAACCCGGTCAGATAAATACCGGTATTACGCTGATCGTAACCGTCCGTAACATACCCGGTGCCTGGCTCTGTGGTTTGCTTTTGCCAGTCGACGCCAGCGCCCACATTGCCATGGCCAACCACGATACTGTTTGACCACTGCACGTTATATTGCTTCATCTCATCCAGGGTTGCCGAGGAGTCGTAGCGACCATAGTCCGGGTCATAGTTGTAGTCTTTGCTATGGCTGTAGCTGGAAACCAGTTGTGATTGGATTTGCTCGCCATTAAAGCGCAGTCCGGCATCCCAGCTTTGGCTATAGAGCTTACGGGTATCGACTAACGGCGTGCCTGGATAGTAGTAAGAATCATAATTGGTGCGGTTATCATAGCCATAGCCGCGCACAAACCCGCTCCAGGTGTCGGAGAAGTTATGTTCCAGTGCGCCGTACAGCGTCTTACTTAAAAAACCATCTTTATCGGGCTGCGCTTGCTCACCAGTGCTACCGTAGGCGACAACGTCAAAACCTTTGGTATAGGCATAATCCCCCATCAGCGTCACGCGCGTATTCTCACCGAGCTGTTGCTGCGTCGAGATGTCGTAATTCTGATAACCATTACTGCCCACACCGGCGGTCAATTCCGTCCCCGGTTTTTCTCGCGTGGTAATGATATTCACCACACCGCCGATCGCATCAGAACCATAAACAGCGGAACGCGGCCCACGAATGTATTCAATACGTTGCACCAGTGATACCGGGAACTGGCTGAGATCGGCGGCACCACTCACCCCAGCTAAATTCAGGCGCACGCCGTCAATCAGCACCAGTACATGGCTGGCGTTGGTCCCACGAATAGAAATAGACGAATTTTGTCCCATACCACCGTATTGCGCGATATCGACACCCGGCAGGCGGCGAAGAACGTCATTCACAGAGGTAGATTGCCAGCGATCGATTTCCTGGCGCGTAACAACGGTGATGGGAGCAAGCACTGCACTAAGGGGTTGCTGAAAACGGTTAGCCGTAACGACGAGAGTATCCGGGCTAGCATCCTGCGCCCAACCAGAAAATGCCGCGACGGAAAGTGCCGTCAGCAGCAATGATTTTTTGATCATTGTAAAGCATCCACAATATAAGAAGGATGCCGCAGGTCCCACCGATAGTACGCGATGATGAAAACCAGATGCGACGTTAGCCGGCAGGTCTTCGGGCTTGGAAGGTTATTCAATATAGCGAATAAAAAGAAATGAAGACTTCCCACCCAAAGGCAGTGTCTGCTTACGCTCTCATTTCACCTTTCCTTACCGCTGCGCGTCAGCTCCAGATTTACACTGGATTCCCTTTTAACTCACAGGACCGGAACGCGGATGCTACAGTTTGTTATTACCGACTGTCCAGACTGCGTATCACAATATTAGAAATCATCAATAACTGGACATCTACTGAGCAATCCCTACAATCCCCGCGTACTTTTATTTTTCAGGACGCATCATGACCCCCGAACACCTCCCGACAGAACAGTATGACGCGCAGCTAGCCGATAAAGTGGCTCGTTTACAGAGCTTAATGACGCCATTTACTGATCAGGCTCCGGAAGTGTTTCGCTCGCCGGTCAGTCATTACCGCATGCGTGCTGAATTCCGCCTGTGGCATGACGGTGACGACCTGTATCACATCATGTTTGAAAGCCAGACCAAAAGCCGTATTCGCGTCGACAGCTTTCCGGCAGCCAGCGAACTCATCAACACGCTGATGACAGCCATGATTGACGGCGTTCGTCACAATCACGTCCTGCGTCATAAATTGTTCCAGATTGATTACCTCACCACCATGAGCAATCAGGCGGTGGTATCCATGCTGTACCATAAAAAGTTAGATGACGAATGGCGTCAGGAAGCCGAAGCACTGCGGGATGCGCTACGCGCGCAAAACCTGAATGTGCATCTGATTGGCCGGGCGACCAAAACCAAAATCGCGTTGGATCAAGATTACATCGATGAACGTTTGCCGGTTGCGGGTAAAGAGATTATCTACCGCCAGGTTGAGAACAGCTTCACGCAGCCGAATGCCGCCATGAACATTCAGATGCTGGAATGGGCGATTGATGTCACCAAAGATTCGCAGGGCGACCTGCTTGAATTGTACTGTGGCAATGGCAACTTCTCGTTAGCGCTAGCGCAGAACTTCAACCGCGTACTGGCCACTGAAATCGCTAAACCGTCCGTGGCTGCCGCGCAGTACAATATTGCGGCTAACCATATTGATAACGTGCAAATTATTCGTATGGCTGCAGAAGAGTTTACTCAGGCGATGAACGGGGTGCGCGAGTTCAACCGTTTACAGGGCGTCGACCTGAAGAGTTACCAGTGTGAAACCATTTTTGTTGATCCACCGCGCAGCGGCCTGGACAGCGAAACAGAGAAGATGGTGCAGGCGTATCCGCGTATTCTGTACATCTCCTGCAACCCGGAGACACTGTGTAAGAACCTGGAAACGTTGAGCCAGACGCACAATGTGTCACGTCTGGCGCTGTTCGATCAGTTCCCGTATACGCACCACATGGAGTGCGGAGTATTACTGACCGCGAAGTGATTTTTTTGTAGGCCGGGAAAGCAAAGATACCCCCGGCCTACAAATACTATTCCGCAATTTCTTGCTTACGGTTACGCACCTTAAAGCCGATCCAGAACACCAGAATCACTGACAGGACCGCTGGGAAGAAGTTCGAGCCGATATCCGGGTATTCCGCACGCACCACGGTGCTGTACAACAGAACGCCAAGAATAAAACAGGCCGCAGCCAGACCCGGCAGCCCCACAGGCATTGTGCGATTCTGGTAACGTTGATGCAGGCAGTAAACCGTCAGCACCAGCGAAATAATCGGGAATACAGAGAATGGCACAATGGAGCTAAACAGCGCCGCAAATGTACCATTGATCGATAAGCCAGCAACCAGCGCCAGCAGCAGCGTACCTTTATCTTGACCTGACTGTTTCATTGCTCGTCCTTCTCGTTACTCGGAGTGATGCGTCATCTTCTCTTGTTCACGGCGATACCAGTAAAATGCGCCTTTGGCGATCATGCGCAGTTGCAATACCAGCCGCTCTTCCAGTTGTCGACGCTGTTCGGCGCCAACATCCAGCGCTTCTGCCCCCGCACTGAAAACAATCGTCACCATGGCTTCGGCTTGTGCTTCAGTAAACGCACGAGGCATATGGTTTTCGAGTTCCAGATAGTCCGCAAGTTCCGCAATGAAATGCTGAATTTCGCGAGCCACGGCGGCACGAAACGCCGCGGAGGTACCAGACCGCTCGCGCAATAATAAACGGAAGGCGTTGGGATTGTTGCCGATGAACTCCATAAATGTTGAGACCGAGGTGCGGATCACACTGCCGCCCTTGGCGATACGCTGACGCGCCTGGCGCATCAACTGGCGTAGCATCAGGCCGCTCTCATCCACCATCGTCAGGCCGAGCTCATCCACATCGCGAAAATGGCGATAAAATGAGGTTGGCGCAATGCCCGCTTCACGAGCAACTTCACGTAAACTGAGGCTGGCAAAACTGCGCTCTGCACTCAATTGACTAAATGCGGCCTCAACCAGCGAACGCCGGGTTTTTTCTTTTTGTTGCGCTCTAACGCCCATCACGATGTCTGAATCCTTCCTTATACCTTGCTGGCACTATACCAGAGATTAGGCGGTTGGCATGGCTTTGTGAATGATTGTTTACGCGCTGTTTGTGCTTCGACTTCGCAAAAAAGCACAACGATAATTGGGTTATCCTGACAACGATGTTACTATTCTGTTGCTTTTATGTATAAGAACAGGTAAGCCTGACCATGTCACATTCCTACGATTACGATGCAATAGTAATAGGTTCCGGCCCCGGCGGCGAAGGCGCTGCAATGGGTCTGGTTAAGCAAGGCGCGCGCGTCGCCGTTATTGAGCGCTATCATAACGTCGGCGGCGGTTGTACCCACTGGGGCACCATCCCATCTAAAGCACTCCGCCACGCCGTCAGCCGTATCATTGAATTCAATCAGAACCCACTTTACAGCGACCATTCCCGGCTTCTTCGCTCTTCTTTTGCCGATATTCTTAACCATGCCGATAACGTCATTAATCAGCAAACGCGTATGCGGCAAGGATTTTACGAGCGAAACCACTGTGAAATTTTGCAGGGGAATGCCCGTTTTGTTGACGAACACACCCTCGCTCTGGAGTGCCACGACGGTACGGTGGAAACGCTCACGGCAGATAAATTTGTTATTGCCTGCGGTTCGCGTCCCTACCACCCAAATGATGTCGATTTTTCTCATCCGCGCGTTTACGACAGTGATTCCATACTCAGCCTGCACCATGAACCTCGCCACGTTCTGATCTATGGCGCGGGCGTCATTGGCTGTGAATATGCGTCGATCTTCCGGGGAATGGACGTCAAAGTTGATTTGATCAATACCCGTGACCGTCTGCTGGCGTTTCTTGATCAGGAGATGTCCGACTCGCTGTCTTATCACTTCTGGAACAGCGGCGTGGTGATTCGCCATAACGAAGAATACGAGAAAATTGAAGGCTGCGATGATGGCGTCATCATGCACCTGAAATCCGGAAAGAAACTAAAAGCCGACTGCCTGCTGTACGCCAACGGTCGTACCGGTAACACCGATTCATTAGCGCTGGAGAATATTGGCCTGAAGACGGACAGCCGCGGCCAGCTAAAAGTGAACAGCATGTACCAGACGGCGCTGCCGCATGTGTATGCCGTAGGGGATGTGATCGGTTATCCGAGCCTTGCTTCCGCAGCCTACGATCAAGGCCGTATCGCCGCCCAGGCGCTGGTCAAGGGTGAGGCCACCGCGCACTTGATCGAAGATATTCCGACAGGCATTTACACCATTCCCGAAATCAGCTCCGTCGGTAAAACTGAACAGCAACTGACGTCAATGAAAGTCCCTTACGAGGTTGGCCGCGCGCAGTTTAAACATCTGGCACGCGCACAAATCGTCGGGATGAGTGTCGGAACATTGAAGATTCTGTTCCATCGGGAAACCAAAGAGATTTTAGGGATCCACTGCTTTGGCGAACGCGCTGCCGAAATTATTCATATCGGTCAGGCAATAATGGAGCAAAAAGGTGGTGGTAACACCATCGAGTACTTCGTTAACACCACCTTTAACTACCCAACCATGGCGGAAGCCTATCGGGTAGCTGCACTGAACGGCCTAAACCGCCTGTTTTAACGTGTTGTCGAAATGGCCATCCATTGCACCACGGATGGCCTCTGCCAGCTGTTCATAACGGCTGCGCAGCGGCGAACCCGGACGGTACACCAGACCAATGGTACGACGCGGTTCTGGTTTAATGCACGGCACATACACCACACCATCACGCTTACGCTCCGGTGGGACAGCCAGCGCGGGCAGTAAGGTAATCCCGCTGCCTGCCGCCACCATATTGCGCAGCGTTTCCAGACTGGTTGCCCGGAAATGGGTGTCTTCATCGGCCCCGGCTTCAAAACAAAAGCCCATCGCCTGGTCACGCAAACAGTGACCATCTTCGAGCATTAACAGTTTTTCACCTGCCAGATCGGACATCGGTACGCGGTCGCGATTTGCCCATGGGTGATCTTCATAGATCGCCAGCATCATCGGCTCATCAAACAGCGGTACCTCGATAAACGCTTCACTCTCTTTCACCAGCGCCAAAATCACGCAGTCGAGTTTACCGCTGTCCAGTTGCGCCAGCAGCTGATGCGTTTGCGCCTCATGCAGGTACATTTCCAGTTTCGGGAAGGTCTGGTGCAACATAGGAATAATATGCGGCAGCAGGTAAGGTCCTACCGTTGGGATCAAACCAATATGTAGCGGGCCAGACATTGTCTCACCCTGTTGGCTTGCCATCTCCTTGAGCACTTTGACCTCGCGCAACACGGTGCGCGCCTGATCCACCAGCAGTAAACCCGCTTGAGTGAACAGCACTTTACGACTCGTCCGCTCCAGCAGCATAACGCCAAGCTCATCTTCGAGTTTGCGGATTTGCCCACTCAGCGTTGGCTGGCTGACGTGACAAGAGTCTGCCGCTCGTCGGAAGTGACGGTGTTCGGCAAGTGCTACCAGGTATTCAAGATCACGAATATTCATTATTCATCCTCCATTGCCACGATAGTTCGTAGCGATAGGTAGCATAGCAACGAACGATTATCCCTATCAAGCATTCTGTTTAATAATGCACCACAGAAACGGAACGGTACCCCTTTAACCCTTGAAGCTACTGTCCGTTCTCATACTCGAAATAACTAAAGCCAACGTGAACGTTTGCGGACCTCTGGTCCGCTTTTTTTTGCATAAAAAAGCCCGGCTTGATGCCAGGCTCAGATAACTATTTGCCGGATGGCGACGCGAAGGCGTTTACCGCCATCGGGCAAAACACACGTTACGCCAGGCGCGCCTTCGCGTAGTCGATCGCCTGCGCTACCTGCTGCGGTGAAACGCCCCCTTTCGCCACACGCTTATCGAGGCACGACTGTAGCGAGAGGATCGGGTACACGTCATCGCCAATCACGGCGCTGAATTTTTGCAAATCAGCCAGTGACAGTGCTTCCAGCGGTTTGCCCTGACGAATCGCCTCAACTACCGTTTCACCCACGATATGGTGTGCTTCACGGAACGGGACGCCTTTCGCCACCAGATAATCGGCCAGCTCCGTAGCGTTGGCATAGCCCTGCTGCGCGGCTTCCTGGCAACGTGGGCGTTTTACCTGAATACCGTCCAGCACCAGCGCCGCCATATGCAGGCAGTCCAGCCAGGTATCGAGTGCATCGAACAGCCCTTCTTTGTCTTCCTGCATATCCTTGTTATACGCCAGCGGCAGTCCTTTCAGCGTCATCATCATGCCAGTCAACGCACCTTGCACGCGGCCACATTTGCCACGAATCAGCTCTAATGCGTCCGGATTTTTCTTCTGCGGCATTAATGATGAACCGGAGGTTACGCGATCGGACAGTTCCACAAAACCAGCTTCCCCGGTATTAAAGAAAATCAGATCTTCAGCAAAGCGTGACAGGTGAACCATACCGATAGAGGCATCTGAGAGGAGCTCCAGAACATGGTCACGATCGGATACGCTATCCAGACTATTGCGGGTCGCCGAGGCGAAACCCAGCCAGCCAGCCAATTGCTCGCGATCGATTTCATAGGCAGTACCCGCCAGTGCACCGCAGCCTAACGGGCTGACATCCAGACGCTTGAGCGCATCCTGCAGACGGCTCTCATCACGCGCCAGCATTTCAACATAGGCCAGACACCAATGAGCAAACGTCACCGGCTGGGCACGCTGCAGGTGGGTATAACCCGGCATGACGGCATCCTGATTATTCTCTGCTGTCACCACCAGCGCGCTTTGCAACTGACGGTTAGCAGACAACAATTCAAGCACCGTGTCTTTGCACCACAGTTTAAGATCGGTTGCCACCTGGTCATTACGGCTACGCCCGGTATGCAGTTTTTTACCCAACGGCCCGACTTTATCGATGAGCTTGCCTTCTACCCAACTGTGAATATCTTCCGCATCGCTTTGCAGGATCTGTTGCGGGTCGAGGCGTACTTCTTCCAGCAGAGTATTCAACGCCTCTTCCAATTGACATTGTTCATCAGCAGTCAACACACCGACCGTGACCAGCGCTTTGGACCAGGCCACAGAGCCGACGATATCCTGCTCGGCCAAGCGGTAGTCGAAGCGCAAAGAGTCGTTGAACTGTTTGAACCGCTGATCTGCTGCCTGTGTAAAACGCCCACCCCAAAGTGCCATAACGAATTTCCTTAATATGATATTTTGCCCGGTGGCGCTACGCTTACCGGGCCTACAAAACCCATGCAGGCCGGATAAGGCGACGCTGCCATCCGGCACAATAATAGTTAAGCCAGAATACGCGTACCGATCGGCGTGCCGTTAAACAGCGCCGGGAGTTGTTCAGCATGACGCCAGGAAGCGATATCCACTGGACGTCCCAGCGTACGTGCCGCGTCCAGCGCCGCGTTCACCTTCACAATCATGCCATCGGTGATAATACCCTGCTCAATCAGCTGTTCTGCTTTGGCTGCGGTCATTTCGGCAATCCGCTGGCCTTTACCATCCAGAATACCGCTGACGTCAGACAACAGGATCAGATCCGCACCCAGCGTTGCCGCCAGCGCCGTCGCAGCCTGATCGGCATTGACGTTCATCAGTTGCCCTTCTTCCGTGACGCCTATCGAGCTGACGACCGGTAGAAAACCGTTTTCCAGTAGCGTGTTAATCAGCTTAGGAGAACCAGGCTGTGCCAGTCCAACATGACCTAACGCTACATCGAGCTGGGTCACTTTTACGCTGTCGCCGTCGCCAAGGTACAGACCAACAGCGTCAATATGGTGTTTCTTCGCCCACGCCAGCAGCGTTTTATTCGCCGTTCCGGCCAGGGCACCGGTAATGATGTCGATCTGGTCGGCTGGCGTCACGCGCAGACCATTTTTCTTTGTCACCGGCAAGTTGAGCCCTTTCATCAGCTCGTCAACCACGCAGCCGCCACCGTGCACAATGACCAGCGGACGCTGGTGCGACTCGCGATAATTGACCAGAGCGGTAAACAAACGCTCCAGCGCCTCTTCGCTATCCAGTAAAACGCCGCCCAGCTTGATAATTAATGGATTCATCATTGCACCCTTAAAGAAGAGACTGCGTTTCAGCAAAGCCGAAACGGATATTTGCGCACTGCATCGCCTGTGCGGCAGCGCCTTTCAATAAATTGTCTTCGGTTGCCACCACAATCAGGTGCTCGCCCTGAACGGCAAAACCGATATCGCAGAACGGTAAACCCACCACATTTTTCAGGGCCGGGACACCGTTGTCATACAGACGAACCAGCGGTTTATCACCATAGGCCTGCTGCAGTGCTTGCGCCACCTGCGCATGGGTCACGCCCGGCTTCAAACGACAGGTGATGGTTTCTAAAATGCCGCGCGGGAAGTTTCCCAGATGCGGAGTGAAAATCACGTCCACCCCCAAATGTGTGGCGATCTCCGGCTGATGGCGGTGGGTAAATACACCATACGGTTGCAGACTCACTTCACAGAAGCTGTTCGAGATGGCAGCTTTACGTCCTGCTCCACTCACACCACTGGTGGCGTTAATTACCGGCCACTGGCTGAGATCAAGCAGGTTGGCATCAATCAGAGGCTTAAGCGACAACTGCGCCGCCGTGGGATAGCAACCCGGTACAGCAATCAGATTCGCGTCTTTTAGTTTGCTTGCACTCCACTCCGCCAGCCCGTAGACCGCTTGCTCCAGCAGCTCAGGATGCTGATGAGTAAAGCCATAATACTTTTCATAGAAGGCGCCGTCGTTAACACGGAATGCACCAGAGAGGTCAAACACCACGCAGCCCGCTTCCAGAAACTGTGGCGCCAGGTCATGACTAACCTCATGGGCCGTCGCCAGAAACACAACGTCTACCCCTGCGCTAAACTCGCGGATATCCGACATGGGTTGCAACGGCAAATCAACAATGCCCTTTAACTGCGGATGTAAATCAGAGATTAATTTTCCTGCATCATTGCTTTGCGCTGAGACAGTCAAAGCGGTTATGTTCATATCAGGATGGCGATTTACATAGGTCACAAGCTCTGCACCAGCATAGCCACTGGCGCCCACAATCAGCGTATTCAACATCGGGGCTGTTCACCTTCTTATATTCGGTTGCCAGGTATAAGCCTTTATCACCTCACCTTTCACTTGGTGGGTTTTATTTCGCTCAACATTATTGTATTTTTATTCACAAATATTGCATGAATATTGATACTATCATGACCCGAGGTGTGTCAACAATGAAAAACAATTTACCGCCATTTATCGAGATTTACCGCGCTCTGATTGCCACACCATCGATCAGCGCCACCGAAGAAGCGCTCGATCAAAGTAATGCAGGTTTAATCACTCTGCTGGCGGATTGGTTCAAAGATTTAGGCTTCAGCGTTGAGGTACAACCGGTTCCCGGCACCCGTAATAAATTCAATATGCTGGCAAGTACAGGCACCGGTGCAGGCGGCCTGCTGCTCGCCGGTCATACCGACACCGTACCGTTTGACGACGGACGTTGGACGCGCGATCCGTTCACCCTGACCGAACATGACAACAAGCTCTACGGACTGGGTACGGCGGATATGAAAGGTTTCTTCGCGTTTATTCTCGATGCACTGCGTGATGTCGATGTGAAACAGCTGAAAAAGCCGCTCTACATCCTGGCCACCGCCGATGAAGAGACCAGTATGGCGGGCGCACGCTACTTCTCTGAAAATACGGCGATTCGCCCGGATTGCGCGATCATCGGTGAGCCAACATCCCTGCAGCCAATTCGCGCACACAAAGGCCATATCTCCACGGCGGTGCGCGTGCTCGGCCAGTCTGGCCATTCCAGCGATCCAGCGCGCGGCGTGAACGCCATTGAACTGATGCACGATGCCATCGGCCACATTATGCAGTTGCGCGACTCGCTGAAAGCACGCTATCACCACGATTCATTCACCGTGCCTTACCCGACGCTGAACCTCGGCAGCCTGCATGGCGGCGATGCCTCCAACCGTATTTGCGCCTGCTGCGAACTGCACATGGATATCCGCCCGTTGCCGGGAATGACGTTAAGCGACCTGAATGGCTTACTGACGGACGCGCTGGCCCCGGTGAGCGAACGCTGGCCTGGCCGACTGACGGTTTCCGAGCTGCACCCGCCGATCCCAGGTTACGAATGCCCGCCGGATCACCAACTGGTCGAGGTGGTGGAAAAACTGCTCGGCGAGAAAACCGATGTGGTGAACTACTGCACAGAAGCACCGTTTATCCAGACGCTGTGCCCGACGCTAGTACTGGGACCAGGTTCCATTAATCAGGCACATCAACCAGATGAATATCTGGAAACACGCTTCATTAAGCCAACCCGCGAATTAATTACCCAGGTTGTGCATCATTTTTGCTGGCATTAACCGAACGTCGCCTTGCTAATCCTTTAGTGGTAAGCAAGGCGATTCTTTTAACATTTGCATAAGCAACGCTTATTTGACGCGATGTGAATTAAATAACGTAAATTCCCGCCATTTTTTCGTTTGCTGAACCGATTTCGCAGCAATTGACGTCAGGTGTTTTACGTGGCTTTATAAAAGACGACTAAAAAGTTAAGTCCGAAAGATTTCGCGTTGCAGCCAATGCCGCTGGGACGCGAAAGATACAGGACATATTCAAAACAGATGGGGTGTCTGGGATCATATGAACGAACAATATTCCGCGTTGCGTAGTAATGTCAGTATGCTCGGCAAAGTGCTGGGAGAAACCATCAAGGATGCGCTGGGAGAGAACATTCTCGATCGCGTAGAAACAATCCGTAAGCTGTCTAAATCATCCCGCGCTGGCAATGAAGCGAACCGTCAGGAACTGCTCACTACGCTGCAGAATCTGTCTAACGACGAGCTGCTGCCAGTTGCCCGTGCGTTTAGTCAGTTCCTGAACCTGGCCAATACCGCCGAACAGTACCACAGCATTTCGCCAAAAGGCGAAGCTGCCAGCAACCCGGAAGTGATTGCCCGAACCCTGCGTAAACTGAAAGACCAGCCTAACCTCGATGAAGCAACAATCAAAAAAGCCGTGGAATCGCTTTCTCTGGAGCTGGTCCTGACCGCACACCCAACCGAAATCACCCGCCGTACGTTGATTCATAAAATGGGTGAGGTTAACGCATGCCTCAAGCAGCTTGATAACAAAGACATCGTCGATTACGAACGCCACCAGTTGATGCGTCGCCTGCGCCAGCTAATCGCCCAATCATGGCACACGGATGAAATCCGTAAACTGCGTCCCAGCCCGGTTGATGAAGCCAAATGGGGCTTCGCCGTGGTTGAAAATAGCCTGTGGGAAGGTGTACCGAACTATCTGCGTGAACTGAATGAACAGCTGGAAGCGCATCTGAACTACAAGCTGCCAGTCGATTTTGTCCCAGTCCGATTCACCTCGTGGATGGGCGGTGACCGTGACGGTAACCCGAACGTAACGGCAGATATCACCCGCCACGTGCTCCTGCTCAGCCGCTGGAAAGCGACCGATCTGTTCCTGAAAGACATCCAGTTTCTGGTTTCTGAACTGTCGATGGTCGAAGCCACGCCTGAGCTATTAGCGCTGGTGGGTGAAGAAGGCGCGGCAGAACCTTATCGCCATCTGATGAAAATGCTCCGTTCGCGTCTGATGACGACCCAGGCCTGGCTGGAAGCGCGACTGAAAGGCGAAAAATTGCCGAAACCTGCAGGTCTGCTGACACAAAACGAGCAGCTATGGGAACCGCTGTACGCGTGTTATCAGTCACTGCAAGCCTGCGGTATGGGCATCATCGCCAATGGCGAACTGCTCGATACCTTGCGCCGAGTGAAATGTTTTGGCGTCCCGCTGGTGCGTATCGATATTCGTCAGGAAAGCACCCGTCATACCGAAGCGCTGGGCGAACTGACCCGTTACCTGGGCATTGGCGACTACGAAAGCTGGTCAGAAGCAGACAAACAGGCCTTCCTGATCCGAGAACTGAACTCCAAACGTCCACTGCTGCCGCGCAGCTGGGAACCGAGTAACGATACCCGCGAAGTCCTCGATACCTGTCGAGTGATTGCCGAAGCACCTCATGGTTCTATTGCTGCCTACGTGATCTCGATGGCAAAAACACCGTCGGATGTGCTGGCCGTTCACCTGCTGCTGAAAGAAGCTGGCATTGGTTTTACCATGCCGGTAGCGCCGCTGTTTGAAACGCTGGACGACCTCAACAATGCTGACGATGTAATGACTCAGTTGTTGAATATCGACTGGTACCGCGGTCTGATTCAGGGCAAGCAGATGGTCATGATTGGCTACTCTGATTCCGCAAAAGACGCAGGCGTGATGGCGGCGTCCTGGGCGCAATATCAGGCGCAAGATGCGTTGATCAAAACCTGCGAAAAAGCCGGCATTGAACTGACGTTGTTCCACGGCCGGGGTGGTTCTATCGGCCGCGGCGGCGCTCCGGCCCACGCGGCACTGCTCTCACAACCACCTGGCAGCCTGAAAGGCGGACTGCGTGTCACTGAGCAGGGTGAGATGATCCGCTTCAAATACGGTTTGCCGGAAGTGACCATCAGCAGCCTGTCTCTGTACACCGCCGCGATCCTGGAAGCCAACCTGCTACCACCGCCGGAACCGAAAGACAGCTGGTGCCATATTATGGATGAGCTGTCAGATATCTCCTGCAAGCTGTACCGTGGCTACGTGCGTGAGAACAAAGACTTTGTACCTTACTTCCGCTCAGCAACTCCCGAGCAGGAACTGGGTAAATTACCGCTCGGCTCACGTCCAGCTAAGCGCCGCCCGACCGGTGGGGTAGAGTCTTTGCGTGCCATTCCGTGGATCTTCGCCTGGACACAAAACCGCCTGATGCTCCCGGCCTGGCTGGGCGCAGGTACCGCACTGCAAAAAGTAGTTGAAGACGGTAAACAGAGCGAACTTGAAGCGATGTGCCGCGACTGGCCATTCTTCTCCACGCGCCTTGGCATGCTGGAAATGGTGTTCTCGAAAGCGGACCTGTGGCTGGCAGAATACTACGATCAGCGTCTGGTCAAAAAAGAGCTGTGGCCGTTAGGTGAAGAACTGCGCCACCGTCTGGAAGCCGACATCAACGTGGTACTGGCAATCGCCAACGACTCACATTTGATGGCCGACCTGCCGTGGATTGCCGAGTCAATTCAGTTAAGAAATATTTATACCGATCCGTTGAACGTGCTACAGGCTGAACTGTTACACCGTTCGCGTCTGGCAGAAGAACAAGGTGAAGCCCCCGATCCGCGCGTTGAACAAGCGCTGATGGTCACCATCGCCGGTGTCGCAGCGGGTATGCGTAATACCGGTTAAGTAAGCCCCCCCTGTCACCCTCGTGCAATTGCGCGGGGGTGACCTCAAAAACGCTTGTCATAACCGTTTCATTTCAAATATATTCTTGCCTTGATTCATTTATTTTATGAATGAATCATCAACGAAACGCGATCTTAACGTCGCGACGCTTCAGATCTCCTTAAGATTTAGCCGCTACTCTTGGCGACACGATTAATGACAGGCTCACACTATGCAATCCTTACAACTCCAGACTAAACCCCCGTTTAGCTGGAAAGCCCTAGGTTGGGCACTTCTCTATTTTTGGTTTTTTTCTTCATTACTGCAGGCCATTATCTATTTTAGCGGTTATAGCGGATCGACCGGATTACGTGACTCATTATTATTTAGTTCGCTATGGTTGATCCCGGTATTCTTATTCCCTAATCGTATCCGTATTATTGCCGCCGTCATTGGCGTCGTGCTGTGGGCCGCGTCGCTCGCCGCACTGAGTTATTACGTCATTTACGGGCAGGAGTTCTCACAGAGCGTGCTGTACGTGATGTTTGAGACTAATGCCAACGAAGCCAGCGAATACTTAAGTCAGTATTTCAGCCTTAAAATTGTCTTCATCGCGCTGGCCTATACCGCCGTAGCGATTCTGCTGTGGACGCGCCTGCGCCCGGTTCATATTCCCTCCCCCTGGCGTTATCTGGTGTCGTTTGCGCTGTTATACGGCTTGATTCTGCACCCGATGACCGTCAATACATTTATTAAGCATAAACCTTTCGAGCAAACGCTGAACGGTCTTGCTGCTCGTATGGAGCCCGCCGCACCGTGGCAGTTTATTTCTGGCTATTATCAGTATCGTCAACAACTAACCTCATTGAACAGTCTGCTGAATGAGAACAATGCGCTACCGCCACTGGCGCACTTTAAAGACAACTCTGGCGATGCTCCGCGCACGCTGGTGCTGGTGATTGGTGAGTCAACTCAGCGTGGGCGCATGAGCCTGTACGGCTATCCGCGTAAAACCACGCCGGAACTGGACGCGCTGCACAAATCCGATCCTAACCTGACCGTATTCAATAATGTTGTGACCTCTCGTCCTTACACTATTGAAATCCTGCAGCAGGCGCTGACCTTTGCTAACGAGAAGAACCCGGATTTATATCTGACGCAGCCGTCGCTGATGAACATGATGAAGCAGGCGGGGTATAAGACCTTCTGGATCACTAACCAGCAAACCATGACCGCCCGTAACACCATGCTGACCGTATTTTCCAAGCAAACGGATAAGCAGTTCTATATGAACCAGCAGCGAACGCAAAGTGCGCGCGAATATGACAGCAACGTGCTGGCACCGTTTAAAGAAGTGCTGGCCGATCCGGCGCCGAAAAAATTCATCATCGTTCATCTGCTGGGAACACATATTAAGTACAAATTCCGCTATCCGGATGGTCAGGGGAAATTCGACAACAATATCGACCACGTTCCTGCAGGCCTGAGCAACGATGAGCTGGAAGCCTATAACGATTACGACAGCGCTAATGTGTATAACGACCACATCATTGCCAGCCTGATTAACGACTACAAAGCCACCGATCCGAACGGCTTCCTGCTCTACTTCTCCGACCATGGCGAAGAGGTGTATGACACGCCGCCGCATAAAACGCAGGGGCGTAATGAAGACAACCCAACGCGTCATATGTACACGGTGCCGTTCCTGCTATGGACGTCTGAAAAATGGCAGGCTGCACACCCGCGTGACTTCTCACAAGATGTCGATCGTAAGTACAGCAGCTCTGAACTTATTCATACCTGGTCTGATTTAGCGGGCTTTACCTACGATGGATTCGACCCGACACGTGCCATTACCAACCCGCAGTTCAAAGAGACAACCCGCTGGATTGGTAATCCGTACAAGAAAAACGCCCTGATTGATTACGATACTCTGCCTTACGGCGATCAAATCGGTAATCAATAACAGGCTGCCGGATGCGCTACGCTTATCCGACCTACAGCTCGCAATGACTTGTAGGCCGGATAAGGCATTAGCCGCCATCCGGCAATAATCACTTGAGGGCGGTTGCTTTCAACGTTACTGTGGCCCTGTCAGTTGCCAGCAAGGGATTCACATGTATCACGACGTCAGCCACCTTCTCTCCCGCCTGATTAACGGTCCCCTCCCGCTGCGGCAGGTGTGTTTCGCCAGCACCAACGGTTCAATGCCGGAATTAGCCTATCAGGTTGATTTTCCCCGTCTGGAAATTGTACTGGAAGGCGAGTTTGCTGATGTCAGCATCGGAAACAAACTTACCTCTGGTGATGTGCTGTACGTCCCGGCAGGTGGCTGGAATCTCCCGCAGTGGCACACGCCGGTCACCACGCTCAGCATCCTGTTCGGCAAACAGCAGTTAGGTTTCAGCATCGTTCAGTGGGATGGAAAACAATATCAAAACCTCGCCAAACAACACGTTGCGCGGCGCGGACCGCGTATTGGCTCTTTCCTGCTGCAAACGCTACATGAGATGCAGATGCAGCCACAGGAGCAACAAACGGCCAGGTTGATCGTCGCCAGTCTGTTAAGCCACTGTCGCGATCTGCTGGGCAGCCAGATCCAGACCGCGTCGCGTAGTCAGGCGCTTTTCGACGCTATTCGCGACTATATCGACGAACGCTACGCCTCGCCGCTGACCCGCGAATCCGTCGCCCAGGCATTCTACATTTCACCGAATTACCTCTCACACCTGTTTCAGAAAACCGGGGCGATTGGTTTTAACGAGTATCTGAACCATACGCGACTGGAACACGCGAAGGCGCTGCTGAAGGGTTACGACCTGAAGGTGAAAGAAGTGGCACACTCCTGTGGATTTGTCGACAGTAACTACTTCTGTCGCCTGTTTCGTAAGAATACAGAGCGTTCTCCGTCAGAGTATCGTCGGCAATATCACAGCCAGTTAACGGAAAAAGAGGCACATCGGCAGTGAAGCCGTTGCGTAGCGATACAGACTGAGCACAAATCCATCGTTTACTGGATTTTTGTAATATTCAAGAACCCTCAAAACTCTCTATACCCCAGAATAAACCCATAGCTAATTAACATGTGATGTATCTCTCACTTTGACAGATACATTACATTTATCCAGTTTTTGGCAGATTTGTCAGATAGCGCACGACTGTAAAACGCTCTTATCCTGTACGCAGAACAGCATTCCGGCAACGGGCGGCTAACCGAATATTAAGAGGGTGTTTTGTATGGAACTGTACCTGGATACCGCCAACGTGGCGGAAGTTGAACGTCTGGCACGCATCTTCCCGATTGCTGGCGTCACTACCAACCCAAGCATCGTGGCGGCAAGTAAAGAGTCCATCTGGGAGGTACTGCCGCGTCTGCAAAAGGCAATGGGCAAAGACGGCATTCTGTTCGCGCAGACCATGAGCCGTGATGCGCAGGGGATGGTGGAAGAAGCTAAGCGCCTGAGCCTCGCCGTACCAGGTATCGTCGTTAAAATCCCGGTCACCGCCGAAGGTCTGGCGGCCATCAAGCAACTGAAAAAAGAAGGTATTACCACCTTAGGCACCGCCGTGTACAGCGCAGCGCAAGGACTGCTGGCCGCGCTGGCGGGAGCAAAATATGTCGCCCCTTATGTGAACCGTGTTGACGCCCAGGGCGGAGACGGTATCCGCACGGTACAGGAACTGCAAACATTGCTGGAGCTGCATGCGCCAAACAGCATGGTGCTGGCAGCCAGCTTTAAAACGCCACGCCAGGCGCTGGATTGCTTACTGGCAGGATGTGAAGCAATCACCCTGCCATTAGATGTAGCGCAACAAATGCTCAATACCCCTGCGGTAGAGTCTGCAATAGAGAAGTTTGAGCAGGACTGGAACAACGCATTTGGTCGGATCACTCTTTAAGGAGATAACGTATGGATCGCATTATTCAATCACCGGGTAAATACATCCAGGGTGCCGATGTTATTACTCGTCTTGGCAGTTACCTCAAACCGCTGGCGGAACGCTGGCTGGTTGTTGGAGACAAATTTGTCTTAGGCTTTGCCCAACCCGCCCTGGAAAAAAGCTTCCAGGATGCCGGTCTGGCGCTGGAAATCGCCCCGTTTGGCGGCGAATGTTCACAAAACGAAATCGATCGCCTGCGCGGCGTCGCGGAACAAGCGCAGTGTGGCGCGGTATTAGGCATTGGTGGCGGTAAAACGCTGGATACCGCCAAAGCACTGGCCCACTTTATGGGCGTGCCGGTTGCCATTGCACCGACCATTGCCTCAACCGATGCCCCCTGCAGCGCGCTGTCGGTAATTTACACCGATGCAGGTGAGTTCGATCGCTATCTGCTGCTGCCGAACAACCCGGACCGGGTCATTGTGGATACCAAAATTGTCGCGGGGGCACCGGCTCGTTTACTTGCCGCCGGCATTGGCGATGCGCTGGCAACCTGGTTTGAAGCCCGCGCCTGTTCACGCAGCGGCGCCACCACCATGGCCGGTGGTCAGTGTACTCAGGCGGCACTGGCGCTAGCCGAGCTGTGCTACAACACGCTGATCGAAGAAGGCGAAAAAGCGATGCTGGCCGCCGAGCAGCACGTGGTGACCCCAGCGCTGGAGCGCGTGATTGAAGCCAACACCTACCTGAGCGGCGTCGGTTTTGAAAGCGGTGGGCTGGCCGCAGCACATGCTATTCACAACGGCCTGACGGCCATCCCGGATGCACATCACTATTATCACGGTGAAAAAGTGGCATTCGGTACGTTAACGCAGTTAGTACTGGAAAATGCGCCGGTAGAAGAAATTGAAACCGTGGCGGCACTGTGCCACTCCGTTGGTCTGCCAATCACCCTTGCCCAACTGGATATCAAGCAGGATATTCCGGCCAAAATGCGCATCGTGGCCGAAGCAGCCTGTGCCGAAGGCGAAACCATTCACAACATGCCTGGCGGAGCCACGCCTGATCAGGTTTACGCCGCGCTGTTGGTGGCAGATCAGTACGGTCAGCGATTCCTGCAAGAGTGGGAATAAGCACGGTTTGACCGGATGGCGGCTTCGCCTTATCCGGCCATGCCTAACGGCCAATAAAAATCCCCGCAATTGCGGGGATTTTCTGTATGCCATCCGGCCTCTTGCTTTACAGCAAGTCGAAACGGTCCAGATTCATCACTTTCACCCATGCCGCGACAAAGTCTTTCACAAACTTCTCGTGGGCATCGCTGCAGGCATACACTTCAGCCACAGCACGCAGGACCGAGTTAGAGCCAAACACCAGGTCAGCGCGGGTTGCCGTGTACTTCACTTCGCCGCTCAGACGGTCGCGACCTTCAAACAGCTCCTGTGACGCATCAACCGCCTTCCACTCATGACGCATATCCAGCAGATTGACAAAGAAGTCAGTGCTGAGCACGCCTGGGCGATCGGTAAAGACGCCATGCTGGCTACCATCGAAGTTTGTTCCCAGCACACGCATACCGCCCACCAGCACGGTCATTTCCGGCGGGGTTAACGTCAGTTGCTGCGCTTTATCGATCAGCAGCGACTCGGTGGTCGAAACCTCAGGACGGGAACGATAATTACGGAAACCATCGGCAATCGGCTTGAGCAGGTCAAACATCTCAATATCAGTCTGATCCTGACGCGCATCCACACGACCCGGCGCAAAAGGTACATTGATACTGACACCTGCCGCGCTTGCCGCCTTCTCTACACCAACGACGCCTGCCAGCACGATGATATCGGCTAACGAGGCGGTATGCGCCGATTTATAAATACCTTCCAGCACCGGCAGAACACGGGCTGCCGTCGCATTCACCTCCCAGCCGCGTTGCGGATTCAGCGCCAGACGCGCCCCGTTAGCCCCGCCGCGTTTATCGCCCCCGCGGAACGTTGACGCAGAAGCCCATGCCACCGACACCAACTCGCCCACGGAAAGCCCGGAAGCCGCAATGGTCGCCTTCAGGTTAAGGATATCTTCTTCGCTTGGGTTGAAGAACGCGTGCGGCAGCGGATCCTGCCAAATCAGATCTTCCTGCGGGACTTCTGGTCCAATGTAACGTGATTTTGGCCCCATATCCCTGTGCGTCAGCTTAAACCATGCGCGGGCAAAGGCTTCGTTAAACGCCTGCGGATCGTTGAGGAAACGACGGGAGATCTTCTCGAATTCCGGATCAAAACGCAGCGTCAGATCGGTAACCAGCATCGTCGGCTTACGTTTTTTCGACGGATCAAACGGATCCGGAATAATTTCAGGGGCATCGACCGCTTCAAACTGGATAGCACCGGCCGGGCTGCGGGTCTGTACCCATTCGTATTTGAACAGGTTCTCGAAGAAATAGTTGCTCCACTGGGTCGGCGTTTGCGTCCAGACCACTTCCAGACCGGAGGTGATGTTGTCTGCGCCCACACCGCTGCCGTAGCTGCTGGCCCAACCTAAGCCCTGGGCCTCAATCGGTGCTGATTCTGGATCGGGGCCGACGTGCGATGCAGGACCTGCACCGTGGGTTTTACCCAACGTATGACCACCGCCAATCAGCGCCACGGTTTCTTCGTCATTCATCCCCATGTTGCCGAAGGTGGCACGAATCGCTGCTGCCGCGGAAAGCGGTTCGCCGCTGTGATCCGGCCCTTCCGGGTTCACGTAGATAAGTCCCATCTCAGTCGCACCCAGCGGGGCTTTCGCCAGCTCTTCCGGATGGCGGTGCGTCAACCAGGCTTTTTCGTCACCCCAGTTCACATCAAGATCCGGTTCCCATACGTCTTCACGACCGGCACCAAAGCCAAAGGTACGGAAGCCGGAGTTTTCCAGCGCCACGTTACCCGCGAGGATAAACAGGTCGGCCCAGGAAATTTTCTGACCATATTTTTGCTTAACAGGCCACAACAAACGACGGGCTTTATCCAGGCTCACGTTGTCTGGCCAGGAGTTCAGTGGTGCAAAACGCTGCTGTCCGCGACCTGCGCCACCGCGTCCATCAATGGAGCGATAGGTCCCTGCGCCGTGCCATGCCATACGGATAAACAAACCGGCATACGTGCCCCAGTCAGCGGGCCACCACGGTTGAGATTCGGACAGGAGGGCTCTGAGATCCCCTTTCAGGGCAGAATAGTCGAGTTTGCTAAATTCTTTGCGGTAATTGAAATCTTCACCCAATGGGTTCGAACGGTTGGAGTGTTGGTTCAAAAGGTCTACGCGGAGTTGATTCGGCCACCAGTCGCGGTTATTTCTTCCTGCTCCCGCGCTGGGATCGTGACCGCCTTGATGGAAAGGACACTTACCGGCAGTTGATGCGTTTTGGCTATCGTCGGACATGCTCATCTATATGCTCCCTTTACAGTGTTCTAGCTACGATATACACCACCAGAGATAAGATATAGTCGAAAAAACCCACAGATTCGATAGCTAAATCCTTTTATATTTTTAGTTACAGAGATGTAGATCAAAATGATCAACAAAAAGCCCTCCGTAGAGGGCTGATGTTACAATTAAGCAGGCCTGACGCCCAGCGTATGGCATATCGCGTAGCTCATCTCGGCGCGATTGAGCGTATAGAAATGGAAATCTTTCACCCCTTCACGGCTTAAAATCTTCACCATGTCCATGGCAATGTTAGCGCCCACCAGCTTGCGGGTTTCCGCATCATCATCCAGACCGTCAAACATCGTCGACATCCAGGAAGGGATGCGCACGTTGGTCATGTCAGCGAATTTTTTCGCCTGCTTAAAATTAGAGACCGGCAGGATACCCGGGATAATTTCCACATCGATACCTGCAGTTACGCAGCGGTCACGAAAACGCAGATAGCTTTCCACGTCGAAGAAAAACTGGGTGATCGCGCGATTCGCTCCGGCGTCGACCTTACGCTTCAGGTTGAGCAGATCGGCCTGGGCGCTTTTCGCTTCCGGGTGGACTTCCGGATAGGCCGCAACAGAGATATCAAAGTCTGCCACTTCTTTGAGTAACCCAACCAGATCGGCGGCGTACATATCCGGTTTGCCACTGCCTGGCGGCAGGTCGCCGCGCAGGGCCACAATATGACGAATCCCGTTGTTCCAGTAATCCTGAGCGATAATTCGCAGCTCGTCGCGAGTAGCATCAATACAGGTCAGATGCGGGGCCGCTTCAAGACCGGTGCGATCCTTAATCCCCTTAATGATGCTGTGCGTGCGGTCACGCTCACCGGAGTTTGCGCCGTAGGTCACGGAGACAAACTTGGGCTTCAGACTGCTCAGGCGATCGATTGAGTTCCACAGTGTTTGCTCCATTTCACTGGTGCGCGGCGGGAAAAACTCAAACGAAACGTTAATCTGACCCTGGACTTCAGCCAGGCTCTGATTCAGGGCTTCCCGCTGGTTGGCGTGAAAAAAGCTCATACCTTACCTCATCAATCTTTTGTCGTTATATGTTGTGTTGTGAACTGCTATACGTTTAGACGTCTAGATGTAAAAATGACGGAAAAGCGCCGTAACGTCAACATAAAAATCATCGTGAAAGGTGAGGAATACTCAGTGAAGATGAAAATAATTCACTTTAACGTGCAGAAAGGAAGGACGCCGAGAGTAATAAAGGAAGCCATTGCAGGCGAGATTCTTGTTCAGTCGGTAATACCAGTCCGACAGTGATGCACAATTCCGTGTCGCATAGCGGACGAAACACCACCCCCTGCCGCTGGATAGCTGCAAACGATGCCGGAAACAGGCTCACCCCCTCGCCACGCGCAATACGCGCAAGCAGAACATCATGCTCCAGCGGCTCTTCAATGCAGACAGGCGAGCGGGATCACGGTGAGTCCAGTAGCCTCCAGCGGCAGCGCCACACTAGCCGCGTCCAGTTTTCCACGCCGCACCTGGCGCGTTAGGTAACGCCACACCGCAGCTAAAGGTGCACATTGCCGCCGCACTGCACGTGGGATTAACGCAGGAGGAGATTACTGAAGTGATTATGCAGATGGCAGTATACGCAGGCTTTCCCGCTGCGCTGAACGGGCTGTTCGCCGCAAAAGAGGTGTTTGCGAAACAGTAAAGATGCCGGATGGCGATGCTTGCGCATCTTATCCGGCCTACACAGCATTACCCTTACTACGTAGGCCGGATAAGCGTAGCGCCATCCGGCAACACACACCCTACAGCAACTGCGCCAGACGATTAATATCCGACTGAATCGCCCCGGCGGTCACATCACGACCCGCCCCCGGCCCACGGATCACCAGCGGGTTATCGCGGTACCAGCGGCTTTCGATGGCGAACACGTTATCGCACGGCAGCAGCGCCGCCAGCGGGTGCTCAGGACGGACCGCTTCCACCCCCACACGCGCTTTGCCGTTGGCATCGAAACGTGCCACGTAGCGCAGTACCAGCCCCATTTCACGGGCGGCCTCCAGCCGCTGAACCATCTGCTCATTCAGCTCATCGCCATTTTCAAAGAAATGGTCAATAGAGCCTTCTTCACAGTGCGCAGGTACCAGTGACTCCACGCGAACCTGGTCCGGCTCGATGTCGTAGCCCGCTTCACGCGCCAGGATCACCAGCTTGCGCATCACATCTTTACCAGAAAGGTCAACGCGCGGGTCTGGCTCGGTCAGCCCCTGCTGCCACGCCTGATCCACCAGATCGGTAAACGGAACAGAACCGTCAAATTGCAGGAACAGCCACGACAGCGTGCCGGAGAAGATCCCACTGATCGACAAAATGGTGTCTCCGCTGTCAATCAGATCCCGTACGGTATGATTGATCGGCAATCCGGCACCGACAGTGGCGTTATACAGCCAGTGACGACCGGTTTTCTCAAAGGCGTCGTGGATTTGGCGATACTTATTACTCGTGCTTGCGCCAGCCAATTTATTGGCGCTAATCACGTGAAAACCGTGGCTGGCGAAATCCAGATACTGATCCGCCAGTTGTTCACTGGCGGTGACGTCCAGCACGACTAAATCGTCATACGGGTGCGCGCGCATCCACAGGAACAAGGATTCTTCATCCTGCTCTACCGCTTCATCATCAAAGAAGGCTAACGCGCGGCTGGCGTCCAGTCCTTCGTAATTCAGCAGGCTACGGCGGCTATCCACCACGCCTGCCAGCACGAATTCAAAACCGGTACGCGCAGACAGCGTGCTCTGCTCACGAGCAAACAGCTCCAGCCAGCGAGAACCGATATTCCCCTTGCCAAACAGCACCAGGCCGATGCGTTTTTCAGCGCGGAAAATTGACTGGTGCAGACCCTGGATCAGGCTTTCGGTCGGGCCAGTACGCAGCACGGCAACCAGGCTGATACCCTCTTCTGACTGCCAGGTAAACTCAACCGGCTGGCCCTTCAGTTGTTGCCAGAAACGGTGGCAGTGCAGCGGGTTACGCGTCACCCCAGCACCCACCATCGCCACCAACGCCAGGCCTTGACGCAAACGCAGCTCGCCCGGCAGGCCTGCTTCATCAAGAATTTTCAGCGCGCCGTCAGCGACTTCAGAGGTGTAGCAAAATTGCAGCAGTTGGCGATCAGGATGCACACCCACCGCCAGCGGACGCACCTGTGCACGTTTTAAAATCTGGTCGATATCTTTGTAAGCCAGCTTAAAGTCCTGACCTGTGGGCACCTGGAACTCAATCAGGCAAACGTCGTCATGGCTGGTGACAATACGCGCCCCGGTACCGGAAGCCAGCACGCGTTCAATGCGCGTCGATCCTTGCTCCGGCGTATAGCTACAGCGCAACTGGAGATCAATATCGCTGCCGGAAACCGGCTGTAAGGTACGGGCATGGAGAACCGGTGCCGCCAGACGCGCCAGTTCGCTGGCTTCATCAAGGCGCAGCAACGGCAGCAAACACGCATCTTTTACTTTGCGCGGATCCGCGCTGTACACCCCGGCGACATCGCTCCAGATAGTCACGCGGGAAACACCCGCCAGTGCGCCAACCTGGGTCGCGGAGTAGTCAGAACCGTTACGCCCCAACAGCACCGTTTCGCCCGCATTACTGCGGCTGATAAATCCGGTCACCACCAGGCGTTTCCCCGGATGCTGCGCCAACAGCTGTTGCAGTAAGGGATACGAAAGGCCTTCATCCACCTGCGGTTGAGCGCCGCGTTCCGCGCGCAAAAACTCGCGCGCATCCAGCCAGGCAGATTCCAGACCCTGCTGGTTAAGTACGGCAGACATCAGACGCGCTGACCACACTTCACCATGCCCGACTACTTCAGCGTAGACCGTATCGTTGATGCCGCCGTCGAGTAAACCGGCCAGGCGCTCCAGATCGTGAATAAACTCACCAATCAGCCCATCGGCCACGTCTGGTGGTAACAGACCGCTAATAAGCTCGCTCTGATAGCGGCGTAACGCCTGCTGAACCTGATGCGCAGAAAGGCGATCGGTCTGGCTTAACTTCAGCCAGCTAATCAACTGGTTAGTGGTACTGCCCGCCGCGGAAACAACCATCATGTCGTCAGGCTGAGAGTACTCAGCCATAATGCCTGCGACACGTAAATAACATTTCACGTCAGCCAGACTACTACCACCAAATTTGTGCAGTTGACGACCCTTCGCCCCTGCCTGCGCAATCACACTCATGTTTACCCCTTGTTTGCAGCCCGGAAGCCATTTTCCAGGTCGGCAATTAAATCTTCGCCATCTTCAATACCGGTGGAGATACGCAGCAGCGTCTCAGAAATGCCGGCAGCAGCACGTGCTTCTGGTGCCATCCCCGCGTGGGTCATGGTCGCGGCATGGGAGATCAGGCTTTCGACGCCCCCCAGTGATTCTGCCAGCGTAAACAATGATAACCCGCCAAGGAAGTCGCGCAGCGTTTGCTCATCACCATCCAGTTCAAAACTCAACATCGCGCCAAAGCCTTTTTGCTGACGCGCGGCAATTTCATGCCCCTGATTATCCGGCAGTGACGGGTGATACAGTTTTTTCACCAGCGGCTGGGTTTGCAAATAGTCGACAATCGCCTGGGCGTTGCGTTGTGCCACCTCCATACGAGGTGACAGCGTACGCAGGCCGCGCAACAGCAGATAACTATCAAATGCGCCGCCGGTGACGCCAATATTATTCGCCCACCATGCCAGCTCAGTGACCAGTTCTGGATCTTTTGCAATCACCACGCCAGCCACGACATCTGAGTGACCATTTAAATATTTCGTGCATGAATGCAACACCAGATCGGCGCCCAATGCCAGTGGATTTTGCAGTGCCGGGCTTAAAAACGTGTTATCAACGACGCTTACCGCGCCAGCCTCACGCGCCAACTGGCAGATTTTCGCAATATCGACCACGCGTAACAGCGGATTACTTGGGCTTTCTACCAGCACCAACGTCGGTTTCTCCGCCAACGCGGCCTTCAGCGCGGCTTCATTGCCTTGATCGACAAACAGCACGCGATAACACCCACGCTTCGCCAGACTGTCAAACAGGCGATAGCTGCCGCCGTAACAGTCGTGCGGCGCCACTAGCAGGTCGCCCGGCTTCAGGAACACCGTAGTTACCAGATGAATTGCCGACATCCCGGTACTGGTCAGCACCGCGCCCGCACCGCCTTCCAGCTCCGCCAGCGCACGCTGGACAACATCACGCGTCGGGTTACCGCGACGTGAATAGTCATGGGCCCGAGGCTCGTTGAATCCGGTAAAATTATAGGTGCTTGAAAGGTGAATCGGCGGGACAACGCAACCGTACTGCTCGTCGTCATTTAATCCGCTACGCACTGCGATGGTGGCCTGTTTACGCGTCATATTGAGGAGTTCCTGGCTGAGCCGGTGAATAGTCAGACCCCAGAGTAATCATTGTTACAATAGCCGTCAATACATCTGGACATCTAAACTTCTTTGCGTATAGATTGAGCAAATTCAAAATAGCCGTTAAAATTATATGCATTAGCGTACATCTGCGTCGGCTAACTTCGTGTCAGGGCCGCGCCACTACGATAAACTACGCACAGTTATGGTCCGGGCTCAGGTTCTGGCCTCAAATTTAATGACAAAGAGGATTAAGTATCTCATGGCTGAATGGAGCGGCGAATATATCAGCCCATACGCTGAGCACGGTAAGAAGAGTGAGCAAGTCAAAAAGATTACGGTTTCCATTCCTCTGAAGGTGTTAAAGATCCTTACCGATGAACGCACGCGTCGTCAGGTGAACAACCTGCGCCACGCCACCAACAGCGAACTGCTGTGTGAAGCGTTTCTGCATGCCTTTACCGGACAACCGTTACCCAACGATGACGATCTGCGCAAAGAGCGCAGTGATGAAATCCCGGAAGAAGCCAAGGTAATTATGCGTGAACTGGGGATCAACCCGGAGACGTGGGAGTACTAACTAGTTAAAACGGCGGCTGACGTTGCAAAAGATGAGAAGACGCGGGACTGCTCCCGCCTCTTCTCGTCCTGTTTATCCTAACGCATAACGCGCGATACAGAGCCTCATACCTTCACGACGTTACTTACTAATACCATTGAGCTTGTTCAATGTTTCTTCCATTTTGAGCGTTTCTTTACGGTTCAACGGATAGAAATAAATCAGCACGACCGCCGCCAAAAACAAGCATAAAGCCGGCAAGAGATTCGCCATCGTATAAATATTTTCCTGCACAATGCTGGTTTGCACCGCACCGCCCGTTGATGACGATTGATAACCAATGATCGCCAGCATAAAACCGCCAATGGCCCCTGCGCACGCCTGACCCACCTTGCGGGCAAAGAAGTTCACACCATAAACGGTACCATCCTCACGATCGCCGGTGACATACTGGTGGTAGTCGCAAACATCGGTCATGAATGCCCAAATCATCAGGTTGAATAACCCCGCCCCCAGCGTCGCCAGGAACAGGAAAACCAAATAGACTTTCGCGTCGGTGATATGGGTGAAGTACATGATCACGTACATGACCACCGAAAAGAGCAGCGCACCTACGCTGGCTTCTTTCTTACCAAATCGCTTAGTGAGCCAGGATGCCGAGGGCGCCAGCAAAATCAAGGAACCAAAGGTAAACAGTAACGCGACAGACATCGCCTCTTTATTGTGGAAATAGTCATTAAACAGGTAGGTCATATTGGTGCCGGAAAGCCCCTGATTAATCACGATCAGCAGATCCACAACAACTAAAACAATCAATGCTTTATTGCGTATCAACCCTTTCAGAAGCACCGACACGGGCATGCTATCTTTTCTTTCCACCCGCACGCGTTCCGTCGTTAAATGGCAGGTCAGCGTTAAAAAGATAAAGCCCAGTATTGCGCAACCAATGGCGATCCAGAAGAAGTGCTGCCCGGAAATCACCTGGCTTCCGTCCACCAGAGTGGTGTACATCAGGATAGGAATAAAAAAGCCGGTTGCCCCGCCGCCGATTGCGGACCCAACGCTGCGGTAGGTTGAAAGCGATACGCGATCTTCCGGGTTAGAGCTAATCGCCGCAGACATGGCACCATAAGGAATACTCACAGTCGATAGCAGTGAGCCGTAAATGAAATAGGAGATGCAGATGTAGATAATTTTCGCCGTATAAGAAAAGTCTTGTACAAACGGCAGAAACAGGACGACCGCAATGATACAGAATGGATACTTCATGCGGCGTACCCAAGGGTTAAAACGCCCGTACGCCGTCAGTTTAGACGTATCACATAAGCGCCCTACGCCAACATCGACAAACGCATCAAAGAGTTTGGTCACAAAATAAAGTGAGCCAACAATAACGCCAGAAACACCGAGTACGTTGGTGTAATAAATCATTAAAAAGCTATTCACTAACCCAAGAATAAAACAGGTTCCCAGGTCACCACATAAATAACCAATTTTATCTCTGAATCCGAAAGGTCTGACGGCAATACTGCTATTGCTTCTAATCATAGTTCCATCATTGGACATGATGTCAACTCCTTAGATACACTATTCACGCAAATTATGCTTATATCCCGATACTCAGCGTAATAAACCGATGAGAAGAGTATTAGCGATCAGAAGTTATAACCGAGACCGACACGATAACGGGTCTGACGATCGTCTGTCGTTGTTGTGTTATAACCTGATGAAACATTACCGATTTCAACAAAAGGAACCCAGGAACCTATGTTATAAGCAACCCGGAAGTTATACTCATAATCTTCGCTTTTGTTGTTATATAAATCTTCACTATCGGCAATTTTATAAATGCCGTTCAGTTCAAACATCCAGTTATTGATGTTATAACCAACCCAGGCTTCAGGGCGATAAACCATACGGTCATCTTTACCCTCCGTGTTTCTACGCATGTACTCTTGACGATAGCGGAACGCGGTCCACCAGTTGTCATTGATGTTATACTGCACGCGAATATAAGGCTTATAAATCGTGATGTTATCGCCAGTCTCGATTGCAATACCCGGCTGCCAGGTAAGCCCCTGCGAAGTAAATTGATAGCTTGCTGTATACTCGTTGCCGTTACTTTCCATATTGTTCCACGCATCATTCGATTGCGAGTCATCGGAACGTGAGATAGCTTCGACTGCCACACCAAAACCGGTAGCAAAACGGTGAGACATATAAACACGGTCATAGTTACGGCCATCGTCATAATATTCATGGCGGTAATCAACATAACCTGCGTGTGCAGCTGCAGAGAATAATGGAATAAGTAATAATGCGGAGTTTAATTTCATAAACGTCCCTTCCCATAAACAATTAAGGAATGAATCCATATGATCTCCCTAAAAAGGATAATCAAATTGGATCTATGAATAATTTTAGATTTCCCAAAAATTGTATTTAAGCTGGAGGGACAAAACCTTTTAAATTTTGCCAAAAACTCAAATCAGTGGCAAAGACGTAAAGATAAAAACGATAAAGATCACCAATAGAAACATTCTACCGATAAAATAAAAACACCGTTTTATTTATGCATTTGTTTTACATTCACCGCAAGCATACATATTTCAGCACTGATTCACAGGTACAAAAAAAGCGCCTTACGGCGCTTTTTTCCGACAGCAAAAAACTTATTTGCTGGTACCCGGTACGCTGAAACGCTTGTTGAAGCGGTCAACACGGCCACCGGTAGCAACATCACGCTGTTTGCCAGTATAGAACGGGTGGCATTTACCGCACACGTCGAGGTTCAGATCGTGACCAACGGTAGAGCGGATTTTCATGACGTTACCGCAAGAGCAGTTTGCAGTAATTTCTTCGTATTTCGGATGAATATCTTTTTTCATGGGGAGAACCTCAGTTAAGGCCGCGTCGCTCTTCCAGCCCTAACGCCAGACACCACGCGATGTTAATTATTCCCCGTCACCTTTCACACTGCTGATGCGTTGCCTGCGTTCACTCACTCTGGTCACATAGTTCACTATGCTCCCAGAGATTCGCTCGCTTGCCGCCTTCCAGCTGCGCGAAACTCTCGGGTAATGGTCAGTATTTGACGCAATCAATTTGCATCAAAGGCGGCGAATCATACAGAAATTAGCCTGCTCATGCAAACTGATCCGCATTCCGCTCCTCACTAATGTGTATACTAACCCGCCAGAATTCAAGTCAGGATGATTCAATGCCCGTTGCTCACGTTGCCTTACCCGTCCCGCTACCCCGCACCTTTGACTACCTCTTACCGGAAGGTATGAGCGCCAAAGCCGGGTGTCGCGTGCGTGTACCCTTTGGCAAACAGCAAGAACGCATTGGCATTGTCCTGTCAGTTAGCGAGAACAGCGAACTGCCGCGGAGCGAACTAAAAGCGGTCATTGAGGTGCTGGACAGCGAACCGGTCTATTCGACCTCCGTCTGGCGCTTACTGCTGTGGGCCGCAGATTATTACCATCATCCCATTGGTGACGTGCTGTTTCACGCCCTGCCGATGCTACTGCGCCAGGGGCGTCCCGCCACCAACACGCCAATGTGGTACTGGTTTGCCACCGAAGAAGGCCATGCCACTGACCTGAACAACCTGAAACGCTCACCGAAGCAGCAGCAGGCGCTGGCAGCACTGCGACAGGGAAAAATCTGGCGGGATCAGGTGGCCGACCTCGAATTTAATGATGCGGCATTGCAGGCGCTACGCAAAAAAGGTCTGTGCTCCCTGGCAAGCGAAACGCCTGGATTCAGTGACTGGCGCACGCACTACGCCGTCTCTGGCGAGCGTTTAAGGCTGAATACCGAACAAGCCACCGCCGTTGGAGCTATTCACAGCGCATCGGACAGCTTTAGCGCCTGGCTACTCGCCGGCGTCACAGGCTCTGGCAAAACGGAAGTCTATTTAAGCGTACTGGAAAACGTCCTCGCTCAGGGCAAGCAGGCGCTGGTGATGGTGCCGGAAATAGGCCTGACGCCGCAAACCATCGCCCGCTTTCGTGAACGCTTCAATGCTCCGGTCGAAGTCCTGCACTCTGGTTTAAATGACAGCGAACGTCTTTCTGCATGGCTGAAAGCAAAAAACGGTGAAGCAGCAATTGTCATCGGTACCCGCTCATCGCTGTTCACCCCGTTTAAAAACCTCGGCGTAATTGTCATCGACGAAGAACATGACAGCTCCTATAAACAGCAGGAAGGCTGGCGCTATCACGCCCGCGACCTGGCGGTTTACCGTGCGCACAGCGAGCAGATCCCGATTATCCTCGGCTCAGCCACACCGGCGCTGGAAACGCTGTGCAACGTACGACAAAAAAAATATCGCATGTTGCGCCTGACGCGTCGCGCCGGAAATGCCCGTCCTGCGACGCAGCACGTGCTGGATCTGAAAGGTCAGCAGGTACAGGCCGGACTGGCCCCGGCGCTGATCGCCCGCATGCGTCAGCATCTGCAGGCTGATAACCAGGTTATCTTGTTTCTTAATCGCCGGGGTTTTGCCCCTGCGTTGTTGTGCCACGACTGCGGCTGGATTGCTGAATGTCCACGCTGCGATCACTACTACACGCTGCATCAGGCGCAGCATCATCTGCGCTGCCACCACTGCGACAGCCAGCGCCCGATACCGCGTCAGTGCCCCTCCTGCGGCTCTACGCATATGGTACCGGTTGGACTCGGCACCGAGCAGCTCGAACAGGCCTTAGCGCCGTTCTTTCCCGGCGTGCCGATTTCACGTATCGATCGCGATACCACCAGCCGTAAAGGGGCGCTTGAGCAGCATCTGGCGGAGGTCCATCGCGGCGGAGCACGCATTCTTATCGGGACGCAAATGTTGGCGAAAGGCCACCACTTCCCGGACGTCACGCTGGTGGCGCTGCTGGATGTGGATGGGGCATTATTCTCTGCTGACTTCCGCTCCGCAGAGCGCTTTGCCCAGCTCTATACCCAGGTATCCGGGCGCGCAGGACGTGCAGGGAAACAGGGCGAAGTGGTATTGCAGACGCATCACCCTGAACATCCGTTGCTGCAAACCTTATTGCATAAAGGCTATGACGCCTTTGCCGAGCAGGCACTGGCCGAGCGACAAACGTTGCAGCTCCCACCGTGGACCAGCCACGTGATCGTGCGGGCTGAAGATCACAACAACCAGCAGGCACCGCTGTTTTTACAACAGTTACGTAATCTGATTCAGGCCAGCCCGCTGGCCGACGATAAGCTGTGGGTATTGGGCCCGGTTCCCGCGCTGGCGCCCAAACGTGGCGGTCGCTATCGCTGGCAAATTTTGTTGCAACATCCGTCACGCATTCGACTGCAGCATATCGTCAGCGGCACGCTGGCGTTGATCAATACCCTGCCCGAAGCACGCAAGGTCAAATGGGTGCTGGATGTCGATCCCATTGAGGGATAAGCCCTCATGATGCGAGGCGGATCGTAAAATTAAATATCCATCACACTTTTTATGAAAATTCTGTAACTGCTTCGATTCACTATCTGATAAAAATGTTTCAGATGAAGGTTACCCAGGGACAGAGCTGCACCAGCAGCGCCCTGGCGAGGAGAAAGAGTGAAACCGAACAAGCAGGTCACTGCCGCAACGATGAAAGATGTTGCCCTGAAGGCGAAGGTCTCCACGGCAACCGTTTCCCGTGCATTGATGAATCCAGACAAAGTCTCTCAGTCAACCCGTAACAAGGTTGAGCAGGCCGCTCTGGAAGTAGGATATTTACCGCAGTCAATGGGCCGCAACGTTAAGCGTAATGAATCACGTACCATCCTGGTCATCGTCCCGGATATTTGCGATCCCTTTTTCAGCGAAGTCATTCGCGGCATTGAAGTCACCGCCGCCGAGCAGGGTTATCTGGTGCTGATCGGCGATTGCGCGCATCAGAACCAGCAGGAAAAGACCTTTCTTAACCTCATTATTACCAAGCAAATTGACGGCATGGTGCTGCTCAGCTCACGCCTGCCATTTGATGCCAGCGTAGAAGAACAGCGCAATTTACCACCGATGGTGATGTCCAATGAGTTCGCGCCTGAGCTGGAACTGCCCACCGTTCACATTGATAACCTCACCGCCGCCTTTAACGCGATGAACTATCTGCTGGAGTTGGGGCACAAACGCATCGGCTGTATCGCCGGACCAGAAGATATGCCACTGTGCCACTATCGCCTGCAAGGTTACGTTCAGGCGTTACGTCGCAGTGGGATTACCGTCGATCCGCATTTTATTGCGCGCGGCGATTTTACCTACGAAGCGGGGGCTAACGCGCTAAAACAACTGCTTGAACAGCCTCAACCACCGACAGCCGTCTTTTGCCACAGCGACGTCATGGCGCTGGGCGCACTTTCCTACGCCAAACGCCAGGGACTGAAAGTGCCTGACGACCTGTCGATTATTGGCTTTGATAACATTTCACTGACGGAATATTGTGATCCACCGCTGACAACCGTCGCACAGCCGCGTTTCGATATCGGACGTGAGGCTATGCTGTTACTGCTCGATCAACTCCAGGGGCAAAATGTCAGCAGCGGGTCACGTTTACTGGACTGTGAACTCATTATTCGGGGCACCACCCGGGCACTGACGTAAAGTAAAGTGCTTTCGGACTCCCCTGTCTGGTCAAAGGCCCGCCGCTTAAGTAACATGGCGGGCTGACGAACGAATAAATACAGCGAAACGATAGTGGCACAACGAGATTATGTACGTCGCGGCCAACCGGCACCTTCGCGGCGCAAAAAGAGCACCTCACGGAATAAGCAACGCAATACGCCTGCGGTTTCACCCGCGATGGTCGCTATTGCAGCAGCCGTACTCGTGACCTTTATCGGTGGTCTGTACTTCATTACGCATCACAAGAAAGAAGAGTCCGAGACGCTGCAAAACCAGAAAGTTACCGGCAATGGCATTCCGCCGAAGCCGGAAGAACGCTGGCGATACATCAAAGAACTTGAAAGCCGTCAACCAGGCGTGCGTGCACCAACCGAACCCTCTGCGGGCGGTGAAGTGCTGAATGCCGATCAGCTGACCAATGAGCAGCGCCAGTTGCTGGCGCAAATGCAGGCTGATATGCGTCAGCAGCCTACTCAGCTCAACGAAGTTCCGTGGAATGAGCAAACGCCTGCGCAGCGCCAGCAAACGCTGCAGCGTCAGCGTCAGGTGCAGCAACAGCAATGGAGCAACGCGCAGCAGCAGGCTCAGCAGCCACGCCCTCGGGCAACGGAGCAGCCTCAGCAGCAGCAAACACGTACCGCACAAGCCGCGCCGGTGCAGCAGCCTCGTCAAACGCAGCCCAAACCTGCGGCCCAACAGCCATACCAGGATCTGCTGCAGACGCCTGCACATACCGCTGCCGCTCAGCCGAAGACGCAGCCAGCAGCACCGATTACCGAAGTGCCGAAGCAGACTGCTGAGAAAAAAGATGAGCGCCGCTGGATGGTGCAGTGTGGGTCGTTTAAAGGGGCTGAACAGGCAGAAACCGTGCGTGCACAGCTGGCTTTTGAGGGCTTTAACTCCCGTATTACCACCAACAACGGCTGGAATCGCGTGGTTATTGGCCCACTCAAAGGCAAAGAAAACGCTGACAACACCATCAGCCGTTTGAAAGTAGCGGGTCACACAAACTGTATTCGACTGTCTGCCGGGGGTTGAAACCCCCAAAATCCCCCCCATCTATACTTGCATTACGCCCCGTACATCTGTGCGGGGCCTGAATTCCGTATTTGTAACCAAGGGGTCTGCTCGTGACAACAATAGTAAGCGTACGCCGTAACGGCCATGTGGTAATCGCCGGTGATGGTCAGGCCACACTGGGTAACACCGTAATGAAAGGCAACGTGAAAAAAGTCCGCCGTCTGTACAACGACAAAGTCATCGCGGGCTTTGCGGGCGGCACTGCGGATGCATTCACGCTGTTTGAACTATTTGAACGCAAACTTGAAATGCATCAGGGTCACCTGGTGAAAGCTGCCGTTGAGCTGGCGAAGGACTGGCGTACCGACCGTATGCTGCGCAAACTCGAAGCGCTGCTGGCTGTTGCCGATGAGACTGCATCACTCATCATTACCGGTAATGGCGATGTCATTCAGCCAGAAAACGATCTGATTGCCATCGGCTCCGGCGGTCCCTACGCCCAGGCTGCGGCACGTGCTCTGCTTGAAAACACCGAGCTTGGCGCCCGCGAGATTGCTGAGAAAGCGTTGGATATTGCAGGGGATATCTGCATTTATACCAACCACTTCCATACCATCGAAGAATTGAACTCCAAAGCGTAAGGATCCCCCATGTCTGAAATGACCCCACGCGAAATTGTCAGCGAACTGAACAAACACATCATCGGCCAGGATAACGCCAAGCGTTCCGTGGCGATTGCTCTGCGTAACCGCTGGCGCCGCATGCAGCTCGACGAAGAGCTGCGCCATGAAGTTACGCCAAAAAACATTCTGATGATTGGCCCAACCGGCGTCGGTAAAACCGAAATCGCCCGTCGTCTGGCAAAACTAGCCAACGCACCGTTCATCAAAGTTGAAGCCACGAAATTCACCGAAGTCGGCTATGTGGGTAAGGAAGTTGACTCCATCATCCGCGATCTGACCGATGCTGCCATTAAAATGGTCCGCGTCCAGGCGATCGAGAAAAACCGCTTCCGCGCCGAAGAAATGGCGGAAGAACGTATTCTCGACGTACTGATCCCACCAGCTAAAAATAACTGGGGACAGTCTGAACAGCCTCAGGAACCTTCCGCTGCACGTCAGGCATTCCGTAAAAAACTGCGTGAAGGCCAACTGGACGACAAAGAGATTGAAATTGATCTCGCCGCTGCGCCGATGGGCGTAGAAATTATGGCACCTCCTGGCATGGAAGAGATGACCAGCCAGCTGCAGTCTATGTTCCAGAACCTGGGCGGCCAGAAACAAAAACCGCGTAAGCTGAAAATCAAAGAAGCCATGAAGCTGTTGATTGAAGAAGAAGCGGCGAAGCTAGTAAACCCGGAAGAACTGAAGCAAGACGCTATCGACGCCGTTGAGCAGCACGGGATCGTGTTTATCGACGAAATCGACAAAATCTGTAAGCGCGGTGAATCCTCCGGTCCGGACGTGTCCCGTGAAGGCGTGCAGCGCGACCTGCTGCCGCTGGTCGAAGGCTGCACCGTCTCGACCAAGCACGGCATGGTGAAAACAGATCACATTCTGTTTATCGCTTCCGGCGCGTTCCAGGTGGCGAAACCGTCCGACCTGATCCCGGAACTGCAGGGTCGTCTGCCAATTCGTGTAGAATTGCAGGCACTGACCACCAGCGATTTCGAGCGTATCCTGACTGAGCCTAACGCCTCCATCACCGTCCAGTACAAAGCACTGATGGCAACTGAGGGCGTTAATATTGAGTTCACGGAAGATGGCATTAAGCGCATTGCTCAGGCCGCCTGGCAGGTCAACGAAACCACCGAGAACATCGGTGCCCGTCGTCTGCACACCGTGCTTGAGCGTCTGATGGAAGATATTTCCTATGATGCGAGCGATTTAAACGGCCAAAGCATCACAATTGATGCCGAATATGTGAGCAAACATCTGGATGCGCTGGTCGCAGATGAAGATCTGAGCCGTTTTATCCTATAATCGCGTTCAATGCATTTTCATCACTGTTGATGGGGCTGATAAAGCCCCATTTTTATTGGCGCTAAATATGACTGAACAACAACAAATTAGCCGCTCACAAGCCTGGCTGGAAAGTTTACGACCTAAGACCTTACCGCTCGCCTTCGCGGCGATCATCGTCGGTACGGCATTAGCATGGTGGCAAGGGTATTTCGATCCGCTGGTGGCTTTGCTGGCATTGATAACGGCGGGGCTGCTGCAAATCCTGTCCAATCTCGCAAACGACTATGGCGATGCTGTCAAAGGCAGCGACAAGCCTGACCGCATTGGACCGCTGCGTGGCATGCAAAAAGGGGTGATCACCCAACAGCAGATGAAGCGCGCATTAATGGTCACCGTGGCCTTAATTTGCCTGTCCGGCCTGGCACTAGTGGCGGTGGCCTGCCACACGATGGCTGATTTTGTCGGCTTCCTGGTGCTCGGTGGCTTGTCGATTATCGCGGCGATCACCTATACCGTCGGCAATCGCCCCTATGGCTACATCGGCCTCGGTGATATTTCCGTGCTGGTTTTCTTCGGCTGGCTGAGCGTGATGGGCAGTTGGTATTTGCAGGCCCATACGCTGATCCCCGCGCTGATCCTGCCAGCCACCGCCTGCGGTCTGCTGGCTACCGCGGTGCTCAACGTCAATAACCTGCGTGATATCAACAGCGACAGGGAGAACGGTAAAAACACGCTGGTGGTGCGTCTGGGGGCCGTGAATGCACGTCGTTACCATGCCTGCCTGCTGATGGGGACGCTGGTTTGCCTGGCGCTGTTTAATCTGTTTTCGCTGCAAAGTCTGTGGGGATGGCTGTTCATCCTCGCCGCTCCGCTGCTGATTAAGCAGGCGCGATACGTAATGCGTGAAATGGATCCGGCAGCAATGCGTCCGATGCTGGAACGCACCGTAAAAGCGGCACTGTTAACTAACCTGCTGTTTGTGGTTGGAATTTTCCTAAGCCAGTGGTCTGTTTAACTGACAAATATCAATTAACAATTGATGATTTTGCCAACAGTACACATAGCGCGATATACTAAAAATTCTCGCAGCAACTGAACGTTGAGCCTATGAAATACGATACATCCGAGCTTTGTGACATCTACCAGGAAGATGTCAACGTCGTGGAACCACTGTTCTCTAACTTTGGGGGACGGTCGTCGTTTGGCGGACAAATCACCACGGTAAAATGTTTCGAGGACAACGGGTTGCTGTACGATCTGCTCGAACAAAATGGCCGTGGTCGCATTCTGCTGGTCGATGGCGGCGGCTCTGTCCGTCGTGCGCTGGTTGATGCCGAACTGGCGCGGCTGGCCGTACAGAATGAATGGGAAGGTCTGGTCATCTACGGTTCAGTACGCCAGGTAGACGATCTGGAAGAACTGGACATCGGTATCCAGGCAATTGCCGCTATTCCGGTGGGTGCCGCAGGTGAAGGCATTGGAGAAAGCGATGTGCGCGTCAACTTCGGTGGCGTGACGTTCTTCTCCGGCGACCACCTGTACGCCGACAATACCGGGATGATCCTCTCCGAAGACCCGCTCGATATCGAGTAATCGAAAAAGGCACCTTACGGTGCCTTTTTTATGCGTTATCGCCGATCGCCGGATGGCGGCTTGCGCCTTATCCGGCCTACACGCAGAGCCAATTACGCGAGAGATTTCGTGTTGTAGCAAGGCGGCAAACGAAGATATCCCCAGGAGCGTAGTAAACTACGTGACTGGGGTAGCTGAGCACAGCCAACGCTGCTACGGCGCGAAAGATAAAGCGTAATTAGACTTCTTCCATACGCCCCAGGAGAGCATGCAGACGATCCTGCCAGCCGCTCTGCTGTTCTTTCAGGCTGTTGTTCTCACGCTCCAGCTCTTCACGCTGCTGCTGTGCAGACTGAACTTCCTGCGACAGTGAGTTGTTTTTTTCTTTCAGCTCTTCGATTTCCATCTGCAACAGCGTGATGGTATCAATCGCCTGCTGTACTTTTGCTTCCAGTTTCTCAAACACTTCTAATGACATCGTCATACCTCTCCTGAATTGCAAGGCGTTGATGGATAAAAATCCTCGTCCCGATAACGGTGACGCCTTAATAAAAACGCGCGTTCTCTACTTAGCACCGATTGTATGAAGCCGCGCCATCCCTGTCCAGCAGCATCCCGCGTAGATTGCGGTTTGCAACACTTTTAATCCTTGTCCTGGCGACAAACACCCTATAGCTCAAAAGTGTTAACATATTGGTTAATGAAATGATTCAGCTCACACTAGTTATGTATTACAAATACCTCGTTATGGCGCGAAAACGCTCATTTTGTTGATGCAGCACACACATTTTAATTTCGATATTTCTCGTTTTTGCTCGTTAACGATAAATTAACAGTGTGCCTACCGGGCTCCGGGGATGTCAGTGACCTTCTCGCACACAATAAACATTAATCTCTCTTCAGGATCCGATTATGAGTCAAACATCAACCTTGAAAGGCCAGTGCATTGCTGAATTCCTCGGTACCGGGTTGTTGATTTTCTTCGGTGTGGGCTGTGTTGCTGCACTCAAAGTCGCTGGGGCGACTTTTGGGCAGTGGGAAATCAGTATCATCTGGGGTCTGGGGGTAGCGATGGCTATCTATCTGACGGCAGGCGTTTCTGGTGCACACCTGAATCCGGCGGTCACAATCGCACTTTGGCTGTTTGCCTGCTTTGATAAGCGTAAAGTCGTACCTTTTATCATTTCACAAATTGCCGGCGCCTTTTGCGCAGCGGCTTTGGTTTACGGGCTTTATTACAATCTTTTCATCGATTTCGAACAAACCAACCATATCGTGCGCGGTAGCGCTGAAAGCCTCAATCTGGCAGGGACATTCTCAACATATCCAAACCCGCATATCAATTTTGTGCAGGCCTTCGCAGTTGAAATGGTCATTACCGCTATTCTGATGGGGCTGATTTTGGCACTGACCGACGATGGTAACGGTGTGCCACGTGGTCCACTGGCGCCGCTGCTGATCGGTTTATTGATCGCAGTTATTGGTGCCTCCATGGGACCACTGACCGGTTTTGCAATGAACCCGGCACGTGACTTCGGACCGAAACTCTTCGCCTGGATGGCTGGATGGGGTGAGATTGCCTTCACGGGCGGTCGCGATATTCCTTACTTCCTGGTACCGGTGTTTGGCCCGATTACCGGCGCGATTTTGGGCGCATGGGCATATCGCAAACTGATTGGTCGCCATTTGCCGTGCGATGTCTGCGCGATTGAAGAGAAAGACGTCGCGGCCAACACTCAACAAAAAGCTTCGCAGTAATGTGACTACGGGACAAAAATCATGACTGAAAAAAAATATATCGTTGCGCTCGACCAGGGCACTACCAGCTCCCGCGCGGTCGTAATGGACCACGATGCAAATATTGTTAGCGTTTCACAACGCGAATTCGAGCAAATCTACCCGAAAGCCGGTTGGGTAGAACACGACCCGATGGAAATTTGGGCGACTCAAAGCTCTACGCTGGTAGAAGTGCTGGCGAAAGCCGATATCAGTTCCGACGAAATTGCCGCGATCGGGATTACCAACCAGCGCGAAACCACCATCGTCTGGGAGCGTGAAACCGGTAAACCTATCTATAACGCCATTGTCTGGCAGTGTCGTCGTACCGCGGATATTTGCGAGAAACTTAAGCGCGACGGCATGGAAGACTATGTCCGTAACAACACCGGGCTGGTCATTGACCCGTACTTCTCTGGCACCAAAGTGAAGTGGATCCTCGACCACGTAGAGGGCTCGCGTGAGCGCGCTCGTCGCGGCGAACTGTTGTTTGGTACCGTGGACACCTGGCTTATCTGGAAAATGACTCAGGGGCGCGTACACGTAACGGATTACACCAACGCCTCACGTACCATGCTGTTCAACATCCATACCCTGGACTGGGACGACAAAATGCTGGACGCGCTGGACGTCCCGCGAGCCATGCTGCCGGAAGTGCGTCGTTCTTCTGAAGTCTACGGTCAGACCAACATTGGCGGTAAAGGCGGCACGCGTATTCCTATCTCGGGTATCGCGGGTGACCAGCAGGCCGCACTGTTCGGTCAGCTGTGCGTGAAAGAAGGGATGGCGAAAAACACCTACGGCACCGGCTGCTTCATGCTGATGAATACCGGCGAGAAAGCCGTGAAGTCTGAAAACGGGCTGCTGACCACCATCGCCTGCGGTCCGACCGGGGAAGTAAACTATGCGCTGGAAGGCGCGGTGTTTATGGCCGGCGCATCCATTCAGTGGCTGCGTGATGAAATGAAACTCATCAGCGATGCGTTCGACTCCGAATACTTCGCCACCAAAGTGAAGGACACCAACGGTGTGTACGTCGTTCCGGCATTCACCGGTCTGGGTGCGCCATACTGGGACCCGTATGCGCGTGGTGCCATCTTTGGCCTGACCCGTGGCGTTAACTCCAACCACATTATCCGTGCAACGCTTGAGTCTATCGCTTATCAGACCCGTGACGTGCTGGAAGCAATGCAGGCCGACTCCGGTATTCGTCTGCACGCGCTGCGTGTCGACGGTGGCGCGGTCGCCAACAACTTTCTGATGCAGTTCCAGTCCGACATTCTTGGCACCCGCGTTGAGCGCCCGGAAGTACGTGAAGTGACTGCACTGGGTGCCGCATACCTGGCAGGTCTGGCCGTTGGCTTCTGGCAAAACCTGGATGAACTGCAGGAAAAAGCGGTCATCGAGCGTGAATTCCGCCCAGGCATCGAAACCACCGAACGTAACTTCCGTTACAGCGGCTGGAAAAAAGCGGTTAAACGCGCCCTGGCGTGGGAAGACCACGAAGAGTAACCCGTCATTGCCGGATGGCACGGCCTACTGATACGAATCTGACGTAGGCCGGATAAGACGCGTTAGCGTCGCCATCCGGCAATATCTTCGTGCGGGGCAATCCCGCACACACATCAATAATCCCGCCCTCTCCCCTGTGCTACACTTCGCGCCATTCCTTTCTGCTACGAGTTTGCAATGAGACGAGAACTTGCCATTGAATTTTCACGCGTAACCGAAGCGGCGGCACTGGCTGGCTATAAATGGCTGGGACGCGGCGATAAAAATACCGCCGACGGCGCAGCGGTGCACGCCATGCGTATTATGCTCAACCAGGTCAATATTGACGGCACCATCGTGATTGGCGAAGGTGAAATTGATGAAGCGCCGATGCTGTTTATCGGTGAGAAAGTCGGTACCGGTCACGGCGATGCCGTAGACATTGCGGTCGACCCTATCGAAGGTACGCGCATGACGGCAATGGGCCAGGCGAATGCGCTGGCGGTCCTCGCAGTTGGTGACAAAGGCTGTTTCCTCAACGCGCCAGATATGTACATGGAGAAGTTGATTGTCGGCCCTGGCGCCAAAGGGGCTATCGACCTGAACCTGCCGCTGGAAACAAACCTACGTAATGTCGCCGCCGCACTCAACAAGCCGCTCGGCGATCTGACCGTGACGATTCTGGCCAAACCTCGCCACGATGAGGTGATCGCAGAGATGGCGAAGCTTGGCGTTCGCGTGTTCGCCATTCCCGATGGCGACGTCGCAGCCTCCATTCTGACCTGTATGCCAGACAGCGAAGTTGACGTGCTGTACGGCATTGGCGGCGCACCGGAAGGTGTCGTTTCTGCCGCCGTCATCCGCGCGCTGGACGGCGACATGCAGGGTCGTTTGCTGGCACGTCATGACGTCAAAGGCGACAGCGAAGAAAACCGCCGTATCGGCGAACAGGAACTGGCCCGCTGCCAGGCGATGGGCATTGAAGCCGGTAAAGCGCTGCGTCTGGACGAAATGGCACGTAGCGATAACGTTATCTTCTCCGCCACCGGGATCACCAAAGGTGATCTGTTGGATGGAATCAGCCGTAAAGGCAATATCGCCACCACCGAAACGCTGCTGATCCGCGGCAAGTCGCGCACGATCCGTCGTATTCAATCCATCCACTACCTTGATCGCAAAGATCCTGATGTGCAGGCGCATATCCTGTAACAAATTTGTTTGATTGAGCCTTCCAGTCCTTCGGGGCTGGAAATCTTTCGTGCAACGAACGAAGATAAGGCAATCAAAGCAGACAGGAGGACACCATGGCAGATTGGGTAACAGGCAAAGTCACTAAGGTACAGAACTGGACCGACGCCCTGTTTAGTTTGACCGTGCGCGCGCCGGTTCTCCCCTTCACTGCGGGTCAGTTCACCAAGCTTGGTCTGGAGATCGACGGCGAACGCGTCCAGCGCGCCTATTCCTACGTGAATGCACCAGACAACCCCGATTTAGAGTTTTATCTGGTGACAGTGCCTGACGGGAAGCTGAGTCCACGTCTGGCCGCGCTAAAACCTGGCGATGACGTACAGGTGGTCAGTGAAGCCGCGGGGTTCTTTGTGCTGGATGAAGTCCCCGATTGCGATACGCTGTGGATGCTGGCAACCGGCACGGCGATCGGCCCGTACTTATCCATTCTGCAACTGGGCAAAGATGTCGATCGCTTTAAAAATCTGGTGCTGGTCCATGCTGCCCGTTATGCCGCCGATTTAAGCTACCTGCCGCTGATGCAGGCGCTGGAAAAGCGTTACGAAGGGAAATTACGTATTCAGACCGTCGTCAGCCGTGAAACAGCTGCAGGTTCGCTTACTGGCCGCGTTCCCGCACTGATTGAAAGCGGTGAGCTGGAAAAAGCAGTCGGTCTGCCGATGGATACCGCCACCAGCCATGTGATGCTCTGTGGGAACCCACAGATGGTACGCGATACCCAGCAGTTGCTGAAAGATACCCGGCAGATGACCAAACACCTGCGTCGCCGACCGGGCCATATGACCGCTGAGCATTACTGGTAAGGGTGTTTGCCTGAAGTCACTTTTGCCGGATGGTAGCTTCGCCTTATCCGGCCTACGGGTGACACTTTCGCCATCTGGCATTGTATTCACGCTTTGTACTTCACGTCCTGCGTATCCTTACCAAACTTATTCTCGCCCTGGGTGCCAACAAACGCGCCCAGGTCAATCAGCATACCGACCAGAATCAACGTGGGGACAAAGCGTCCGACGACCCACGGCAAGACGCTGGGTAACATCGTCCAGTTTCCTGCCAGCAGCATCCACGCCAGAATCATCAATAGCGCCCATGCGCCAGAGCGTCCCCGGTCATGCAGGCGTTTTACCGTCACCGCCGCTGTCGGCCATAACAAGCACACCAGGCAAAAAGCCGCTGTCTGAATATCGAGAAGTTTTTTACTCGCCAGCGAGAACAGAACCAGCATACCGACAATCCAGAGGCCGACCCAAATCCAGAAATCACGGCGTCCAATACGCCCTTTAATTGAGAATAACCACTGCTGTATGGTCATGTAAGTTCCTTTATTATTACCTTCAAGAACAGCTTACCCTTTTGACAAGCCCGACGGTTTTGCTCTATGGATTTCGAGTGGTGGGAAGGCGGCAAGTGAATGAGTCCCGATGAGCTTACTCAAGTAAGTGATTCGGGTGAATGAACGCAGCTAACGCACCTGCCACTTGAAAGACGACGAGTATATCGTTTTAATCGTGGTCAGTCATAATGAAAGGTACGATTGATGAAGCAAGGATTTACTCTGTTTTTATTATTGTTTTCAGCCCTGTCCGCAAGCCCTGTGGCTCGGGCGGAAGCGCCCTCGACGGCAACCACTGCCCCCTATCTGCTGGCGGGTGCGCCGACGTTTGATCTGTCGATCAGCCAATTTCGTGAAAACTTTAATACGCAGAATCCGAAGCTTGCATTAAATGAATTCCGCGCCATCGACAGCAGCCGCGATAAGGCAAATCTCACCCGAGCAGCCAGTAAAATCAATGAAAACCTGTATGCGTCATCAGCCCTTGAGCGCGGGACGTTGAAAATTAAAAGCATGCAGATCACCTGGCTGCCGATCCAGGGGCCGGAACAAAAGGCCGCCAAAGCCAAAGCGCTGGAGTACATGAGTGCCGTCATCCGCACCGTAGCCCCCTTATTGACCAAAGAACAAAGTCAGAAAAAACTGCAAAAATTGCTCACCGCAGGCAAAAGTAAGCATTACTACGCAGAAACCGAGGGTGCAATTCGCTATGTCGTGGCAGATAACGGCGAAAAAGGGCTGACCTTCGCTGTTGAACCGATTAAGCTGGCGCTATCTGAAAATCTCGAAGGGTCGAATAAATGACAAAAAGCAAAGCCTTCATGATGATCAATCTCTATACTGTTTCACAGACCATGCTGCCCTGACGGGTGGCCATCTTCCTTAATTCGCTGACAAGCGTGGAGAAATGAAATGCGACATCCTTTAGTGATGGGTAACTGGAAACTGAACGGCAGCCGCCACATGGTAAACGAGCTGGTTGCTAACCTGCGTAAAGAACTGGCTGGCGTTGCTGGCTGTGCAGTAGCAATCGCTCCACCGGAAATGTATATCGACCTGGCGAACCACGCCGCTGCCGGTAGCCACATCATCCTGGGCGCGCAGAACGTTGACCTGAACCTGTCTGGCGCATTCACCGGTGAAACCAGCGCTGAAATGCTGAAAGATATCGGCGCGAAATACATCATTATCGGTCACTCTGAGCGTCGTACTTACCACAAAGAGTCTGACGAACTGATCGCTAAAAAATTCGCCGTGCTGAAAGAGCAGGGTCTGACGCCGGTTCTGTGCATCGGTGAAACCGAAGCAGAAAACGAAGCGGGCAAAACTGAAGAAGTGTGCGCACGTCAGATCGACGCAGTACTGAAGACTCAGGGCGCAGAAGCATTCGAAGGCGTGGTTATCGCTTACGAACCTGTATGGGCTATCGGTACCGGCAAATCTGCAACTCCGGCACAGGCTCAGGCTGTTCACAAATTCATCCGTGACCATATTGCTAAAGCTGACGCAAAAATCGCTGAACAAGTTATCATCCAGTACGGCGGTTCCGTAAACGCAGCTAACGCGGCAGAATTGTTCGCGCAGCCGGACATCGACGGCGCGCTGGTGGGTGGTGCTTCTCTGAAAGCCGACGCCTTCGCCGTGATCGTTAAGGCAGCTGAAGCCGCTAAACAGGCTTAAGTTGTTGTAAGGGGGGCATTGCCCCCCTTGTCATCTCCGCGTTACCAATATCCCAGCCAGTGCCACCAGAAGGCACCCGTTACCCCCCAGATAGTCAGGTTGGCCACACTCATCACCAGCCCTGTTTTCCACCACTCAGCCAGCGTAACGTAACCCGAGCCAAAAATGATGGGCGCAGTACCTGTGCCGTAGTGCGTGAGCGACATCATCAACGAGGATGAGAATCCCAGCATCAGGCCAAGCAGCGCCGGAGGCGCACCGAGACCTAATCCCGCCGCGAAGAACGCCGCGAACATCGCCGTAATATGCGCGGTAGTGCTGGCAAAAAAGTAGTGCGAATAGACGTAAAGCAGAACCAGCAGCAGTGTGGCGATACTCCAGTGAACGCCGAGATGATCGATGGCACTTCCGACGCTGGTCGCCAGCCAACCGACCAGGCCCAGTTTGCTCAGGAAGTCCGCCATCATTACCAGCGCAGCAAACCAGACTATCGTATCCCATGCCCCACGGCATTTGAGAATATCATCCCAGCTGAGTACCCCGGTCACTAACAAAATTGATAAGCCGATTAACGCCGCGCTGGTGGGGTTGACGGTCCAGGCACTGCCCATGATCATCGCAGGAACACCCGCCCACAGGCAGAGCAGCAAAACGAAAACCGCGAGGGTGATTTTCTCTGCCAGCGCAAGCGGGCCAAGCGCATCGAGCTTTTGCCGGGCGAACTGCGGCGCGTTCGGCGTGCGGGTAATGGCCGGCGGGTAGAGCCACCAGATAATAATGGGCATCACGATCAGTGAGATGACCGCAGGCAGAAGCGCAGCGATGGCCCACATTCCCCAGGTCATATTCAGTACCCCATCCGTCCCTTTGGTCAAAAAGCTGACAATCAATGGGTTAGGCGCGGTCGCAGTAATAAACATCGCCGAGGTGATCGGGTTAATGTTGTAGTTCACCAGCGCCAGATAGCGGCCGGTAGAACCGTTTTCCTTATCTCCTGGCTGAGACCCGAGGCTTTCGGCAATCGCCCGCATGACCGGGTGAATAATCCCACCACCGCGCGCGGTATTGCTTGGGGTTACAGGGGCTATCAGCGTTTCCGCCAGGGTTAACGCCCAGGCAATACCCAGCGTCCGTTTGCCAAACAGGGCAATAAATCCATAGCCAATGCGCGCGCCCAGCCCCGTTTTCAACAGGCTTTGCGACAGCATGATGGAGATACCGATCAACCAGATCAGTTGGTTAGAGAAACCGCTCAGCGCATCACTCAGCGCCGCAGTCGGTTTACCAGGGTGAGTGACGCCGGTCATTGCCACCAGCATAATCGCTACAATCGCGATAGCGCCAATAGGCATGGCTTTGCCAATGATGGCCGCGATAGTGCCAATAAACAACGCCAGCAGATGCCACGCTTCGGGGGTAACGTCAGGAGGGCAAGGGATAACAAACCAGATAGTCAGGGTAATCACGATCGAGATAATGGCAGGCCAACAGCGTATAGGGGTCAATCTGTCCATGAGTCAATCCTTGAGTTTCCAGCACGCAAGTATGCACATCGATATTACCCGGTATCGACATACAGAATGCGATTCACCTTCTCAATACATAAATTTTTACGATTACAAGACGTTATAGTTTCCCCAGTACGCTAAACCACAGATAATCCAGCGGCAGCAGAACCAGATACGTTGCCATAGCCAGCGTAATGCACAGCAGCATTCCTGCCCGTGCAGGCACTTTGCCTAGCGCCATCGCCACCACAATTGGCGATGCCTGATACGGCAGCAACGGAGTGGAATAGCCCAACACCTGAATCATAATCACCGACAGCAGCGGAAACCCGGTCGCATCGGCAAAGCTCTGTGCCAGCGTGGTATACAGCGCCGGAACGCCGTTGGCGGTCATAATAAAATTGAGCGCAGTGGTAATACCGGTTAACGCCAGAAAGCTGGTAAAGGGTTTATCCGCGTCCAGCGGCATCACGTGTAGCAACGCCTCCCCCACCGCGCTACCGATGCCGGTTTGCGTCACGGTGATCGCCAGCCCCAGGATCCCCGCCACATAAATACAGGTGCGGATATTCACCCCGCTGGAAAACTCGTCCCCGTTAATAAAGCCTACCCGTGGCAACAGCGTAATGATTGCCGCCGCCAGCCCAGTCCAGGCCGGACCAATACCGTGCCAGCTTTCGCTGACCCACATCAGCAACACCACCGCTAACATCCAGGCCAGCCGTTTTTCATCGCGACTCATCGGCGCAGGTGGCATCACATCCATAGGGGCATGGGGCTTGCCGGGGAACAGCCAGCAGATCAGTCCAACCAGCAGCGCGCCTTTTAGCCAGCCGAGGACCGGCGTATGCAGCATTAAATAGGGTAGATAATTCAGATGGATACCGTAAGAACCTTCCGTTGCGCCGCTCATCACCAGATTCGGTACGTTGGCGGGTAGGATGGTAGCGGAAAGCTGGAACGTCCCAAAACCCACAGCTAACGCCAGACCGTACCAGGCACGGGTACCGTCGACAATGCCAGCGCGTTTCGCCATCGCCGCGACAATCGGCATCAGCAGCGCAATACGCCCCATATTGGACGGCATCACAAACGCCAGCGCATAGCTCAGCAGCACCACGCTTGCGACCATTAACGGCCAGGAATCGGTCAGCCGGGACGACAACGCCCGCGCCGCCCTGTCCGCCAGTCCCGTTTTACGTATCGCGATGCCCAACACGAAACCGCTGAAAACCAGCCAGAACGCCGACGAAGCAAAGCCGCCAAAAATCACCTCCGGTGGGGCGATTTTCGCCACCATTGCGACAGAGAAGAATATCAGTGCCGTAATGAACTCCGGTAACAGCGACGTGGCCCAGAGCAGAATGGTGATGCCAACCACCAGTGAAGGGATAAACAGAGGGTGCGTAAGCCAGAGCGACATGCCTGTCTCCTGTTGTTTTTTTCAACAAGAATACGGGGACAGGCACAGAGAGTAAACGCCAGATTAGGTGGGGTTACCGCAGGATCTGGCACTGATGATCCTGAATTTCCTCGGCGGAGGCGAGATTCAGCGACAGCAGATCGCGCTGGGTCGCCAGCAGGACAAAGGACTCATCACTCTGACGCACCATCGCCAGCGCATAGCGCCCCATATGATCACGCGCATCCGGCACCTCTTCCGCCAGCATCATAAACGGGCTGCGCTGTGCCAGTTCGTTTTCCGTCACGCGGCGCGCCAGATACTCGTGCCCACGTAATCCCCCCGGCAAAGGCAGCCAGCGGGTGCTGATTTTCGCCATATTGTCATCCAGTTGCGTTCTAACGTCAGGACGCAAGCAAGAGATATGAATGTGGAAATGGTTTTGCGTGCGGCCAGACGGCGAGTTGATCGTGAGCGATACCGCTTTATCAGGAATTTCCTGGCCGTATTTTTGGCTCATAAAACCGCGCGCTTGCCAGGCGAGCCAGAAAAAATTCGGCGTGCCTGATTGCAACAGCAGCGGGCTTTCCGTGCCGTTAATGCGGTAAGTGGGCATCAATAAGTATTGCAGAGGGCCGTTACGGTCTTTGAACACCACATACCCGGCATCCGGTTTCACCTCCGCACACGGCGCAGGGTTATGCCGTTGCAGCTGGTTCGGCAGGCATTGCTCAAGAACAATCTGGCGTAATGCATCCGGGTTACCGTTGAGTTTCCAGTAACCTATGCCCGCAGCGGCAGCGATAATCATCACCACCAGTAAAAAATAGCCTGCTTTTTTCATTACGCGTTTCCTGTATCCCATTGAAGGGTAAGCGTAACGTAAAATGATGACAAATAAAAAAGCCCGGTCGCGTTATGCCACCGGGCCTGCAAACACATCTGCGTTAGCGTTTACTGATTTGGTCAAACGTACCGCCGTTAGAGAAATGCTCTTTCTGCGCTTTGGTCCAGCCACCAAACTCGTCGTCGATGGTGAACAACTTCAGCTTCGGAAAGGCATTTTCGTATTTCTTCGCCACGTCAGCATCACGCGGGCGGTAATAGTTTTTCGCCGCAATTTCCTGACCTTGCGGAGAATAGAGATACTTCAGGTAGGCTTCGGCCACCACTTTGCTGTCTTTCTTTTCTACCACTTTGTCGACAATAGACACGGTCGGTTCTGCGAGAATAGATTCGCTTGGCGTGACGATCTCAAACTTGTCTTTACCCAGTTCGTTCGTCGCCAGCAGCGCTTCGTTTTCCCACGCGATCAGCACATCGCCAATTCCGCGTTCAACAAAGGTATTGGTAGAGCCGCGCGCACCGGAATCCAGCACTTCCACGTTTTTAAACAGAGTTTTGACGAAGTCCTGAGCTTTGGCCTGATCGTTGTTGTTGTGGTGCAGGGCGTAACCCCATGCCGCCAGATAGTTCCAGCGTGCCCCGCCGGAGCTTTTCGGGTTTGGCGTAATGACTGATACACCCGGTTTAACCAGATCGTTCCAGTCATGAATCTGCTTTGGATTGCCTTTGCGCACCAGGAAGACGATGGTGGAGGTGTAAGGTGCAGAGTTGTCCGGCAGGCGTTTAATCCAGTTTTTATCGATACGGCCACGCTCAGCAATGGCGTCCACGTCATAGGCCAACGCCAGGGTAACCACATCGGCTTCGATACCGTTGATGACTGAGGTTGCCTGTTTACCGGAGCCACCATGTGACTGACGGATCACCACGTTATCGCCCGTTTCCTGTTTCCAGTGCGCCGCGAAGGCTTTGTTGTACTGTTCGTACAGCTCACGCGTTGGATCGTACGATACGTTAAGTAACTGAATATCCTTTGCCAGAACGCTGGTCGATGCCAGCAATAATGTTAACCCTACGCCCCATTTGTTCATCGCCCAGCTCTCTTATTTAATGTTGTGATGAGCAGAGCGTGCCAGAAAGCGAACCAAACTTTAAAGAATAAAAAAAGATTTGCTATAACGTGGGGGAATATATGGAATCGGGTGTTTGCCTGATGGCGCTACGCTTATCAGGCCTACGATTTGCATCATGTAGGCCGGATAAGGCGCAAGCCGCCATCCGGCAATTGCAATCAGTACAATCTTTTCGCGCAGTCCAGCCAGTCACCTTTGAACGGACGCTTCATATTCTCGATAGCGTCGATGATGTCGTGGTGAACCAACTGTTCGTTCTGAATACCGACGCAGCGACCGCCATGACCTTCAAGCAGCAGATCAATGGCATACGCCCCCATACGGGATGCCAGAATACGGTCGTAAGGCACCGGGGAACCACCACGCTGGATGTGACCCAGTACGGTTGAGCGCGTTTCGCGTCCGGTTTCTTTCTCGATGTAATGCGCCAGTTCATCAACATCACACATGTGCTCGGTGATCGCCACAATCGCGTGTTTCTTACCTTTGGCGATGCCAGCTTTGATTTCAGCGACCAGATCGTCACGGCTGAATTCAACTTCCGGAACGACGACGAATTCGCAGCCACCGGCAATTGCTGCCGCCAGAGTCAGGTCACCACAGTAGCGCCCCATCACTTCAACGATGGAGATACGCTGGTGAGAAGAAGAGGTGTCACGCAGACGGTCAATCGCTTCTACCACGGTACCCAGTGCGGTGAAGTAGCCGATAGTGTAGTCGGTGCCTTTAATATCGTTGTCGATAGTACCCGGCAGGCCAATGCACGGGAAACCCATTTCAGTCAGACGTTTTGCACCCAAGTAGGAACCGTCACCACCGATAACAACCAGGGCGTCAATCCCACGCTTCTTCAGGTTTTCGATAGCCACAGCGCGCACGTTTTCGTCGCGGAATTCCGGGAAGCGAGCAGAACCGAGGAAAGTACCGCCACGGTTGATCATGTCGGACACGCTATAACGGTCGAGCTGAACCATACGGTCTTCATACAAACCCAGGTAGCCATCATGGATCCCCATGACTTCCAGTCCTTCCGTCAACGCTGCACGTACAACACCACGGATTGCTGCGTTCATGCCCGGCGCATCACCGCCGCTTGTCAACACACCGATTTTCTTAATCATGACTACCTCTGAACTTTGGAATGCAAAATGAAATCTGCTGCCGGAAGTCGATTCCGCATATCGAAACGATCCAACGAATATGCAGATAGTATAACAATCACTTCCTGCTGAATTGATTCAGGTCAGGCCAAACGGTGGTAATTTATACACAAAATGCTGGCCCTGCTCACTTTTTTACAACGAATTATGAAAGCTCAAACATCTTGCCTTCCTTGGGTACGACTGAACAGGGATCCTGATGAATAATCACATCCGATCCCGGGAAACGCCGCAAAATCGCCTGCTCAACCTGTTCAGCCACTAAATGCGCCTGAACGAGCGGCAGATTATCTTCCATTTCCAAATGAATCTGAATAAAGCGGGTCGGCCCTGACTGCCGCGTGCGAAGATCGTGAGCGCCGCTGACTCCTGGCCATGACGTCACTATATCAATAATTTCCTGACGTTCTTCATCGGGCAAGGCGCGATCCAGCAAGGATTGCACCGCCTCGTAGCCCATACGCAATGCGCTATATAGAATATAGATGCCAATCCCGAGCGCAAACAAGGCATCCGCACGATGCCAACCGTACCAGGCCAGACCAAGCGCGACGAGAATAGCGCCGTTCATCATAACATCAGACTGATAATGAAGCATATCTGCCCGCACGGCCTGACTTTGCGTACGCTTAACGACCCAACGCTGAAACGTGACCAGTATGATAGTACAAATTAACGCAATGACGGTGACGATTACCCCGACGCCCGGATCTTTCATCGGCGTCGGTTGAACAAGATGCTGAATGCCGGTCAAAAATAAGAACAGCGCCGAGCCAGAAATAAACATACTTTGCGCCAGCGCCGCCAGCGATTCTGCTTTCCCGTGCCCGAACGTGTGTTCATCATCGGCTGGCTGTAAGGAATAGCGCACCACCAGCAAATTGGTTAACGACGCGGCAATATCGACCAAAGAGTCCACCAGTGCAGCCAGAATACTCACCGACCCGGTGTACCACCACGCAAAAATTTTGATCAAAAGTAACAGCGAAGCCATCACGGTCGCCGCGATAGCCGCCCGGCTCACCAGCCGCCCATAAGTTTGATTCATAAGCACTCCCATCAGGATATGCCGCTAGTATAACGGATGAACTAAAACAGTCAGGCAATAAGAAAGTGTCAAATTCTGGGCAAAAAAAACCATACGCAATGTGTGGAAAAACGGGGATGGAATGTTGCAGCAAACATAGCACATTAAAATAAAAAATTACGCCCCCTCTTATAGCCGGACCAGTATGGCAATACGTCATCTGAATACGTTTTATTCTGAATTTTTAGGACCTCTCAACAACTTTTCCATTACTCCTTTACTTTAGGTGTACGATAAATACTCAATCAACATATCTTGAGGGATTAAGATAGTGTATTACCCTAATTCTATTGACTGGAAACCGATCCAAGAAGGGGGACTGCGTAGGTTAAGGCTTGGCGAGATAAATCTTGCAAACTCGCTCTTTGACTTCAGCATTCTTTACCATCAAGTTTGGATTCATCTGGAAAGTTACCTTCCTTTTGATACTCAAAACCCAGGTCAGGCGATGACGCCTGACGGCGAAATGTGGTTTAGAACCATAAAATACGAAGATGATTTCTCGATGCCAACAAAACAGCCAACACCAAATGCCCAGCATCTTTTTTTGCATGAAATGATGCATGTTTGGCAGCACCAATATGGAATGTGGGTACGAACACGTGGGGCGTTCTCATGGGCTGCTGATTATACATACAGTCTAAATGAAAAAAATCTACTTGATTACGGACTGGAGCAGCAAGCATCCTTAGTCAGCGATTACTGGTTGTTAAAGCACTATGGGTTTGATGGGCATAGCGATCTCTATGTTTACCGCGATTATGACCCTGAAGAACCGGCGCTGGAATTAATGCAGAAATATGAAAAGGTACTCGGGAGCTTTCAGATATGAAGAAATCGCTCTTTTTTCTCCCTTTACTTTTATTTCTGGCCGGGTGCCCGGGGAAAGGCAGAGAGGGTGCAGAGTCCGGTGAACGACGGGCGATCTACGTAGATGGCAATCGTGTTTGCTTTACCATAGATAAAAACGATGTGTTAAACCGCTATATTCTGTCAACTAATGGTAGAGAAGGTAAAAAATTATTAGTCGGCGATTTTAAACATCTCACCTACCCAAGTACCTGCTTCACGGTTAATTTAGAAAAAGGGGTGGTGTATGGTGCAAGCTATACCTTAAATGGAAAAAATCACTACTACACATTTATCATTACCCATGATGGTACTGTGTTGGATTTAGGAAAAAGCTGAGCACTATTATCAGATTACACGGCTCTACATAAAGGCTGTGAGTTACATTGAGGTCAGCCACACATAACAAAAGCTTTTATAAGCGCTAAATACCTTCTGCAAGTCGCTGTTTTTCTTTGGCAGTTCACTGGAATTTTGGGCAAAAAAAACCCCCACATCATGTGGGGGAAGACAGGGATGGTGTCTATGGCAAGGAAAACAGGGTTACTACTGGGAACGTGAGTTGCTACTACTCAATAAATTCAACGATGAGCTTTTTTGCCATTGCGCGACATCGCGCAGCTGCTCCATTCGTTGTTCATGTTTCTCATTTAAAACCGCTTGCTGCTCGGGCGTTAACAGGCGATACATCTGGTTGCGGACCTTGGCGATTTCAACCTGGCGGGCAACCTGCTGTTGTGCCATCTTTTCTGCCTGAGCGCGCACAGCGCTTTCATCAAAATTCTCTGCGGTGACAAGACGATGCATTGTCTCCATTTCGCTAACATTAACAGGAGGCTGCTCATGTCTGGCCTGCTGCATTAAATCTCGCATCTGTTGACGTTGATGTTCGGTTAAACTGATACCGTCAAACATGTGGCTCTGCGCATTACGTTGCGAAGAGCTTTCACCCAGGTGCCAGTGATCGCCTGTGACGACTTCAGCTGCATGGCTAAACGTACTGAGTGCCAGCGTTGAGGCCATGACGGCAGCGGTAACTTTGCCCATCACTTGCTCCCAAAATCTTTTCTGTCGCGATTCAACGAGAGACAGTTTACGATTCGGGCTGCAAACATGCGTCAGGGGGTGTAAAACAACGTAAAGTCATAGATTAGCGCCGCCTGATGTCGTAATTTCTGCCTCGGAGGTACGTAAAAAATGAATAAAATACTGCTAGTTGATGATGACCGAGAGCTGACATCCCTGTTAAAGGAGCTGCTCGAAATGGAAGGTTTCGATGTGCTGGTTGCCCATGATGGGGAGCAGGCACTGGAGCTTCTGGATGACAGCATCGATTTACTTTTGCTCGACGTCATGATGCCGAAGAAAAACGGCATTGATACACTGAAAGCACTTCGCCAGACACACCAGACCCCCGTAATCATGCTGACCGCCCGCGGCAGCGAACTGGATCGCGTACTCGGCCTTGAGCTGGGCGCGGACGATTATTTACCCAAACCGTTTAACGACCGCGAACTGGTCGCGCGTATCCGCGCCATTCTGCGCCGCTCCCACTGGAGCGAACAGCAGCAGAACAGCGATAACGGCTCGCCGACGCTGGAGGTGGATGCGTTAAGCCTCAATCCAGGTCGCCAGGAAGCCAGCTTTGACGGGCAAACCCTGGAGTTAACCGGTACCGAATTCACCCTGCTGTATTTGCTGGCGCAGCATCTCGGCCAGGTGGTTTCTCGTGAACATTTAAGCCAGGAAGTGCTGGGCAAACGCCTGACACCGTTCGATCGTGCTATCGACATGCATATCTCGAACCTGCGTCGTAAGCTGCCGGAGCGTAAAGACGGGCACCCGTGGTTTAAAACCCTGCGCGGTCGCGGCTATCTGATGGTCTCCGCTTCATGATAGGAAGTTTAACCGCACGCATCTTTGCCATCTTCTGGTTAACGCTGGCACTGGTGCTGATGCTGGTGCTGATGTTACCCAAGCTCGACTCACGCCAGATGACCGAGCTACTGGATAGCGAACAGCGCCAGGGGTTGATGATTGAGCAGCACGTTGAAGCTGAACTGGCGAACGATCCGCCCAACGATTTGATGTGGTGGCGTCGCTTGTTTCGTGCGATAGACAAGTGGGCGCCGCCGGGACAGCGGTTATTACTTGTTACGACGGAAGGACGCGTGATCGGCGCAGAACGCAACGAAATGCAGATCATTCGTAACTTTATTGGTCAGGCCGATAACGCCGATCATCCGCAAAAGAAAAAATACGGTCGTGTTGAAATGGTTGGGCCTTTCTCCGTCAGAGATGGCGAAGATAACTACCAACTGTACCTCATTCGGCCTGCCAGCAGTTCACAATCTGACTTCATCAACCTGCTGTTTGACCGACCGCTGTTACTGCTGATCGTGACCATGTTAGTCAGCTCTCCGTTGCTGCTTTGGCTGGCCTGGAGTCTGGCAAAACCGGCACGTAAGCTGAAAAATGCGGCGGATGAAGTGGCACAGGGCAACCTGCGTCAGCATCCTGAACTGGAAGCAGGTCCGCAAGAATTCCTGGCGGCAGGTGCCAGCTTTAACCAGATGGTGACGGCGCTGGAACGCATGATGACCTCACAGCAACGCCTGCTGTCGGACATCTCTCACGAGTTGAGAACGCCGTTAACGCGTCTGCAATTGGGGACCGCGCTGCTGCGCCGTCGTAGCGGCGAGAGCAAAGAGCTGGAGCGTATTGAAATGGAAGCGCATCGACTGGACAGCATGATCAACGATCTGCTGGTCATGTCGCGCAATCAGCAGAAAAACGCGCTGGTCAGTGAAACCGTGAAGGCGAATCACCTGTGGGGTGACGTGCTGGATAACGCCGCCTTTGAAGCCGAGCAGATGGGCAAATCGTTCACAGTTAACTTCCCGCCAGGGCCGTGGCCGCTGTACGGTAACCCGAATACGCTGGAAAGTGCGCTGGAGAACATTGTTCGCAACGCCCTGCGCTACTCACACACCAGGATTGAAGTGGGCTTCGCGGTGGATAAAGACGGGATTACCATCACCGTGGACGATGATGGTCCGGGCGTGAGCCCCGAGGACAGAGAACAGATTTTCCGTCCGTTCTATCGTACCGATGAAGCGCGCGATCGCGAATCTGGCGGTACTGGTCTGGGTCTGGCAATTGTTGAAACCGCTATTCAGCAGCATCGTGGCTGGGTCAAGGCCGAAGACAGCCCATTGGGTGGTCTGCGCCTGGTGCTGTGGCTGCCGCTGTATAAACGTGCGTAATTGTGCCTGTTGCGCCGGATGACGATGCTAACGCATCTTATCCGGCCTACAGGTTCAATAATCGCCTTATTTTCCCCACAATCTCCGCGAATTATCTTCGATCTTGCCGCTTAAGCGGCGTTTCTGCATGGTTCTGGTCCAGCTCTTTGACAGCCCCGCCGCCGACAGCAAACGGTGATACTGGTCGTCATCAAACGGCATATGCCAGGCAATGGCGATGGCCTCTTGCACGCTAACGTCACTCACACGAGACGCCAGTACCAGCGGCGCATCCGCCGATACCATGCCGGGTGCGATAACGCTGCACAACCAGCCGGTCTTGCCCGCATCCTGCATCTGGCTTGCCATATCGCTAATAGCAAAATGAAAATTCAGCTTAAAACACGGCGAGCGTGGCTGTGTGACCTGAATCAGCGCCTCACCCCACTGGAAGATATCACCAATAAAAACATTCTCTTCCGTCATGCCCTGCGTTGACAGGTTCTCGCCAAAAGCGGGCGCGACAAACAACTCTGCCTGTTCAGGAAAAGCCTGTCGCCAGTGTAGGTAGTGTTCACGCGGATAATGGCACAGCGCGCGGTCCGGCCCACCGTGAATTTTCGTTTCTGCCTGTTCATCCCCTGCCAACCCTAATTCGGTCAGCATCAGCTCGCCATCGACCTGAACTTTCGCAATCGCACTGGGGCGGCTTCCCGTGTAATCCCGAATCTTGCCTGCAAATACATCAACCGGATATCGCATCTGTTCCCTCTCCCGATAACTTTTCCCCATTACACCCTATTTATTCTACCCTATTCGCTCAAAATGAGAGCACGGTTGGTGTGAAACGTAGGGACACATGCTATCAATGTAAGTTGGTTTTGAAACAACATTTCAATTAAGGAGTCGACAACGTGACGGGTCAATCGCAATTTGCTGGCGTCTGGTGTCCTTCCATTACGCCAATGGACAATGACGGCAAGATCGATTTCAACGGTCTGAGCCAGCATCTCAAACGCCTTACCGAGGCACAGATCGACGTTATTTTGCTGATGGGAAGCATTGGGGAATTTGCCTCCTTTACGCTCGACGAAAGGCTGCAGTTGATCCGTGAAGCCCGAGCTATGAGCTCGCTGAAGATGGTCGCCAACGTCTCATCCACCTGCCAGAATGATGTGCTACTGATGGCGCAGGAAGCGTATCACGCGGGATACGATGCCGTCATGATCCTGCCACCTTACTATTACGGACAAACGGCAACGCAGCTGCTGAGCTACTTCCGCCAGTTAGGGCAACAACTCAGCGGTCAATGGTTTGCCTATAACTTCCCGGCCCGTACCGGCTGTGATTTAACACCTGAGCTGGTTGCTACCCTGGCCGGGGAATTCCCGAACTTCGCCGGTATCAAAGACACCGTGGACTGCCAGTCCCATACCCGCAGTATGATTCAGACCACCCGCGCTGTACGCAAAGATTTTGCCGTACTCTCCGGCTACGACGAATATTACATCCCCAACCTGCTGGCAGGCGGCGCAGGGATTATTTCTGGCCTAAATAACGTGATGCCTGAGCTGTTTGTCCACGCACGCGAGGCGTTTAAACAGGGCGACCTGGCGGCGTTGCGTGATATTCAGGATAAGATTGGCACGTACATGTCCATCTACGCTATTGGCGAGGATTTTGTCACCACCATTAAAACCGTGGTGTCGCGTAAGTTTGGCTATTGCACCGGCGTTTCGCGTAATGCAGGTGGGGAGTTAAACGAGGACCAATGCCGAATAATTGATGAGGTGTTTGGGCGTTAATATTACCCGGCCCGCATCATGATGTGGGCCGGGTAAGTGCATCAGGCAATACAGCGTTACCGCTCTACGCCATCAGGCTGTATGGAGCTTATTTTTTCGCCGCGAAACGCGCCGCAGCTTCGTCCCAGTTCACCACGTCCCAGAACGCTTTGATGTAGTCCGGGCGACGGTTCTGGAATTTCAGGTAGTAAGCGTGTTCCCAAACGTCCAGGCCCACGATCGGGAAGCCGGAAGCGCCAGAGATAGCCTCACCCATCAGCGGGGAATCCTGGTTGGCAGTAGAAACCACAGCCAGTTTGTCACCTTTCAGTACCAGCCATGCCCAGCCAGAACCGAAACGGGTTGCCGCTGCTTTTTCAAATTCAGCTTTGAAGTTATCAACAGAGCCAAAGTCGCGTTCGATAGCCGCTTTCAGGTCACCCTGCAGCGTAGTACCGGTTTTCAGACCTTTCCAGAACAGGCTGTGGTTAGCGTGGCCGCCTGCGTTGTTACGCAGTACGGTTTTCTTATCCGCTGGCAGCTGATCCAGTTTAGTGATCAGCTCTTCAACAGGCAGGCTAGCGAATTCAGGCAGGCTTTCCAGCGCAGCGTTCGCGTTGTTTACATAGGCCTGGTGGTGCTTGGTATGGTGGATTTCCATCGTCTGCTTATCAAAGTGCGGTTCAAGGGCATCATAAGCGTACGGCAGGGATGGCAGTGTATAACTCATAATCATCTCCAGTATTGTCGGGCGGCCAGTGTTAACGCCGCGTAAGCAGTTGAGTCATTATAGTTAATTAAATGATATTGAAAATGATTATCAATGCCGTACTTTTTACAGGGCTATTGCAAGATGAAAATGTGAGCGCCACCGGGAAAATCAGGCGAATTTTGCCAACCTGCGTAGGAAACAGGCAGCGACATAAAGGACATGGGAGACAAAGCACGAGATAGTCTGCGGATTATCTCACAAGGAAATATTGCTATGTCTGTCAACATCGCCCTTTTCGGAATCGGCCTCGACACATACTGGCCCCAGTTTGCTGGCCTGGAGTCACGCTTGCAGGGTTACCTGCAAACGATTGATGAGCGTCTGACGGCGCAACAGGCCACCGTCATTAATGGCGGCCTGATTGATAACGTCGATAAAGCCGATGATCTTATCAGGCGATTACAACAGCAGCCGGTCGATGCGGTCTGTCTTTACATTAGCACCTACGCACTCAGCGCAACGGTTCTGCCCCTTGTACAGAGTGTCAATAAGCCAGTTATTATTATGGCCCTACAGCCGGAGCCTGGTCTGCCCTATTCGGCAATCCGCCAAATTCCCGATCGGGGCGGACGTACTGGAGAGTGGCTGGCGCACTGCCAGGCCTGCAGCGCGCCCGAACTGGCAAATGTATTTAATCGTGCGAATATCCGCTTTCAGTTGATTGTTGGTGCGTTACAGGGCGATGAGTACGTCTGGCAACAAATGGCACAGTGGTTACAGGCCCTTAATGCCCGCCAAATGCTGGCAAACTGTCAGGTCGGCGTACTCGGACACTATTATGACGGCATGGTGGACGTTTACAGCAATATGACGAACCTGTCCGCCAAATTGGGCGTACGCTTTAAGCCACTGGAAATGTGTGAGCTGGCGGAATACCGCGAGCAGGTCAGCGAGACAGATCTCAGCGTCAAACAACAGGAAATGTACCGTGTGCTTCAGCTGGATCCGACATGCGAACCGGCAGAGCTTGATCGCGCACTCACCACCGCCTGCGCCATGGATAAACTGATTGCCCAGAACACACTCGGTGCACTGGCCTACTACTACGAAGGTAGAAACGGCAATGCTTACGAGAACATCATCACCTCAATCATTCTTGGCAACACACTACTCACCCACCGTGGTATTCCCGTGGCAGGTGAATATGAAATCAAAAATGTACTGGCGATGAAAATTCAGCAGCTTCTGGGGGCGGGTGGTTCATTCTCTGAGCCATATGGAATTGAATTTATTGATGATGTTGTATTGTGGGGACATGATGGCCCGGCGCACCCGCTGATGGCCGATGGTCCGGTGCGTCTGGTTCCGCTGCCGGTTTATCATGGTAAACCGGGTAAAGGTGTGTCTATCCAGATGACCGTGAAACCGGGCCCGGTAACCTTTCTTTCGGTCATTGAAGATGCCGAAAACGGGGTGCGTTTGCAGTATGCCGAAGGGGAAGCAGTGGCAGGTGAAGTCCTGGATATCGGCAATACCAACAGCCGCTATCGCTTCCCGTTATCGGCTCGCGATTTCACCACACAATGGTGCATGGGCGGTCCAGCCCATCATTGCAGCATTGGCCTTGGTCATCATGGTGAGGTACTGGAAAAACTCGCCTGGCTACTGGGTATTCAGACGGTAAAAATCTGCTAACCCTTAATATTATCGCCCTTCTCAAAAAAGAGGGGCGGATCAGCATTTGTGATCAACATCCTTTTCATCCCCTGAATTTTGCCAGCATTGCCCATCCTACGGCAGCATGCTGAAGGTTAATTCATTGCTCACTCTTTAGACTTTTTGAATATCAAAACGGGTGATTTTCATCCAGCCAGAACGACAATTTAAAAGGAACCAGAATGGGTAACGCAATTACGATGGGGATATTATGGCATCTTATCGGTGCCGCTAGTGCCGCTTGTTTTTATGCCCCTTTTAAAAAGGTACAACACTGGTCCTGGGAGACCATGTGGTCCATAGGCGGTTTTGTTTCATGGTTGATCCTGCCCTGGCTCGTCAGCGCAATCCTGCTGCCAGACTTCTGGGCCTATTACAGTTCATTCAGCGCATCCACACTACTGCCGGTATTTTTATTCGGCGCAATGTGGGGGATCGGTAATATCAACTATGGTCTGACCATGCGCTATCTCGGCATGTCGATGGGGATCGGCATCGCTATCGGCATTACGCTGATTGTTGGCACCTTAATGACACCAATCATTGCCGGTAAATTTGACGTGCTCATCGGCACGCCGGGTGGGCGTATGACCCTGCTTGGTGTGCTGGTCGCGCTGATCGGCGTGGCGATAGTCACTCGAGCAGGACAGTTAAAAGAACGCAAGATGGGTATCAAAGCCGAAGAGTTCAACCTGAAAAAAGGTCTAATACTGGCGGTGATGTGCGGCTTTTTCTCCGCAGGGATGTCCTTTGCCATGGATGCGGCTAAACCGATGCACGAAGCCGCCGCTGCGCTCGGTATCGATCCTTTGTATGTCGCTCTGCCAAGCTACGTAGTCATTATGGGCGGCGGTGCGGTGATCAACCTGGGATTCTGCTTCATTCGTCTGGCAAAAATGAAGAACCTGTCGGTAAAAGCCGACTTCTCGTTAGCAAAACCACTTATTATCAGCAACATCCTGTTCTCGGCCCTTGCCGGTCTGATGTGGTATCTCCAGTTCTTCTTTTACGCCTGGGGCCATGCCAAAATTCCGGCGCAGTATGACTACATGAGCTGGATGCTGCACATGAGTTTCTACGTCCTGTGCGGCGGTATCGTCGGCCTGATCATGAAAGAGTGGAGCAATGCGGGAAAACGCCCTGTCAGCGTGCTGAGCCTCGGCTGCGTGGTGATTATCCTTGCCGCAAACATTGTCGGTCTGGGAATGGCCAGCTAGTCCTGCGGATTACTGAGATGACGCCACTGGCTCGGCGTCATCCCGGTTTCTCGCGTAAACACCACCGAAAAGTAGTTACTGTCCTCAAAGCCACAACGCATAGAAATCTCACCAATCATCAACTTGCTATGTTGCAGCAAATACTGAGCGTGGCAGACCCGCACCTGTCGAAGATACTGGTTGATGGTCATTCCAGTCTGGCTGCGAAACTGCTGACGCAGCACGCGCTCGCTGCACTGCTCCCGTTGACAGAATTTATCCAGTTCAAAGGTATGCTCATGGCTGCCGGCCAGCGCGGTGATCAGCTTATCCAGCAGTGTTTCACTGGTGGTGGCCGGGAGCCTATCCGTGGCATAACGATGGCGCTTGAGAAGCGTCACCAACTGTCCGAACAACAGCTCCGCCATATCATTACATAACGGATCGCGCTGCTGGCTTTCGTGTTCCAGTTGGCTAATCACCTGTCGAGCCTGAGCCATACCGGCACTGCCCAGCCGCCAGTGGGGCTGGCACGGCGTGCCGTTGTTAAAACCGGGGATCACATCTTCCCATCCCAGATTCAGCGTCAACCGCTCAGGGCAGTAGATAATATTCTGCAGGACGAGGTCGTTAACAGAGGTGTACGAGTGTTTGTCTGCGGCGCGAATGTAAAACAGATCGCCACGGGTTATTCGATACGGCCGATCGTTGAGAACATGCAGACCATTGCCACGCCAGACCATCACCAGCTCACAAAACTCATGAGTATGTTCGGCAAACACATCCTGCGGATAGCGATCGGCGACGGCGACGGCCTGCTGTTCGCTCGCAAAAAAGTCTGATTTCAGAAGGACTAGCTGATTCGCCACCACATCACCTCAACCTGAACGCTTGCCGGATGCGCTGCGCTTATTCGGCCTACAGGGCATTCATGTAGGCCGGACAAGGCGCAGCCGCCATCCGGCATTAAAGGGTATGATTATCAGCAAACGGACGGTAAAAAACGTTGATAGCTTTCGCGTTACTGGAGGCTGCTTCCGGCCATGACGTCGCGGCCCTGGCGAATATCGCGCGGTGACCAGTTAAACTCCCGGCGAAATAGCGTCGAAAAGTGGTTACTGTCGCCAAAACCGCAGCGATAAGCGATGTCCGTAACGCTGTCATCGCTATGGCGCAATAAGTGCCGTGCTTTGATTAGCCGCAGGCGATTGAGATAGCGCTGCGGCGTCAGCCCGGTTTGCTGTTTGAGCTGACGGTGCAAGGTGCGTAAAGAGAGCGAAAACTGCTCAGCCACCGCATCCCAGCAGACTTCGTCGGCAAAATTATCTTCCAACCACGCCATCAGCCGGTTTAGTCGCGCATCGTTATCCGCTGCCGCTTCCATCAGACTACTTTTGCGTAGCAGCACCAGCAGTTGCATAAACAGGATCTCGCGATTGGCCGCCGTCGGCGTATCCATCTCCTCACCAAGATGCTCTATTTGCCCCACCAAGTGACGGACCTGCTGCAGTACGCCCTGATTCACGCGCCAGTGGGACGGATACTGACCGTTCTGCTCCTGAGGTAACAACTGGTTTAACCCAGCCAGAAACTGAAACGCATCCGGGGAACGATACAGTACATTTGTCAGGCACAGGTTGTCAGTATGTTCATATAAGTGTCTGTCATGATCGCGGACAAAACAGACCGTCCCGCCGCTAATGGTGTAGGGCTGTCCATTGAAAACATGAATACCTGTTCCATGCTCAACTATCACAATTTCATGAAAATCATGATGATGCTCGGGAAAAGCAGTCTGGGGCAGTCGCGGTTCGATCGCCACAGGCGCTTTACCTGTCGGAAAAAAATCCACGCAATGCAGTACGGTCATGATGACTTCCTTCCAGATCAAATGAACATGGCTGCATAGTAATTAAGGGTTATGACCCTCACCTTAAATTTTTGACGCCAAAGTGCGTAAACACGGTTAATTCTTCAAGAAACGACAGGAAAGATCGGGAAATGCGGAAGGGGTCACATCAGACAAAATCCCGCCCATTACACGAAACTGTGAACAGCATCACGTTCACCTTTGCCATGCTGCCAGCGGCTTATTGTGACTGTCACTAACAAGAAGGTACGCCGTTCCAGGGGTTCTTAGACTGAGTGCAATAAAACTCAGAAGGACCTCGCTATGACTCTTCGCCATTGTGTCGCTGTCGATCTCGGCGCATCCAGCGGACGCGTAATGCTGGCACGTTACGACAGTGACCACCGCACCCTGACGCTGCGTGAAATCCACCGTTTCGCGAACTGTCTGCAAAAAACAGACGGTTTTGACACCTGGGATATCGACAGCCTGGAAAACGACATTCGCCTGGGGCTGAAGAAGGTCTGCGATCAAGGCATCCTGATTGACAGCATCGGGATTGATACCTGGGGCGTGGATTACGTCCTGATCGGTAAAGACGGTCAGCGCGTCGGTCTGCCGGTCTCTTACCGCGACAGCCGCACTACCGGCGTGATGTCGCAAGCTTTAGCGCAACTGGGTAACAGCGAGATCTATCGTCGGAGCGGCATTCAGTTTCTGCCCTTTAACACCCTGTATCAGCTCCGCGCACTGGTCGAACAGCAGCCAGAGCTGGTCCCGCAGGTGGCGCATGCCCTGATGATCCCCGACTACTTCGGCTACCGCCTGACCGGCGAAATGAACTGGGAATATACCAACGCCACCACTACGCAGTTGGTCAATATCAACACCGACGACTGGGATGACACCCTGCTGGCATGGACCGGCGCAGACAAAGCCTGGTTTGGTCGCCCAACGCATCCGGGGAACGTGATTGGTCACTGGATCTGCCCGCAGAAAAATCAGATCCCGGTGGTTGCCGTCGCCAGCCACGACACCGCCAGCGCGGTCATCGCTTCACCGCTGGCCGATAACAACAGCGCTTATCTCTCTTCCGGTACCTGGTCCCTGATGGGGTTTGAGAGCAAAACACCGTATGCCAACGAGGCCGCGCTGGCGGCAAATATCACCAACGAAGGCGGCGCGGAAGGACGTTACCGCGTGCTGAAAAATATTATGGGGCTGTGGCTGCTGCAACGCGTATTAAAAGAGCGGCAGATTACCGACCTGCCCGCGCTGATCGCGAAAACCGAAGCGCTACCGGCCTGCCAATTCCTGGTCAACCCGAACGACGATCGCTTTATCAACCCAGTTGATATGAGCGCAGAAATTCAGGCCGCATGCCGCGAATCCGGTCAACCCGTTCCGGTTCAGGATGCTGAGTTGGCGCGCTGTATTTTCGACAGTCTGGCTCTGCTGTATGCCGACGTCCTGCAGGAACTAGCACACCTTCGTGGTCACGCCTTCAACCAACTGCACATTGTTGGCGGCGGCTGCCAGAACGCCCTGCTCAACCAACTGTGCGCGGATGCATGCGGTATCCGCGTCATGTCCGGGCCTGTTGAGGCCTCTACGCTCGGCAATATTGGCGTTCAGCTGATGACGCTGGACGAACTTAACAACGTCGATGATTTCCGCCAGGTGGTGACCGCTAACTACGACCTGACAACCTTCATCCCAAATACTGACAGTGAAATTGCCCGCTACCAGGCGCAGTTTCAATCAACACGACAGACAAAGGAGCTTTGCGCATGACCACTCAACTTGAACAAGCCTGGGAACTGGCAAAACTGCGTTTCGCCGCGGTAGGTATCGATGTCGAGGAGGCATTACGCCAGCTCGATCGTCTGCCGGTCTCCATGCACTGCTGGCAGGGCGATGATGTCGCCGGATTCGAAAACCCGGAAGGTTCGCTCACCGGCGGCATTCAGGCCACCGGTAACTATCCAGGAAAAGCGCGTAACGCCGTTGAACTGCGCGCCGATCTGGAGCAGGCACTAAGCCTGATCCCGGGTCCTAAGCGTCTGAACCTGCACGCTATCTACCTGGAATCCGATACCCCGGTATCCCGTGACCAAATCAAACCTGAACACTTTAAAAACTGGGTGGAATGGGCGAAAGCGAACCAGTTAGGGCTGGATTTCAACCCGTCATGCTTCTCGCATCCGTTGAGTGCCGACGGTTTCACGCTGGCACACGCTGACGACAGCATCCGCCAGTTCTGGATTGACCACTGCAAAGCCAGCCGTCGCGTCTCCGCGTACTTTGGCGAACAGCTGGGTACGCCGTCGGTGATGAACATCTGGATCCCGGATGGCATGAAAGACATCACCATTGACCGCCTGGCACCACGCCAGCGCCTGCTGGAAGCACTGGACGACGTCATCAGCGAGAAGTTCGACCCGGCGCATCATATTGATGCCGTCGAGAGCAAACTGTTTGGTATCGGCGCAGAAAGCTACACCGTTGGCTCCAACGAGTTTTACATGGGCTACGCCACCAGCCGCCAGACCGCACTGTGCCTGGATGCAGGTCACTTCCATCCGACTGAAGTGATTTCCGACAAGATCTCTGCCGCCATGCTGTACGTGCCGCGCCTGCTGCTGCACGTCAGCCGTCCGGTGCGCTGGGACAGCGACCACGTGGTATTGCTGGATGATGAAACTCAGGCGATTGCCAGCGAGATCGTACGCCATAATCTGTTCGACCGCGTACACATTGGCCTCGACTTCTTCGACGCCTCCATCAACCGCATTGCCGCATGGGTGATCGGCACCCGCAATATGAAGAAAGCCCTGCTGCGTGCGCTGTTAGAACCCACTGAGCAACTGCGCCAACTCGAAGCTAGCGGCGACTACACCGCCCGCCTGGCCCTGCTGGAAGAACAGAAATCGCTGCCATGGCAGGCCGTCTGGGAGATGTATTGCCAGCGTCACGACACCCCAGCCGGCAGCCAGTGGCTGGACAACGTCCGCACGTATGAAAAAGACGTACTGAGCAAGCGTAGCTAAAGGCGCTGTCTGCCTTGTAGGCCGGATAAGGTGCGTTAGCGCCGCCATCCGGCAACGTACAAAACACTACGCCGGATGGCGCTGCGCTTATCCGGCCTACGTAAGACCCGACACCCGTTCGGGCAATAAACAGGAACACCGACCATGCAAAATATTACTACCTCCTGGTTCGTCCAGGGGATGATCAAAGCCACTTCTGATGCCTGGCTGAAAGGTTGGGATGAGCGTAACGGCGGCAACCTGACGCTGCGCCTGGATGAGGCTGATATCGCCCCTTTTACCGCTGATTTCCACGAAGAACCGCGCTACATCGCGCTGAGCCAGCCGATGCCGCTGCTGGCTAACACGCCGTTTATCGTTACCGGTTCCGGCAAATTCTTCCGCAACGTCCAGCTCGATCCGGCAGCCAATTTAGGTGTGGTAAAAATCGACAGCGACGGCGCTGGCTACCACATTCTTTGGGGGCTGACCCACGAAGCCGTACCGACCTCCGAACTGCCCGCACACTTCCTTTCCCACTGCGAGCGCATTAAAGCCACCGATGGCAAAGACCGCGTGATCATGCACTGCCATGCCACCAATCTGATTGCTCTGACCTATGTGCTGGAAAACAGCACTGCGCTGATCACCCGCAAACTGTGGGAAGGCAGCACCGAATGTCTGGTGGTGTTCCCGGACGGCGTAGGCATTCTGCCGTGGATGGTGCCGGGTACCGACGAAATCGGTGAAGCGACGGCAGTTTCAATGCAGCAGCATTCTCTGGTGTTGTGGCCGTTCCACGGCGTATTTGGCAGCGGCCCGACGCTCGACGAAGCGTTCGGTTTGATAGATACCGCAGAGAAATCGGCCGAAGTTTTGGTCAAAATCTATTCGATGGGCGGTATGAAGCAAACCATCACGCGTGAAGAGCTCATTGCTCTCGGCAAACGTTTTGGCGTGACCCCACTGGCCAGCGCATTAGAGCTGTACTGATACCTCCCTCATTCAACGCCGGATGCGGCTTTGCCTTATCCGGCCTACATGACGGTCCCTATTTAACCGTAGGCCCGATAAGCGAAGCGCCATCGGGCACCAGGGATTTATTATTCAGGAGAATACTTATGAGCTTTATGTTGGCACTGCCAAAAATCAGTCTGCACGGCGCTGGTGCGATTGGTGATATGGTCAACCTCGTGGCGAACAAGCAATGGGGTAAGGCGCTGATCGTAACCGACGGTCAACTGGTCAAACTGGGCCTGCTGGACAGCCTGTTTACCGCCCTTGATGCGCATAAAATGTCGTATCATCTGTTCGACGACGTATTCCCGAACCCAACGGAAGAACTGGTCCAGCAAGGTTTTGCCGCATACCAGGACGCTGAATGTGATTACATCATCGCTTTCGGCGGCGGCAGCCCGATCGATACCGCTAAAGCGGTGAAAATCCTGACCGCCAACCCTGGCCCGTCTACCGCCTATTCCGGCGTGGGCAAAGTTAAAAATGCCGGCGTACCGCTGGTTGCCATTAACACCACCGCGGGTACGGCCGCAGAAATGACCAGCAATGCGGTGATCATTGATTCCGCACGCAAGGTGAAAGAAGTCATCATCGATCCGAACATTATTCCGGATATCGCCGTCGATGACGCCAGCGTGATGCTGGAAATTCCTGCCTCAGTCACCGCCGCTACCGGTATGGACGCCCTGACCCACGCGGTGGAAGCCTATGTTTCTGTTGGCGCGCACCCGTTAACCGACGCCAATGCCCTGGAAGCTATTCGCCTGATCAACCAGTGGCTGCCTAAAGCCGTCGACGAGGGTCACAACCTCGAAGCCCGTGAGCAAATGGCATTTGGTCAGTATCTGGCGGGGATGGCGTTCAACAGTGCAGGTCTGGGTCTGGTGCATGCGCTGGCACACCAGCCGGGCGCGACGCACAATCTGCCGCACGGCGTCTGCAACGCTATCCTGCTGCCGATTATCGAAAACTTTAACCGTCCAAACGCCGTGGCACGCTTTGCCCGCATAGCACAGGCCATGGGGGTTGATACCCGTGGGATGAGCGATGAAGTAGCAAGCATGGAAGCCATCAACGCGATCCGTGCCCTGAGCAAGCGCGTGGGCATTCCGGCAGGCTTCAGCCAGCTAGGCGTGACCAAAGAGGACATTGAGGGGTGGCTGGACAAAGCACTCGCCGATCCGTGCGCACCATGCAATCCGCGCACCGCCAGCCGCGAAGACGTCCGCGCGCTGTATCTGGAGGCGTTATGATCCGCAAAGCCTTTGTGATGCAGGTGAATGCCGACGCGCACGTTGAGTATCAGCGTCGGCATAATCCCATCTGGCCGGAGCTGGAAGCCGTACTGAAAGCCCACGGCGCGCATCACTACGCGATTTATCTCGACCAGGAGCGCAGCCTGTTGTTTGCCACCGTTGAGATTGAATCCGAAGAACGCTGGAATGCCGTCGCCAGCACCGACGTGTGTCAGCGTTGGTGGAAGCATATGCGTGACGTGATGCCCACTAATCCGGACAACAGCCCGGTGAGTGCGGAGCTAAAAGAAGTGTTTTATCTGCAGTAGTATTGTTGGCCGGATAAGGCGCTAACGCGCCGCATCCGGCACAACGCAACATAACAGTTAGTTCTGCTCAGAAACCAGAATCGCCTGGGTATCCGGCTCCAGCGCTTTAAAGATATGTGCCTGGTCCGCGGGATAACAAATGTAATCCCCTTCGCCTAACTCTTCCGGCGCGTCGGTCAGTCCCACCAGCGCCTTCCCCTGCGTCACAATAATATGCTCAACAGACCCCGGCGGATGCGGGTGTGAGATGCGGTCAGCACCCGGTTGCGTCAACAACAGATAGATATCTCGCCGTGCGCCCGGTGGACAGGCCGCCAGTAAAATAGCCTGATAATGGGCCTGCTCCGCCACCACTTTGGTCCCTTCACCCCGGCGTATCACCTGGGTTTTTTGCACCACAGGCTCCAGCAATCGCGCAAAGGGAATATCCAGCGCCACACACAGCGACCACAGCGTTTCCAGGCTAGGATTGCCATTGCCCGCCTCCAACTGCGAGAGCGTCGATTTTGCAATGCCCGCGCGGCGGGCGATTTCTGCCAGCGACAGACCGGTACGCTGACGTTCACGCACCAGGCTTTTCGCAATCATACTGATGGGTTGGGTCATACATGACTCCATGTTCTTTATATCGAACGAATCGTTCGACTTGTAAAGCAATCTTGTTGCGTTCATTATAATGGAAATTCGTTCGATATGGCTAAAGCAGGATGAAACATTATTTTTCCAGTCTCAAAGGCGACACGATAAAAGCAATATTTTTAGTCTGTCTGGCTGTCGGCGTAGTCGGCATGTCATACGGCTCGCTGGCGATGGCTTACGGCTTCCCGCTGTGGGTGCCGTTTGTGCTCTCGATTACAGTGCTGGCGGGTGCGTCTGAGTTTATGTTTATCGGGATTGTTGCCAGCGGTGGTAATCCGCTTGCCGCTGCTGCTGCCGGTTTACTGGTCAACGCACGCCACGTGCCGTTTGGCGTGACGGTACGCGATCTGGTGGGAACGCGGGCCGCCAGTTTCCTCGGCTGCCATATCATGAACGATGAAAGCGTGGTGTTTGGCCTGTCGCAAAAAATGCCGGAGCAGCGCAAAGCCGCCTACTGGCTGTGCGGACTGGGCGTAGCCATTGTCTGGCCGCTGGGCACGCTGCTTGGGGCGATGGTTGGCAAGCTACTGCCCGCCCCAGAAACCATCGGCCTGGATGCCGTTTTCCCTGCCATTCTGCTGGCCTTAGTGGTCCCGGCATTTAAAAACCGTACCACGCTGGTTCGCGCCTGCAGCGGTGCTGCGCTGTCGCTCGCCGCCGTCCCGTTTGCGCCGGTGGGCCTGCCGGTACTGCTTTCACTGTTTGGCTTACTGGCGAGGAAAAAATAATGGGCAACATGACGCTGTTTATCGTCGGTATCGCCGTACTCTCTCTGGGAACCTATTTGATGCGTTTAGGTGGAGCAAAGTTGGGGAGCCGTCTGGCATTTTCCACGCGCTCGCAGGCGCTGCTTTCCGATGCCGCGACGGTATTACTGTTCTCCGTCGCCCTGGCGACCACCTTTTACGAAGGTGAGCACTTTGCTGGTATGGCGCGCGTTCTCGGCGTGGGGTTTGCAGTGTTCCTCGCCTGGCGCAAAGTGCCGTTGATTATGGTGATTATCGCCGCTGCTGTGGTGACGGCGTTGTTAAGGATGGCGGGAATAAACTAAAAAAGCGCCTCAAGGGCGCTCTTTCGACAGTACTGAGGTATTTTATTTCAGCAATTCAGCGGTCATATGCACACGGTTACCGCTGTAGGCCTGAGTGATTTTATAATCGCTTGCGCCAGCACGTTCCGCCTGAGCGGCAATTTTTGCTTCAGTGCTTTCCAGAGTTGACCCGGTAGCGGTAACAGACTGAGCAGCGAAAGAACCGAAAGAGGTAGCAAGAGCGATAACTGCGACAAAAGTTTTGATGTTTTTCATGATGTAAACCCTTTAATTTAGTTGTTTGAGTAAGGCACCGTGCCTTGATGTGATAAATAATAGCCCTCACACCGCACAACTAAAAGCGGAAGGATTTGCCTGTCTTATTCAAATTATTTGAGAGATAACATGTCAGCCGAATACGATCAAAAATTGCTGTCAGGCTCGCGAAAAAAACCACTCTCTGCGGGCAGTTGGTTACTGCGTCAGGGTGAAAGGCAAAGCAAAATTTATTATTTACATCATGGCGTTGCCCGTGCGGTGTATCACTCACCCAACGGTTCAGAACGGGTGAAAGAGTTTTACTTCCCGGGTGAATATTGTTTTCTGTACCTGAACTGGCTAACCCACACCTCGGCAGATTACAGCCTGCAAATGATCACCCCGGGCGAAATCAGTGAAATCTCGCTTGCATTGCTGGATGCGCCGGAATATCAGGACATCAAGACACAGCTCCTGGTCCAGCAGTTGATCTACAAAGAGAAAAAAGAACAAATGCTGCTGCTTAATACGCCAGAACAACGCTACCAGTATGTTCAGACACACTTTCCCAGTTGGGAATTGCAGCTCACTCAGCGGGACCTCGCCCACTACATTGGCATTACGCCCGTTAGCCTGTCCCGCATTCGCCAGCGCCTTAACAAAGGTTAACGCATTCGCTTTTCGCATAGATTATTGTCCCGCCACTCTTCACAAGATGGCGCGCATGATGAACGCATTTTTTCTCTCTCAGCTGCTGGCCTGCATCAGCTTTGTGCTGGATATTTCAGCCTTTCATTTCCGGCGTCGGGCGATGACGTTAGTGCTGTTGACCAGCTCAACCAGCCTGCTGGCCATTCATTTTTATCTTTTGCATCAACCCGCCGCCGCAGGATTAATGCTCATCGCCGCCTGTCGTTATGCGATAGCCATCGTGACGCAACGCCGCTGGGCCATGTGGGGATTTATGATGGGGTCACTGCTGTGTAGTGCTTATCTCTGGCAGGGAATGTGGGGCCTGCTGCCGCTCGCAGGAAGCCTGCTGATGACCTATGCGTCGTTTCAGACACAGGGTGGAAAATTACGTGGATACACATTGTGCGGCAGCCTGTGCTGGCTACTGAACAATGCCATCGTCGGCTCGCCCGTTGCTGTCATGATGGAGCTGGCATTCTCAGGCAGCATTGTGGCAGCCTGGTGGCGTTACTCCGCCACCAGACGTTCCGGATGCGTATAAATCGTTGCCCTGCCCGGTTTACAAAAACCCACCAGCGTCAGGTTACAGCGTTCGGCTACTTCTACGGCCAGTGTCGTCGCGGCAGAGACAGCAAACAGAATCTCCACGCCGCACATCGCCGACTTTTGCACCATCTCATAGCTGGCGCGACTGGAGACTAAAACGGCTCCCTGCCGCCATGTTTCGCCTTCAATTGCACGCCGCCCGAGCAGTTTATCCAGCGCCACGTGACGGCCCACATCTTCATGCCCTCCCGCCAGGTTCCCCGACGGCTGGACCCAGGCCGCTGCGTGCGTACAGCCCGTCAGTTGCCCCACGGGCTGGAAGTCGTGCAGATGCTTTAACGCGCGATCGAGGTCCGCCAGGTTAAACGTCTGGGTAAACGCCAAAGGCTGAACCGGCTTGCCAATGTCATTGAGCTGTTCCACGCCGCAAACGCCACAACCGGTACGACCGGCCAAAGCTCGACGGCGCTCTTTCAATCCCATAAAACGACGGCTGGACAGCTCAACCTGAACTTCTAATCCGTTACAAGAAGGCACCACTTCCATGCCGTAGATATCCTGCGGGGACTCAATAATGCCTTCAGAAAGTGAAAAGCCCATCGCAAAATGCTCAAGATCTTTCGGTGACGCCATCATCACCACGTGCGAAATCCCGTTGTACACCAACGCAACGGGCACTTCTTCAGCGACGACATCCGGCTGAGGATGTTGCAAATCCTCGCGTTTCCAGAGGGTCAACTGGCGCGATCCCGTCAAAGCCGTCACATTTTCGATGTTTTCTTGAATAATCTTATTCACTTTCTTTTAACCATATTGGAACACACATACCAACATTGTGGTATTCTTTACAAATCCCTCCTGGACGGAGGGAAATTCACCCAATTCTGGACCTTTGCGGTCCCGTCCGCAAAGAAAAATAACAACCACTTCCCTCGCGATCGCGATACACCTACGCGAAGGGAACGTGACAATGTCGAAACAAGGAGCGAACCATGCAGGTCAGCAGAAGGCAGTTCTTTAAGATCTGCGCTGGCGGTATGGCAGGCACCACGGCAGCGGCACTGGGTTTTGCACCCGGCGTAGCGCTAGCGGAAACACGGCAATATAAACTGCTGCGTACCCGCGAAACCCGTAACACCTGCACTTACTGTTCCGTTGGCTGTGGACTGTTAATGTACAGTCTCGGTGACGGTGCGAAAAACGCCAAAGCATCCATCTTCCATATCGAGGGCGATCCGGACCATCCGGTGAACCGTGGCGCACTGTGCCCGAAAGGGGCTGGTCTGGTGGATTTCATCCACTCCGAAAGCCGGCTGAAATTCCCGGAATATCGTGCACCAGGCTCCGATAAGTGGCAACAAATTAGCTGGGATGAGGCATTTGACCGCATCGCGAAGCTGATGAAAGAAGACCGCGACGCTAACTACGTTGCGCAGAACGCCGAAGGCGTCACCGTTAACCGCTGGCTTTCCACCGGGATGCTGTGTGCTTCCGCCTCCAGTAATGAAACCGGCTATTTAACGCAAAAATTCTCCCGCGCGCTGGGTATGCTCGCGGTCGACAACCAGGCGCGCGTCTGACACGGACCAACGGTAGCAAGTCTTGCTCCAACATTTGGTCGCGGTGCGATGACCAACCACTGGGTCGACATTAAAAATGCCAACCTCGTTGTGGTGATGGGCGGTAACGCCGCTGAAGCTCACCCGGTCGGATTCCGCTGGGCGATGGAAGCCAAAATTCACAACGGCGCGAAGCTGATTGTGGTCGATCCTCGCTTTACGCGAACCGCAGCGGTGGCAGATTTCTATGCACCCATTCGTTCCGGTACTGACATTGCCTTCTTGTCAGGCGTCTTGCTGTACCTGCTGAATAACGAAAAATTCAACCGCGAATATACCGAAGCCTACACCAACGCCAGCCTGATTGTGCGTGAAGATTATGGCTTTGAAGATGGCCTGTTCACCGGCTATGACGCGGACAAACGCAAGTACGATAAAACCAGTTGGAACTACGAGCTGGATGAAAAAGGCTTCGCCAAACGCGATGTTACGCTGCAACACCCGCGCTGCGTGTGGAATCTGCTGAAACAGCACGTTTCCCGCTACACGCCGGATGTTGTCGAAAACATTTGCGGTACGCCGAAGGCTGATTTCCTGAAAGTCTGCGAATACATCGCTGAAACCAGCGCCAAAGACAAAACCGCGTCGTTCCTGTACGCGCTGGGCTGGACGCAGCACTCCGTGGGCGCGCAGAACATTCGCACCATGGCGATGATCCAGCTGCTGCTCGGCAATATGGGGATGGCAGGCGGTGGCGTTAACGCCCTGCGCGGTCACTCCAATATTCAGGGTCTGACTGACTTAGGCCTGCTGTCGCAGAGCCTGCCTGGTTACATGACGCTGCCAAGCGAAAAGCAAACCGACCTGCAAACTTACCTTGCGGCCAACACGCCAAAACCGTTGCTGGAAGGTCAGGTAAACTACTGGGGCAACTACCCGAAATTCTTCGTCTCGATGATGAAGGCCTTCTTTGGTGATAAAGCGACAGCGGAAAATAGCTGGGGCTTCGACTGGCTGCCGAAGTGGGATAAAGGGTACGACGTGCTGCAGTACTTCGAGATGATGAACCAGGGCAAAGTGAATGGCTACATCTGCCAGGGCTTCAACCCGGTCGCCTCATTCCCGAACAAAAACAAGGTCGTGGCTTCACTGTCAAAACTGAAGTTCCTGGTGACTATCGACCCACTCAACACCGAAACGTCCACCTTCTGGCAAAACCACGGTGAGTCGAACGATGTGGATCCGTCAAAAATCCAGACCGAAGTGTTCCGTCTGCCGTCCACCTGCTTCGCCGAAGAAAACGGCTCAATCGTTAACTCCGGACGCTGGCTGCAGTGGCACTGGAAAGGCGCGGATGCCCCAGGGATTGCCGCCACCGACGGTGAAATCCTCGCAGGTATCTTCCTGCGCATGCGCAAGATGTACGCCGAACAGGGGGGAGCGAACCCGGAACAGGTGCTGAGCATGACCTGGAACTACTCCACGCCGCATGAACCTGCTTCAGAAGAAGTAGCGATGGAGAGCAACGGTAAAGCCCTGGCTGATATCACCGACCCGGCCACCGGTGCGGTGATCGTCAAGAAAGGCCAACAGCTTAGTTCATTTGCCCAACTGCGCGATGACGGCACTACCTCCAGCGGCTGCTGGATATTTGCCGGTAGCTGGACACCGGAAGGCAACCAGATGGCGCGTCGTGATAACGCCGACCCGTCGGGCCTGGGCAATACGCTGGGCTGGGCATGGGCATGGCCGCTCAACCGCCGTATTCTGTATAACCGCGCCTCCGCTGACCCGCAGGGGAATCCGTGGGATCCAAAACGTCAGATCCTGAAATGGGATGGGGCGAAATGGAGCGGGATGGATATTCCGGACTACAGCGCCGCCGCACCGGGCAGCAACGTCGGGCCGTTTATCATGCAGCCCGAAGGGATGGGACGCCTGTTTGCTATCGATAAGATGGCGGAAGGGCCGTTCCCGGAACACTACGAGCCGTTTGAAACACCGCTGGGCACCAACCCGCTGCACCCGAACGTTATCTCTAACCCGGCTGCCCGTATCTTTAAAGGCGATGAAGAAGCACTGGGCAAAGCGGATAAGTTCCCGTACGTCGGGACGACCTACCGTCTGACCGAGCACTTCCACTACTGGACCAAGCACGCGCTGCTAAACGCCATCGCTCAGCCGGAACAGTTTGTGGAAATTGGCGAGAAGCTGGCGAACAAGCTCGGCATCTCCCACGGCGATACCGTTAAGGTCTCTTCTAACCGCGGCTACATCAAAGCCAAAGCGGTGGTGACCAAACGTATTCGCACGCTGAAGGCCAACGGTCAGGATATCGACACCATCGGTATTCCGATCCACTGGGGCTACGAAGGTGTGGCGAAAAAAGGCTTTATCGCTAACACGTTAACGCCATTCGTCGGTGATGCGAACACGCAGACGCCGGAATTTAAGTCCTTCCTCGTGAACGTGGAAAAGGTGTAACGGAGACGACCTATGGCTTATCAATCGCAAGACATCATTCGTCGATCCGCCACTAACGGTTTCACCCCCGCGCCTCAGGCGCGGGATCACCAGGAGGAAGTGGCCAAGCTCATCGACGTCACCACCTGCATCGGTTGTAAAGCCTGTCAGGTGGCCTGCTCAGAGTGGAACGATATCCGCGATGAAATCGGCAGCAACGTTGGGGTGTACGACAACCCCGCCGATTTGACCGCCAAATCCTGGACGGTGATGCGCTTCTCGGAAGTGGAACAAGACGACAAACTGGAGTGGCTGATCCGCAAGGATGGCTGCATGCACTGTGCCGATCCGGGCTGCCTGAAGGCGTGTCCGGCGGAAGGGGCAATCATTCAGTATGCCAACGGCATTGTCGACTTCCAGTCCGAGCAGTGCATTGGCTGCGGCTACTGCATTGCAGGCTGTCCGTTCGACGTGCCGCGCCTCAACCCGGAAGACAATCGCGTCTATAAATGTACGCTGTGCGTTGACCGTGTTGTGGTAGGACAAGAACCGGCCTGCGTGAAAACCTGCCCAACCGGCGCGATTCATTTCGGCACCAAAGAGTCGATGAAAACGCTGGCAGGCGAGCGCGTGGCAGAGCTGAAGACCCGTGGCTACGATAACGCCGGACTGTACGATCCGATAGGCGTTGGCGGTACGCACGTTATGTACGTACTGCATCATGCCGACAAGCCGAATCTGTACCATGGCCTGCCGGAAAACCCGGAAATCAGCGCCACCGTGAAGTTCTGGAAAGGCATCTGGAAACCCCTCGCAGCGGTCGGCTTTGCAGCGACATTTGCGGCCAGCATCTTCCACTACGTCGGCGTAGGTCCGAACCGTGCGGAAGAGGAAGAAGACAATCTGCATGAAGAAAAAGACGAGGTGCGCAAATGAAACGACGTGACACCATCGTGCGCTATACAGCGCCGGAACGCATCAACCACTGGGTCACCGCCTTCTGCTTCATGTTGGCGGCGATAAGCGGGCTGGGCTTTTTCTTCCCATCCTTCAACTGGCTGATGCAAATCATGGGCACCCCGCAGCTGGCGCGAATTCTGCACCCGTTTGTCGGCGTGATTATGTTTGCCTCGTTTATCATCATGTTTTTCCGTTACTGGCACCACAATCTAATCAATCGGGATGATATCTTTTGGGCGAAGAATATTCGTAAGATCGTCGTCAACGAGGAAGTAGGTGACACGGGACGTTATAACTTCGGCCAGAAATGCGTATTCTGGGCGGCGATTATCTTCCTGGTCCTGTTGCTGGTGAGCGGAGTGATCATCTGGCGCCCGTATTTTGCGCCTGCTTTCTCAATCCCGGTGATCCGATTCGCGTTAATGCTGCATTCATTTGCCGCAGTAGCGTTAATTGTGGTTATCATGGTGCACATTTACGCCGCCCTTTGGGTGAAAGGCACCATTACCGCGATGGTGGAAGGATGGGTCACCAGCTCATGGGCGAAGAAACATCACCCACGCTGGTACCGTGAAGTCCGCCAGAAACAGGAAAAGTCATCTGAATGAGTATTCGCATAATCCCGCAAGATGAGCTGGGTTCGAGCGAGAAACGCACGGCGGATATGATTCCGCCGTTATTGTTCCCCAGACTCAAAAATTTGTATAACCGCCGTGCTGAGCGTCTGCGCGAGCTGGCCGAAAACAACCCGTTGGGTGATTATCTGCGCTTTGCTGCGCTGATCGCTCATGCGCAGGAAGTGGTGCTGTACGACCATCCGCTGCAGATGGACCTGACCGCGCGCATCAAAGAAGCGAACGATCAGGGCAAACCGCCGCTGGATATCCACGTTCTGCCACGCGATAAGCACTGGCAAAAACTGCTGCAATCGTTAATTGCTGAGCTGAAACCAGAAATGAGCGGCCCTGCGTTAGCGGTGATCGAGAATCTGGAAAAAGCCTCCGAGCAAGAGCTGGAACTGATGGCCAGCGCGCTGTTTGCTTCTGATTTTGTGTCGGTCAGCAGTGATAAAGCGCCGTTCATCTGGGCCGCGCTGTCGCTCTACTGGGCACAAATGGCCAGCCTGATCCCCGGCAAAGCACGAGCGGAATACGGTGAACAGCGCCAGTTCTGCCCGGTGTGCGGTTCGATGCCGGTCTCCAGCATGGTGCAAATCGGTACCACTCAGGGGCTGCGCTATCTGCACTGCAACCTGTGTGAAACCGAGTGGCACGTGGTGCGCGTGAAGTGCAGCAACTGCGAGCAAAGCCGTGATTTGAACTACTGGTCACTGGATAACGAACAGTCTGCGATTAAAGCTGAAAGCTGCGGCGACTGCGGGACTTACCTGAAGATTCTGTATCAGGAAAAAGACCCCAATGTCGAAGCCGTTGCCGACGACCTCGCCTCACTGATGCTGGACGCGCACATGGAGCAAGAGGGCTTTGCCCGCAGCTCCATCAACCCGTTCCTGTTCCCGGGTGAAGGGGAGTAAGTCGACTCACAACCCGGTGAGCATTTCACGCTGCCGGGTTGTCCTTTAGACGCTTAATGCCTGAATAACTCGTCTGGAATCGTTAGCAATAGCGAACGGGGTAGAATGAAAAACAGGGATTTGCCCCTACTCCTCTTCGTTTCCACCTTCTTCGTAGGCACCAAATGGTTTTGCGGGTAGCACAATGTAGGTGCCTTCAAACACCACACCTGCCGCATCATCGCCAAAGACCTCTACCTGCATCTGGACACGCGCCTTACGGCCTCTCGCCAGACGGTCAAGATCGCCACTCAGCGAACCCAGATCGGCAATGGCCGTCGGCTTGCCGGTGATCGGTCTGCTGTAGCGGATATGTGCATCGGCGAGGATAATCGTTCCGCCCAAATGGCGCTCGCGCAGCATTAGCCAGATCAGCCCCCAACCGGTTAACGTAGCCAGAGAAAACAGGCTCCCGGCAAACAGGGTATGGTGCGGGTTTTGATTGCCGGTTTCGGGCATCGTGGTAATGAATTTTTGCCCGGTATACTGCTGAATACGCACGCCCATTTTCTCGCTCAGCGGAATATGTTCGTACCAGGCTTGCTGAAGCTGTCCACACCAGTCACCGCGATGAAGAATATCATCCAGCGTGGCAATGGGCTTGATCATCAAAAAGTGGCGTACCGGCGTGGTTTGCGGCGTGGTGATTTCACCCTGGCTCACAAAACCCAGCTTGGCAAAAAATTCGACCGCATCTTCACGGGCGCTACAGGTTACGCGCTTGACCCCTTCCTGACGCGCCACAGATTCCAGGGTCATCGCCATCAGCGTGCCTAAGCCCTTCTCCTGCACGGACGGGTCTACAGCCATAAAGCGTATGGAGGCTTCGTTATCCGCATTGATATACAAACGCCCTACCGCGACCAGATTGCCCTCTTCATCCACCACCATCTGGTGGTGCGCCATCGCATCCCAGGCATCCCGCTCGGAGCCTTTTGGCTGATGCAGCGGTTTACGCAACATCTCCCAGCGAAACTGGTAGTAACGCGCCAATTCTTCTTCTGTTTGCGGCACTCGAAGGTGATACATAGTTGTATTCTCTCTTGTTACCCGCGACCACGCCGGAAGCTGGTTCATACCTGTAACCAGAACGTCACGGGGCCATCATTAACCAGTGAAACCTGCATATCCGCAGCGAATCGTCCGGTTTGCGTATTCATCTCCTGTTGGCGACAGCGCTCAACAAAGTATTCATATAACGCTTCTGCACGATCGGGCGCAGCGCCCTTTGAGAAGCCCGGGCGCATGCCCCGTTCGGTATCTGCCGCCAGCGTAAACTGTGAGACCACCAGCACGCTGCCACCCGCCTGTTGTACATTCAGGTTCATCTTACCTTCGGCATCGCTAAAAATTCGATAGCCGAGCACGCGCTCGCAAAGGCGGTTCGCTTTCTGTTCGTCATCATCCCTTTCGACACCTAATAAAACTAAAAGTCCTGGGCCAATTTCACCCGTCACCTCATCCTCCACGGTGACGCTGGCACGGGTTACGCGCTGAATCAATGCAATCATATTTATTCTGCTTCTTCTTGTTCTGCGGCTTGTTTGAGTTTGCGGTATTCACCGAGAGTGACAGTTATTTCCGCGCCTAGCAAGACGATACACCACGTCCAGTATACCCAGACGAATAAAATGGGGATCACCGCCAGCACGCCGTAGATCAACTGATAAGACGGAAACATCGTGATATAGAGTGCAAATCCTTTCTTCCCAGCTTCGAACAGCACCGCGGCGACAAAAGCGCCGATCACCGCATCACGATTGGGTACGCGTGTGGTAGGTACAATGCTGTACAGCAGCCAGAATGAGAGCCAGGAGAGCACCAGCGGCAATACCCTCAGGACGTTATCAATAACGGTATTGAGATCGCTGGCCCAGCGCAGGGACAAAAGATAAGAGCTGATCGCCAGACTAGCACCCGCCAACAACGGGCCCAGCGTTAAAATCATCCAGTACACCGCAAACGAATACACTTTGGGCCGGGTGCGTTTGCTGCGCCAAATGGTATTCAGTGCGCTGTCGATGGCATACATCAGCAACAGAGCCGTCACAATCAGCCCACATGCGCCGACGGCGGTCATTTTGTTCGAGTTCGCGACAAACTGTTCGATATAGCGCTGAATAACATCGCCGGTGGCCGGAATAAAATTAGCGAATATAAAATGTCGCAGCTGAATGCTGACGTCGGAAAACATGGGAAATGCGGCGAAAAGCGCAAAAACAACGGCGATAAGCGGCACTAACGAAAGCAACGAGACGTAAGCCAGGTTGCCCGCCAGTGTCGTCATGTTGTCCTCATCAATGCGTTGCCATAATAACTTCAGCCAGGCCCGTACAGGACGCGTATGGTGCCTGGCTTTTTGATGCACGTTTTTTAGCATAACACCGTCGCGAAATAGTCAGGTATGGTCGTTTTATCAACGACCAGGATGCTGGTGATCCCTAACTGGTTAGCCCCTTCAATATTATCGGCGTTATCATCAAAAAAGACCGTATCTGCGGCAGAAAAACCTTCGGACTGCAGAACATGCTGGTAAATCCGCGCTTCGGGTTTACGCATGCCGAGTTCCTGGGAAAGATAGATATGGTCCGCAGCCTGGCGAACTTCTGGGTACTCATCCGGCCAAAATGTCGTATGCAGGCGGTTGGTATTCGACAGCACCACGACACGATGCCCCTGCTCACGCAGTTTATGCATGATGTCGATGACGTCGGGGCGTAGCGCAACAAAAACGGCCTGCCAGCCATGGGAAAACTGTTCGTAACTCAACGGCAGCGCCATGTCGTGACACAGCGCCTCGGCAAACGCCTCATCGGTTATTTCACCCCGCTCATGTTGGCGAAAAGCCTCCCCCATGGTGAAACTTTGCTTTAGCGAAGCCAGCGGGACACGGCTCAGATCGCTCCATGTGCCTAACACGCGATTGAAGTCGATATCGACAATCACATTACCCAAATCAAAGATATAGAGCATGTCCTTCTCCTTACTCGCCATGGATGAATAACTGTAGCGGGAAAGGAGAAGTTTGACTATGCGTGCCAGTCGCGATTATTCGCCTTCATCGTTAAATTGCCAGCGAGACTCAATCACCAGCGGTAAACCAGCGCTGACAAACTGCGGCGTCAGGTTAATGGCATTAGGTGCCTGAGTGAGTGGATTAACACATGTCGCGTCAGGTTGTTTATCAAAGACGACCAGGCTTTGTGCCGCCGATGTCATCACCATACTCAGCTTACCTGGCCATTGTAATCTGACATTCAGACCGGAAGAAAAACCGAAGCAGTCATCCCACGGACCCGATTGTGGAGGAATTTTGTTGCCTGTCGGAAGTTCATTGCTCCCAGCCTCCTCCTGCCAGTCAGCATTGAATAACACCTGCAGTTCTGCATCCTCATGCTGCAAGCCGAGGCGTTTAGCAAACCAAGGATGCCAGCCCGCTGATGCCGGGAATGAACCTGCACCTGAATGAATTTCAAGGCGTAGAATGAGCGTATCCTCTTCAAGGGTCAGCGTTTGCAGCACTTCGCCCTGCCAGGGCCATGGGGATTCCAACGGCATACGCAGCGTCAAGGCATCCGCCTTTTGCTCAACGATCTCCCACGATGAGTAACAAGCCATGCCGTGCAGAGCATGAGGCGGCTTATTAGCAGGCAAAGCATACTGATTCTCCCCCACGTTCAGCGTCGCATACCCAAGGCGTCCCGCCCAAGGCACCATGGGGAAGCAGCCGTATTGAAATGCTCTTCGCTGCGGTTCCCATTGTCGCAATACTTCAAAACCAAACGCCTGTAATGACGTGATTCTGGCACCGTCTTGCGGGAAAAGCTGCAGACGAATATTTCCTTTTTCAAGCAGAACAGATTGACCAACAGGACCCGGCCAAGGGGCATCAAACGCACGCTGTAATGCTTGTCGATGTTCAGTATTAAATTCAGTGTTCATGTAATGGTTCTCTGATATTTCGGTAAGAAGTTAATTCGCGTTAGCGTCATTTTTATTGTCTGAATGGGGCTCGATAAGCCAGACGCAAATAAATGAAAGTATTGAGATAACAAACAGGAACAGTGCGACATACCACGGCTTACCACCGCCTAAGGCCAACAGGCTGGAAGCAATAAGCGGGCTTAACCCACCCAAAATCGCAGAGAACTGGTAGGCAAATGAAAGGCCCGTGTAGCGGACCCGAGTACCAAACATGCGAGTAAACAACGTGGGCTGTACGGCAAACATCATCGTTGGGCCGAGGTTATAACCCAGGATCATACTGCACCAGATAATGAGCGTGCTTTTTGTGTCCAGCAACATGAAGAAAGGAAAGGCAAACAGGATGCAAAAACCGGCCCCAAACAAGTACATTTTCCGCTGCCCTACGCGGTCGGAAATCCAGCCAATCAGGGGACAACAAACAATGCCAATCGCCGATGCGATAAGCATACCGGTTAGCGGAATGTCCCTTGATAACGCAAGCTGACTGGAAATATAGACAATCCCAAAGGCATTAATAATATTGGACGAAACGCTCTCCGCCAGCCTGGCACCTAGCGCCAGCAAAATATTACGTGGATGTTTACGGAAGAGTTCAATCAGCGGGGGCGTTGATTTTTCATGTGGTCTGGCCGGTTGCTGTTGTTGGAAATCCAACGTCTCTTCGGTATGAAGTCGAATGAATAATCCAACAATCAACATGACAGCAGAGAGCCAAAAGGGAATGCGCCATCCCCAGGAAAGAAATTCCTCCTGAGTCAGGAAGTGATTACACAGCGCGAACACGCCTGTCGCCAGCATAATCCCAACCGAAGCCGCCGTTTGCGGGAGCGATCCTAAAAATCCGCGCTTCGCTTCGGGCGCAGATTCAATAGTCATCAACGCCGCCCCACCATATTCCCCACCCAGACCGAATCCCTGAATCAGGCGCAGAACCATCAATATAATCGGTGCCCAGATCCCAATGTCCTGGTAGGTAGGTATAAAACCAATTAAGAACGTTGAGGTACCGACAATACCTAATGTCCAAATCAACGTTATCTTGCGGCCAACTTTATCGCCAAAGTGGCCAAACACAATGCCCCCCAGCGGACGCGATAAAAAGCCGACACCGAAGGTCGCGAAGGCGGCGATTAAACCAATAAACGGATCGCTGTCAGGGAAAAATAGCGGGGCAAAGACCAACCCTGCAGCTGTTCCAAAAATAAAAAAATCGTACCATTCCATTAACGCACCGGCGAAACTCCCCATGACAACGCGTCTCATGGCTTTGCCGGATAGTCCTTCTTTTGGTACCTGTTCACTTTCAGCCATAACTTTCCTCTCCGGGTCGGTGAGAAATCCGCAGAATAAAACCATTGATGAATAAATAAAGCGCGCCGATCTATACCGACGCGCTTACTGACTATTTCTCCAGTTCAGCCAGAACCTCAGCATCTTCAGCGTCAACATTGGCACCAAGGGGTTCCCACTTAATCAATACGCACGTCAGGAATCCGAGGAAAGGAACGATCGCTAACCAATAGAATGCTTCCGTCTTTAACGCACCCCACAACATCGGCCAGAAAATAAGCCCAGCTATCGCGCCGGTACGCATAATGGCGCGGGCGAATCCAACCCCTGTAGGGCGAATCGTAGGTGGGTAAGACAACGTGGCGATGGTCATCCCTAAGCCACCAGGGCCTGCCGAATGGAAGAAAATAATGGCACCTAACAGACCTAATGAAAGCCATGGGTTTGTCGTTGCCAAAGCACCTAATGCCAGTAGCGCAATCGTCACAATAGCAAAGCCATACATCGACTGGAGGCGGGTACCTAAACGCTGGAGGATAAGCGAGCCGATTAACCCACCGGTGATACCACACAGCGCATTCACGACCGCTGAACCAGTGAGCGCTCCGGTTAATCCTCCGCTAAGAATCCCCGCCAGCGTCAGCGGCAAATAAACGCCCACGGCGTTGTATTGCCAGGCCTGCATAGTGGCCACGACGCAGCCGAGGATGGTCCGTTTGCGATAACGGGAATTAAATAAGATGCCGTACCCGCCATGAAACTTACTCTCTGTTTTTTCCGCAGAGCCATCTCCACGTTGTGAAGGCGCCGCAACGCGAGCGTGAACACCATAGCGCTTGGCCAGGATGCCGCACGCCTCATCATAACGTCCGACTCGCGCCGCCCACATGGCGGACTCACCAATAAAAAAGTATCGCAGGATCATGATAATGACCGCGAAAATCGCACCTACGAATATCCCGTAACGCCATAATTGCTCTTCAGCGATGCCCGACAGCAGTAGCGGGAGCAGCACAAGATAAACAACAGTAGTTGATACATACCAGGCCATTTGCCAGAGGTTGACTGACGAACCGGTTTTCTTGGACGTTGAACCACGCAGTTCGGCAACAGCATTCGTTGCCAACGGGAAATCAATGCCCAGACCGAATCCCATAATCACCCGACAAACCAGCACCCACCAGATGTTGGGCGCTATCGCAACGGCTGCAGCACCAATCGTGCACAAACCCATCCCGATGATAAATGCGCGCTTTTGACCAAAGCGATTAATCACGCGGTTCGCCAGCAGCCCACCAATCAAAGCCGCCACTAAAACAGAGGCATTAACCGTTGCCGCAAGCCCCGGTGAGATACCGAATTGCATGGCGATATATTTATTACCAAACCCAACCATTGCCGCCTGATAAGCATCGATAAGGATTCCGCCCAGCGCGATAAAAATGATGCCAACGCTGGTGTTTACTGCTGAATGTTTATTAACAATATCAATCACGTCCTGGGGACGACCGATTGAATAAGGTGCAGGACTGGTGATGTGACTCATCGCAGTATCCTTTTTTCATTGTTGTAGGGTGGCGCTGCCGTGAAGCAGCGCCAGACAGAGGGTAATGCCATCAAGCCTCAGCAAATTGCAGCATGACTTTTATCGAGTCATTTTGCTGCGCACGTTCAAATGCTTTTGCTGCATCCTCAACCGGGAAGAGATCGGTCACCAGTTCACTGGTGTCAAACCGCCCATCTGCCAGCCACTCAATTACCGCATCAAAATCCTCAGGGATATACATGCCTGAATTCAGCAGATCGCGTTCAAAACGCTGCATCATAGGCAGTGGAATTTCACGAGGACCACTCGGAACACCCATGCACATCACCGTTCCCCCGGCATAGACGTGGGTAAAGGCATCATTCAGCGTGGCTTGAGCAGCAACAACATCTATCGCGCCCGTAAAGCGAGCCTGCGGATCCAGTTCACCCGGAGCCAAAACGTCAGCCGCGCCAAGCTTTAATGACAATGCACGCTTGGCGGCATCAGGTTCGATAACGGTGATTTTTCCCGCACCCATAATGCGCAAAGCCTGAACAATGGATAAGCCAATGGTTCCTGCACCAATCACTAACACGCTCTCCAGTGAGGCTTTCGGCATTCTGCTTACACAGTGACGCGCGCAGGCTGCCGGCTCGGCAAAAGCCAGTGCTTTCAGCGGTAGCGAGGCAGGTGCAACATGGCAGTTTCGCGCCGGGACAATATGCTGCGAGCGGGCAAATCCTGGCGCGCGGAAACCAGCTACTTGGGGTGGCTCACACAGATTGAAGCGACCGGCCTTACAGGCACGGCATTCCATGCAGGCCATGATCGGATCGACAACGACATGATCGCCCGCTTTGACATTCGTCACCTCACTGCCCACTTCCGTTACGCGTGCCGCAATTTCATGCCCTGGCACAACCGGAGGTTTGGCAAATGGATGACCCCCTTTCAGTACATGCAGGTCAGAGCCGCAAATTCCGTAGAATACCGGTGCGATGCGGACTTCCTGCGGTTTTAGTTCCTGGTGCGGCAGCTCAATATACTGGGTCGTCACTTTCCCAATATCAGAAAAGAGAACTTGGGTAATTTTTTCCATGGTTCTGCTCCAGATTCGCTAACAATAGGTGATTAACGCTGAGAAATACCTTCATCAACAATTTCAGCGAGGCGTTGTAGACGCGGAACAGACACATCACGCAGCATCGTTTGCGGATCCTGAGCCCCCACGACCGACGCCCACACAGCACGGCCAGCCAGGAACCCGGAAGCACCACCTTTCATGGCGATGCGGACAGCACGGCCAAAGATATCGGCATCAACCCCAGAGGAAAGAATGACCCATGGCATTTTCATGTGTTCATGAAGCTTTTGACATGCGGTAAGCAGGGTCTGTTCATCACCCTTACCACCTAATGGCATTTCGACTTTATAGAGATCGGCATCAGTACCGCCAAGTTCAGCAGCAGCAGCGAGAATGGCACTTTCACGATCAAACTCCCAACCACGGCGAGGAGGACGAACAACCGGCTCGATGATGCTCACCAACCCGACGCTACGACAACGTTGGACAAACTCCTCCACCATAGCCAGACGTGCTTCTGCTGGTTCATCTTCACGCCAAAGGACCAGCAGCTTCATTGCTTTTGCACCCATCTCACGGGCTTTATGCGGGTCAATTGCCCTATCGATTTCCACACTATCAACCGGGATGCCGTTGCCTGGGACAAAATGATCAGCCGCCACAATCAGACCACAAGATTCAGCAACCGCACCTTGTGCCACAATCTGGTCGAGGCAAAATTGTTTATCCGCAAGCACAGCGGAAGCATAAGGTGAAAGAATCTGGGTTGCTGCGACTTTAAAGTCCGTTAATACGCTGTCAGCAACCGGTTTTGGATGCCCAGAAGCCACGAACATCAGGCGCATCGCCTCACGCTGATCGACGGCTAGCATGGCAAATCCACCGCCTGGGCGAGAAATATCTTTCAGCGTGTAGGGGGTATTGTGGGAAGACATAGTAACTCCTGTGAACATTTATAATTTAAAGAGAATCTGGTCGGCCAGCCAACTGACGAACCTGAGATAACAACGCGCTCCAGTCCTGGCGACCTCGGCCGTTTTCACTAGCACGGGTGTAATACGTTTCTGCCGCCACTCCCATATTGAGCGGGGCACCGGTCTGATTCGCGACATCAACGGCGATGCGCAGGTCTTTCAACGCCAGGTCCACCATAAAGGCCGGGGACAAATCGCCCTTCAGCACTTTTCCTGGCCAGGTTGTCGTAAAGTGTCCCTTGCCTGCGGCAGTACCGCTCATGACCTTAATGGCCACATCCAGGCTTAGCCCCAGGGACTCACAAAGCACAGCGGCCTCCGCAGATAAGGCATTCAGCGCAATACTCATGTAGTTGTTGATGAGCTTCACGCGGATCCCCATTCCAGGACCACCGGCTTCCACTAATTCATTGCCCATACACATCAAAACAGGACGCGCACGCTCAACTTGCTCAGGTGTCCCCCCTGCGAGAATCAGCAGAGTTCCATCAATGGCATTAACGGAGGTCCTACCCACTGGCGCATCCATCATGCTGATACCCTTTTCTTGCATCTCATTGAGCAAGGCATCAGTTTGCAATGGATGAATGGTGGACATATCAATCACCAGCGCATCAGGGGACAGGGTTTCGCTCACACCATCTTTGCCCAGCAGCACTTGCCGAACGATGTCGCCATTTGGCAGCATGGTGATAATAAATTCGGCGTCTTTTGCGGCTTCTGCGGGAGTTTGGGCGGCAATCGCACCTTTTTGTACTAACTCCGTAACGGCCTTCGGGTTTACGTCAAACACGCGTAATACATATCCGTGTTGCAACAGGTTGTTAGCCATTGGGCTACCCATCTGGCCCAATCCCAAAAATGCAACGGTTGTCATGAACGGTCTCCTGTCTCAGGTTGACAAAATAATTACAATTAAAAACTCATTTTCGTCTGTTTTTGAGCATATTTGTAATTTATGACTAAAAACAAGACACGCGTCACTAATTTGATCATTTATGTCATTAAAATGAACAAAAGAAGACAAGATCACACAGGACAAAACAAATATGACCAAAATTGCATGCGTTGGAATCACCGTTCAGGACCGAATCTACTCTCTGAACAGCCTGCCTGATGGCGGGGGGAAATATCAGTCAAATCAGTATATGGAGACAGGGGGTGGCCCAGCGGCAACGGCGGCAGTGGCAATTGCCCGACTCGGTATCGACGTCGATTTTATCGGCCGCGTGGGTGACGATAGCTGTGGTAACACATTACTGAATGAACTTCGCAGTTGGGGAGTGAATACTGAATTCTGCCGTCAATATCCCAACGCGCGTTCATCGCAGTCTGCCATTCTGGTCGATCAGCACGGGGAGCGAATCATCGTCAACTACCCGAGCCCTGACCTGGATACGGATGCACAGTGGCTGGAGTCGATTGATTTTACTCGCTATGACATGGTTTTGGCCGATGTACGCTGGCATGAAGGAACATTCAAATCCTTCCAACTGGCACGTGCCGCCGGTGTCATGACGCTGCTGGATGCCGATATGACACCTCAGGACATTACGCCATTAGTGGCGCTTGCCGATCATGCGGTTTTTTCGACTCCAGGGCTTAAGCGGATGACCGGCCTGGATGATGCAGAGCAGGCTCTGAAACTAGCCGCCGAACAAACTGACGGTAAAGTCTACGTTACGTTGGGTGGTGAGGGATCACAATGGATTGACGAAGGAGATTTGTGTCAACAGGGCGCATTTTCTGTCAATGTGGTCGATACAACTGGGGCCGGTGACGTTTTCCATGGTGCCATGGCAGTTGCCCTGGCGGAGAAAATGCCAACCGAGAAAGCGATTCGCTTCGCAAGCGCAGTGGCCGCGATGAAATGTACACAGCCAGGTGGGCGTGCCGGAATTCCTAATCGTGCGCAAACCGAATCATTTTTGTCACTTTATGCGTAAAATAGCCAGTATTTACGGGGAAGAAGTCCAGGAGTATTCATGAGCATCATTGAAGTCACCGGTAATCCGCGACACGATCAACTTGTTCATTACATTACAGAACGCGGCTATATGAATATCGAAGAACTGGCGCAATTGCTGGACGTTTCCACGCAAACGGTGCGCAGGGATATTCGTAAGCTTAGTGAGCAAGGTCTGATCACCCGCCATCATGGGGGGGCCGGACGCGTATCCAGCGTCATGAATACCGCCTTCGAGCAGCGAGAGTTGTCACTTACCCAGGAAAAAGAAGCAATAGCGGAGGCGGTTGCCGATTATCTCCCGGAACGGTGTACTGTTTTTATTACCATCGGTACAACAGTGGAAGCCGTCGCCCGCGCTTTGTTAAATCGTCGGGACTTACGCATTATCACAAACAGTCTTCGCGTCGCGCAGATCCTGTATAAGAATCAAGATATTGAAGTCATGGTACCTGGTGGAACGCTACGCGCACATAATGGCGGAATCGTTGGACCAGGGGCGGTGAACTTTATTGAAGGGTTCCGGGCTGACTATTTGATCACCAGTATTGGCGCCATTGAAGAAGACGGTACACTGCTAGAATTTGATGTTAACGAGGCACTTGTCGCCAAGACAATGATCAAGCATACGCGTAATACACTACTGGTTGCCGATCACACCAAATTTACCGCATCGGCCGCGGTGTCCATCGGTAATATGCGTAAAATCAGGGCATTTTTTACCGATGCCCCGCCGCCCAATGCTTTCAAGCAATTGCTTGATGTAGAGAACATTGAATTGGTCATTGCCGATCAGGAAGCATCCTGATCGTATTGATAAAAAAGCCGCTGACAATCAGCGGCTTTTTCATACTACCTGACGTAAACGCGCATCACGCCTGTTCCGCTTGCAGCATTTTCTTTCTTTCACTGATTCGCTTAACCAGCAGAACAGATGCAATCGCCCCACAGAAAGCGAAGCAGGCCATAATACCAAACACAATTTTGTAGCCGATGAGCCCTGGGTTCAAATCCAGAATATATCCGTACATACTGAAGCAGAACATCGCCGGGGCATAACCGATAAAGCTACCCAGCGCCATTGCCGCACCCGTTTGATTCTCTGCGATTTTGGCCTCACCAATCGGGGCAAAGAATACAGCGCGCTGAGTAAATACGATGGCGCCGAAGCCCAGCGTACACACCATACCTAAATAAACGGGCATACTTTCATGCGGCAGAACGATCAGCAGCAACAGTGCCACTGTGCTGAGCATAAATGTGTAGCATAAATATTTACTCGGTGATTTCAGGATTTTATCTGAGATCAGTCCACCAATCGGGCCACCAACCATTTTCAGGCAATATTGGTTAATAATCCCATAAGCCCCCACCAGCGCGACGGGCAGCATATAAATGTTTTTCAGGAATGGGATAAAGAACGTCAATCCACAATACACGGCATAAACAAAGAAGACGTTAAACGCGATTAACCAAATAGTCTTATCTTTCAGAACTGACGACATGCTTGGATTTTTCGGCGCATCTTCAGCATCATGGATTTTTGCGGCGGGGATTTCCTCTTTATCGTTCAGAACAAAGAAGATGATGATCCCGACCATAATGACAATTGCAGAGTAAAACCAGATACCGGCCTTGAACCCCAACAGACCACTGCCAAACCAGGCAAAGACGGCCAGTGCAGAAAATGCGACAACCGTATCCACAATACCGCGGCCCGTTTCAAAAAAGCCGAACAGACGCCCTTGTTGTTCGCTGTTGCCGAGTCGGCTAACGGATTTTAATAACACCGGCCAGTTCATCATGTCGCAGGTAACACCAAATAACGCCCAGACAAAGAGGATCCCCCAATAGCCAGGCATGGTGGTCAAATAAACCCCCAGCAGCCCCGTAGCAATAAGGGAAAGAGACATAGTGTATTTACGTGGAAGTTTGTCTGCAAAATAAATAGATAAGAAAAAACCTATGGTAGTTACAAATGAGTTCACTGACATCGCGTTACCAATCTGACCGTTAGTCAAATGGAAGTATTCCTGCATCGGAATATAGAACGCATCTTTCAGTGAGGGTAATTTGTAAATTGTACCGCCACACAGCGTTAACAGGCTAAAAAGCGCCCATTTCTTTTTTGTGAGCATAGCATCCCCTAAATGATTTATTTAATCATTTGTTTTAAATATAAAAATACGCCCATTCATCAGGAATGGACTATGAATTCTAAATAAAGGCGTTAGATATTAATAATGAGTTAGAATGTGATGCGCCTCATTTTTAATTTGTTGTAGCACGCTACGCACAAATTGTATTTGTTGGATGGCATCATTTTTTTCTTTAATCAAACGTTCTTCGAGAAGTTCTGGCTCCGGTAGCGGTGTTTCGCTCATCTGGCGCCATGGGATCCAGGGGTTATCTCCTTCATTGTCGAAACGAAATGCCGGGGCGTAATAATCCACTTCTTCTTCCAGCCCGTAAGCCGTTACCTGCGGCTTCTCATCACCTAAGCAAATAAGTTTGGTCAGCAGATCTTTAAACGGCATATCCCCTTGACCCGAAGTACAGGCTTTATGGCCCAGTCCCGCATTCTCATTTACAATTAATGCATCTTTAATATGCACCTGGGTAATATGCGGAGACATTGTGTCTAACGCCGTCAACGGATGCTCATTGGCATTGATCATATTAGCAAAATCAAACAGTAAAGAGAGCGACTCCATATCACTGTTCTGAACTAACGATACCAATTCATGACTCTTTAAATCCTCATGCTGCTCTAAGGTAAAGGTCAGTCCGCTATCCTGATAGCAATCGCGCAAATATTTGATATCCTGCGTAATGATTGCAAGCACCTCTTGAAGATTACCTTCGTAGCGCGGGTAAAACCTCACCGAAGAGGCGCCTGTTTTTAATGCGATAGCGACAGCCTGGTCAATAGCTTTTTTATCAGAAGAACTGGTCTCGATATGCAGATCAAGCTGTAGCTGACGCGCTTTGTCGCCAAATGCTGACAGTGCTTCATCATTCATATTTTCAAGAGAATAGCGTTCACCATCAAGGACGTGGATTTTCACCCCACGCAGATTATTTTCACTGGCAATATCTAATAAATCATTCGGTAATATGCGTTCAACGCGCATATTCAAATGATAAGCATAAGCGTGAAGATAAAGAGGAAGATTATCTACCCGCGCCAGAATTTTATGTGCATTGTCTTTAGTGACCATAAACGTACCTACAAGTTAATGAAGAGATCAACTGCTTCAAATCGCCAATACTCAATATCTATTTGTACGATATTGCCATCGCTGTCAGCCCGGTGTTTTTCAATAAGAATGGCGGGCATTCCAGTCGAACCGCCAATAAACTTGCTAATGTCGCCGGCCATTCTGACAGGTTTAAAAGCCAGTTTTTTGATTACCGTTTCTTTTTTATATTCATTTTCCCATACCGAAGAAAATGACTGACTTTCAAGCTGCTCAATAAATCCCGGTGCGACCTTCGGGTTGATAAACGTTTCATGATAGAAAACTTTATGCCCTTCCAGCGCTCCCCAGCCCGTTATCCGATACAGTTCATCAGACGGTGTTGCTGACACCAACGGCGCGGCAACGTCCGGGTACTGAGAAACCCGGCTTTTCTCGATAAATCCCCAGGAAGGCTCTCTACCCTGCTCGAGCGCGGCGCGCTGAAAGCTTGCTGACAATTCCGGGCTGTAGTTAAAGCGTGCCTGGGTAACGAACCACCCTTTGCGATCCTTACGAAAGATTTTGGATTCAGACTCCAGGTTTAATAGCGCCTGACGTAACGTCATGCGCTTGATCCCCAGCAACTCTCCCAACTCCCTTTCCGAGGGCAGTTTTCCGCCCGGAGTGGTGATCCCATCTTTTAACCAACGATCTAACTTCTCTTTCGCATTCTCAACGGTCGACTGATTACTCGTCATTGTTTAATTCGCTTGGTTTAAACCAGATGGTTTAATCATACGCTGACGATGAAAAAGAAAGCAAACACCCGCGTTGAGCTTTAGAAAAATTTGTGACCAAGCTCTCTTAAGCCAGACATCTTGAGGGGAGAGTATTTCTTGAGGCAGGGAATCAACGTAATCCCGCCGGGAACCAGGGATTGCGGGCAAAAAAAAACCCCACCTCTTAAGGCAGGGTCTTGTCATTAAAGTGCGTTAATTAGTCTTCTTTCGGACCACGCATCGCACGTTTACGATCGTTTTCAGTCAGGTGACGTTTACGAATACGGATAGACGTTGGTGTTACTTCTACCAGTTCGTCGTCATCGATGAATTCCAGAGCCTGTTCCAGAGTCATTTTCTGAGCTGGAACCAGCGTGGTGGCTTCATCAGTACCGGAAGCACGCATGTTGGTCAGTTTCTTACCGGTCAGGCAGTTTACAGTCAGGTCGTTAGAACGACTGTGAATACCGATGATCTGGCCTTCATAAACTTCTGCGCCGTGACCCAGGAACAGCTTACCGCGGTCCTGCAGGCTGTACAGTGCAAACGCAACAGCTTTACCCTGACCATTAGAGATCAGCACGCCGTTCTGACGCTGACCCACTTCGCCCGGACGAACATCGTCGTAATGGCTGAAGGTGGAGTACAGCAGACCGGTACCGGAGGTCATGGTCATGAATTCTGAACGGAAGCCGATCAGACCACGGCTTGGGATCACGTAGTCGAGACGTACGCGGCCTTTACCATCTGGATTCATGTTTTTCAGGTCGCCTTTACGCTCGCCCAGTGCCTGCATAACAGAACCCTGGTGCTGCTCTTCGACGTCCAGCGTTACGTTTTCGAATGGCTCTTGTTTACGGCCATCGATTTCGCGGAAGATAACTTTCGGACGGGAAACCGCCATCTCGAAACCTTCACGACGCATGTTTTCAATCAGAACGGACAGGTGCAGTTCACCACGACCAGACACGCGGAATGCGTCTGCATCCGGAGTCTCTTCAACACGCAGTGCAACGTTGTGTACCAGTTCTTTTTTCAGGCGGTCAAGGATCTGACGAGAAGTAACGTACTTACCTTCTTTACCGCAGAACGGAGAGGTGTTTACGTTGAAGAACATGGTCACGGTCGGCTCATCAACAGACAGCGCCGGCAGCGCTTCAACATTCTGCGGATCGCAGATGGTGTCGGAGATGTTCAGTTCGCCCAGACCAGTGATCGCGATGATGTCGCCCGCTTCTGCAACGTCGCTCTCGATACGCTCAAGACCCAGATGGGTCAGAACTTTACCGACTTTACCGTTGCGAGTTTTGCCTTCGCTATCAATGATAGTGATCTGCTGGTTCGGTTTAACTTTACCGCGCTTGATGCGACCGATGCCGATAACACCCACGTAGTTGTTGTAGTCCAGCTGAGAGATTTGCATCTGCAGCGGGCCATCAAGGTCAACGTTCGGAGCCGGTACACGGTCAACGATGGTCTGATACAGCGGGGTCATGTCTTCCGCCATATCTTCGTGATCCAGACCTGCGATACCGTTCAGCGCTGAAGCGTAAACGATCGGGAAGTCCAGCTGTTCGTCGGTCGCGTCGAGGTTAACGAACAGGTCGAATACCTGGTCAACAACCCAGTCAGGACGCGCGCCAGGACGGTCAACTTTGTTGATAACAACAATTGGCTTCAGGCCATGAGCAAAGGCTTTTTTGGTCACGAAGCGCGTCTGCGGCATCGGACCGTCCATTGCATCAACCACCAGCAGCACGGAGTCTACCATGGACATTACACGTTCAACTTCACCACCGAAGTCGGCGTGTCCCGGGGTATCAACGATGTTGATACGGTAGTCATTCCACTTGATAGCGGTGTTTTTAGCGAGGATGGTAATCCCACGCTCTTTCTCCAAATCGTTGGAGTCCATCACGCGCTCTTGGGTTTCGGCACGAGAGTCGAATGTACCGGATTGTTGGAGCAGCTTGTCTACCAGGGTGGTTTTACCATGGTCTACGTGCGCGATGATGGCGATGTTACGCAAATTTTCGATCACAACTTTGCCTCAGGCATTTTAGAAATAGCGCGTTATTGTACACGGATTAATCGCAGTACAAAACAGGATCACAAACATCCTCCGCAAACAAGTATTGCAGAGTTTCTTTGTGATCACATTCACGGAGCGTTAAAAGGGGTAATCTCATGTCAATTGCACCATTATAGTGCTTAATGTTCACAAAGAGGCACTATAATGGTGCAATACAACCTTCATGGTGCAACCCCTTTGCACGATGATGCGCATGATAACGCCTTTTGGGGGCAATTTAAAAGTTGGCACAGATTTCGCTTTATATTTTTTACGGCGACACGGCCAATTTTTGCAGAATTGAAGACCTCGTTACCACGACGACAATGACCAATCCGGGAGAGTAAGTATGTCCGCTGAACACGTTTTGACGATGCTGAACGAACACGAAGTGAAGTTTGTTGATTTGCGCTTCACTGACACTAAAGGTAAAGAACAGCACGTCACGATTCCTGCTCATCAGGTAAATGCCGAATTCTTTGAAGAAGGCAAAATGTTTGACGGCTCCTCAATCGGTGGCTGGAAAGGCATTAACGAATCAGACATGGTTCTGATGCCAGATGCTTCTACTGCACTCATTGACCCGTTCTTTGAAGAGTCTACTCTGATCATCCGTTGCGATATCCTGGAACCAGGCACACTGCAGGGTTACGACCGCGACCCGCGCTCCATCGCAAAACGCGCTGAAGAATATCTGCGTGCTACCGGCATCGCAGACACCGTGCTGTTCGGGCCAGAGCCAGAATTCTTCCTGTTCGACGACATCCGTTTCGGCAGCTCTATTTCCGGTTCCCACGTCGCTATCGATGATATCGAAGGCGCATGGAACTCCTCCACCAAATATGAAGGTGGTAACAAAGGTCATCGCCCTGGCGTGAAAGGCGGTTACTTCCCGGTTCCTCCGGTCGATTCTTCCCAGGACATCCGTTCTACCATGTGTCTGGTCATGGAAGAGATGGGCCTTGTCGTTGAAGCGCATCACCACGAAGTGGCGACTGCGGGCCAGAACGAAATCGCTACCCGCTTTAACACTATGACCAAAAAAGCGGACGAAATTCAGATCTACAAATACGTCGTTCACAACGTCGCGCACCGCTTCGGTAAAACGGCGACCTTTATGCCAAAACCGATGTTCGGCGATAACGGTTCCGGTATGCACTGCCACATGTCTCTGTCCAAGAACGGCGTAAACCTGTTCTCCGGTGACAAGTATGCAGGTCTGTCCGAGCAGGCGCTGTTCTACATCGGTGGTGTAATCAAACACGCTAAAGCGATCAACGCCCTGGCGAACCCGACCACCAACTCCTACAAGCGTCTGGTCCCGGGTTACGAAGCACCGGTTATGCTGGCGTACTCTGCCCGTAACCGTTCTGCCTCTATCCGTATCCCAGTCGTTGCCTCTCCGAAAGCACGCCGTATTGAAGTACGCTTCCCGGACCCGGCGGCTAACCCGTACCTGTGCTTTGCAGCACTGCTGATGGCTGGTCTTGATGGTATCAAGAACAAGATCCACCCGGGCGAAGCAATGGACAAAAACCTGTACGACCTGCCACCGGAAGAAGCAAAAGAGATCCCACAGGTTGCTGGCTCTCTGGAAGAAGCACTGAACGAACTGGATCTGGACCGCGAGTTCCTGACTGCAGGCGGCGTGTTCACCAATGAAGCGATCGATGCGTACATTACGCTGCGTCGCGAAGAAGATGACCGCGTGCGCATGACCCCGCACCCGGTAGAGTTTGAGTTGTACTACAGCGTTTAATCGTTTGAGTTGTACTTTCCAGATAAGGTCGCGTCACGCGCTGGCGCGATAACCTGGAATTGAGTTGCCGTGGAAACTTTCAGCCCATCACACGATGGGCTTTTTTCTCCGCCAACGAACTGATCCTTCGCGCTTTTTCTACGTGAAAGCTATAATGCACTAAATTGGTGCAACCTTTTTCAGGAGACTGCTGAATGGCAACCGGCACGCTGCCCGATGCTGGGCAGATCCTCAATTCGTTAATTAACAGCATTTTACTTGTCGACGATGAGCTGGCGGTGCATTACGCCAACCCCGCGGCACAGCAGCTGCTTGCCCAAAGTTCCCGCAAACTGTTTGGCACGCCGCTTTCTGAACTGCTGAGTTATTTCTCATTAAACATCGGGCTGATGCGAGAGAGCCTGGAAGCGGGTCAGGGCTTTACGGACAACGAAGTGACGCTGGTGATAGATAGCCACTCGCATATCCTCTCTGTGACCGCCCAGAGGCTGCCTGATGGCCTTATTCTGCTGGAGATGGCGCCCATGGATAACCAGCGCCGTCTGAGTCAGGAGCAGCTCCAGCATGCCCAGCAAATAGCCGCCCGCGATCTGGTACGTGGTCTGGCGCATGAAATTAAAAACCCGTTGGGTGGATTACGCGGTGCAGCACAACTGCTCAGTAAAGCGCTACCGGATCCAGCCCTCAAGGAATATACCCAAGTCATTATTGAGCAGGCAGACCGCCTGCGTAACCTGGTCGACCGCCTGCTGGGGCCGCAGCAACCCGGTATGCACATCACGGAAAGTATTCACAAGGTGGCAGAACGCGTTGTGGCACTGGTGTCGATGGAACTCCCGGAGAACGTCACGTTGATCCGCGATTACGACCCGAGTCTGCCAGAAATACTGCACGATCCTGACCAGATAGAACAGGTTCTGCTGAATATCGTGCGTAATGCGTTACAAGCGCTGGGACCGGAAGGTGGCGAGATTATTCTGCGTACCCGCACCGCGTTTCAGCTCACATTGCACGGCATGCGTTACCGCCTGGCGGCGCGTATTGACGTTGAGGACAACGGTCCGGGTATTCCTCCACATTTACAGGATACGCTGTTCTACCCAATGGTCAGCGGTCGCGAGGGGGGAACCGGGCTGGGATTATCTATCGCCCGTAATTTGATTGATCAACATTCCGGCAAAATTGAATTTACCAGTTGGCCGGGTCATACCGAGTTCTCGGTTTACCTGCCTATCAGGAAATAGAGGTGACGTTTATGCAACGAGGAATAGTCTGGGTCGTTGATGACGATAGTTCCATCCGTTGGGTGCTTGAACGTGCGCTCGCAGGGGCAGGACTCAACTGCACCACATTTGAAAGCGGTAAAGAGGTACTGGACGCGCTCGCCAGTAAAACGCCGGACGTGCTGTTGTCGGATATCCGCATGCCGGGGATGGACGGCCTGACGCTGTTAAAACAAATTAAACAGCGTCATCCGATGCTTCCGGTCATCATCATGACCGCGCACTCCGATCTGGACGCCGCCGTCAGCGCCTACCAGCAAGGGGCGTTCGATTACCTGCCCAAGCCGTTTGATATTGACGAAGCTGTGGCGCTGGTCGAACGCGCCATAAGCCATTATCAGGAACAGCAGCAGCCGCGTAATGTTCAGATCAACGGTCCCACCACCGACATCATCGGTGAAGCCCCAGCAATGCAGGATGTCTTTCGCATAATTGGCCGGCTTTCCCGCTCTTCAATTAGCGTCTTGATCAACGGTGAGTCCGGGACCGGTAAAGAGTTGGTCGCTCATGCTCTCCACCGTCACAGCCCGCGTGCCAAATCGCCATTTATCGCCCTTAACATGGCGGCAATTCCGAAGGATTTAATCGAATCTGAACTGTTTGGCCACGAAAAAGGCGCCTTTACCGGCGCCAATACCATTCGTCAGGGACGCTTCGAGCAGGCGGATGGCGGCACGCTGTTTCTCGATGAGATTGGCGATATGCCGCTGGACGTGCAAACGCGATTGCTGCGTGTATTGGCCGACGGACAGTTTTACCGCGTCGGCGGCTATGCGCCGGTGAAGGTGGACGTGCGCATTATCGCTGCTACGCACCAGAATCTGGAACTGCGGGTACAGGAAGGCAAGTTCCGCGAGGACTTGTTCCACCGACTGAACGTCATTCGCGTTCATTTACCACCGCTGCGCGAGCGACGGGAAGACATCCCTCGCCTGGCGCGTCATTTCCTGCAGGAAGCCGCTCACGAGCTGGGTGTGGAAGCCAAGCAGTTACACCCTGAAACCGAGGCCGCACTGACGCGTCTGGCCTGGCCGGGTAACGTTCGTCAACTAGAGAACACTTGCCGCTGGTTAACCGTGATGGCCGCCGGGCAGGAAGTGCTGATTCAGGACCTGCCGGCTGAGCTATTTGAAGCAAGCGTTCCGGACGCGCCCTCACATATGCAGCCTGACAGCTGGGCAACACTGCTGGCACAATGGGCTGACCGGGCGCTACGTTCCGGTCATCAAAACTTACTCTCTGAAGCGCAGCCTGAAATGGAACGCACGCTGTTAACCACCGCGCTGCGCCATACTCAGGGCCATAAACAGGAAGCGGCGCGCTTACTCGGATGGGGGCGTAATACCCTGACGCGTAAGTTAAAAGAGCTTGGCATGGAGTAAGGGATTTTCGCTGTGTAAAGATTGATAATTGAGCGCAAAGCGCTGCTATTTTGCGCTTTACTGTTCCGATGAGTTAAGTATGATCGTGCCCGGAAAACGGGGGAAGTCATCATGCTGGAATCAATTATTAATCTGCTGTCGAGCGGCTCGGTTGAAAGCCATACGCCGCAAACTGCGGTTGCCGCGGTGCTGTGTGCGGCGCTGGTTGGGCTGTTTAGCTAGCGGGTTTGTCGGGTGGCGCTTCGCTTACCCGACCTACATATTGAGATGTCGTAGGCCCGGTAAGCGAAGTGCCACCGGGCAACGTCATTAGATGACCCGCGAGAACTGCTGCATCCGTGCTTTCTGGCGCAGGTACGCATCAAAGCACATGCAAATATTGCGGATCAGCAGACGACCTTTTGGCGTCACCTGAATCCCCTTCTCATTCACATCCACCAGCCCATCTTTCGCCAGCGGAGCCAACAGCTTCAAGTCTTCAGCAAAATAGTCAGCAAAGTTCAGATCCCATTGCTGTTCTACGACGGCGTAGTCGAGGCGGAAGTTGCAGATCAGTAGTTTAATCACATCCCGGCGAATACAGTCATCTTGGGTCAGTGCAATACCGCGCCACAGCGCATTCCCCTGCTCATCCACCTGCTGATAATAGTGCTTCAGCTCTTTTTGGTTCTGCGCGTAGTTGTCGCCAATCATACTGATGGCGGAAACGCCCATGCCCAGCAGGTCGGTATCGCCCTGGGTGGTATAACCCTGGAAATTACGGTGCAGAACACCCTCGCGCTGGGCAATCGCCAGCTCGTCATCCGGACGGGCAAAGTGATCCATCCCAATGAACTGATAACCTGTTTCGGTCAGCGAGGAGATGGTCTCCTGCAAAATATCCAGCTTCTGTTGTGGGCTAGGCAGGTCAGCATCTTTGATTTTACGCTGCGCGGCAAACAACGTTGGCAGGTGCGCATAGTTAAAGACACTCAGGCGGTCGGGATTGAGCTCAGCCACCCGCTTCAGGGTAAAGGCAAAGCTTTCCGGCGTCTGTTTTGGCAGACCATAGATGAGGTCAATGTTGGTCGAGGTAAAGCCAATCTCACGCGCACGATTAATCAGTGCAAAGATAAACTCCTCGTCCTGCTCACGGTTTACCAGGCGCTGAACTTCTTTATTGAAGTCCTGCACCCCCATGCTCAGGCGGTTAAAGCCTTCAGCACGTAAATGATCGAGCACATCGAGTTCGATTTCACGCGGATCAACTTCGATCGAGATTTCTGCATCCGCGTTAAAATCGAAGTTATCACGCAGCAGCGTCATTAAGCGGCTAATCTGCGCTTTATTCAGATAGGTTGGCGTGCCGCCGCCCCAATGCAACTGGCTAACATGACGGCCAGCAAACAGCGGCGCGCGATGAATAATCTCTTGTTCTAAAACGTCCAGATATTGATCGGCCTTATGCTGCTGGCGGGTCACAATTTTGTTGCAGCCGCAGAAATAGCACAATTTATGGCAGAACGGGATATGGACGTACAAAGAGAGTGGACGTTCAGGGTAACGCGCTACGGCTTGCAGAAATGCTTCAGCACCGTAGTCTGCAGAAAACTCCAGCGCGGTCGGATACGAGGTGTATCGTGGCCCGGAATAGTTATATTTCTGGATCAGGGCCAGGTCCCAGTCGATTAGCTGCTCAGACATGCTCACTCCTTCCGATGGCGTTTCTGGCGGGTACGGCGTACCGGCTTACCCCCACTGCGAGTGATAAGCCGGTTGCGCAGCCAATTTTGGCGCCGCGACAATCGCTGTAGTTTAACGAATAACCACACCAGATAACATATAACCGGAAGGGTTATAAGCAGGACGGGAAGACCCACGGTACAAAACCGTTAGTTACCGCCCTTCAGCAGGCGCATCATGTCTTCCTGCTTTTCTTCTTCTTCGTCAATTTCTTCGTCATCATCGTAAGAGAGCCCCAGTTTCTGCATCAGCTCATCGATGCGATCCAGCTTGGCATCCACCCAGGACTGATCTTCAGCACTCAGGATCTCTCCCGCTTCAAGACGTTCCAGCAGCGCATCCAGGCGCTCATCCGTTTCCAGTAAATCCAACTCAGCCTGTGGTGAAAGCATAGGTTTCTCACTCTTCGGTTTGTGCTGTTTGGTGACTTTTTCAGTCACACCCAATGCAATGGGAGTTTTACTGCCAATACGAGGATCTTTGTGTTTGTTTTGGTTTCCGCCACCTGATGCACCGTCGCTGCCAGTCGCACGGCTGCCCGCCGCAAGACCACGGTGTTTTTTCTGACGCTTACGGTCGCGAGCTTCCAGGTTAATTTCTTCGCGTGTCTTACGACGCGCCTTTGCAGGACCTTTCCCGCGAGGTGTAGAAGTTGTTTTCATCATGATTCGTCTTTGGCTGTTTTTATTCAGTATATAATTGCGCCGGAATCTAGCAGAAATAAAGAAAAAAGGCGACAGAGTAATCTGTCGCCTTTTTTCCTGACTCTCAACCCTTAACGGGCCCTACAATCCCTGTCGGCTATCAACACACCCTGTTTTTCCCTTAGCCAGAAACATTCCGTGTTGTTTCCATTTCCTTTTACTAACGTCTCCGGACGTTTGTCTTCCTGACAATCCTGCGTCTTCGCCTCCTGGCGCTCCTGACCCTCATCCTGAGTCGTTTATCCTGTTAGCTCCCTTGCTATGGACGCTACTTTACTCTTTTGGGTAACACGCACAAGTAACCGACTTAACAGTTTCAGTTTTTCAGAATATTTCTTAATGGTAATTATATGATTTATTTAATTTATATTGTTATGCACTCTCTCATCTCGCATAAATACTATCGGCAATGTCTCACAAAGCCCGCGCTTTTAACTTACATAACCCGTGCGTCGAAAAATCCGCCTTTTGCTGGTGTTCAGGTATAATCGCTGCAAAGCCTTGATTGATGGAGACGACCACGTTGACTAACTTGAATTATCAACAGACGCATTTTGTGATGAGTGCGCCTGATATTCGCCATTTACCTTCCGATACAGGAATTGAAGTGGCTTTTGCTGGCCGTTCCAACGCAGGCAAATCCAGCGCACTAAATACCCTGACAAATCAAAAGGGTCTGGCACGTACATCTAAAACGCCGGGCCGTACTCAGCTCATCAACTTGTTTGAAGTGGTTGACGGTAAACGTCTGGTTGACTTGCCGGGGTACGGGTATGCAGAAGTTCCGGAAGAGATGAAGCGCAAATGGCAGCGCGCGCTGGCAGAATATCTGGAGAAACGTCAAAGCCTGCAAGGCTTGGTCGTACTGATGGATATTCGCCATCCACTGAAAGATCTCGATCAGCAGATGATTTTGTGGGCCGTAGAGAGCAACGTCCAGGTGCTGGTATTACTGACCAAAGCGGACAAACTGGCCAGCGGCGCACGCAAAGCACAGTTGAATATGGTGCGTGAAGCAGTGCTGGCGTTTAATGGCGATGTACAGGTAGAAGCATTCTCATCGCTGAAAAAGCTGGGTGTGGATAAACTGCGTCAGAAACTGGATACCTGGTTTAGCGAACTGGCGCCTATTGAAGAGATGCAGGACGGGGAATAACCTACCGATATGCCGGATGGCGCCGCTGCGCGTCTTATCCGGCCTACAGCATGTGCGAAACCTTTCTTTCGCACAATAAAAAACGCCCCAGTCATTACTGACTGGGGCGGCTAAAATATTCAGCCAAATCCGATTACGTGAAGTAAAAGGTCTGAAAGATAGAACATCTTACCTCTGTACCCTACGAGAATAACTTTACTCTTTTTTGAGCAGCGCAGAAAGCACTTTTTGTAATTTTTTTTCACTCCCGGCATAGGAAATTTTAATGGTCATCACAAAAAGCGCTAACTTATGTTGCTTAGTTACGAAAAGAGCGTGTTATTCAGCAAACCCTTAGTGCGCTTGATCCCAGTTTTCACCGCTTCCGACTTCCACCAGCAACGGCACATCAATTCGCGTTCCGTTCTCCATCAGCTGATGGATTTTTTTCGAGACGCTATCGAGATCATCTTTGTGCACTTCAAACACCAGTTCATCATGTACCTGCATGATCATACGTACGCGAGGCTGTTCGGTTTGCAGCCAGCCGTCTACGGCAATCATAGCGCGCTTAATAATGTCCGCAGCGGTGCCTTGCATCGGGGCGTTAATCGCCGCACGTTCCGCACCTGCACGACGCGCACCATTACTGGATTTGATATCCGGTAAATAGAGGCGACGTCCTTCCAGCGTTTCAACGTACCCTTGCTCTTTTGCCTGTGCACGCGTGCGTTCCATATATTCCAGTACGCCCGGGTAGCGTTCGAAATAGAGATCCATGTACTTCTGCGCTTCTTTGCGTGGAATATTGAGCTGGCGTGCAAGACCGAAGGCGCTCATGCCGTAGATCAGACCAAAGTTGATGGCCTTCGCGCTGCGGCGCTGTTCACTGGTCACGGAATCAAGAGGTAAGCCAAAGACCTCTGCAGCCGTGGCGCGGTGAATGTCCTTTCCTTCGGCAAAGGCGGTAAGCAGCCCCTTATCACGCGAGAGGTGCGCCATAATGCGTAGCTCAATCTGCGAGTAGTCCGCCGAGACAATGACATAATCTTCTGGTGCAATAAATGCCTGGCGAATACGACGTCCTTCCTCATTACGCACCGGAATATTTTGCAGGTTAGGATCGGTAGAAGACAAACGCCCGGTCGCCGTAACGGCCTGATGATAAGAGGTATGCACACGGCCAGTTTTAGGGTTGATCATCAGCGGAAGTTTATCTGTATAAGTAGACTTCAATTTTGCCAGCCCACGATATTCCAGAATCACCTTCGGCAGCGGATAATCCAGCGCTAACTCTTCCAGCACCTCTTCTGACGTTGACGGCGCGCCGCCCGGCGTTTTCTTCAACGGCTTGATGCCCTGCTTTTCAAACAGAATGGTTTGCAGCTGTTTAGTGGAAGAGAGGTTAAAGGCTTCCCCGGCAATCTCGTGCGCTTTTTGCTCCAGCTCGTTCAAACGCAGCGTCAGCTCTGCTGAATGCTTGTGCAACACGGCAGGGTCGATTTTTACACCGTTGCGCTCGATGCGGGACAGGACCGGGACCAACGGCATATCGATATTCTCGAAGACGTTTAGCGGTCCTTTATGTTTTTGCAGCTCTGGCCACATTTTCAGATGCAGCTGTAGCGTGACGTCGGCGTCCTCCGCGGCATAACGACCAGCTTCTTCCAGCGCAATCTGGTTAAAGGTCAGTTGGTTTTTACCTTTCCCGGCGATCTCTTCGAAGGTGATCGTTTTATGTTTCAGCCAGCGGTCAGACAGGCTGTCCATATCGTGTCGCCCAGCAACGCTGTTAAGAATGTAGGATTCGAGCATGGTATCAAAGACGATACCGCGCAGTTCGATACCGTAGTTCGCCAGGATGCCACGGTCATACTTCAGGTTTTGCCCAACTTTATGCGCTTTTTCGTCTTCCAGTAGCGGCTTCAGCAGCGTCAGTGCCCGATCACGGGAAATTTGGTCAGGGGAATCCAGGTAGTCATGCGCGACAGGAACATACGCCGCCACACCCGGTTCAATAGCGAAAGAGAGCCCCACCAGATTCGCGGAGATATTGTCCAGGCTGTCGGTTTCGGTATCAAAAGCAAAGACCGGCGCTTTTTCCAGCTTCGCAATCCACGCTTCCAGCGTCGTCTCGTCCAGAATCGTCACATAGTTATCGTATGAGAGAACCGTGGCGGGCTCCTCAGGCGTTTCATCAATAACGATGGTTTCCTGTGGTTTTGCCGCAGGTTTTGTGCCTTTTGCCTGCAGCCATTTCCCGGCTTCAACGTCGGTGACCCAACGTTTGAACTCATATTGTTTGAACAGATTTAACAGCTCGTCCGCTGCAGGTTGTCGTACTTCCAGCTGCTCGCAGGTTAATTCCAGCTCGACATCCGTTTTGATGGTTGCCAGCTTATAAGAGAGGTAAGCCACCTCTTTATTCTGCTCGAGCTTGCCAGCCATGGTTTTTGCGCCACGGAACGTCAGGCCCGCTATTTTTTCTGATTCAGCATAGAGCGTATCCAGCCCGCCCAGCCCCTGGAGTAACGCCTGAGCCGTCTTTTCACCCACGCCCGGCACGCCAGGAATGTTATCAGAAGAGTCGCCCATCAGCGCCAGGAAGTCGATAATCAGTTCCGGCGGCACGCCATACTTATTTACCACCTCATCCGGGCCGAGGATCGTATTGGTCATGGTGTTGATGAGGGTGATATTCGGCGTCACCAGCTGAGCCATGTCTTTATCACCGGTACTGATCAGCACCGGACGGCCAATTTGCTCTGCTTCACGCGCCAGCGTACCGATAACGTCGTCCGCTTCTACGCCTGAAACAGCCAGCAGGGGTAACCCCATGGCTTTTACCATCGCGTGCAGCGGTTCAATCTGCGCGCGTAGATCGTCTGGCATCGGCGGACGATGCGATTTGTAGTGCTCGAATAATTCATCACGGAAGGTTTTACCCTTGGCGTCGAATACCACCGCCGCATGCGTCGGCTTATATTGCAAAATCAAGCTACGCAGCATGTTGAGGACACCGTACATCGCGCCCGTAGGCTCTCCTGCGCTGTTGGTCAGCGGTGGGAACGCATGGTATGCGCGATACAGGTAAGATGAGCCATCTACAAGGATAAGTGGGTTTTCTGGGATCTGAACCATAATGTCCATGCCTGTTTATCAGATTATGGGTAAAGGATGCCACAGACAGGATGAAAACATGAGTTTTTCGCCGCATTTGTCGAAAAACTTTTGCAGATCTTCTGCGTTGTTCGCAATGTGATCTGTGGATAAGTTTGTGAATAAATAATTTTCAGCCCTTTAAATACAGCAAGATAATTTATGAATCATAATAATTCTGCATATTTTTCATTATGTTATTTCATGACACAGAATTTTATATCATCTTTTCAGCTTATAGCTGGATGTGGATAGATATTCCATTTTTTTCTATTCAGCGAAGATCCATCATTTGGTTCGTTTTCTGATAAAATTAGCCCCTTGCGCCCTTTTAGCGCACTATTTATGGCTAACCTTTTGAATAATTTAATTATGGCGAGAATACTCGCCGCGATAACGCTGCTGCTGAGTATCGCATTGACCATATTGGTCACGATTTTATGTTCCGTGCCAATCATCTTGGCCGGAGTTGTAAAACTGCTTTTGCCTATTCCTTTCGTCTGGCGCAAGGTATCCCTCTTTTGTAATTTCATGATGTACTGCTGGTGTGAAGGTCTGGCGCTATTGCTACACCTTAATCCACGACTGGAGTGGGATGTTGAGGGGCTGGAAGGTCTGAGCAAGAAAAATTGGTATCTGCTCATCTGTAATCACTACAGCTGGGCCGACATCGTTGTGCTTTGCGTTTTGTTTCGTAAGCATATCCCGATGAATAAATACTTTCTTAAGCAGCAGTTAGCCTGGGTGCCTTTTATTGGTCTGGCATGTTGGGCGCTGGATATGCCATTTATGAAACGCTATTCGCGCGGTTATTTGCTCCGTCACCCTGAACGACGTGGTAAAGATGTGGAAACAACACGTCTTTCTTGTGAGAAGTTTCGTGTGCATCCAACAACGATCGTGAATTTTGTCGAAGGCTCACGGTTCACCCACGAGAAATGCCAGCAGACCCGATCTCCCTATAAAAACCTGCTGCCACCTAAGGCTGCCGGTATTGCGATGGCGCTGAATGTCTTAGGATCGCAATTCGATAAGTTGCTGAACGTCACGCTGTGTTATCCGCAAAACAGCAGCCATCCTTTCTACGACATGCTGAGCGGTACGTTAACGCGCATTGTAGTACGGGTGAATCTGGAGCCGGTGAAAGAGGAATTACACGGTGATTACGTCAACGATAAAGGGTTTAAGCGTCGGTTCCAGCTGTGGCTGAATACGCTCTGGGCCGAGAAAGATGCGCAAATAGATGCGATTAAAGCCTCAACTAAAAAAGCCGGTCTCTGACCGGCTTTTTCGTTTACTTCTGGCCTACCAGATATTTCACGGTATCGGCGTACTGCTGTACAAAGATATCCATGCTGCTGGTATCCATGCCTTGCGGATTCACCTGATATTTGCCATTCACAAACATCGCCGGAACCCCCTGCAGTTGCAGATCGGCAGCCGCTTTTTCCTGCTGCGCGACCAGTGATTTCACCACGAAGCTGTTCCATGCCGCATCATAGTCTTCACCTTTAATACCCGCATCAACAAATACTTTACGGATATCAGCGGTAGACTGGACGGTCTGAGTTTTCTGCACCGCTTCAAACAACGGTACTGTGACCTTATCTTCTACGCCCAGCGCCAGCGCAACCGCCCACGCCTGAGTCAGATCTTTGCCCAGAGGTCCCAAAAACTCAACGTGGTATTTGGTCATCTTGGTGCCTTCAGGCAGTTTTTTCTTCACGTTATCAGACACGTGAAGCACTTCTTCAAACTGGTAGCAATGCGGGCAGTAGAAGGAGAAGAACTCCAACACCTGCGGTTCACCCGCAATAGGCTTTTCCAGTGTGATGTACTGCTTACCATCCTGGAACTGCGCTGCCGATGCGCTAAAAGCTAAAACCATACCAGCCAGCGCCAGCCATATTTTTTTCATGTCCATGTCTCTCCGATTAATACATTGGCGTTAATTGTAAGGGGGGTTGTTGCAGAATTTTTGCCTGCTCAATAAAGGTCGCCGTCTGACGGTGCCAGTAATCTTCTCCGGTTAACCACGGGAAGTTTTTTGGAAACGCAGGATCATCCCAACGTCGAATCAGCCAGGCTAGATAATAAACTAAACGCATGGCGCGTAAAGGTTCTATGAGTCCTAATTCAGCGACGTCGAACTCAGTAAACTCTTCATAAGCTTCGATAATGGTTTCAAGCTGCATGCGCTGCTCGGCTTTATCACCATTAAGCAGCATCCATAAATCCTGAATGGCCGGGCCATTGCGGGCATCATCTAAATCGACAAACATCGGACCATCGCGCCACAGAATATTTCCGGCATGACAGTCACCGTGCAGGCGCAGAGTGTCAAAACGCGTATGCCAGCTTTCGGTAACCACGGTGATAAGTGCATCCGTTGCTTTCAGAAATGCCGCTTTTTGCCCTGATGGAATAATCGGTGCACTGTCGAAAAGTTTACGCGGTTCAATCAGATACTCGTCGAGGCCAATGGTCGGTCGAAAAGCAAAGGGCTGTTTTCGCCCGGTTTGATGCAGACGCCCGAGATAGCGGCCAACCGACTCCATTTGATCGATATTGTCGGCTTCAAACTGCCGACCTCCTACGCTGGGGAATATCGCATAGTGGAACCCTTGATGCCCCAGTAACGTCTGGCCATCAAACACCATCGGCGCCGCAACCGGCACGTCATCACGCACCAGTTCCAGTGCAAACTGATGTTCTTCCTGTATTTGATCGACGGACCAACGCTCAGGGCGGTAAAACTTTACGACAAAGCGTCGACGGTCTTCGTCCTGGAATTGGTAGACACGGTTTTCATAGCTGTTGAGCGGGGTAAGCCCGGAATCCACCCGGATCCCCTGCTCAAACAGCGCATCCATGATGGTATCCGGGTGTAGCGTTTGGAAAGTAAAAGCGTTGTTATTCATCCCATCATCCGGAAATTACTACGAATGATTCAGGATATCATTTCGCAGCACTTTCGGTGGCGGCGATTACAAGCTTTTACTCTTTAATTACGCCACGAGCGCGCAGCAATGCGGTTTTAAAGTCTTCTTCATAATCTTTCTGAATACCTGGGATCACCGCATCCTTCGCTGAGTCACGCATTTTCAGGTGATAGATCAGAATGTCATCAGTTAAATCCGCCAGTTCTCCGTCAAAACCTGACTCTTTCGCCAGTTTCTGTAAAAATTGCATCAGGTTAAGATCGGGTTCTTTCTGCCAGGCTGGCTGGAGGAGTTCAATAACTTCATTCAGACGTTTACATTTCATGGTTGTGCTCCTTACGCTTAATACAGATACGTTAGCAGGGTCAATCCCACATTAAAAGAGGCGATATCAGTGATTCTGGATAGTGCAATTACAGGGGTTGTCCTGGCGGGCGGTAAGGCCAGGCGGATGGGGGGGGCAGATAAAGGACTGCTTGAGCTAGACGGCAAACCTTTATGGCGGCACGTCGCCGATGCGCTCGCCTTACAGGTCGAGACCGTCGTGGTTAATGCCAATCGCCATCAGGATATTTATCAGCAAAGTGGTCTGAAAGTTATCCCTGATTCATTACCTGATTTCCCTGGCCCGCTGGCCGGAATGCTGTCGGTATTTTTACAACTGGCAGGTGACTGGTTTTTATTCTGCCCCTGCGATATGCCCTATATTCCCCACAACCTGGTCGCAAGACTGGCAGAACAGCGCCAAAATGCGCCAGTGGTGTGGGTACATGATGGGGAGCGGGATCACCCGACAATTGCACTGATGCACAGAGCAATGCAGCCGTTACTGCAGGAGTATCTTCAGGCAGGTGAACGACGGGTGATGGTCTTTATGCGCCAGGCCGGCGGACACGCCATCGATTTTAGCGATCATAAAGATGCGTTTGTGAATGTGAACACACCTGAAGAATTGGCCAGATGGCAGGATAAATCATGATCCCATTGCTCGGTATTGCCGCATGGAGCGGCACAGGAAAAACCACACTGCTCAAAAAACTGATCCCGGAACTGTGCGCCAAAGGCATTCGTCCAGGATTAATTAAGCATACCCACCACAACATGGACGTCGATAAACCCGGCAAGGATAGCTATGAGTTACGTAAAGCTGGCGCAGCGCAAACACTGGTTGCCAGCCAACAACGCTGGGCGTTAATGACGGAAACGCCGGCAGAACCTGAGTTAGATTTAGCCTATCTGGTGAGCCGAATGGATGCTACAACACTGGATTTGGTACTGGTTGAGGGTTTTAAACACGAACCTGTCGCCAAGATCCTACTTTTTCGTGAAAATTGCGGGCATAGTGCACAAGAATTGACGATTGATGAGTATGTTGTTGCGGTTGCCAGTGATGTTCCACTCGAAGTGGATGTCCCACTTTTAGATATCAACGACGTACAACAAATTGCAGGGTTTGTTGCACAGTGGCTGGGACGTTAACCAACCGGTAATCTGCAAAATTGTGCCTGATGACTTTGCGCTTATCAGGCCTACCATTCCGGCAGCGAGCAAGCACTTCCCAAAAACACAGACGCAAAAAAGCCCATCCGTCAGGATGGGCTTCTTCACTTGTTTGATGCCTGGCAGTTTATGGCGGGCGTCCTGCCCGCCACCCTGCGGGCCGTTGCTTCGCAACGTTCAAATCCGCTCCCGGCAGA
>NZ_SZWM01000955.1:0-155 GCF_005280805.1 Citrobacter sp. TBCS-14
CGGATAAGATGCGCTAGCGTCGCCATCCGGCACTTTATCCTGCAACACTCTCCACGCTCAAACGCTGAATAATATCCTTACGCAGTTGGTATTTTTGTACTTTACCGGACGCTGTGCGCGGTAATTTCTCCACGATCACAATGTGCTCAGGGTAT
>NZ_SZWM01000955.1:265-513 GCF_005280805.1 Citrobacter sp. TBCS-14
CTAAACGATCGTCCGGCATTGCCACAACGCAGGCATCATGGATACGCGGATGCTGCAACAGAATATCCTCGACCTCACGGCTACTGATATTTTCTCCACCGCGCACAATAATATCTTTCTTACGCCCGGTGATTTTGATGTATCCGGCATCGTCCATTCGGCATAAATCGCCGCTGTAATACCAGCCGTCATTATCCAGTGCTCTGTTGATATCGAAAACACCGGCATTGACATTGTTGTAAGCGTCG
>NZ_SZWM01000954.1:0-203 GCF_005280805.1 Citrobacter sp. TBCS-14
ATCTGCTTTTCATCTCGCTATCCAGAGCAATGATAAAAGGCGTATTCGAACATAACAAAAGTCTCCCATTCTTGGGAGACTTTTTAAGCGGTTCAGGAAACCTGATCACGAAAACAGTTATTACATTTCAAAAATAAACATTTTCCGTGAAGCTAACGCTCATTTTCCTCCAGCTTACAGCTATTACACGGTAAGTTTTTGCC
>NZ_SZWM01000954.1:332-516 GCF_005280805.1 Citrobacter sp. TBCS-14
TGGCCCAAAATCACGAGCCGGATTCATGGCGAATCCGGTAAGCGGTCCGGTCGATGCCCCAAGAACGGCAACCAGAATACCGATCAGTAGTGGTGCCAACGGCCCCCGGGGAATCCCATTGCCATCATCGGTGAGCGCCATGATCATCCCCATCAGAATGGAGGTAATCACAACTTCCACCAGT
>NZ_SZWM01000953.1:0-499 GCF_005280805.1 Citrobacter sp. TBCS-14
GCTGCGCGGCGGTGGTGTGCGCAGGCGTCTGCAACAGATCCTGATACGGCTGCTGGGCCACTGGTTTTGGCTGCGCTTTCGGCTGTTGCACCGGTGCGGTTTGCGCCGTACGCGTTTGCGGCTGCTGGTACGGCTGTTCCGTTGCCCGTGGACGCGGCTGCTGAGCCTGCTGCTGCGTAGTGTTCCACTGCTGCTGTTGCACCTGACGTTGACGTTGCAGCGTTTGCTGGCGCTGTTCAGGCGTTTGTTCGTTCCACGGTACTTCGTTGAGCTGTGTCGGCTGTTGACGCATATCAGCCTGCATTTGCGCCANACTGATCGGCGTTAAGCACTTCGCCACCCGCAGAGGGTTCGGTAGGCGCACGCACGCCAGGCTGACGGCTTTCCAGCTCTTTGATATAGCGCCAGCGTTCTTCCGGTTTAGGCGGGATGCCATTACCGGTGACTTTCTGGCTTTGCAGCGTCTCGGACTCTTCTTTCTTGTGATGCGTAATGAAGT
>NZ_SZWM01000952.1:0-655 GCF_005280805.1 Citrobacter sp. TBCS-14
ATTTGCAGAAAATTGACCAACAGTTTGACATTTTCAGCGACATTCGCGGTATGGGACTGCTGATTGGCGCCGAACTGAAGCCGCAGTTTAAAGGCCGGGCGCGTGATTTCTTGTACGCCGCGGCGAATGAAGGCGTGATGGTACTGAATGCCGGGCCGGACGTGATGCGTTTCGCGCCGTCGCTGGTGGTGGAGCAGACTGATATCGATGAAGGGATGCAGCGCTTCGCGCAGGCCGTGGCGAAAGTGGTGGGTTGATGGATTGCCGGATGGCGGCGCGAGCGCCTTATCCGGCAGTCGATCTTAACCTTTCATATCCCGCAACCGGCGNCAGCCAGATCCCGTGGTGCGGTCGCTGACGCCATGCTACCGACGAAATGGTGTGCATGGTATTCAGATGCCCCAATATCCGCTGTAGGTGCTGCTCAAGGGTGCTTAAAGGCCCATGGGACAGCATCTCTGGCGCCTCGAGAATATTCACATCGCCGGAGCTTCCGGGGCCGTCATATTCCAGCCGCTGCTGGCAGCGTTGGATCGCAATTTCGCAGGATTCCAGATACCGCTGCGCCAAATCCGGCGTCAGCATCGTATGTTCCCTTGCCAGCGTAGTCATTGCGTTGATGTGTTCGACGATGAACTGGCTATGCGTAACCCAC
>NZ_SZWM01000951.1:0-526 GCF_005280805.1 Citrobacter sp. TBCS-14
GTCAGGTTGTTGAATTAGGTCAGGATCTGGAGGCTATATCTGCGGGCGGAGGTTTGTCGATCCCATATCGCGAAGGAGAAGAGGCGATCAACACCGATCACTACTTCGGACTGTGGAACGCCGCACGAGAGCAAATCGCCAAACATCTGGGGCATCCGGTGAAGCTTGAGATCGAGCCAGGACGTTTTCTGGTGGCCGAAGCGGGTGTGCTGGTGGCGCAAGTACGCAGCGNGTGGCGCAGGTGCGCAGTGTGAAAGAGATGGGCAGTCGCCACTTCGTGCTGATCGACGCGGGCTTCAACGATCTGATGCGGCCAGCAATGTACGGCAGCTATCACCATATCTCCGCATTGGCCGGGGATGGCCGCTCGCTGGATAATGCGGCGCAGATTGAGACGGTGGTTGCCGGGCCGCTGTGCGAATCGGGCGATGTTTTTACCCAACAGGAAGGCGGTAAAGTCGAAACCCGTCTATTACCTGCGGTAGTGCCGGGAGATTACCTGGTATTGCATGATACCGGTGCGTAT
>NZ_SZWM01000950.1:0-269 GCF_005280805.1 Citrobacter sp. TBCS-14
TACTCGCCATTGCGGCATGGAGCGGCACGGGAAAAACCACGCTGCTCAAAAAATTGATCCCGGAACTACGTGCCAGAGATATACGTCCCGGATTAATTAAGCATACACATCACAATATGGATGTCGATAAACCCGGCAAAGATAGCTATGAGCTACGCAAAGCGGGTGCTGCACAAACGCTGGTCGCCAGCCAGCAACGTTGGGCGTTAATGGTAGAAACACCGGAAGAGCCAGAACTGGATTTAGCATATCTGGTAAGCCGGATGGAC
>NZ_SZWM01000950.1:314-538 GCF_005280805.1 Citrobacter sp. TBCS-14
TAAGATCCTACTTTTCCGCGAAGGCTGCGGGCATAGTCCTGAGGAATTGGTGATGGACGACTATGTGATAGCGGTTGCCAGTGACGTTCCTCTGGCGGTGGATGTTCCATTGTTAGATATCAACAACATACAGCAAGTAGCTGATTTTGTTACGCAATGGGCCAGAAGATAACTGCGATGTCGTGATCTGCCTGATGCGCTGCGCTTATCAGGCCTGCACAATA
>NZ_SZWM01000949.1:0-187 GCF_005280805.1 Citrobacter sp. TBCS-14
GATGCGTTAAAAATGTATACGCTAAATGCCGCCTGGCTGGCATTTGCCGAACAGCAGAGAGGGAGTTTGCGCGCTGGCAAGCTCGCTGATTTTGCCGTTCTGGATCAGGATGTTCTGGCAGTTACTGCAGATAAACTGCACCAGACACAAGCGCTATTAACGTTTGTGGATGGCCAACAGGTCTACC
>NZ_SZWM01000949.1:396-501 GCF_005280805.1 Citrobacter sp. TBCS-14
AGCACCAGCGAAGAAACCATGACAATCATCTCTGGTGCGCCCAGCGCGAACACCAGGTCATTCCCTGTTGCCCAGGCAATCAGTGTGACGACGGGTACGGTCAGT
>NZ_SZWM01000948.1:0-511 GCF_005280805.1 Citrobacter sp. TBCS-14
GGAAATTGTTGTTGCCGGATGGCGGTGTAAACGCCTTATCCGGCCTACGGGGCCTGTAGTCCCGGTAAGCATCGCGCCACCGGGCAATACAACATTATTTGCCAATACAGAAGCTGGAGAAAATCCGTCCCAGCAGATCGTCGGAGGTAAACTCCCCGGTGATCTCACTGAGATTCTGCTGCGCGAGGCGTAGCTCTTCTGNTTCCCCGGTGATCTCACTGAGGTTCTGCTGCGCCAGACGCAACTCCTCTGCCAGCAATTCTCCGGCCCATGCGCCAAGCAGTTGAGCTTTACCCTGCTCGAGATGCTCCGCCGCTTCTGCCAGCGCCTGCAGGTGACGACGACGCGCCAGGAAGCCACCTTCCATATTGGTTTCAAAGCCCATGCTCTGTTTGAGATGGTTACGCAGTACGTCAACACCTTCACCGGTACGTGCGGAGAGACGAACCAGTGAGTGGCCATTTACTTCGCTAAGGCCCAGCGTCTCACCGGTAATATCCGCTTTGTTACG
>NZ_SZWM01000957.1:0-158 GCF_005280805.1 Citrobacter sp. TBCS-14
GATTACCTGAAGAATCCGGCCTTCTGGGAAAAAATGAACAATGGCTGGGATGAATTCAGTATTCCGAAAGAAGTGGCGCGCCAGTTGATTGATATGCATGTGCGTCGTGGCGACAGCATCTTTTTCGTGACCGGGCGTAGTCAGACGAAGACCGAAAC
>NZ_SZWM01000957.1:289-486 GCF_005280805.1 Citrobacter sp. TBCS-14
CCGCCGCTCGCGACGTAGGAATCCGCGGTATCCGTATTTTACGCGCCTCTAACTCTACCTATAAACCCCTGCCGCAGGCTGGCGCGTTTGGTGAAGAGGTGATCGTCAACTCGGAGTATTGAGAATACGAAATGCTGCTTTTTTAAACAAATTTACGCTGCTGGCTTTTACCTTTTGCGGACTTGCTGCACACTGAA
>NZ_SZWM01000956.1:0-173 GCF_005280805.1 Citrobacter sp. TBCS-14
GGGTGGTTATTGCGCTTGAAAATGGCAAAACTCTGGAGTTCATGGAACATTATGCCAACAATGGGCTGCTGGTTTGGGGAGGACGCGAGCCCGATTCGCAACTTCCTTTTGAAGAAGTTAAGCAAAGAACCGAGAGTCTTGGAGTGTATCTACTGGCAGGCAACGTTGTTCAT
>NZ_SZWM01000956.1:241-469 GCF_005280805.1 Citrobacter sp. TBCS-14
GCATTGGATAAATCTGTAGTCAATGGCTGGCTCAGCCGATGGGGACTCACCCCTGATGGCGAACAGATTGCAACGCACACATCGCAGCTTTTGCCCGTTACCGTTATTAAAAATGGACAAAAAGCGATACTCAAACTCACCACCGATGATAGTGAACGGAATGGCGGCGAGCTGATGGTTTGGTGGAGCGGGAATGGCGCAGCGAGAGTGCTTGCTCATGCTGATGGC
>NZ_SZWM01000296.1:0-26203 GCF_005280805.1 Citrobacter sp. TBCS-14
CCGTACTGTTGGTGCGGGCGTTGTTGCTAAAGTTCTGAGCTAATTACTCGTTAATTAGTTTTGAATTGAAAAGGGCGCTTAGGCGCCCTTTTTGCTGCCTGATATTTGACACCTGTAATATTTATTCGCATTTTTCGCAAGCCGCGTCGGCATACAAACAGTATTGTGCTATTGTAATCATAACTATTCTCATTTACACTTTGCGCATAAATTGAACGGGAGCGATCATGTACGTTTGTTTGTGTAATGCGATAAGTGATAAAAAAATTCGTCAGGCTGTTCGCCAGTTTCATCCGCAATCTTTTCAACAATTACGAAAATTTATTCCTGTTGGAAATCAATGTGGTAAATGCATTCGCGCTGCGCGTGAAGTGATGCAAGATGAATTAACACAAATGCCAGAATTTAAAGAGATCGCCTAAGTCACACTCTTTTTTTTGACATCCCTGTAGCCCCATCTACGCTCTAAGAGTGGAAGCGGAGGGACTATAAAATGAAAGGTGATGTTAAAATCATAAGTTATCTCAATAAACTATTGGGAAATGAGCTTGTCGCGATCAACCAGTATTTTCTTCATGCCCGAATGTTTAAAAACTGGGGGCTGACTCGGCTCAATGATGTTGAGTACCATGAATCTATTGATGAGATGAAACACGCCGATAAATACATCGAGCGTATTTTGTTTTTAGAAGGGCTCCCAAATTTACAGGACTTGGGTAAGTTGGGGATTGGCGAAGACGTTGAGGAGATGCTTCAGTCAGATCTTCGACTTGAGCTGGATGGCGCAAAAGTTTTACGTGAAGCCATTGCCTATGCCGATAGCGTGCATGACTATGTCAGTCGGGATATGATGATAGAGATCCTCACCGACGAAGAAGGGCATATCGACTGGCTCGAAACGGAGCTGGATCTGATTGGAAAACTGGGATTGCAAAATTACCTGCAGTCGCAAATTAAAGTCAGTGACTAAAAGCCCCGTACCAGATTTACCCCGCCAATAATAAAACCCGCAGCCGCCAGATAGGGTCCAAAAGGCAGCGGGTTTTTTAGTCCTTTTTTTCCGTGTCTTACATAATCAGCTCCCATCATGCAGCACGCTAAACAAGCCGCAAGGAAGACCAATAGTGGTAATGACTCCCACCGATGCCAGGCACCCAATGCGGCGAGGAATTTTACATCACCATAGCCTAATCCCTCATAACGCCGCACCAGGCGGTAACTCCAGTAGAGCAGCGAAAATGCGCTATAGCCTGCTATGGCTCCCCAAAGTGCGTCGGATAACAGTGCCGGTTTACAGCACTGGTAGTAAATAAGACCGCACCAGAGCAGAGGGCAGGTCAACTTGTCGGGTAATAACCCGGTACGTAAATCCTGGGCCCAAAGTAGCCCGCATAATGAAATGTAGAAAAACAGAAAGGGGAGGTCGGCGTACATGCGCGAATCCTTTGTGGAAATAGATGCCACCTTCAAGAAATCGTGCTGACCATACAAGGCTTGATTGCTCATTCTGTTGGCTTCCTTCCGGAGAAATTACGATGAACAAAAACCTCTGCATTCAGAGCGGAATCGGGCTCGCATTACTGGTTGAGTGATTAATATCTACACGGCACTTGCGTAAGGCTGAGATTTACGTATAATGCGCGGGCTTGTCTAATATTGACAGCGGTTCGATATGAGCCACCGGTACTGCGAAAGCGATACCAGACAATGTTCCCAATCGGGGAACTCTGTAAGAACGGTTACACTCTCCCATCAATCGTAATGGGTTTGAGGAGTAACTATTTCGTCTATAAAATAATTGGAGCTCTGGTCTCATGCAGAACCAAAGAATCCGTATCCGTTTGAAAGCGTTTGATCATCGTCTGATCGATCAATCAACCGCGGAAATCGTCGAGACTGCCAAGCGCACTGGTGCGCAGGTTCGTGGTCCGATCCCGCTGCCGACCCGCAAAGAGCGCTTTACCGTTCTGATCTCTCCGCACGTTAACAAAGACGCGCGTGATCAGTACGAAATTCGCACTCACAAGCGTCTGGTTGACATCGTTGAGCCAACTGAAAAAACCGTTGATGCTCTGATGCGTCTGGACCTGGCTGCCGGTGTAGACGTGCAGATCAGCCTGGGTTAATCAGGTCATCGAGCGATTGAGAGGTTGATACAATGATTGGTTTAGTCGGTAAAAAAGTGGGTATGACCCGCATCTTCACTGAAGATGGCGTATCTATCCCAGTAACCGTTATCGAAGTTGAAGCAAACCGCGTTACTCAGATCAAAGATCTGGCTAACGATGGCTATCGCGCTGTTCAGGTTACCACTGGTGCTAAAAAAGCTAACCGTGTAACCAAGCCGGAAGCTGGTCACTTTGCTAAAGCTGGCGTAGAAGCTGGCCGCGGCCTGTGGGAGTTCCGTCTGGCAGATGGTGAAGAATACACCGTTGGTCAGAACATTAGCGTTGAACTGTTTGCTGACGTTAAAAAAGTTGACGTAACCGGTACCTCTAAAGGTAAAGGTTTCGCTGGTACCGTTAAGCGCTGGAACTTCCGTACCCAGGACGCGACTCACGGTAACTCCTTGTCTCACCGCGTTCCGGGTTCTATCGGTCAGAACCAGACTCCGGGCAAAGTGTTCAAAGGCAAGAAAATGGCAGGTCAGATGGGTAACGAGCGTGTCACCGTTCAGAGCCTTGACGTAGTACGCGTTGACGCTGAGCGCAACCTGCTGCTGGTTAAAGGTGGTGTTCCGGGTGCGACCGGTTGCGACCTGATCGTTAAACCAGCTGTGAAGGCGTAAGGGGATAGCAATGGAATTAGTATTGAAAGACGCGCAGAGCGCGCTGACTGTTTCCGAAACTACCTTCGGTCGTGATTTCAACGAAGCGCTGGTTCACCAGGTTGTTGTTGCTTATGCAGCTGGTGCTCGTCAGGGTACTCGTGCTCAGAAGACTCGTGCTGAAGTAACTGGTTCAGGCAAAAAGCCGTGGCGCCAGAAAGGTACCGGCCGTGCGCGTTCAGGTTCTATCAAGAGCCCGATCTGGCGTTCCGGTGGCGTAACCTTCGCTGCTCGCCCGCAGGACCACAGTCAAAAAGTTAACAAAAAGATGTACCGCGGCGCGCTGAAAAGCATTCTGTCCGAACTGGTACGTCAGGATCGTCTGATCGTTGTCGAATCATTCTCTGTAGAAGCGCCTAAAACTAAGCTGCTGGCACAGAAACTGAAAGACATGGCTCTGGAAGATGTGCTGATCATCACCGGTGAGCTGGACGAAAACCTGTTCCTGGCTGCGCGCAACCTGCACAAGGTTGACGTACGCGATGCAACTGGTATCGACCCGGTTAGCCTGATCGCCTTCGACAAAGTCGTAATGACTGCTGATGCTGTTAAGCAAGTTGAGGAGATGCTGGCATGATTCGTGAAGAACGTTTGCTGAAGGTGCTGCGCGCACCGCACGTTTCTGAAAAAGCGTCTGCTGCGATGGAAAAAACCAATACCATCGTTCTCAAAGTTGCTAAAGACGCGACCAAAGCAGAAATCAAAGCTGCTGTGCAGAAACTGTTTGAAGTCGAAGTCGAAGTCGTTAACACCCTGGTTGTTAAAGGGAAAGTTAAACGTCACGGACAGCGTATCGGTCGTCGTAGCGACTGGAAAAAAGCTTACGTCACCCTGAAGGAAGGCCAGAATCTGGACTTCGTCGGCGGCGCTGAGTAAGTCGGAGGAGTAATACAATGGCAGTTGTTAAATGTAAACCGACATCTCCGGGTCGTCGCCACGTTGTTAAAGTGGTCAACCCAGAGCTGCACAAGGGCAAACCTTTTGCTCCGCTGGTTGAAAAAAACAGCAAATCCGGTGGTCGTAACAACAATGGCCGTATCACCACTCGTCACATCGGTGGTGGTCACAAGCAGGCTTATCGTATCGTTGACTTCAAACGCAACAAAGACGGTATCCCGGCAATTGTTGAACGTCTTGAGTACGATCCGAACCGTTCCGCGAACATCGCGCTGGTTCTGTACAAAGACGGCGAACGTCGTTACATCCTGGCCCCTAAAGGCCTGAAAGCTGGCGACCAGGTTCAATCTGGCGTTGATGCTGCAATCAAAGCAGGTAACACCCTGCCGATGCGCAATATCCCGGTTGGTTCTACCGTTCATAACGTAGAAATGAAACCAGGTAAAGGCGGTCAGCTGGCACGTTCCGCTGGTACTTACGTTCAGATCGTTGCTCGTGATGGTGCTTATGTCACCCTGCGTCTGCGTTCTGGTGAAATGCGTAAAGTCGAAGCAGACTGCCGTGCAACTCTGGGCGAAGTTGGCAATGCTGAGCATATGCTGCGCGTTCTGGGTAAAGCAGGTGCTGCACGCTGGCGTGGTGTTCGTCCTACCGTTCGCGGTACTGCGATGAACCCAGTCGATCACCCACATGGTGGTGGTGAAGGTCGTAACTTTGGTAAGCACCCGGTAACTCCGTGGGGCGTTCAGACCAAAGGTAAGAAGACCCGCAGCAACAAGCGTACTGATAAATTCATCGTACGTCGCCGTAGCAAATAATTTTAGAGGATAAGCCATGCCACGTTCTCTCAAGAAAGGTCCTTTTATTGACCTGCACTTGCTGAAGAAGGTAGAGAAAGCGGTGGAAAGCGGAGACAAGAAGCCCCTGCGCACTTGGTCCCGTCGTTCAACGATCTTTCCTAACATGATCGGTTTGACCATCGCTGTCCATAATGGTCGTCAGCACGTTCCGGTATTTGTTTCCGACGAAATGGTCGGTCACAAACTGGGTGAATTCGCACCGACTCGTACTTATCGCGGCCATGCTGCTGATAAAAAAGCGAAGAAGAAATAAGGTAGGAGGAAGAGATGGAAACTTTAGCTCAACATCGCCATGCTCGTTCTTCTGCTCAGAAGGTTCGCCTTGTTGCAGACCTGATTCGCGGTAAGAAAGTGTCGCAGGCTCTGGATATTCTGACCTACACCAATAAGAAAGCGGCTGTACTGGTTAAGAAAGTCCTGGAATCTGCCATTGCTAACGCTGAACACAACGATGGCGCTGACATTGACGATCTGAAAGTTACGAAAATTTTCGTAGACGAAGGCCCTAGCATGAAGCGCATTATGCCGCGTGCAAAAGGTCGTGCAGATCGCATCCTGAAGCGCACCAGCCACATTACTGTGGTTGTGTCCGATCGCTGAGACTCTGGAGACTAGCAATGGGTCAGAAAGTACATCCTAATGGTATTCGCCTGGGTATTGTAAAACCATGGAACTCAACCTGGTTTGCGAACACCAAAGAATTCGCTGACAACCTGGACAGCGATTTTAAAGTACGTCAGTACCTGACTAAGGAACTGGCTAAAGCGTCTGTATCTCGTATCGTTATCGAGCGTCCGGCTAAGAGCATCCGTGTGACCATTCACACCGCTCGCCCGGGTATCGTTATCGGTAAGAAAGGCGAAGACGTAGAAAAACTGCGCAAAGTCGTAGCTGATATTGCTGGCGTTCCTGCCCAGATCAATATCGCCGAAGTGCGTAAGCCTGAACTGGACGCAAAATTAGTTGCTGACAGCATCACTTCTCAGCTGGAACGTCGTGTTATGTTCCGTCGTGCTATGAAGCGTGCTGTACAGAACGCAATGCGTCTGGGCGCTAAAGGTATTAAAGTTGAAGTTAGCGGCCGTCTGGGCGGCGCGGAAATCGCACGTACCGAATGGTACCGCGAAGGTCGCGTACCGCTGCACACTCTGCGTGCTGACATCGACTACAACACCTCTGAAGCGCACACCACTTACGGTGTAATCGGCGTTAAGGTATGGATCTTCAAAGGCGAGATCCTGGGTGGTATGGCTGCTGTTGAACAACCGGAACCGGCTGCTCAACCTAAAAAGCAGCAGCGTAAAGGCCGTAAATAAGGAGCGTCGCTGATGTTACAACCAAAGCGTACAAAATTCCGTAAAATGCACAAAGGCCGTAACCGCGGTCTGGCGCAGGGTACGGATGTTAGCTTCGGCAGCTTCGGTCTGAAAGCTGTTGGCCGTGGTCGTCTGACTGCCCGTCAGATCGAAGCAGCACGTCGTGCTATGACCCGTGCAGTTAAGCGTCAAGGTAAGATCTGGATCCGTGTATTCCCGGACAAACCGATCACTGAAAAGCCGCTGGCAGTGCGTATGGGTAAAGGTAAAGGTAACGTGGAGTATTGGGTTGCCTTGATTCAGCCGGGTAAAGTCCTGTATGAAATGGACGGTGTACCGGAAGAGCTGGCCCGTGAAGCATTCAAGCTGGCAGCAGCGAAACTGCCGATTAAAACCACCTTTGTAACTAAGACGGTGATGTAATGAAAGCAAAAGAGCTGCGTGAGAAGAGTGTTGAAGAGCTGAACACCGAGCTGCTGAATCTGCTGCGTGAGCAGTTCAACCTGCGTATGCAGGCTGCAAGTGGCCAGCTGCAACAGTCTCACCTGTTGAAGCAAGTGCGTCGTGATGTCGCACGCGTTAAGACTTTACTGACTGAGAAGGCGGGTGCGTAATGACCGATAAAATCCGTACTCTGCAAGGTCGCGTTGTTAGCGACAAAATGGAGAAATCCATTGTTGTTGCTATCGAACGTTTTGTGAAACACCCGATCTACGGTAAATTCATCAAGCGTACGACCAAACTGCACGTACATGACGAGAACAACGAATGCGGTACTGGTGACGTGGTTGAAATCCGCGAATGCCGTCCGCTGTCCAAGACTAAGTCCTGGACGCTGGTTCGCGTTGTAGAGAAAGCTATTCTGTAATAGAGTATGCATTCTCAACGAATAAACGGCTCAGCGATGAGCCGTTTATTTTTTCTACCCATATCGTTGAAGCGGTGTTATAATGCCGCGCCCCCGATATGGGGCTTTTTAACGACCTGATTTTCGGGTCTCAGTAGTAGTTGACATTAGCGGAGCACTAAAATGATCCAAGAACAGACTATGCTGAACGTCGCCGACAACTCCGGTGCACGTCGCGTAATGTGTATCAAGGTTCTGGGTGGCTCGCACCGTCGCTACGCAGGCGTAGGCGACATCATCAAGATCACCATCAAGGAAGCAATTCCGCGTGGTAAGGTCAAAAAAGGTGATGTGCTGAAGGCGGTAGTGGTGCGCACCAAGAAGGGTGTTCGTCGCCCGGACGGTTCTGTCATTCGCTTCGATGGTAATGCATGCGTTATTTTAAACAATAACAGTGAGCAACCTATCGGTACGCGTATTTTTGGGCCGGTAACTCGTGAACTTCGTAACGAGAAGTTCATGAAAATTATCTCTCTGGCACCAGAAGTACTCTAAGGAGCGAATCATGGCAGCGAAGATCCGTCGTGATGACGAAGTTATCGTGTTAACCGGTAAAGATAAAGGTAAACGCGGTAAAGTAAAAAATGTCCTGTCTTCCGGCAAGGTCATTGTTGAAGGTATCAACCTGGTTAAGAAACATCAGAAGCCGGTTCCGGCCCTGAACCAACCAGGCGGCATTGTAGAGAAAGAAGCAGCTATTCAGATCTCTAACCTTGCTATCTTCAACGCGGCAACCGGCAAGGCTGACCGTGTAGGCTTTAGATTCGAAGATGGCAAAAAAGTCCGTTTCTTCAAGTCTAACAGCGAAACTATCAAGTAATTTGGAGTAGTACGATGGCGAAACTGCATGATTACTACAAAGACGAAGTAGTCGCTAAACTCATGACTGAGTTTAACTACAATTCTGTCATGCAAGTCCCTCGGGTCGAGAAGATCACCCTGAACATGGGTGTTGGTGAAGCGATCGCTGACAAGAAACTGCTGGATAACGCAGCAGCTGATCTGACAGCAATCTCCGGTCAAAAGCCGTTGATCACCAAAGCACGCAAATCTGTTGCAGGCTTCAAAATCCGTCAGGGCTATCCGATCGGCTGTAAAGTAACTCTGCGTGGCGAACGCATGTGGGAGTTCTTTGAGCGCCTGATCACTATTGCTGTTCCACGTATCCGTGACTTCCGTGGCTTGTCCGCTAAGTCTTTCGACGGTCGTGGTAACTACAGCATGGGTGTCCGTGAGCAGATCATCTTCCCAGAAATCGACTACGATAAAGTCGACCGCGTGCGTGGTTTGGATATTACCATTACCACTACTGCGAAATCTGATGAAGAAGGCCGTGCTCTGCTGGCTGCCTTTGACTTCCCGTTCCGCAAGTAAGGTAGGGTTACTGAATGGCTAAGCAATCAATGAAAGCACGCGAAGTAAAGCGCGTAGCTTTAGCTGATAAGTACTTCGCAAAACGCGCTGAACTGAAGGCTATTATCTCTGATGTGAACGCGACCGACGAAGATCGTTGGAACGCAGTTCTGAAGCTGCAGTCTCTGCCGCGTGATTCCAGCCCGTCTCGTCAGCGTAACCGCTGCCGTCAAACAGGTCGTCCGCATGGCTATGTGGGCAAGTTCGGGTTGAGCCGTATTAAGCTTCGTGAAGCCGCTATGCGCGGTGAAGTACCGGGCTTGAAAAAGGCTAGCTGGTAATTACCAATTGAATCACGGGAGTAAAGACAGATGAGCATGCAAGATCCGATCGCGGATATGCTGACCCGTATCCGTAACGGTCAGGCCGCGAATAAAGCTGCGGTCACCATGCCTTCCTCCAAGCTGAAAGTGGCAATTGCCAACGTGCTGAAGGAAGAAGGTTTTATTGAAGATTTTAAAGTTGAAGGCGACACCAAGCCGGAACTGGAACTTACTCTTAAGTATTTCCAGGGTAAAGCTGTTGTAGAAAGCATTCAGCGTGTCAGTCGCCCAGGTCTGCGCATTTATAAGCGTAAAGACGAGCTGCCAAAAGTTATGGCTGGCATGGGTATCGCAGTTGTTTCTACCTCTAAAGGTGTTATGACTGATCGTGCAGCGCGCCAAGCTGGTCTTGGTGGCGAAATTATCTGCTACGTAGCCTAATCGGAGGAAAAAATGTCTCGTGTTGCTAAAGCACCGGTCGTTATTCCTGCCGGCGTTGATGTAAAAATCAGCGGTCAGGTTATTACGATCAAAGGTAAGAACGGCGAGCTGACTCGTACTCTCAACGATGCTGTTGAAGTTAATCATGCAGATAATGCACTGACCTTCGGTCCGCGTGATGGTTACGTAGATGGTTGGGCTCAGGCTGGTACCGCGCGTGCCCTGCTGAACTCAATGGTTGTCGGTGTTACCGAAGGCTTCACTAAGAAGCTGCAGCTGGTTGGTGTAGGTTACCGCGCAGCGGTCAAAGGGAATGTAGTAAACCTGGCTTTAGGTTTCTCTCATCCCGTTGATCATGAGCTGCCGGCAGGTATTACTGCAGAATGTCCGACCCAGACTGAAATCGTGCTGAAAGGCGCTGATAAACAGCTGATCGGTCAGGTTGCAGCAGATCTGCGCGCCTACCGTCGTCCTGAGCCATATAAAGGCAAGGGTGTTCGTTACGCCGACGAAGTCGTGCGTACCAAAGAGGCTAAGAAGAAGTAAGGTAACACTATGGATAAGAAATCTGCTCGTATCCGTCGTGCGACCCGCGCACGCCGCAAGCTCCAGGAGCTGGGTGCAACTCGCCTGGTGGTACATCGTACCCCGCGTCATATTTACGCACAGGTAATTGCACCGAACGGTTCTGAAGTTCTGGTAGCTGCTTCTACTGTAGAAAAAGCTATCGCTGAACAATTGAAGTACACCGGTAACAAAGACGCTGCTGCAGCTGTAGGTAAAGCTGTTGCTGAACGCGCTCTGGAAAAAGGCATCAAAGATGTATCCTTTGACCGTTCCGGGTTCCAATATCATGGTCGTGTCCAGGCACTGGCAGATGCTGCCCGTGAAGCTGGCCTTCAGTTCTAAGGTAGAGGTGTAAGATGGCTCACATCGAAAAACAAGCTGGCGAACTGCAGGAAAAGCTGATCGCGGTTAACCGCGTATCTAAAACCGTTAAAGGTGGTCGTATTTTCTCCTTCACAGCTCTGACTGTAGTTGGCGATGGTAACGGTCGCGTTGGTTTTGGTTACGGTAAAGCGCGTGAAGTTCCAGCAGCGATCCAGAAAGCGATGGAAAAAGCCCGTCGCAATATGATTAACGTCGCGCTGAACCACGGCACCCTGCAGCACCCGGTTAAGGGTACTCACACGGGTTCTCGTGTCTTCATGCAGCCGGCTTCCGAAGGTACCGGTATCATCGCCGGTGGTGCAATGCGCGCCGTTCTGGAAGTCGCTGGAGTTCGTAACGTTCTGGCTAAAGCGTATGGTTCCACCAACCCGATTAACGTGGTTCGTGCAACTATCGATGGTTTGGAAAATATGAAATCTCCGGAAATGGTCGCTGCCAAGCGTGGTAAATCCGTTGAAGAAATTCTGGGGAAATAAACCATGGCAAAGACTATTAAAATTACTCAAACCCGCAGTGCAATCGGTCGTCTGCCGAAACACAAGGCAACGCTGCTTGGCCTGGGTCTGCGTCGTATTGGTCACACCGTAGAACGCGAGGATACTCCTGCTGTTCGTGGTATGGTCAACGCGGTTTCCTTCATGGTTAAAGTTGAGGAGTAAGAGATGCGTTTAAATACTCTGTCTCCGGCCGAAGGCTCTAAAAAAGCGGCTCGCCGCCTGGGTCGTGGTATCGGTTCTGGCCTCGGTAAAACCGGTGGTCGTGGTCACAAAGGTCAGAAGTCTCGTTCTGGCGGTGGCGTACGTCGCGGGTTCGAAGGTGGTCAGATGCCTCTGTACCGTCGTCTGCCGAAATTCGGCTTCACTTCACGTAAATCAGCGATCACAGCCGAAGTTCGTCTGTCTGACCTGGCTAAAGTTGAAGGCGGTGTTGTAGACCTGAATACGCTGAAAGCAGCAAACATTATCGGTATCCAGATCGAGTTCGCGAAAGTGATCCTGGCTGGTGAAGTCACTACTCCGGTAACTGTTCGTGGCCTGCGTGTTACTAAAGGCGCTCGTGCTGCTATCGAAGCTGCTGGCGGTAAAATCGAGGAATAAGTAGCAGATGGCTAAACAACCGGGATTAGATTTTCAAAGTGCCAAAGGTGGCTTAGGCGAGCTGAAACGCAGACTGCTGTTTGTTATCGGCGCGCTGATTGTGTTCCGTATTGGCTCTTTCATTCCGATCCCTGGTATTGATGCCGCTGTACTTGCCAAACTGCTTGAGCAACAGCGAGGCACTATCATTGAAATGTTCAACATGTTCTCTGGTGGTGCTCTCAGCCGTGCTTCTATCTTTGCTCTGGGGATCATGCCGTATATTTCGGCGTCGATCATTATCCAGTTGCTGACGGTGGTTCATCCAACGTTGGCGGAAATTAAGAAAGAAGGGGAGTCTGGTCGTCGTAAGATCAGCCAGTACACCCGCTACGGTACTCTGGTGCTGGCGATATTCCAGTCGATCGGTATTGCTACCGGTCTGCCGAATATGCCTGGTATGCAAGGCCTGGTGATGAATCCAGGTTTTGCATTCTATTTCACCGCTGTTGTAAGTCTGGTTACAGGGACAATGTTCCTGATGTGGTTGGGTGAACAGATTACTGAACGTGGTATCGGCAACGGTATCTCAATCATTATCTTCGCCGGTATCGTCGCGGGACTCCCGCCAGCCATTGCCCATACTATCGAGCAAGCGCGTCAAGGCGACCTGCACTTCCTCGTGTTGCTGTTGGTTGCAGTATTAGTATTTGCAGTGACGTTCTTTGTTGTATTTGTTGAACGTGGTCAACGCCGCATTGTGGTAAACTACGCGAAACGTCAGCAAGGTCGTCGTGTCTATGCTGCACAGAGCACACATTTACCGCTGAAAGTGAATATGGCCGGGGTTATCCCAGCAATCTTCGCTTCCAGTATTATTCTGTTCCCGGCGACCATCGCGTCATGGTTCGGGGGCGGTACTGGTTGGAACTGGCTGACAACAATTTCGCTGTATTTGCAGCCTGGGCAACCGCTTTATGTGTTACTCTATGCGTCTGCAATCATCTTCTTCTGTTTCTTTTACACGGCGTTGGTTTTCAACCCGCGTGAAACAGCAGATAACCTGAAGAAGTCCGGTGCATTTGTACCAGGAATTCGTCCGGGAGAGCAAACGGCGAAGTATATCGATAAAGTAATGACCCGCCTGACCTTGGTTGGTGCGCTTTACATTACCTTTATCTGCCTGATCCCGGAGTTCATGCGTGATGCAATGAAAGTACCGTTCTACTTCGGTGGAACCTCACTGCTTATCGTTGTTGTCGTGATTATGGACTTTATGGCTCAAGTGCAAACTCTGATGATGTCAAGTCAGTATGAGTCTGCATTGAAGAAGGCGAATCTGAAAGGCTACGGCCGTTAACAGTCGCCCGAGAAGTTACGGAGAGTAAAAATGAAAGTTCGTGCTTCCGTCAAGAAATTATGCCGTAACTGCAAAATCGTTAAGCGTGATGGTGTCATCCGTGTGATTTGCAGTGCCGAGCCAAAGCATAAACAGCGCCAAGGCTGATTTATTCGCATATTTTTCTTGCAAAGTTGGGTTGAGCTGGCTAGATTAGCCAGCCAATCTTTTGTATGTCTGTGCGTTTCCATTTGAGTATCCTGAAAACGGGCTTTTCAGCATGGTGCGTACATATTAAATAGTAGGAGTGCATAGTGGCCCGTATAGCAGGCATTAACATTCCTGATCAGAAACATGCTGTGATCGCATTAACTTCGATCTACGGCGTCGGCAAGACCCGTTCTAAGGCCATTCTGGCTGCAGCGGGTATCGCTGAAGATGTTAAGATCAGTGAGCTGTCTGAAGAACAAATCGACACGCTGCGTGACGAAGTTGCCAAATTTGTCGTTGAAGGTGATCTGCGCCGTGAAGTTAGCATGAGCATCAAGCGCCTTATGGACCTTGGTTGCTATCGCGGTTTGCGTCATCGTCGTGGTCTCCCGGTTCGCGGTCAGCGTACCAAGACCAACGCACGTACCCGTAAGGGTCCGCGCAAACCGATCAAGAAATAATCGGGGTGATTGAATAATGGCAAAGGCACCAATTCGTGCACGTAAACGTGTAAGAAAACAAGTCTCTGACGGCGTGGCTCATATCCATGCTTCTTTTAACAACACCATCGTTACCATTACTGATCGTCAGGGTAACGCGCTGGGTTGGGCAACAGCCGGTGGTTCCGGTTTCCGTGGTTCTCGCAAATCCACTCCGTTTGCAGCTCAGGTTGCAGCAGAGCGTTGCGCTGAAGCCGTAAAAGAATACGGTATCAAGAATCTGGAAGTTATGGTCAAAGGACCGGGTCCAGGTCGCGAATCTACTGTTCGTGCTCTGAACGCCGCTGGTTTCCGCATCACTAATATTACTGATGTGACTCCGATCCCTCATAACGGTTGTCGTCCGCCGAAAAAACGTCGCGTATAACGCCTCGTTTCTAGGATTGTTGGAGAAAGAAAATGGCAAGATATTTGGGTCCTAAGCTCAAGCTGAGCCGTCGTGAGGGCACTGACTTATTCCTTAAGTCTGGCGTTCGCGCGATCGATACCAAGTGTAAAATTGAACAAGCTCCTGGCCAGCACGGTGCGCGTAAACCGCGTCTGTCTGACTATGGTGTGCAGTTGCGTGAAAAGCAAAAAGTTCGCCGTATCTACGGTGTGCTGGAGCGTCAGTTCCGTAACTACTACAAAGAAGCAGCACGTCTGAAAGGCAACACCGGTGAAAACCTGTTGGGTCTGCTGGAAGGTCGTCTGGACAACGTTGTATACCGTATGGGCTTCGGTGCCACTCGTGCAGAAGCACGTCAGCTGGTCAGCCATAAAGCAATTATGGTAAACGGTCGTGTTGTTAACATCGCTTCTTATCAGGTTAGTCCGAATGACGTTGTTAGCATTCGTGAGAAAGCGAAGAAGCAGTCTCGCGTGAAAGCCGCTCTGGAGCTGGCTGAGCAGCGTGAAAAGCCAACCTGGCTGGAAGTTGATGCTGGCAAGATGGAAGGTACGTTCAAGCGTAAGCCGGAGCGTTCTGATCTGTCTGCGGACATTAACGAACACCTGATCGTCGAGCTTTACTCCAAGTAAAGCTTAGTACCAAAGAGAGGACACAATGCAGGGTTCTGTGACAGAGTTTCTAAAACCGCGCCTGGTAGATATCGAGCAACTGAGTTCGACGCACGCCAAGGTGACCCTTGAGCCTTTAGAGCGTGGCTTTGGCCATACTTTGGGTAACGCACTGCGCCGTATTCTGCTCTCATCGATGCCGGGTTGTGCGGTGACCGAGGTTGAGATTGATGGTGTACTACATGAGTACAGCACCAAAGAAGGCGTTCAGGAAGATATCCTGGAAATCCTGCTCAACCTGAAAGGGCTGGCGGTGAGAGTTCAGGGTAAAGATGACGTTATTCTTACCTTGAATAAATCTGGCATTGGCCCTGTGACTGCAGCCGATATCACCCATGATGGTGATGTCGAAATCGTCAAGCCACAGCACGTGATCTGCCACCTGACCGATGAGAACGCATCTATTAGCATGCGTATCAAAGTTCAGCGCGGTCGTGGTTATGTGCCGGCTTCTACCCGAATTCATTCGGAAGAAGATGAGCGCCCAATCGGCCGTCTGCTGGTCGACGCCTGCTACAGCCCTGTAGAGCGTATTGCCTACAATGTTGAAGCTGCGCGTGTAGAACAGCGTACCGACCTGGACAAGCTGGTCATCGAAATGGAAACCAACGGCACAATCGATCCTGAAGAGGCGATTCGTCGTGCGGCAACCATTCTGGCAGAACAACTTGAAGCTTTCGTTGATTTACGTGATGTACGTCAGCCGGAAGTTAAAGAAGAGAAACCAGAGTTCGATCCGATCCTGCTGCGCCCTGTTGACGATCTGGAATTGACTGTCCGCTCTGCTAACTGCCTCAAAGCAGAAGCTATCCACTATATCGGTGATCTGGTACAGCGTACTGAGGTTGAGCTTCTTAAGACGCCTAACCTTGGTAAAAAATCTCTTACTGAGATTAAAGACGTGCTGGCTTCCCGTGGACTGTCTCTGGGCATGCGCCTGGAAAACTGGCCACCGGCAAGCATCGCTGACGAGTAACCGGATCACAGGTTAAGGTTTTACTGAGAAGGATAAGGTCATGCGCCATCGTAAGAGTGGTCGTCAACTGAACCGCAACAGCAGCCATCGCCAGGCTATGTTCCGCAATATGGCAGGTTCACTGGTTCGTCATGAGATCATCAAGACGACCCTGCCTAAAGCGAAAGAGCTGCGCCGCGTAGTTGAGCCGCTGATTACTCTTGCCAAGACTGATAGCGTAGCTAATCGTCGTCTGGCATTCGCCCGTACTCGTGATAACGAGATCGTGGCAAAACTGTTTAACGAGCTGGGCCCGCGTTTCGCGAGCCGCGCCGGTGGTTACACTCGCATTCTGAAGTGTGGCTTCCGTGCAGGCGACAATGCGCCGATGGCATACATCGAGCTGGTTGATCGCTCTGAATCGCAAGCAGAAGCTGCTGCAGAGTAATCTGTAGTAACGTAAAAAAACCCGCCCCGGCGGGTTTTTTTATATCCGAAGCACCCCAACCTATCTATACGAACTGTACTTTTTTTGTTCACCCCCTGGGGCACTGTATGTGGTTACTGGACCAGTGGGCAGAGCGCCATATTAATGACGCGCAGGCCAAAGGCGAGTTTGATGATTTACCGGGTTCCAGTGAGCCGCTTGCTCTGGATGATGATTCTCATATTCCACCGGAACTGCGAGCCGGCTACAGGCTATTAAAAAATTCGGGTTGCCTTCCTCCCGAACTTGAGCTGCGCAGAGAAGCAATTCGTCTGCTTGATATCCTTGCAGGAATTCGTAAAGATGAGGTTCAGTATGAGGAGGTAAGTCGACGTCTTTCGCTCCTTGAACTTAAACTTCGACAGGCTGGACTCAGCACCGAGTTTTTGCGTGGGGAATATGCAGAAAAACTTCTGCATCGGATTAGTGATGATTAGCGGAGGTACCATGTATCGTATTGGCGAATTAGCTAAACTGGCTGAAGTCACGCCAGATACCATCCGCTACTATGAAAAGCAGCAAATGATGGAGCATGAAGTACGCACTGAAGGTGGATTTCGACTCTATACCGAAAGCGATCTTCAACGTCTTAAATTTATTCGTTATGCCCGACAGCTTGGTTTTACTCTGGAGTCGATCCGCGAGTTACTCTCGATCCGTATCGATCCTGAGCACCATACCTGCCAGGAGTCTAAGGGAATTGTTCAGGAAAGATTAAAAGAGGTTGAAGCCCGAATTGCTGAGCTTCAGACAATGCAGCGCTCGCTACAGCGATTGAACGATGCATGCTGCGGCATGGCGCATAGCAGCGTTTACTGCTCTATTCTCGAGGCACTTGAGCAAGGCGCTAGCGGAACAAAATCAGGCTGTTGATTTATTGAACAGTCAGGTCTACACTCGCGGCGTAAATTATTACACACTGGAGAGATTATGAGTCGTTATCAGCACACCAAAGGGCAGATAAAGGACAACGCCATTGAAGCACTATTACATGACCCGCTATTCAGACAGCGGGTTGAGAAAAATAAGAAAGGAAAAGGAAGTTATCAGCGTAAAGGTAAACAAGGAAATCGGGGTAACTGGGAGGCCAGTGGCAAGAAAGTGAATCACTTTTTTACCACTGGCCTTCTTGTTTCAGTGAGTGCTTAAGAACGGTTATTTTGTTCTTTCAGCAGGTCACGTATTTCACTCAGCAACACCTCTTCTTTTGATGGGGCTGGCGGTGCTGTTGGCTCTTCAGCCTTTTTGCGATTCAGTCTGTTGATTAGCTTGATGGCCATAAAGATAGCAAAGGCAACAATAATGAAATCAAACACATTCTGAATAAACACACCGTAGTGCATCACGACCGCCGGGATATCTCCCTGCGCGTCGCGTAACGTTAAGGCAAACTGTTTAAAATCAATCCCACCAATTAACAAGCCCAGTGGTGGCATGATGATGTCGGCAACCAGTGACGAAACAATCTTACCGAATGCCGCACCAATAATGACACCCACTGCTAAATCTACAACATTCCCGCGCATCGCGAATTCGCGAAATTCTTTAATAATGCTCATTTTATTCTCCCTATGCAGCTGACATTTATAAGTCTAACAAATGTTAAGACAATTTCCATTTATGTATTGCTGACAGGGGGATTTATTAGACCATGAAAAATAAGGGGAAATAAAAAGGGCGCTGTACTAGCACCCTCATAATTACAGAAAGAAGGGACTTGGCTGGAATAAACGTTCGACATCGGTAATAAATTTTTTATCGGTCAGGAACATAATGACGTGATCACCCTGCTCAATACGCAAGTTGTCATTAGCGATCATTACGTCATTACCCCGAACAACGGCGCCAATGATTGTTCCTGGCGGCAGCTTAATCTCGTCAATTGCACGGCCGACAACCCGGGATGTAGTTTCATCTCCGTGCGCGACAGCTTCGATGGCTTCTGCCACACCACGGCGCAACGAAGAAACGCCGACGATATCTGCTTTACGGACGTGGCTGAGCAATGCAGAGATCGTTGCTTGCTGTGGTGAAATGGCAATATCAATCACGCTGCCCTGTACCAGATCAACGTACGCCTTACGTTGAATCAGCACCATTACTTTCTTGGCGCCCATACGTTTAGCCAGCATTGCCGACATGATGTTAGCTTCGTCATCGTTAGTGACGGCAATAAACAGATCAACCTGATCAATATGCTCTTCGGCGAGCAGTTCTTGATCCGAAGCATCGCCAAAAAAGACGATCGTATTTTGTAACTTTTCAGCAAGCTCTGAAGCTCGTTGCTGATCGCGCTCGATCAACTTAACGCTGTAATCCTTTTCCAGCCGCCGAGCGAGTCCGGCACCGATATTACCGCCGCCCACAAGCATGATGCGCTTGTAGGGTTTTTCCAGACGCTGCAGTTCGCTCATCACTGCGCGAATATGTTGTGACGCTGCAATAAAGAATACTTCGTCACCTGCTTCCACGATGGTAGAGCCCTGCGGGCGAATAGGTCTGTCATGGCGGAAAATTGCCGCAACGCGGGTATCGATATGCGGCATATGCTCGCGCATAGTCGACAGTGCGTTACCGATCAGTGGACCGCCATAATAGGCTTTAACCACTGCGAGACTGACTTTACCTTCGGCAAAATTTACCACCTGTAGGGCACCAGGATATTCAATCAGCCGGTAGATGCTGTCGATAACCAGTTGCTCTGGGGCAATGAGGTGATCGATAGGTACCGCTTCGGAGTGGAAGAGTTTATCGGCATCGCGCACATAATCCGGTGACCGAATACGTGCGATACGATTAGGCGTATTGAAGAGCGAATAAGCGACCTGACAGGCGACCATATTGGTCTCATCAGAGCTGGTCACGGCGACCAGCATATCAGCGTCGTCGGCGCCAGCTTCGCGCAGTACGCGGGGATGAGAGCCATGCCCCTGCACAACGCGGAGGTCGAACTTGTCCTGCAGGCTGCGCAAGCGTTCACCGTTGGTATCGACTACCGTGATATCGTTGTTCTCGCCGACCAGGTTTTCAGCCAACGTACCACCAACTTGCCCTGCGCCCAGAATGATAATTTTCATCAGTCGCGACCCGTTATCTCATCACTTTTTGATTAGCTTAGCGTAAAAGAAGCCATCACCTTCTTCTGCACTCGGTAAATTCTGGCGGCCTGGTTGCTCAGGTGTGCCGGTTTCGCTTAATACCGCGTTTGGCGTACGCGTCAGGAAGGCCGCAATCTGCTGCTGGTTCTCTTCAGGCAGAATAGAACAGGTTGCATAAACCAGCGTGCCGCCCGGCTTCAGATGCGCCCAAGTCGCATTCAGGATCTCTGCCTGTAGTTGGGCAAGCTCGGTGATATCCCGGTCACGGCGCAGCCATTTAATATCCGGATGGCGACGAATGACCCCAGTGGCTGAGCATGGAGCATCCAGCAGAATACGATCGAACTGCTGTTCGCCACACCATTGTTGTGGAAAACGACCATCGCCCTGCTTGACGGTGGCCTTCATGCCCAAACGCTTCAGGTTGTCGTAGACGCGTGACAGACGTTTTTCGTCTACGTCGACCGCCATTACATTTGCATTCGGAGCAACTTCCAGAATATGTGTCGTCTTTCCACCTGGCGCTGCACATAAATCGAGGATCTGTTCACCGTTCTTCGGCTGCAGATAGCTTACGCATCCTTGAGCGGAAGCGTCCTGGACGGTTACCCATCCCTGCTCGAAGCCGGGCAATGCCAGAACTGACACTGGGGTTTCCAGACGCACAGCATCCGGGTAATCCGGGTGTGGGAAGCCGGTAAGACCACTTTCCGCCAGCAATGCTAGCCACGCGTCGCGCGAGTGGTGGTTACGGTTAACGCGTAGCCACATTGGCGGACGCTGGTTATTAGCCGCAAGAATGGTTTCCCACTGCTGTGGATAAGCATTCTTAATGCGTTTTACTAACCAGGATGGGTGTAAGAAGCGCAGTTCGCTTTGTGCAAACTCGGTTAACAGTTCGTCCTGGCGGCGCTGAAACTGGCGTAGTACGCCGTTAATCAGGCCTTTCAACTGCTGGCGTTTGATCACGACCGCGCCTTCCACTGTTTCAGCTAATGCAGCATGAGGAGGGATACGGGTATGCAGTAGTTGGTAGAAACCGACCATGATCAGGTAGTGGACCGTGCGCTGTTTACCCGTCATCGGGCGTTCCATCAGCTGTTTGATCATCCACTCAAGTTGGGAGAGGGTGCGCAATACGCCGAAGCAAAGTTCCTGTAACAGCGCCTTATCTTTATCGGCAACTTTCTGCTGCATGGCAGGTAGCACATTGCTTAGCGACTGCCCCTTTTCGACAACCTGTTCGACGGCCTGCGCCGCCATACTGCGTAAATTTAGATTTTTTTTCATAACCGCAAAAATAAAAATGCCCGGAGATGCCGGGCTTTAAGAGATGAACCGTCAGAGCAGACGGTTTCCAGGAACGAACCATTCCCGGCGTGAATTCAACAGGTCCTGCGCGCTCATGGCTTTTTTACCGGCTGGCTGCAAAGAGATGAGATTCAGGATGCCATCGCCTGTCGCAATCTGAATACCCTGGCGGGTTGCTTCCAGAATCGTTCCTGGTTCGGCACCTGCAGGTTTATCAATCACCGTGGCCTGCCAGATTTTGACCGGCTGCTCATCAATGACGATGTAACTCATCGGCCATGGATTAAAGGCGCGAATGCAGCGCTCCAGCTGAACGGCACTAAGCGTCCAGTCCATGCGGGCTTCTTCTTTACTTAGCTTCTCGGCATAGCTCACCAGCGATTCATCCTGGACTTCAGGTTTCGCGGTGCCCGTTGCCAACAGGTGCAGTGTGTGCAGCAGTCCCTGTGGGCCGAGTTCGGCTAACTTATTGTAGAGGCTGGCGCTGGTGTCTTCAGTGGTGATTGGGCAAGAGAGTTTGTGTAGCATATCGCCGGTATCCAGACCGACATCCATCTGCATGATGGTGACGCCGGTTTCGGTATCGCCAGCCCACAGTGAACGTTGGATGGGTGCCGCGCCGCGCCAGCGAGGAAGCAGGGAACCATGGACGTTGATGCATCCCAAGCGCGGCATGTCCAGCACGGCTTTTGGCAGAATAAGGCCATATGCCACTACCACCATTACATCTGCGTGCAGGTCAGCAACTAACTGCTGGTTTTCCTGAGGACGAAGAGAGACGGGCTGAAAAACCGGTAACCCTTTTTCTTCGGCCAGCACTTTTACCGGGCTGGGCATCAGCTTTTTACCACGTCCTGCTGGGCGATCCGGTTGGGTAAATACGCCGACGACGTTATGTCCAGAAGACAGCAGCGCGTCGAGATGACGCGCTGCAAAGTCAGGTGTACCCGCAAAAATAATACGTAGTGAGTCTGACACGTTGATTCTTGTCCTTAAGGTCGGGCGTTCAGGCGGTCAAGTTTTTCAACTTTCTGACGAATGCGTTGTTGTTTCAACGGCGACAGATAATCAATAAACAATTTACCGACCAGGTGATCCATTTCGTGTTGAATGCAGATCGCTAACAGGCCATCGGCTTCCAGTTCAAAGGGGTTACCCTCACGATCGAGTGCGCGAATTTTTACTTTCTCAGCGCGCGGTACTAATGCTCGCTGTTCGGGAATAGACAGGCAACCTTCTTCAATGCCGGTTTCACCGTCTTTTTCCAGTAGCTCAGGGTTGATCAACACCAGGCGCTCATCGCGATTTTCAGAGATATCAATAACAATGATGCGCTGATGAATATCAACCTGCGTTGCCGCTAGGCCAATACCTTCTTCGGCGTACATCGTCTCGAACATATCATCGACGATACGCTGAATTTCTGCATTCACTTCTTCAACCGGTTTTGCGATTTTGCGAAGACGCTCGTCCGGGATATGTAACACTTGCAAAACTGACATAGTTATCCAGAGTTGTGTTCAGGAGTTGGAAAGATTATTACCTCTATTCTAGACAAAACCCCTTCTGATTGACAGCATCAGTGACCAATCGCAAAGATTGCTATGACTGCTTGTGGCAGGGGGAAAAGGGATGACCCACACCGAAATTTGGTTACGTTTAGCACGAGTATGTGAACTTTATGGTGATGAGATGGTGCGCATTGCTCACTGGCTTATTGCTCAACCGTGTATTAACAAAACGATACTCCAGTATGCAGGATTCTCTCCCCGCCAGGCCGCACGTTTTTTAAGCTTTTCCGACATTGAATTGGAAAAAACGCTGCGCTGGCTGGAGTTACCGCATCACCATGTCGTTTTTGCCGATAGCGAACGTTATCCGCCGCAGCTTCGCGCCACTGAAGATTACCCGGGACTCCTCTTTATTGTTGGCGATCCCGATTGTTTACACTCTTTTCAGGTCGCTGTTGTGGGGAGCCGGCAACATTCCTGGTATGGAGAGCGCTGGGGGCGATTATTCTGTGAGAAGCTTGCCGCTTGCGGTGTGACAATCACCAGCGGGCTGGCACGGGGGATCGATGGCGTCGCGCACAACGCGGCGGTAAATATGAATAGAACCAGTATCGCCGTGCTGGGGAACGGCCTGGAAACCATTCATCCACGGCGGCACGCGCATCTTGCCGAACGTCTGATTGAGGCTGGAGGCGCGCTGGTGTCCGAGTTCCCTTTGGATATGCTTCCTCTACCGCGCAATTTTCCGCGACGAAATCGTATTATCAGTGGCTTAAGCAAAGGCGTACTAGTGATTGAGGCCGCTCAGCGTAGCGGTTCGCTGGTGACTGCGCGTTGTGCCCTGGAGCAAGGACGGGACGTTTTTGCGTTACCAGGGCCAATAGGGAACCCAGGTTGTGAGGGGCCACATTGGCTCATTAAGCAAGGAGCGACGTTGGTTACGGCTCCAGAAGATATTCTGGAGAATTTGCAATACGGTTTACATTGGGTGCCAGATGAACCTGAAAATTCAATTTATTCACCAGATCACGAAGAGGTGGCATTGCCATTTCCTGAGCTCCTGGCTAACGTAGGAGATGAGGTAACACCTGTTGACGTCGTCGCTGAACGTGCCGGCCAACCTGTGCCAGAGGTAGTGGCTCAGCTACTCGAACTGGAGTTAGCAGGATGGATCGCAGCTGTACCCGGCGGCTATGTCCGATTGAGGAGGGCATGCCATGTTCGACGTACTAATGTATTTGTTTGAGACATATATCCATAACGAAGCGGAGCTGCGTGTGGATCAGGACAAACTGGAACGGGATCTTACCGACGCTGGTTTTGATCGTGAAGACATCTACAACGCGTTACTGTGGCTGGAAAAACTGGCTGATTATCAGGATGGCCTTGCCGAACCTATGCAGCTTGCATCTGACCCTCTGTCTATTCGTATTTATACGGCGGAAGAGTGCGATCGCCTGGATGCGAGTTGTCGGGGGTTCTTATTATTCCTGGAGCAGATCCAGGTGCTAAACCTCGAAACGCGAGAAATGGTGATTGAGCGTGTACTCGCGCTGGATACAGCAGAATTCGATCTGGAAGACCTGAAGTGGGTGATCCTGATGGTTTTATTCAACATTCCCGGTTGTGAAAATGCGTATCAGCAAATGGAAGAATTACTCTTTGAAGTGAATGAAGGTATGCTGCATTAATCAATCTTCATTCAGCATGAGTTGTTATGGCTAAATCAGCACTGTTTGCGGTGCGTAAAAACGAGCCCTGCCCACAATGCGGGGCTGAACTGGTTATTCGCTCTGGGAAACATGGCCCGTTTCTCGGTTGTTCACAGTATCCGGAATGCGACTATGTCCGTCCGCTAAAATCCTCTGCGGACGGACATATTGTCAAAGTTCTGGAGGGTAAGTTTTGTCCTGAGTGCGGTGCTGAGCTGGTGCTGAGGCAGGGACGATTCGGTATGTTTATTGGGTGTAGCGATTACCCGGCATGTGACCATACTGAACTTATCGACAAACCAGATGAAACGGCGATTGTTTGCCCTCAATGCCGGACAGGCCAGTTGGTCCAGCGGCGTTCACGTTATGGCAAAACTTTTTACTCCTGCGATCGCTATCCTGAGTGTCAGTTTGTCATCAACTTCAAACCTCTGGCTGGAGAGTGTCCTGAGTGTCACTATCCACTTCTCATCGAAAAGAAAACCGCACAGGGTGTGAAACACTTTTGTGCCAGTAAACAATGTGGAAAGCCGGTCTCGGCGGAATAAAAAAGTGAATAATAACCTGCCCACAGATCCCATCGCTGCTGCGATAGCGGTTCTGAAACAAGATAAAGTCATCGCTTATCCAACAGAAGCTGTTTTCGGCGTCGGCTGTGACCCAGATAGCGAAACGGCTGTTACTCGTCTGTTGGAACTAAAACAACGACCAATTGATAAAGGCTTGATTTTAATTGCGGCAAATTTTGACCAACTCAAGCCGTATATTGATGACAGCATGCTCACTGATGCCCAACGTGATGCTATTTTCGCGTGTTGGCCAGGTCCCGTTACCTTTGTGTTTCCGGCAGCGATAACGACACCACGTTGGTTAACCGGCCGTTTTGATTCGCTGGCCGTGCGCGTCACGGATCATCCGCTGGTGGTTGCGTTGTGCCAGGCTTATGGTAAACCGTTAGTTTCTACCAGTGCTAATTTGAGTGGTCTACCCCCTTGCAGAACGGTAGAGGAAGTACGCGTGCAGTTTGGTATAGATTTCCCCGTTGTCGAAGGTGATACCGGGGGGCGTTTAAATCCTTCGGAAATCCGTGATGCCTTGACGGGTGAACAATTTCGACAGGGGTAATATGAAAGAAGCCTATGCTGTTTTTGGCAATCCAATCGCGCACAGCAAATCGCCTTTTATTCATCAGCAATTTGCAGAGCAACTGAATATCGATCACACCTATGGACGGGTGCTGGCGCCAATCAATAATTTTGTGAATACGCTGAACACCTTCTTTGCAGAGGGCGGTAAAGGGGCGAATATTACGGTTCCTTTTAAAGAAGAGGCATTTGCGCGGGCTGATGAATTAACAGAACGGGCATCGCTTGCCGGGGCGGTTAACACGCTTAAGCGTTTGGAAGATGGACGCTTACTTGGGGATAACACCGATGGTATTGGTTTATTAAGCGATCTTGAACGTTTAGCTTTTATTCGTCCCGGATCGCGTATTTTACTTATTGGGGCTGGTGGGGCATCCCGCGGGGTATTGCTCCCTCTTCTTTCTATGGATTGTGCGGTGGCCATCGTAAACCGTACCGCTTCGCGTGCAGAAGAACTGGCTCAGATCTTTTCCCATACCGGTAGCGTTCAGGCCGTGGGATTTGATGAGCTTGAGAATAACACCTTCGATCTCATTATTAATGCGACCTCCAGTGGGATTAGTGGGGATGTTCCGGCTATCCCTGCATCACTGATCAACGCTTCTGTTTATTGCTACGACATGTTTTATCAGAAAGGGAATACGCCGTTCTTGTCCTGGTGCGCATTACAGGGAGCAAAACATTGTGCTGATGGGTTGGGAATGTTGGTAGGGCAGGCAGCGCATGCCGTTTTACTCTGGCATGGCGTATTGCCGAAGACGGAACCCGTCATTAAACAGCTGCAACAGGAACTGTCCGAGTGAACCAGGCTATCCAGTTTCCCGATAGAGAAGAATGGAAGTCAGATATAGATGCTGTCGTTTTCCCGGCGATGGTTCAGGGTATGCAGCTAACATGCGCCATCAACGGAGAGGTGTTGGCGCGTCGCTTTGGCGGCAACTCGCCTGAACAGTGGATGGAAATTTTTCGGGAGCATCGCTGGGATCTGGAAGATGAAGCCGAAGCATTGATCCAGGCTCAGCAAGAAGATGCTCACGGTTGGGTTTGGTTATCCTGACTCAAATACTCGTCTTTCCATTTCACATAGTTGTTAGCTGAATACTGCAGGCCCGCTTTTTCTTCATCGCTGAGTGGGCGGATCTGTTTAACCGGGCTGCCCAGGTACAGATACCCGCTCTCCAGGCGTTTGTTTTGCGGAACCAAACTTCCCGCGCCAATCATTACGTCATCTTCTACTACGACACCGTCCAGCAGGATCGATCCCATACCGACCAAAACGCGGTTGCCAATGACGCAGCCGTGCAGCATGACTTTATGGCCCACGGTGACATCCTCACCCACGATCAGTGGATTGCCTTGCGGGTTAGATGCTGATTTATGCGTGACATGTAACACGCTACCGTCCTGAATGTTTGTGCGGGCGCCGATTTGTACGTAGTTCACGTCACCACGGATCGCGACCAGAGGCCAGATCCCAACATTATCAGCCAGACGAACATCACCAATGATGACGCTGCTGGTGTCGATCATCACGCGTTTCCCGATCTGCGGGAAAAGATCCTTATAAGGACGCAGTACATCAGACATGTTTACCTCAATAGAATAGAGCAGTAATGAAGACTTTGGTTTGATTATCGAGACTGTGCAAGCGATTTAGTTATCAAAAATCAGGCATATTGTGCAGGAATGTAGCGAAAGGGGTAAAAAACAGCCACTCAGCAAAAAAGATCTAAAAAACACTTGTGCTAAAAAATGGGATCCCTATAATGCGCCTCCATCGACACGGCGGATGTGAATCACTACACACAAACAGCCGGTTCGGTTGAAGAGAAAAACCTGAAATAAACGGTTGACTCTGAAAGAGGAAAGCGTAATATACACCACCTCGCAACAGTGAGCGAAAGCCGTGTTGCACTGCTCTTTAA
>NZ_SZWM01000834.1:0-195 GCF_005280805.1 Citrobacter sp. TBCS-14
TATTGCTGAGGTTGAATCCGGCGTCTATCCGGGTGAAGAACACAGTTTCCATTAAGGAGTCCAAGTGTTAATTATTGAAACTCTGCCGCTGCTGCGCCAGCACATTCGTCGTCTGCGTCAGGAAGGCAAACGCGTCGCGCTGGTTCCGACAATGGGCAACCTGCACGACGGCCATATGAAGCTGGTTGATGAAGC
>NZ_SZWM01000834.1:331-512 GCF_005280805.1 Citrobacter sp. TBCS-14
GCAAAGTCGATATCGTCTTTGCGCCATCAGAGAAAGAAATCTATCCGCAGGGCACGGAAGGTCATACCTATGTTGATGTTCCGGGACTGTCTACCATGCTTGAAGGCGCCAGCCGTCCGGGTCACTTCCGTGGTGTTTCCACTATCGTCAGCAAGCTGTTTAATTTGATCCAGCCAGATAT
>NZ_SZWM01000835.1:0-202 GCF_005280805.1 Citrobacter sp. TBCS-14
TTAACTACATCATGCCGGAAAACGTTTTCCTGGTGATCGCTTCGCTAGCAACGTTCGCCACGGTTTGGGTGTGGATTATGATCCTGCTGTCGCAGATCGCCTTCCGTCGTCGTCTGCCGCCGGAAGAGGTCAAAGCGCTGAAGTTTAAAGTACCGGGCGGGGTAACGACGACCGTTGTTGGCCTGATTTTCCTGGTCTTTAT
>NZ_SZWM01000835.1:361-536 GCF_005280805.1 Citrobacter sp. TBCS-14
CAGTAATTTTTTTACTGGGTGGTAATGTTGGTTCGTAGTTGAATTTGGCAATTGCTCTTTATTTAAAAAACGAAGTTGAATAATCAACTTCGTTTTTTATTTGTATAAACATGGTGAATGTTTAGTGTTTAATAATGAAAGATAATAATCATTTTCTTTGTTTGCCATCAAACTA
>NZ_SZWM01000836.1:0-150 GCF_005280805.1 Citrobacter sp. TBCS-14
GGAATCTCCCGCACCTGCGGTTGCCTCCATTGACGTTGCAAAGGTAGACAGTAAACCGCTGCCTGAACTAACACCTTCGCTGCCGCTGCATCGGGCTGACGTTATTCCACCAGTGAAAAAAGAGAAGCCCGTAGAAGGACCGGTGGTGAT
>NZ_SZWM01000836.1:286-506 GCF_005280805.1 Citrobacter sp. TBCS-14
TATAAAAGATCCGGTCAGCGGTAAAGCCCCATCGCTGCGCTATCAGATCCAGGCCAATAAGGGCACTGCGCGCGTCGTGCATGGCGACAATATCGTTTGCCGCGCCGAAATTTTCTCTGGTCTGCATCAATCGGGCGAATTAATGATTAAGAGTCGCGGGAATGCCCGTTGCACGGACGGTTCGCGTTACCCAATGCCTGAAATCACCTGCAAAGCAGGA
>NZ_SZWM01000837.1:0-168 GCF_005280805.1 Citrobacter sp. TBCS-14
AGCACTATGTTAGCCTGAATGCGCATCGACATTTTACCGGTGCACGCTTAACGATGAACGTGGCGGCAAATGCCCATTTTCACCATATCAAACTGGCGTTTGAGAATCCGGTTAGCCACCATTTCGCGCATAACGATATCCAGTTAGGGGCAGATACGACGGCGGTGA
>NZ_SZWM01000837.1:327-599 GCF_005280805.1 Citrobacter sp. TBCS-14
GCCAGTTACATAAAACGATTGTCAGCGATAAAGGCCGGGCGGTGTTTAATGGCCTGATTAACGTGGCGCAGCATGCCATTAAAACCGATGGTCAGATGACCAACAATAATTTGCTGCTCGGTAAACTGGCAGAAGTGGATACCAGGCCGCAGCTTGAAATCTACGCTGATGACGTGAAATGCAGCCACGGGGCGACGGTAGGGCGGATCGACGATGAACAGATGTTCTATCTGCGTTCGCGTGGGATTGGCCAGCAGGATGCCCAACAGATG
>NZ_SZWM01000838.1:0-171 GCF_005280805.1 Citrobacter sp. TBCS-14
CAGCGATTCCGCCAGAATGCCCAGCTGAGTACCAATGTGGCCGTAGCCGATGATCCCCAGTTTTTTGCCACGCGCTTCAAAGGAGCCGGTAGCCAGTTTGTTCCACACGCCGCGGTGTGCTTTGGCATTCGCTTCGGGTACACCGCGTAGCAGGAGAAGCAGTTCGCCAAT
>NZ_SZWM01000838.1:249-500 GCF_005280805.1 Citrobacter sp. TBCS-14
ATACAGAAGCAGCCAATCGCGACCAGTTTCTCTGCGGCGTCAATCACATCTTCAGTCAGATGGGTACGGGATCGCAGGCCAATGAAATGGGCATCACGGATGGACTCTTTCAGTTGCTCAGTGTCCAGAGCGCCTTTGTGAAACTCGATGTTGGTATAACCTGCTGCACGAAGGCTTTCGAGCGCTTTTTGATGCACGCCTTCAACCAGCAGAAATTTAATCTTCTCTTTCTCCAGTGATACCTTTGCCAT
>NZ_SZWM01000839.1:0-501 GCF_005280805.1 Citrobacter sp. TBCS-14
ATTTTTCGTCGCCTGAGCGTATTTGATAACCTGATGGCGGTACTGCAAATTCGTGACGATCTTTCCAGCGAGCAGCGTGAAGATCGCGCCAATGAGCTGATGGAAGAATTCCATATCGAACATCTGCGTGACAGCCTTGGACAGGCACTCTCCGGTGGGGAACGCCGCCGTGTGGAGATCGCCCNNGCCGCCGTGTGGAGATCGCCCGCGCACTGGCCGCTAATCCAAAATTTATCCTGTTGGATGAACCCTTTGCCGGTGTTGACCCAATTTCCGTCATTGATATCAAACGTATTATTGAACACCTGCGCGACAGCGGGCTTGGCGTGCTGATTACCGACCATAACGTGCGCGAAACGCTGGCTGTTTGTGAGCGCGCCTACATTGTGAGCCAGGGACACCTGATCGCACACGGTACGCCGACAGAAATCCTGCAGGACGAGCACGTTAAACGCGTATACCTTGGGGAAGACTTCAGACTCTGATAGGGTAGTAGACTTC
>NZ_SZWM01000840.1:0-580 GCF_005280805.1 Citrobacter sp. TBCS-14
AAGGATCGCGTAAAAACCAGCATTAACGGTTTTTCACAGCTGGGTCTGGTAGAGATGACACGTAAGCGCACGCGTGAAAGCGTGGAGCATGTGCTGTGTAACGAGTGCCCAACCTGCCACGGACGTGGCACGGTGAAAACGGTCGAAACCGTATGTTATGAAATCATGCGTGAAATCGTCCGCGTGCACCATGCTTACGACTCCGATCGTTTCCTGGTCTATGCTTCTCCGGCCGTGGCGGAAGCCCTGAAAGGTGAAGAGTCACACGCGCTGGCGGAAGTGGAAATTTTTGTCGGTAAGCAGGTTAAAGTACAAATCGAACCGCTCTATAACCAGGAGCAGTTCGACGTCGTTATGATGTAGTTAACCACCTGATGGCGATACCTTGTAGGCCGGATAAGGCGTTCACGCCGCCATCCGGCAAAACGNCGATTGCCGGGGATTTTACTGCTCACTGGAGCCGCATTCGTTGTCATCGCAGCGCTGCTGGTCAGTGGGCTGCGCCTTGCTCTACCGCATCTCGATAGCTGGCGTCCGACCATTCTGGGCAAGATCGAATCTGCCACCGGTATGCCCGTTT
>NZ_SZWM01000841.1:0-192 GCF_005280805.1 Citrobacter sp. TBCS-14
CATGGCAGCACGATAAATCGCCATGATTTCTTCATGTGTCGCCTGGATCGGGTTAGTAAAACCACAGGCATCTTTCAGAGCGTTGGTCGCCAGAACAGCAAAATCTTCTTCCTTAACGTTCAGCTCACGCAAACCTGCCGGAATATTCACTTTCTGCGCCAGTTCGCGGATTGCCGCGATACAGGCTTCGGC
>NZ_SZWM01000841.1:326-521 GCF_005280805.1 Citrobacter sp. TBCS-14
TGCGCCATTGCGTGAACGTAACCCAGAGAGGCGTTGTTGAATGCCATACCTGCGAGGAACTGTGCGTAAGCCATCGCTTCACGTGCCTGAGCATTGGCGCCATCTTCCACGGCGATCGTCAGGTTCTCGGCAATCATCGTCACGGCTTTAAGCGCACATGCATCGGTGATCGGCGTTGCCGCAATGGAGACATAC
>NZ_SZWM01000842.1:0-480 GCF_005280805.1 Citrobacter sp. TBCS-14
TTGGTCATAGTATCGGCGATGGTTTCATAGCCGCCGAGATAACCCAGATATGCGAGGAAAGAGTGGCTGCCGTTGAGCATGCGCAGTTTCATCATTTCAAACGGCACCACGTCGGCTACGAACTGTGCGCCAACCTTGTCCCAGTCAGGACGACCGTTGACAAAATTGTCTTCAATTACCCACTGACGGAACGGTTCACACGCCACGCCCGCCGGATCGCGCACGCCGGTAAGCTGTTCAATTTTATCCAGCGTATCGGGCGTTACGGCAGGAACAATACGNCAATCTCCTGCAACGTTTCCGCCGTCGCCGCCGGAACAATGCGGTCGACCATAGTGCACGGGAAAGTCGCATTAGCTTCAATCCACTGCGCCAGCTGCGGGTCGCGCGCCTGCGCCAGCCCCAGTACTGCGACTTTCGCCACATGCCCATTTTCACGCACGTTATCGCAGGACATCACGGTAAAGGCCGCCAGCCCCT
>NZ_SZWM01000843.1:0-265 GCF_005280805.1 Citrobacter sp. TBCS-14
CCCGTCAGTTTGGTCTGTTAACCGGTATCATTTGTATTATTGCACTGTTCTCTGTTTTGCAGATTGCATCCTCGCTTATGCTCTCAGCCTCTGTCAGGGACGCGCAGATTAATGAACAGCATAATCAGCAGGTGCTTTTGCAACAGTCGAAGATCGATGAAGCAAGGGTGGCGTTGTTATCTGCCAGCGACTTACTTAATCGTGCTGGCGTTTACTTTATGCAGGATGCGGCTACCGGCTCGGAAGGGAGCTGGCGCCCGTTAAT
>NZ_SZWM01000843.1:315-629 GCF_005280805.1 Citrobacter sp. TBCS-14
TCAGCCTCCCGACTTGATGGAGAGCTATCGGCGTTTTTATAGCGGTATTCAGGAGCAGGCCGATGGATTAATGCAATCCAATAGCATTGATGCGTTTTTTGCCGTGCCTGTGCAGGCGTTTCAGACAGACTTTAATGAAAATTATGCACGTTTTCAGCAAGACAGTTTCCAGCAGACGGAAAAAGGGCGAGAACAGCTGTTGACCAGTCTTGAACGTTTACAGCACCTCTTTTTATTTATTCCTCTTGTGCTGGTGGTGATTGCGGTACTGGTCTGGCGCAGTATGTCCCGCTGGGTAATCGCGCCACTGAGAC
>NZ_SZWM01000843.1:690-957 GCF_005280805.1 Citrobacter sp. TBCS-14
GATCTTTCCCGTCCAGCCCCCCAGGTGAGCCAGTTTAATCGTGAAGTGACACAACTGAGCTCACGTATCGACGCGATGCAGCAGGGGCTACGGATGCTGGTGCAACAGGTGAATGACGCTACGACCTCAATGGTGGGAAATATCACTCAGCTTACGCAAAGCAATAAACAGTTATATCAGCAATCCGCGAAACAGAGCGATGAGCTAAATACGGTGACATCACATATTTCGTTTCTGGAAACACATGTTGAGGATAACAGTGGGTTT
>NZ_SZWM01000289.1:0-162964 GCF_005280805.1 Citrobacter sp. TBCS-14
TAACCTTACAACGCCAAAGATGTTTTGGCGAAAGAAAGACATCAAATTCAGCTTGATACAGATAAAATCAGAACGCGAAAGCGGTCTGATAACAGAATTTGCCTGGCGGCTGTAGCGCGGTGGTCCCACCTGACCCCATGCCGAACTCAGAAGTGAAACGCCGTAGCGCCGATGGTAGTGTGGGGTCTCCCCATGCGAGAGTAGGGAACTGCCAGGCATCAAATAGAAACAAAAGGCTCAGTCGAAAGACTGGGCCTTTTGTTTTATCTGTTGTCTGTCGGTGAGTGCTCTCCTGAGTAGGACAAATCTGCCGGGAGCGGATTTGAACGTTGCGAAGCAACGGCCCGCAGGACGCCCGCCATAAACTGCCAGGCATCAAACAAGTGAAGAAGCCCATCCTGACGGATGGGCTTTTTTGCGTCTGTTGTATGTGAAAGCGGGTGGATAGCTGCGTCAGCGCTTTATCCGTCCTGCTCTCCTCGTAAAAATCCGAAACCTTTCCCTGCTAATTAAAAATGTGATATATATCCCATAATAAAAAATAACAATTATATAACATCTCATTCACTAAAAATGCACTAGGCATCATTGATAAATTCACAAGATCCTTGGCAGGGGTACAATTCTAATGGCTGATAGCAGTGTAACTGAGAATCGGGTGCTGACGGACAGCGACACCCGTCGTCGTATATGGGCAATCGTAGGGGCATCATCAGGGAATCTGGTCGAATGGTTTGACTTCTACATCTACTCTTTCTGTTCCCTCTATTTTGCCCATATCTTTTTTCCTTCAGGAAACACCACCACACAACTGTTACAGACTGCTGGGGTTTTCGCCGCAGGGTTTCTGATGCGGCCTATTGGCGGATGGATTTTTGGCCGGATAGCCGATAAGCACGGACGTAAAAAGTCCATGTTATTGTCAGTATGCATGATGTGTATGGGATCGCTGGTGATCGCCTGTCTGCCGGGGTATGAAACCATTGGCACTTGGGCACCTGCGCTGCTGCTGCTCGCCAGATTATTTCAGGGGCTGTCTGTTGGCGGAGAATATGGCACCAGTGCGACTTACATGAGTGAAGTCGCCGTGGAAGGTAAGAAAGGGTTTTATGCCTCATTCCAATACGTGACCTTGATTGGTGGGCAACTTCTGGCATTGCTGGTTGTGGTGATATTACAGCAAACGTTAGAAGACTCAGCGCTCAGAGCATGGGGCTGGCGTATTCCCTTTGCGCTGGGAGCCGTACTGGCGATTGTCGCGCTTTGGTTACGTCGTCAGTTAGATGAAACCTCAAAACAGGATGTGCGTGCGCTGAAAGAAGCAGGCTCCCTGAAAGGACTATGGCGTAACCGCAAGGCCTTCGTGATGGTGCTCGGATTTACTGCTGCGGGTTCGTTGTGTTTCTATACCTTCACCACCTACATGCAGAAGTACCTGGTGAATACGGCAGGTATGCATGCCAACGTGGCCAGCGGTATAATGACGGCGGCACTGTGCGTGTTTATGCTGGTACAGCCGCTGTTCGGCGCGTTGTCAGATAAAATTGGCCGCCGTACCTCGATGCTGTGTTTTGGCGCATTAGCCACGTTGTTTACCGTTCCTATCCTGACGGCGTTGCAGAATGTGACCTCCCCGTATATGGCATTTGGTCTGGTCATGTGTGCCTTGTTGATCGTCAGTTTCTACACTTCAATCAGTGGCATTCTGAAGGCCGAAATGTTTCCGGCGCAGGTTCGCGCGTTGGGGGTAGGATTGTCTTATGCAGTGGCGAATGCCTTGTTTGGTGGATCGGCCGAATATGTTGCGCTGTCGCTGAAGTCCGTTGGTATGGAAACCACATTTTTCTGGTACGTCACCGCTCTGGCCGTGGTTGCATTCTTTGTCTCATTACTGCTGCACCGCAAAGGTAAAGGCCTGCGCCTCTAATGGTGGGCCATTTGCCAGACGGCATAGCCGGTAGATGCGCCGGCGACATCCCAGGCAAAATCTTTCCAACTCCAGCCGCTTCCTGTGGGGCGGCTGTCCCAAAGTTCTTTTGATGCGCCAAGGCTAATGGAGAACATGAAACCGATGGCAGCGCTGCGATCGGCGCTGTTTCCCTGATGCTGAGCGTACTCGTTACCGGCGGCGGCCAGCATGGCTGAGGCAATAAAGTGTTGTGCTTTGTCTTGCCCACTCCAGTTGTCGTTCGCCATATGGCTACAACCAGAAAGTGTCAGGATACTGGCGAGAATAAACAGGCGCACCGTCGTCTCCATAGGAAAAACCCCGTCAGCGACGGGGTTCAGGTTACAGAATACGGCTGATTAATCTGTCGATTCGGATACGGCGGAGTCGACGGATGAGCTTACGCACTTTAACCGGATAGTCGGCAATACTCTGCAGGTCGCGATAGTGCTTAACGACGGTAGTATGTGTGCGGATGAGCTCCAGCTCTTTCTCACGCTGAAGAGTCAGTTCCTGCTTAGGATCGTGGATCAGAATGGCGTTTTCCAGATCCAGGCGCCAGGCGCGAGGGTTAAGGTTGTTGCCGGTGAGCAGCATCCATTTATCATCCACCCACATGCCTTTCAGATGATAAGTATTGTCATCATCTTTCCATAAGCGTACGACCAGTTGATCGGTATTAACGTAATACTGTAGTCGGCTCAGGAAGCGGCGCAGGTTTATTTCATACAGATAGGGCAGCGCGCCGATAATCTTAAACGGCTCATCTTCCGGGATGAAAAAGTCGTTAGCGGTCTTATCGCCCACGATAATTTCAACCTTTTTCCCTTCACGCAGAAGCTGGATAATATTGCGCACCAGTATCGCTGGCAGGTTGAAATAAGGGGTACAGATTGTAAGTTTCTGCTCTGCGCAGGGCATCAGATGGAAAATGGTCTTATTCAGCAGACTGGATTTTCCGAGCCCAACCAGAGGCGTCACCGACAGCTGTTCATTATCCGCATTACCCTGGAAATGGAATGACGCATCACGTAATTCCTGACGATACAGGCGGATGTCGTTTTTAATTTCCGGGCTTTTAGGGCGATTGATATCATCAAGACGATTCACGCCGCGACCATTCATCAGGTTCTGCGTGACCCAGTCGAACATGATGTCAGCCATTTGCGCATTGCGAATCAACTGGTAGCGATCGTAGCGATATTTATCATGCTGATGTAGGTAAACGTCGTTCAGGCTGGCGCCGCTATACAGAACGCTATCATCGATGATAAAGCCTTTGAAATGCAGGACGCCAAGCGCTTCACGGGTGTTAATCGGTACGCCGTAGACCGGAATATCGATCCCTGGATTTTCTTGCGCCATTCGGCAGTACCAGTCAGCGTTGGTATTAGACGCTGCTGCGCCAATGCGTCCGCGCTGGGCACGATGCCAGTCGACAAGCACCCGGATATCAAGCTCAGGACGCTGCCGCTTAGCCGCATAAAGCGCGTCGAGGATGCTTTTGCCACCGTCGTCCTGTTCCAGATACAGGGCGATGATGCAAATACGTCGCGTCGCGCTGGCTATTTTCTCCAGCAGAGTCTCCCTGAAATTAGCGGGAGCATAAAAGAAATCTACATCATCAACTGATTGAGAAATCTTCGGTAGTTGGGCAAGGTGTTGTTGATGTTTATTACGCTTAAATTTTGACAACATCACAGTGCATTTCTTCTCTGTTCATTGAAGGGTCCTCTGTGCTATGCAGACGACATAAGCGAGCAATGATAACACCAGTACCCGTTAAAGTGGTCAACATTTCCAGTACCTTACTCACGATTCCTCATATTGGGCCAGATTAAGCGTTAGCCCAACAATTCCCTCTTCGAGCTGGACGTCTACAGCAAACCCGAGTTTTCGGGCCAGGGCGACCATCCCCCGATTGTTCGGCATCGTAATACCATTCAGACGTCTCAGTCCGNCATCAACCGACGACCTAAGCCCAGCCCTTTGAGGTCAGAACGAACCAGCACGGCAAACTCGGCGTCAACGTTATCAGGATCCGAGATTGCCCTCGTTACGCNTGTTCGGCATCGTAATACCATTCAGACGTCTCAGTCCGTGATCTCGGGTGTAGGTAATTAATTTTTCCATCAATCGCCGCCCGAGCCCCAGCCCTTTGAGATCCGATCGTACCAGTACGGCAAATTCGGCATCGATGTTATCGGGATCGGAAATTGCGCGCGTCACGCCGAGGATCTCTTCAGTGTTATCACGGCAACGTACCGCCACAAAGGCCATTTCCCGATCGTAGTCGATCTGCGTCATATTGGCTAAATCTTCATGGGTAAATTCATTGATCTCACTGAAATAGCGGTAATACAGATCTTCCTTCGTCACTTGTGAAATGAACTGCTGCAGATGGGGTTCATCCTCCGGCAGAATAGGGCGGAACAGGCAGCGTTCACCGTTTTTCATTTCGACCCACTCTTCAAGCTGATGAGGATAGGGACGCACGGCCAGTCTGCTTTCGTTGTCGCCCGTGAAGGGGGCAATATCCAGCGTAACATCGAGGGCGGTGAATTCACCGGCGGATGCCAGTAATGGGTGGATATCCAGACGTTGAATTTCCGGGCAATCGACGATCAAATTGGACACCTGAACCAAAAGCTGGCTTAAACCGGCGACGTCTAAAGGACGTAGCGCACTGCGGGCGCGGATCTTTTTGTTTTTGATCCCCTGGATCACCAGATATCGTGCGAGGTTCATGTTCAGCGGCGGCAATGCCACCACGGCTTGCTCTTCCGGTCGCCACTCTACGCCACCTTCCCCCAACATAATGAGTGGCCCAAATACCGAATCGTGTTCGACGACCACGCGCAGTTCCTGAGCCCCCGCGCGGTTAGCCATACTCTGGACAAGCAAACCGTGGATACGCGCCTGCGGCCAGGCCATTTTCACCCGATCAAAAATCGCATTGGCGGCCTGCTGCACTTCGGTTGCCGTTCGCAGGTAGAGCATAACCCCTTGAACTTCCGATTTATGCGGGATATCGGGAGAACGTAGCTTGAGCGCTACCGGATAACCAATTTGTTCGGCGATGTGTACGGCTTCTGCGCTGTCGCTGGCAATCCAGGTGGGCAGTGTGTGCAAGCCATAGGCGTGCAAAATAGGCTGAACTTCATGCGTATCCAGCGATGTTGCCCCGTCAGTAATCGCCTGTTGTAACAGATTATGTGCCTCGGCGGTGTTGGCCGTCAGGCTGTCAGGGAGCACTGGTGTTTCACGCAGCTGCTTCTGGTTACGCCGATATTCAACCATATGCATAAACGCGGTGATGGTGCCTTCCGGTGTACGATAGGTAGGTAATCCCGCTTCACTAAACAACCTGCGGGCTTCCTGGGATGAAAACTCCCCGCACCAGTTAGTGAGTAAGGAGACAAACTTGCCGCGCGGATGTTGTTTCACTGCCTCAATCAGCGCCTGCGCGCTTTCGGTGCCAGGTGCGGCTGCGCTAGGCGAGTGGATGACCATCAGGGCGTCGAAATCCTGGCTGGCGAGTAAAATATTCAGCGTTTTAACGTAATGCTCACTGCTGGCATCGTCGCGCAAATCCAGTGGGTTGGCGATATCAACGTGGGTTGGTAACGCATCGCGTAGTTTCTGGCAGGTCTCTTCGCTTAGCGTGGCCAGTTTGCCGTTTCGCGACCACAGCTCATCTAAAGCCAGTGCAGCAGGGGCGGCACCATTACTGATGATCATCAGCCTGTCGCCACGTAAAGGGCGCATGTGGCTGAGGGTTTCCACCGCTGAGAAAAGCTCGTGTGTGTCCTGCACGCGCAGCAGACCGGCACGCTGAATGGCTGCGTCCCAGGCTGGGTCCATCCCCGAGCTGGTATGCAGCAAGCGCTGAGCCGCCGGGCTGCGACCGCTTTTAATCACCAAAATGGGTTTGTTACGCGATGCGCTACGTGCCGCCGAGACAAAACGGCGGGCATCGCTCAAATGTTCAAGGTAGAGCAAAATCGCACTGGTTTTACTGTCGCGGGCCAGGTAATCAAGCAGCTCATCAACGTCAATGTCCAGACTGTCACCCAGGGCAATAAACCAGGAAAACCCCATGTCGCGCTGCTGCGCCCAGTCCAGAATGGTGTTGGAAATCGCCGCCGACTGGGAAATAAATGCCAGCTTGCCGCGTTTAATCGGTACCGGTGAAAAACTGGCGTTAAGCCCCTGCCAGGGGGCGAGAAGCCCCAGACTGTTGGGGCCGAGCAGACGTATTTTATAGCGTGATGCGCAGGCCAGCAGTTCAGCGTGCTGCGCCGTGGGCGCTGACAAAATAATACAGGTTTTGCAGCCTTTCTCGCCTAGCGCCTCCAGCAGCGTCAGGTTGCGGCTGGCATTGGTACACAGCACGGCGAGATCGGGAGAAAAAGGCAGGCTGGCGATAGTGGGCCAGGCCAGCACGCCCAACACCGCTTTCCAGGCCGGCGTAACCGGTAAAACCGGTCCATTAAAGCCGCCGGCCAGTAAGTTACGCATCATCAGGTAACCCGCACGATTGGGCTTCATTGACGCCCCAATCACCGCAATGGATTTTGGTCGCAGTAGCGCTTCCAGACCACGTTGACTCATATCGGCTTCCTTAATGACACAGTGACCGAATGATTTTAAACGTTTTCTGTCGAGTCTGCTGTGACGCTTCCCTGATGTTGGGTTTTTCCTGCCAGGTAGCGAGTTTTAAAAAGCGTGAAGTGCTCACTTAATCCTTCGGCTGCCTGCGTGTCTCCAGCCAGATCCAGTAAGGCAATCGCCACTTCGGCGGTGCAATACTGCCCCTCGGCATGGGCTTCGCGCAGACGGTAAGCGGAAAGACGTGATAAATCGACGGAGATAACCGGCAGGTTATCGAGGTACGGACTTTTACGGAACATTTTGCGCGCTTCTGGCCAGGTGCCATCAAGCATAATGAACAACGGTGTTTTACCCGTAGGTGGCGTGAAAATGACCTCACGGCCCTCGTCGGCATAGGATGCCGGGAAGACCACCATCGGTTGATAATCCGGATTGTTAACCAGTTCAAGCAGCGCTGACGGCGGCTCGGTGCGAGACCACTGAAACGCGGCGGTATCCGGCAGAATATCAGCAATCAAACGCCCGGTGTTGCTGGGTTTCATCGGTTCGGTGTCAAACATTACCAGGCAAAAACGACTCTTCGCCTGGGCAGGTCTCAGCGTTTCGCACAGGCACAGTTTCAGCGGCAGTAAGCAGCGCTGGCAGCGGCGAATACGGTTACCTCGGGCAAGAAAAGGGCGCGTGGCGCGCGCAAGGCGCTCGGCACGTAACTGGAGAACGGCGTTATTGGTCATCGGGAAGCACGTTGAAAAATGCTATTGTCGCAGAGGACAAAACGGGGCACAAGATGTGCCCCGTAGAGATTATAATGATTCGTTAAGCCAGCTATCAAACGGGGCTTTAGGCACTGCGCCATTGAGCATATCGACGACTTCACCTTTCTTGAATATCATAATGGTCGGAATGCTGCGGATGCCGAAACGTGCGCTGAGTTCGCGTTCAGCTTCGGTATTCACTTTAACAAAACGCACTTTACCGCTACGCTCTTCAGCGACATCTTCAAAGATGGGGGCGAAGTTACGGCATGGGCCACACCATGGCGCCCAGAAATCGACCACCACCGGAAGATCGTCTTTTAACAGCTTATCCAGCGTAGCACCGGTCGCATTGATCACCTCACCGTCAAACAGGTCGTGACCACAGCGTCCGCATTTGGCCGTATCCTGAACACGATCTTCGGGGATGCGGTTGATAGCCTGGCAGCTGGTACAAACGGTATTCATAACTAACCTCTGGATGAGTAGGGTGGACTTCGCGGCAATCACGCCGATATGTTTCTGTTATGTTACATATTATCGGGGAGACTGTTTTAAACAGCAATGCGTTTTATTCAATGAGTACAATAGTCATAAGCTTTTAAATGAAATAATGGCTAACGACGTGCACATCGGGTAATCTGCGCGCTTCGCGCAGAGCAGGTGGAGAAAAGAAATGAGCGACGAACTGAAGAACAAAAACGGCAAGGTCAAAGTGATGTACGTCCGCAGTGACGATGACTCGGACAAGCGCACCCAAAATCCACGTACCGGTAAAGGCGGCGGTCGCCCAGGTACTTCCCGAGCCGAAGGCGGTCGTCGCCCTGCCCGTGATGACAGAAAGGGTCCGAACAGTGAACGTGGCCGCGATCGTGGACGTGACCGCGATGTTGAACGCGACCGTAAACGTGAAGACTCACCGTGGCGTACCGTATCCCGCGCGCCGAGCGATGACGTAGCGGAAAAAGCCGATCACGGTGGGATCAGCGGCAAGAGCTTTATCGATCCTGAAGTATTACGTCGTCAGCGTGCGGAAGAAACCCGCGTTTACGGTGAGAATGCCTGTCAGGCGCTGTTCCAGAGCCGTCCGGACGCCATTGTCCGCGCCTGGTTTGTCCAGAGCGTGACACCACGATTTAAAGAAGCATTACGCTGGATGGCGGCAAACCGCAAAGCCTACCACGTGGTTGACGAAGCCGAACTGGCGAAAGCTTCCGGTACTGAACACCATGGCGGCGTGTGTTTCCTGATTAAAAAACGTAACGGTACAACCGTTAAGCAGTGGGTTGGCCAGGCGGGGGCGCAGGATTGCGTACTGGCGCTGGAAGATATCGCCAACCCGCATAACCTGGGCGGCATGATGCGCAGTTGCGCTCACTTCGGTGTGAAAGGCGTGGTCGTACAGGATGCCGCGCTGCTGGAATCCGGTGCAGCTATCCGTACCGCGGAAGGCGGTGCCGAGCACGTGCAACCGATCACTGGCGACAGTATTGTGGATGTGCTGGATGATTTCCGCAAAGCAGGCTACACGGTCGTGATGACCTCCAGCGACAAAGGTAAGCCTTTGTTCAACACCACGCTGCCAGAAAAAATGGTGCTGGTGTTAGGCCGCGAGCGTGATGCGCTGCCGGAAGCGGCATGTTCTGCAGACGATCTGTGCGTCGCCATCGACGGTACGGGCAATGTAGAAACGCTCAATGTCTCCGTCGCGACGGGCGTCCTGCTCGCGGAGTGGTGGCGTCAGAACAAAGCCTGATAGTAAAAATGCCAGCGAATCGCTGGCATTTTTTTTACTCGTTCTCAGCCGGCAGCACCGGCATCCAGTCGATCGGTTTTTCACCGCGTTTTTCCAGCCACTCATTTGCCAGAACAAAGTGATTGCAGCCAAAGAATCCGCGGTGTGCCGAGAGCGGAGACGGATGCGGCGCTTTTAGAATATGGTGACGCTGCGCGTCAATAATGGCCCCTTTCTTCTGCGCGTGCGCGCCCCAGAGTAAAAACACCACGCCTTCACGGTGCTCGTTAATCAGGCTAATGACTTTATCCGTAAAGGTTTCCCAGCCCAGACTGGCATGCGAATGTGCCTGTCCTGCCCGGACGGTAAGGACGGTGTTCAGTAACAGTACCCCCTGACGTGCCCAGCTTTCCAGATACCCGTGCGTGGGGCGTGTAAAGCCCGGGACCGTCGCTTCGAGTTCTTTATACATATTCAGTAATGACGGTGGAGTGGCTACGCCTGGGCGCACAGAAAACGCGAGGCCATGCGCCTGGCCGGGACCGTGGTAAGGGTCCTGTCCCAGGATGACAACTTTCACATCGCCAAGCTCGGTAAAGCGAAATGCGTTAAACACATCTTTTTGCGGCGGGTAAATCGTCATGCCTGACTGGCGTTCACCGGCGACGGTATGCAAAGTGTTAACAAAATAGGGTTGCTGTTTTTCTTCGGTCAGCACATCGTGCCAGGTTAATTCGGTAGTCATCTCGCTCTCCTGCGAATTTCATTCCCCCTAGCTTAACTGCTTCTCTCTGGGGCGCAAAATTCTCTACGATTCTCAAGGGACTACCCCTTAAAGATAGTTGAAAATTTATGTAAAAATTTTATCTACACGCATAGCGTAAGTTGATGTAAAACAATAAAATCCACTCATCACCACTTTGCGTGTGTGGTTTTTGTTGATTTAAATCAAGGAATCAAGGGTGTGCGAGGGGTATATATACACTCAAGCAACAATGGTTTTACCAATTGGCCGCGCGACGGCCAACCGAAATCAAATAATTTTGCCGGGGAGGCATCAACATGATTACAGGTATCCAGATTACTAAAGCTGCAAACGACGACCTGCTGAACTCTTTCTGGCTGCTGGACAGCGAAAAAGGCGAAGCACGCTGCATCGTTGCTAAAGCAGGTTTCTCTGCTGATGAAGTCGTTGCCGTCAGCAAACTGGGCGAAATCGAATACCGTGAAGTACCGGTAGACGTACAGCCAGAAGTTCGCGTAGAAGGTGGCCAGCACCTGAACGTTAACGTTCTGCGTCGTGAAACGCTGGAAGATGCGGTTAAGCACCCGGAAAAATACCCGCAGCTGACTATTCGTGTTTCTGGTTATGCGGTGCGTTTCAACTCACTGACTCCAGAACAGCAGCGCGACGTTATTGCCCGTACCTTTACTGAGAGCCTGTAAGGCTCGCGGGGTTATACCCCCGGTAATCAGATAATAAAAAAAGCGGAACATGCACTGGCATGTTCCGCTTTTTTGTCGTTGAAAGAAGGTAAAAAAATGCCGGGTTCATTAACCCGGCATACCGTTTACTCTTTGTCAGACTGCGGCGCGGCAGCTGCGCTCGGCTTGCGACGCTTGCCGATATTTTTGGCGTCGCGGTGACGTTTCTTCACGCGCGGCTTCTCTTTATCTTTCTCTTTTTTCTCTGCACGTTTCGCCAGCACTTTCTTGGATGGCTTACCGTTAGACTTCTCACTTGGCGCGCGCGTTGTTGGACGCAGTTCGTCAACCACGCGCGGCTTTAGCTGCTCGTCGACATAGCGACTCGCTTTGCCGAGCAGCAGGTGGTCGTGCGCTTCTACCAGAGAAATGGCGGTGCCTTTACGGCCTGCGCGACCGGTACGGCCAATACGGTGCAAATAGGCATCGCCACTACGAGGCATGTCGTAGTTAAACACGTGGCTGACATCAGGAATGTCGATACCGCGTGCCGCAACGTCGGTGGCAACCAGCACATTCACACGACCATCGGTCAGGCGTTTGATCGCTTCGTTGCGCTTGCTTTGTACCATCTCGCCTTCGAGATAGCAGTTGTTGATCCCCGCCTGGCGCAGCCAGCCAGCCAGCTCGTGCACGCGCTCGCGTTTACGCACAAAGACGATAGAACGCGTTGCTTCAGGCTGCTTTAACAGGTGAATCAGCAACGCTGTTTTGTGTTCGATATCATCGGCACGATAGTACCACTGATGGATCTTCTTACGTTCGCGGGTGGATGGATCCGCAGAAACCTCAACCGGATCTTCCAGCAGGCGCTCGGCAAAATCTTTAACCGCATTGCCTTCCAGAGTGGCAGAGAACAGCATGGTCTGCTTGCGCCAGCGGGTTTCACCGGCAATATGCTCGATATCCTGCGCGAAGCCCATATCCAGCATACGGTCGGCTTCATCGAGGATCAGCGTTTCAACCGCATGGCAGTCGAAGTTCTCTTCTTTAATGTATTGCAGCAGACGCCCGGTGGTCGCGACCACGATGTCCTGATTTTCGCTGAACACTTCCATATGGTTCATGTAGGCCACGCCGCCGGTGATGGTGGCGACATCCAGATGCGTATTCTTCGCCAGTTCACGGGCGTGATCGGCAACTTGCATTGCCAGTTCACGGGTCGGCGTCAGAATTAAAACGCGCGGTGGACCTGATTTTTTGCGCGGAAAGTCGAGCAGGTGCTGCAACACTGGCAGCAAATATGCCGCCGTTTTACCGGTGCCTGTCGGCGCAGAACCGAGTACATCACGGCCATCGAGCGCAGGTGGAATGGCGGCTGCCTGAATAGCTGTCGGGCGAGTGAAACCTTTTTCCTGGAGGGCATCCAGCAGGCTTTCATCGAGTTCAAGTTCGGAAAAAGTCGTTACAGTCATGTTCTACCTCTGTGTGGGGCGCTGATTATAGACGTTACGGCTGCAATCTTCATCTGTTTGTATGGATATACCTTCTCAGGTATTGTTTTTATCCTATGTTATCGTTTTTTTTCCAGGAAGGTTGTTTTTCATGCCCCAGTCTTCATCAGTACTTCGACGTAATGGGTTTACCTTTAAACAGTTTTTTGTGGCACACGATCGTTGTGCAATGAAAGTTGGGACTGACGGAATTTTATTGGGGGCCTGGGCCCCTGTCGCAGGCGTAAAGCGGATCCTTGATATCGGCACCGGGAGTGGTTTGTTAGCACTGATGCTGGCCCAGCGTACAGATAACAGCGTCCTGATTGATGCGGTGGAGCTGGATGTTGACGCCGCGCAACAGGCAGAGGAAAACATCGCGCAATCTCCGTGGGGGCAGCGTATCCGGATCCATACTGAAGATGCTCAACGGTGGATACCTCGCCAGACCGTGCGCTTTGATCTGATTATCAGTAATCCCCCTTATTATGAGCAAGGCGTGGAGTGTGGTACGCCACAGCGCGAGCAGGCACGTTATACCACGACGCTCGATCATGCGGCGCTGATAACGCTGGCGGCGGACAGTATTACAGAAGAGGGTTTTTTTTGCGTGGTACTGCCGGAGCAGATTGGTAACGCTTTTACCCAGCAGGCATTAAACATGGGATGGCATCTGCGTCTGCGTACGGATGTGGCGGAAACCGAAGCCCGACTGCCGCATCGGGTCCTGCTGGCTTTCTCCCCGCAGGCTGGGGAGTGCTTTAGCGACAGATTAGTGATCCGTGGGCCAGACCAGCGTTACTCAGAAGGTTACACCGCGCTGACCCAGGCATTTTATCTGTTTATGTGATGGCTAAGCGGCGAAAGAATAGAAGGGCCGGATTCAGGCAACTGCTCTGGATAATCCAGCGTGAAGTGCAGGCCCCGGCTCTCTTTACGCATCATTGCGCAGCGCACAATCAGCTCGGCAACCTGCACCAAATTGCGCAGCTCCAGTAAATTGTTCGACACGCGGAAATGGGCGTAATACTCGTCGATTTCCTGTTGCAGCATCGTGATACGCCGCAGGGCTCGCTCCAGACGTTTAGTGGTGCGTACAATGCCAACGTAATCCCACATAAATAGCCGCAGTTCATGCCAGTTATGCTGGATGACAACCAGCTCATCCGGATTTTCAACCCGGCTTTCATCCCAACCCGGAAGCGTGCTTACACTACGTGCGTAGGGCATTCTACGATCAATATCTTCAGCTGCAGACCAGCCGTAGACCAGGCACTCCAGCAGTGAGTTAGACGCCATACGATTTGCACCATGCAGCCCGGTGTAGCTCACTTCGCCGATGGCATACAGACCGTCGACGTCAGTCCGACCAAAATCATCGACCATCACGCCACCGCAGGTATAGTGCGCAGCTGGCACGATAGGCACTGGCTCTTTGGTCAGGTCGATCCCCAGGCCCAGCAGCTTTTCATAAATCATCGGAAAATGCTGGCGGACAAATTCTTCCGGTTTATGACTGATGTCGATGAACATGCAGTCCGCACCCAGACGCTTCATTTCATGATCGATAGCACGCGCCACGATATCGCGCGGCGCCAGTTCACCACGCTCATCAAAGTCGGGCATAAAGCGTGAGCCGTCCGGGCGCTTCAGATGGGCACCTTCGCCACGCAGCGCTTCAGTCAGTAGAAAATTGCGCGCCTGCGGGTGATACAGCGCGGTGGGGTGAAACTGATTAAATTCGAGGTTGGCGACACGACACCCTGCGCGCCAGGCCATCGCAATTCCATCGCCTGAGGAGATATCCGGATTGGTGGTATACTGATAGACCTTCGATGCGCCACCGGTGGCCAGCACGACGGATTTGGCATGGCAGGTTTCGACGGCTTCTTTATTACGATTCCAGATCCATGCGCCAACTACCCGGCGCGTGCCCGGCAAGCCGATTTTATCGGAGATGATCAGGTCCACGGCGTTGCTACGTTCCAGCACCTGAATGTTGGGATGATTTTGCGCCTTGCTGACCAGCGTGGTTTCAACCTCTTTGCCGGTGGCATCAGCCGCATGCAGGATGCGTCGATGGCTATGGCCGCCTTCGCGGGTCAGGTGATAACTCTCTTCACCATTGGGCTGAACCTGCGTATCAAACAAAACGCCTTGATCAATGAGCCACTGGACGCACGTTCGGGCGTTGCTGGCGACGAACTCAACTGCATGGCGATCGCACAATCCCGCGCCGGCAATCAGCGTATCCTCGACGTGAGAATCGATACTGTCGGTTTCATCAAAAACAGCGGCAATGCCTCCCTGGGCATAGAATGTAGAGCCTTCACTCACAGGCCCTTTACTCAGGACAATAACCCGATGTTTCTCAGCCAAGCGCAAAGCCAGTGAGAGTCCGGCAGCACCGCTGCCAATAATCAGCACATCACAGGATAATTCAGGCGTTGTATTCATGATTGTTGTTTAATTTACTAAACAGTGTTTGGTCACCATAGCACCACATTGCGCGAAACTGCACGTTATATTTTTAATTGTGTTGCAATGGCTAAACACGAAAGAAATTCATAGTGAGAGGTAAAGTATGAAAAATATTTTGTGTAGCAGGCCGTTAGCGCCAGATTAGGAGATGAAATAAAGTGCCCGTTGGGTTACTCTGCAAGCGGTTTAATGGGCATTTCTGTACAGATAGTGCGTTGATCGGGTTATGTAGACTTATAATGAGAGATAAGACCTGTCTACAACATGACAAACAAAAACAAATGCGTAACGGAACTTTACGAAACTTGAGCACTCCAAGTCATTGCTTGCTCATAGTGCAGCTGATGGAGTGGCGTTTCGAAAGCGCGTGGAAATTTGGTTTGGGGAGACTTTACCTCGGATGAGCGAGCAGTTAACGGACCAGGTCCTGGTAGAACGGGTCCAGAAGGGAGATCAGAAAGCCTTTAATTTACTGGTAGTTCGCTATCAGCATAAGGTGGCGAGCCTGGTTTCCCGCTATGTACCGTCGGGCGATGTTCCCGATGTTGTACAGGAAGCATTTATTAAGGCCTATCGTGCGCTGGATTCGTTCCGGGGAGATAGTGCTTTTTATACCTGGCTGTATCGTATTGCAGTCAATACAGCGAAGAATTACCTGGTCGCTCAGGGGCGTCGTCCACCTTCCAGTGATATAGATGCGATAGAAGCAGAAAATTACGAAAGTGGCGGTGCGCTGAAAGAAATTTCGAACCCTGAGAACTTAATGTTGTCAGAAGAACTGAGACAGATAGTTTTCCGAACTATTGAGTCCCTCCCGGAAGATTTACGCATGGCAATAACCTTGCGGGAGCTGGATGGCCTGAGCTATGAAGAGATAGCTGCTATCATGGATTGTCCGGTGGGTACGGTGCGTTCTCGTATCTTCCGAGCGAGGGAAGCTATTGATAATAAAGTTCAACCGCTTATCAGGCGTTGACGGTAGCGGGATACTGGAAAAGGTATTAGGCATGCAGAAAGAAAAACTTTCCGCTTTAATGGATGGCGAAACGCTGGATACTGAGTTACTCAAAGAGCTGACTCACGACCCGGAAATGCAAAAAACCTGGGAGAGTTATCACCTGATCCGCGATTCCATGCGAGGTGATACCGCCGACGTTCTCCATTTCGATATTTCCGACCGAGTAATGGCAGCCATCGCAGATGAGCCAGTACGTCAGGCGGCGCCATTGATTCCTGAGGCCCAGCCAGCACCACATCAGTGGCAGAAAATGCCATTCTGGAAGAAAATGCGTCCGTGGGCCGCTCAGCTTACTCAAATGGGTGTGGCCGCGTGCGTATCGCTTGCAGTTATCGTTGGCGTCCAGCACTATAATGGGCAATCTGAAACGTCCCAGCAGCCCGAAACGCCGGTATTTAATACATTACCGATGATGGGTAAAGCCAGTCCGGTGAGCTTGGGTGTACCTTCTGACGCGACGGCCAGCAGCGGCGGTCAGCAACAGCAGGTGCAGGAGCAGCGTCGTCGTATCAATGCTATGTTGCAGGATTACGAACTGCAGCGCCGACTGCACTCCGAACAGCTTCAGTTTGAGCAGGCACAGACACAGCAAGCCGCTGTACAGGTGCCAGGAATTCAAACTTTAGGAACGCAATCGCAGTAATGAAGCAACTTTGGTTTGCCATGTCACTTGTGGCTGGTAGCCTGTTCTTCTCTGTCAACGCCTCGGCCACTCCTGCGTCCGGGGCGTTATTGCAGCAGATGAATCTGGCCAGCCAGTCGCTCACCTATGAGCTGTCCTTCGTCAGCATCAATAAACAGGGTGTTGAATCCCTACGTTATCGTCATGCTCGTCTGGATAATCGTCCGCTTGCACAACTGTTGCAATTAGATGGACCACGCCGGGAAGTCGTACAACGTGGAAATGAAATCAGCTATTTTGAGCCGGGGCTCGAACCGTTCACGCTGAACGGTGATTATATTGTTGATTCTCTGCCATCTCTGATTTACACCGACTTTAAACGTCTCGCACCCTACTATGATTTTATCTCGGTAGGCCGAACACGTATTGCCGACAGGCTTTGTGAAGTGCTCCGCGTCGTGGCGCGTGACGGGACTCGTTACAGCTACATTGTCTGGATGGACACCGAAACTAAGCTACCGATGCGCGTCGATCTTCTTGACCGGGATGGCGAAACGCTGGAACAGTTCCGCGTGATCGCTTTTACTGTGAATAGCGGCGTCGGAGACAGCATGCAGACGCTGGCAAAAGCCAACCTGCCGCCGTTGCTATCCGTTCCCGCAGGCGAGAAAACCAACTTCAACTGGAGCCCATCGTGGTTGCCGCAAGGATTCAGTGAAGTCTCTAGCAGCCGTCGTCCACTGCCGACGATGGACAATATGCCGATTGAATCGCGTCTTTATTCTGACGGGCTGTTCAGCTTCTCTGTGAATGTGAACCGCGCGCAGCAAAACAGCGCCGATCAGCTCCTGCGTACCGGACGCCGCACGGTCAGTACCAGCGTACGAGATAATGCCGAAATCACTATCGTTGGTGAACTTCCGCCGCAAACGGCGAAGCGCATCGCGGACAATATCAAGTTCAGGGCTGCACAATGATCAAAGAGTGGGCAACGGTTGTTTCCTGGCAAAATGGCTTGGCGACAGTCAGCTGTGACGTTAAAGCGTCGTGCAGCAGCTGTGCCTCAAGGGCCGGATGCGGAAGCCGTGTGCTGAATAAACTGGGACCGCAGACAACGCACACCATTGTGGTGCCTAGCGTTGAACCGCTGGCTCCCGGTCAGAAAGTTGAGCTAGGCATTGCTGAAGGCAGCCTGTTGGGCTCGGCAATGTTAGTCTATCTGTCTCCGCTGGCGGGGCTGTTTGTTTTTGCCGCATTGTTCCAGGTATTGTTTGGCAGCGATATCGCCGCGTTAAGCGGTGCGATACTGGGCGGTGTGGGTGGATTCCTGATTGCTCGTGGTTTCTCACGCAAGCTGGCTGAACGTGAGGCCTGGCAACCGGTGATTCTCAATGTTGCTCTCCCGCCTGACCTTCTTCGCGTCGAAACACACCAGTGATATATATGCCTGATGGCGCTGCGCTTATCAGGCCTACAGGACCGTTGCTACGTAGGCCAGATAGGGCATTTTCGCCGTACTTCGGTAAAAGTTTCACTGACTTTGCTAAGTTGTTTCCAGTTCCCGCTATCCTTGCTCTATGAACATTTCCTCGCCTCAGCGTTGTAGTGTAGAATGCGGCGTTTCACTTAAACCGACGTTAAGCTCAGAACAGCGACTTCTCAAAGCCTGCCCAGGCAGGCGTAAGGCACAATAATTACACTATATGAAGAACATACGTAACTTTTCAATCATAGCTCACATCGACCACGGTAAATCAACGCTGTCTGACCGTATTATCCAGATCTGCGGTGGCCTGTCTGACCGTGAAATGGAAGCGCAGGTTCTCGACTCGATGGATCTTGAGCGTGAGCGCGGTATTACTATCAAAGCGCAGAGCGTGACGCTCGATTTCAAATCATCTGATGGTGAAACCTACCAGCTTAACTTTATCGACACGCCGGGCCACGTTGACTTCTCGTATGAAGTTTCGCGCTCGCTTGCCGCCTGTGAAGGCGCTCTGCTGGTGGTTGACGCCGGACAGGGTGTTGAAGCGCAAACGCTGGCTAACTGCTATACCGCCCTGGAAATGGATCTCGAGGTAGTGCCGGTACTGAACAAAATTGACCTGCCGGCTGCCGATCCTGAGCGTGTAGCGGAAGAGATCGAAGATATCGTCGGTATCGATGCGACAGATGCGGTTCGTTGCTCGGCGAAAACCGGCGTCGGCGTGACCGACGTTCTGGAACGTCTGGTGCGCGAAATTCCGCCGCCGGAAGGTGACCCGGAAGGCCCGCTGCAGGCGCTGATCATTGACTCCTGGTTCGATAACTATCTGGGTGTGGTCTCGCTGGTACGTATTAAAAACGGCACCATGCGCAAAGGCGACAAAATCAAAGTGATGAGCACCGGGCAGGTGTATAACGCTGACCGTCTGGGGATCTTCACGCCTAAGCAGGTTGACCGTACCGAACTGAAGTGCGGCGAAGTGGGTTGGCTGGTTTGTGCGATTAAAGACATCCTCGGTGCCCCGGTCGGCGATACGCTGACTCAGGCACGTAATCCGGCAGATAAAGCGCTGCCAGGATTTAAAAAGGTGAAACCGCAGGTTTACGCCGGTCTGTTCCCGGTCAGCTCTGACGATTACGAAAACTTCCGTGATGCGTTAGGTAAGCTGAGCCTGAACGATGCCTCCCTGTTCTATGAACCGGAAAGCTCTACCGCGCTGGGCTTCGGCTTCCGCTGTGGCTTCCTTGGTTTGCTGCACATGGAGATCATTCAGGAACGTCTGGAACGTGAATACGATCTGGACCTGATCACCACTGCACCGACCGTTGTTTACGAAGTTGAAACCACGGGTAAAGAGACTATCTATGTCGATAGCCCGTCCAAACTGCCGCCGCTGAACAACATCTATGAGCTGCGCGAGCCGATCGCTGAGTGTCATATGCTGCTGCCTCAGGCATATCTCGGCAACGTTATCACGCTGTGTATCGAGAAGCGTGGCGTACAGACCAACATGGTTTACCACGGTAACCAGGTGGCGCTGACCTATGAAATCCCGATGGCAGAAGTGGTGCTCGACTTCTTCGACCGCCTGAAGTCAACGTCTCGTGGCTATGCGTCACTGGACTATAACTTCAAACGCTTCCAGGCCTCTGACATGGTGCGCGTTGATGTTCTGATCAACAACGAGCGTGTTGATGCGCTGGCGCTCATTACCCACCGTGATAACTCACAGAGCCGCGGCCGTGAGCTGGTGGAAAAGATGAAAGAACTGATCCCACGCCAGCAGTTTGATATCGCGATTCAGGCAGCCATTGGTACGCACATCATTGCGCGTTCAACGGTTAAGCAGCTGCGTAAAAACGTTCTGGCTAAGTGCTATGGCGGTGATATTAGCCGTAAGAAAAAGCTGCTGCAGAAACAGAAAGAAGGTAAAAAACGCATGAAGCAGATCGGTAACGTCGAGCTGCCTCAGGAAGCGTTCCTCGCCATTCTGCATGTCGGTAAAGACAGCAAATAATCCTAAGGAGTTGGCATGGCGAATATGTTTGCCCTGATTCTGGTGATTGCCACACTGGTGACGGGCATTTTATGGTGCGTAGATAAATTTATCTTTGCGCCAAAACGCCGGGAGCGTCAGGCAGCGGCACAAGCCGCTGCGGGTGATTCACTGGATAACGCAACGCTGAAAAAAGTCTCCCCGAAGCCGGGCTGGCTGGAAACCGGAGCATCCGTGTTCCCGGTACTGGCGATTGTACTGGTGGTGCGTTCATTTATTTATGAGCCGTTCCAGATCCCATCGGGTTCGATGATGCCGACGCTGTTAATTGGTGATTTTATTCTGGTGGAGAAATTTGCCTACGGAATTAAAGATCCGATTTATCAGAAAACACTGATCGAAACGGGCCATCCGAAACGTGGTGATGTCGTGGTGTTTAAATACCCAGAGGATCCGCGCCTGGACTACATCAAACGCGCTGTCGGTTTACCGGGAGACAAAGTGACGTACGATCCAGTGGCGAAAGAGGTCACGATCCAGCCAGGATGCCGCTCCGGTCAGGCGTGTCAAAACGCATTGCCGGTCACGTACTCTGACGTTCAGCCGAGTGATTTCGTGCAGACGTTTGCACGTCGTAACGGTGGCGAAGCGACCAGTGGTTTCTTCGAACTGCCGCTGAGCGAAACGAAAGATAACGGTATTCGCCTGACCGAACGTAAAGAGACGCTGGGCGAGGTGACGCACCGCATTCTGACCGTGCCAATCGCGCAGGATCAGGTGGGGATGTACTACCGCCAACCGGGGCAGCAACTGGCGACCTGGATTGTTCCACCGGGACACTACTTCATGATGGGTGATAACCGCGACAACAGCGCGGACAGCCGTTACTGGGGATTTGTACCGGAAGCGAATCTGGTGGGTAAAGCGACGGGCATCTGGATGAGTTTCGACAAGCAAGAAGGTGAATGGCCGACCGGTGTTCGTTTAAGCCGTATTGGTGGTATTCATTAATTGCTGATAATCGTTCACGTTGTCGTCATAATGGCGGCAACGTGAATTATTTCTCGGATAAATTCCCGCAGACTAACGACATCCCTTGTCGTTGTGTATAGAATATTCCCCCGTAGTTTTAGGTTGGCACCGTCAGGTTGCCACGGCACACGAAACAGCGTTGATTCGTATACAAGCGCATTCAGGTGACGCCGAAACGGCTAACCGAGTGATGTATATCAGGTCTGTTTCGTGTGCTGGATTGTTGACGCATTCATTTATTGGTATCGCATGAACCCCATCGTAATTAATCGGCTTCAACGGAAGCTGGGCTACACTTTTAATCATCAGGAACTGTTGCAGCAGGCATTAACTCACCGCAGTGCCAGCAGCAAACATAACGAGCGTTTAGAATTTTTAGGCGACTCTATTTTGAGCTTTGTTATTGCCAATGCGTTGTATCATCGTTTTCCGCGTGTGGACGAAGGTGATATGAGTCGCATGCGCGCCACGCTTGTGCGCGGTAATACGCTGGCTGAATTAGCCCGTGAGTTTGATCTCGGCGAATGTTTACGTTTGGGGCCGGGCGAACTGAAAAGCGGCGGCTTCCGTCGTGAATCTATTCTGGCTGATACCGTCGAAGCACTGATCGGCGGCGTCTTCCTCGACAGTGATATTCAGACTGTTGAACAACTGATCCTTAACTGGTATCAAACCCGTCTGGATGAAATTAGTCCGGGCGACAAACAAAAAGATCCGAAAACGCGTTTGCAGGAATACTTGCAGGGTCGCCACCTGCCGCTGCCGTCTTATCTGGTAGTACAGGTCCGTGGCGAAGCGCACGATCAAGAATTTACTATCCACTGCCAGGTTAGCGGCCTGAGTGAACCGGTGGTTGGCACAGGTTCGAGCCGTCGTAAGGCTGAGCAGGCTGCCGCCGAACAGGCGTTGAAAAAACTGGAGCTGGAATGAGCGAAGAAAAAACCTATTGCGGATTTATTGCCATCGTCGGTCGCCCGAACGTTGGTAAATCCACCCTGTTGAATAATCTGCTTGGGCAGAAGATTTCCATTACCTCCCGTAAGGCGCAGACGACCCGTCACCGCATTGTCGGTATTCATACCGAAGGCGCGTATCAGGCTATTTATGTTGATACCCCGGGCCTGCACATGGAAGAAAAGCGTGCCATCAACCGCCTGATGAACAAAGCGGCCAGCAGTTCTATTGGTGACGTTGAATTGATTATTTTCGTCGTAGAGGGCACGCGCTGGACGCCGGACGACGAAATGGTGCTGAACAAACTTCGTGACGGTAAAGCTCCTGTTATCCTGGCGGTCAACAAAGTGGATAACGTCCAGGAAAAAGCCGATCTGCTGCCGCACCTGCAGTTCCTGGCAAGCCAGATGAACTTCCTCGACATCGTACCGATGTCTGCCGAAACCGGCATGAATGTCGATACCGTTGCGGGCATCGTGCGTAAGCATCTGCCGGAAGCGATTCATCACTTCCCGGAAGATTACATCACCGACCGCTCGCAGCGCTTTATGGCCTCTGAAATCATCCGTGAAAAGCTGATGCGTTTCCTCGGTGCTGAACTGCCGTATTCTGTGACCGTTGAGATTGAGCGCTTTATCCCTAACGAACGTGGCGGCTACGATATCAACGGCCTGATCCTTGTCGAACGCGAAGGGCAGAAGAAGATGGTAATTGGCAACAAAGGGGCCAAAATTAAAACCATCGGTATTGAAGCACGTAAAGACATGCAGGAAATGTTCGAAGCGCCTGTGCACCTTGAACTGTGGGTGAAAGTGAAATCTGGCTGGGCCGATGACGAACGCGCGCTGCGCAGTCTCGGTTACGGCGACGACGTCTAAACCCTTCCTCTGAAAGACGACGAGTATTATGATGGATGGATGGCAACGCGCATTTGTCCTGCATAGTCGCCCCTGGAGCGAAACCAGTTTAGTGCTGGACGTTTTCACGGAAGAGTCGGGTCGCGTGCGCCTTGTGGCTAAAGGCGCACGTTCCAAACGTTCCAATCTGAAAGGCGCACTCCAGCCTTTTACCCCATTATTACTTCGCTTTGGTGGACGTGGTGAGGTCAAAACCCTACGTAGCGCTGAAGCCGTCTCTCTGGCACTTCCGCTTAGCGGAATCACGCTGTACAGCGGTCTGTATATCAACGAACTCATTTCTCGCGTGCTTGAGTACGAGACCCGCTTTTCTGAACTCTTTTTCGATTACCTGAACTGTATCCAGGCGTTGGCAGGCACATCCGGTTCACCAGAGCCCGCCCTGCGTCGCTTTGAGCTGGCGTTGCTCGGTCATCTGGGCTACGGCGTGGATTTTGCCCACTGTGCGGGCAGCGGTGAACCGGTGGACGACACCATGACCTATCGCTATCGGGAAGAAAAAGGGTTTATCGCCAGCATCGTTATTGATAACAACACCTTTACCGGACGCCATCTCAAAGCACTTGCATCGCGTGAATTTCCGGATGCCGATACGTTACGTGCCGCGAAACGCTTTACCCGCATGGCGTTAAAGCCGTATCTTGGTGGTAAGCCGTTAAAAAGCCGGGAACTGTTCCGGCAATTTTTGCCAAAACGCGCAGTAAAAACAAATAATGATTAACGAGGATTGTCATGGCCGAATTACTGTTAGGCGTCAACATTGACCACATTGCCACTTTACGTAACGCACGCGGCACCGCATACCCGGACCCGGTTCAGGCGGCATTTATCGTTGAGCAAGCGGGGGCGGATGGGATCACCGTTCATCTGCGTGAAGACCGTCGTCATATTACTGACAGAGACGTGCGAATTCTGCGTCAAACGCTGGATACACGTATGAATCTGGAAATGGCGGTGACGGAAGAGATGCTGGCCATCGCGGTTGAAACCAAGCCGCATTTCTGCTGCCTGGTGCCGGAAAAACGTCAGGAAGTCACCACTGAAGGCGGCTTGGATGTGGCGGGTCAACGCGACAAAATGCGTGATGCCTGCAAGCGTCTGGCGGATGCGGGGATCCTGGTCTCGCTGTTTATCGATGCCGATGAAGAACAAATTAAAGCGGCTGCTGATGTTGGCGCGCCGTATATTGAAATTCACACCGGCTGCTATGCTGATGCGAAAACCGATGCTGAACAGGCCAGCGAACTGGCACGTATCGCCAAAGCTGCGACCTTTGCTGCCAGCCTGGGTCTGAAGGTGAACGCCGGTCACGGCCTGACTTACCATAACGTCAAAGCTATTGCGCGGATCCCGGAAATGCACGAGCTGAACATTGGTCATGCGATCATCGGACGTGCGGTGATGAGCGGTCTGAAAGACGCCGTAGTGGAAATGAAACGTCTAATGCTGGAAGCGCGTGGCTAATGGCGATTCTGGGATTAGGCACGGACATCGTGGAGATTGCGCGCATTGAAGCGGTGATCTCCCGTTCCGGCGATCGGCTGGCCAGACGCGTCCTCAGCGACAACGAATGGACCATTTGGGAAACGCATCAGCAGCCGGTGCGTTTTCTGGCGAAGCGTTTTGCGGTAAAAGAGGCGGCGGCAAAAGCCTTTGGCACCGGCATTCGTAACGGGCTGGCATTTAATCAGTTCGAAGTGTTCAACGATGAACTCGGCAAGCCGCGTTTGCGGTTATGGGGAGAGGCGTTAAAACTGGCGGAGAAGCTCGGTGTTATGCATATGCACGTGACGCTGGCCGATGAACGTCACTATGCCTGCGCCACGGTCATTATTGAGAGTTAAAGCTTGTCTGCGTGATGCATTAACACAAACTTATCCCACAGCTGTTCTTCTGTTTCGATATGTGCCGGATCTTTCAAAATAGTATTGGGGATCGGGCACACCTTTTGACAGGTTGGCGTGTCGTAATGACCTACGCATTCCGTACACTTGTCGCTGTTAATCTCGTAAATGCTGTCACCCATTGAAATGGCCTCATTCGGGCATTCGGGTTCGCACATATCGCAATTGATACACTTTTTAGTGATTAACAGGGCCATCAGGAAACTCTCAAAACATCACAAATCGGGCGGGCATTATACGCGCATTCTTTGCTCAAACCAGTTTTTTTACCAGCGCTTCGCTGTGGCGGATCCGCTCCGGGGCATGTTCGAGATCTTGCTGCACCAGCGCCATAAACAGTAAATCAGTCAACATCATTTGCGCATGCGTTGATGAAATTGCGGCACTGCGCGTGGCCTGTTCTTCGGCAATGGTGTACAGGCAACGGGTGGCTCGCTGCTGCAGGGCATTGGGAGTAAAGCCAGTGATGGCGAGGATTTTTGCCCCGGTGCGTAATGTTTCATCCGCGGCCAGATTGAGTTCGCGTCGCTCTCCGCTATACGAAATGGCCAGCAGGAGATCGTTTGAATCCAGCGCCTGTACGGTCGCCAGCAGGGCATGCATATCGCGTTCAACGACCGCATTAAATCCTATCTTCAATAGCTTCCAGGCAAAATTTTGCGCCACCAGGCCCGAGGCGCCAATGCCGGTGAGGATAATGCGTCGGGCTGTGCGCAGCATCGTGACGCTTTCCATTAGTTTGTCTTCGCTATTGACGTCCAGCGTGGCATGCATCGCTGCCACGTTCTCCTTAATTAGCTTCTCACCTACCAGTCGCATAGGATCGTCACCGCGGATCTGATTGTGCACCGGAACCGAATGCGGATTGGGATTGCTGGCCAGCGCTTCGCTGATCGCCAATTTGAGGGCCGGGAAGCCTTTAAAGCCCATTTTCTGCGCGAACTTCACGACGCTGGACTGGCTAACGCCCGCTTCAAAAGCTAGCTGCTGAGAGCTGAGATGACGCACATTATCTGGTTGCGTAAGAAGATAATCCGCAAGCTTTTTATCGCTTTGTGCGAGGTCAGGGTAACGCTGACGAATGCGAATCAAACAGTTCATGCTGTCTCCTGGCGAAAACGTGATGGCGATTACAAAACAACATTTCACTCGCCTGAGTGAATATAATATTCCATTATGACGGATTATTATGAATTAAAAATTCCTAAGGAACAAAAATGAATCTCGGTGCGTTAGTGTCAGAAACCCGCAATCCACAAACGATGGATCTCGATGCGTTATCCACGCTTGAGCTGGTACATCGTTTTAATCAACAGGATACGCTGGTAGCGGAAGCAGTAAAAGCGACACTGTCTGAAGTTGCGCAGGCGGTTGATGCGGCTGCGCAGGCACTTAAAGCAGGCGGGCGGATTATTTACATGGGGGCAGGGACCAGCGGACGTCTCGGCGTGCTGGATGCCTCAGAATGTCCGCCGACTTTTGGTGTACCGCACGGATTAGTGGTCGGGCTGATTGCCGGTGGGCCAGGGGCGTTATTAAAAGCGGTTGAAGGCGCAGAAGATAACTCGCAGCTTGGGGAAGATGACCTGCGGGCGCTGAATCTGACCGCGCAGGATCTGGTTGTCGGTCTGGCGGCATCGGGTCGAACACCATATGTGATTGGCGGCCTGAAATATGCGCATGCGGTGGGCTGTACGACGGTCGCGATTTCCTGTAATCCGGACTCACCTATTGCCCGTGAAGCGGATATCGCCATCTCCGTGGTGGTTGGTCCGGAGGCGCTGACCGGTTCAACCCGTCTGAAGTCGGGCACCGCGCAGAAACTGGTGCTAAATATGATTTCCACCGGTGCGATGGTGAAGTTTGGCAAGGTGTATCAGAACCTGATGGTGGATATGAAAGCGACCAACGCCAAGCTGGTCGATCGGGCCTGCCGGATGGTGGTGGAAGCCACCGGCATTTCGCGCGAAGACGCTGAAACGTTACTGAAGCAGACCGACTTTGACGTTAAGCCCGCCATTCTGATGGCGCTGACCGGGCTAGACGCGACGGCAGCCAGGGCTAAACTCTCCGCTCACCAGGGTTTTTTACGCGCGGCGTTAGAACACTAAGAGGTACATATGGACAAAACGGCGGCGCTTGCCAGCGATATTCTGCTGGGGGTTGGCGGAGAAAAAAATATTCTGCGCCTGGAAAACTGTATGACCCGCGTCAGGGTAGAAGTCCAGGATGACGACCAACTGGATATTCCCCGGCTGAAGCAGCTGCCCGGCGTCAGCGGCTATGTGAAACAGGGAGCGCAGCATCAGATTATTGTCGGTCCCGGTAAGGCCGCCAAAGTGGTGGATGCCATGCGTTCTCTGATTGCTGATGACGGCGAACGTCCGCATGCACACGACATTGAACGCACAAAATCTCAGGTGAAAGCGAAGTACAAAGCGCCAATGAGCGATGCGCTGCGTAAACTGGCAAACGTCTTTATTCCGCTGATCCCGGCGTTTATCGCCTCCGGTTTGATTACCGGTATTATCAACATCCTCAAGCGCCCTGATATTGTGGGCGACTTTGCCACCCATTATCCCAATATGCTGGGGCTGTTAGGTATTTTCGGCAGCGCCGTTTTTGCCATCATGAATATTCTGGTGGGGGTGAATACGGCCAAAGTGTTTGGGGGTTCGCTGGCAATGGGCGGCGTAATGGCCGGCATTCTCTCCAGCCCACAGCTAGCGCAAATTACCCTGTTTGGCGAGGCGCTACAGCCCGGGCGTGGCGGGGTGATTGCGGTGCTGCTGGTGGTGGCGTTAATGTGCTGGATAGAGCGCAAATTCCGCGAGGTGTTGCCGGAATCGCTGGAGTTGATCCTTAATCCGTTGCTGACCACCCTGATTACCGGGACGATTGCGATTGTGGCGCTACAACCGCTCGGTGGCTGGATCTCCGAGTCCATTGCCCACGGCGCCTCCTGGGCGATTGATCGCGGCGGTTTCCTGGTCGGCGCGGTGCTGGCGGGAACGTTTCTGCCGCTGGTGCTCACCGGACTCCATCAGGGGCTGGTGCCGATTCACGTGGAACTGGTGCAGGCGCATGGCTATAACGCGCTATTTCCCATCCTGGCGATGGCCGGGGTCGGTCAGATTGGCGCCGCAATTGCTGTTCTGATGAAAACCCGTAACGCACGACTGAAAAAAGTGATCAAAGGCGCGCTGCCGGTCGGGTTACTGGGCATTGGCGAGCCGTTGATTTTTGGCGTAACGCTGCCGCTGGGTAAACCGTTTATCGGCGCTTGCCTCGGTGGTGCGGTCGGTGGGGCGCTGATCAGCTACTGGAAAGTGGCGACGGTTATCACCTTTGGTATCTCGGGATTACCGCTGGCGCTGACGATTGTTGCCGGAAAAGTGATGTTCTATCTGTTAGGCTATCTGGTAGCGGTTATCGCCGGGTTCTTGTTTACCTGGCTATTGGGGTTCAACGATCCAGAGGACTAAGGTTTGACCAATCACGAGCGTCGCGTTGTTTTTTTTGATTTGGACGGTACGTTACACCAGCAGGATATGTTCGGTAGTTTTCTGCGTTATCTGCTGCGCCGCCAACCGTTGAATGCGCTGCTTGTACTGCCGCTGTTACCGATTATCGCGGTGGCGATGTTGATCAAAGGGCGCGCCGCCCGTTGGCCAATGAGTTTGCTCCTGTGGGGATGCACTTTTGGTCGGCGAGAAGCACGCCTTAAAGCCCATCAAGCTGATTTTGTGCGTTGGTTTCGCCATCACGTGACGGCGTTTCCGCTGGTGCAGCAGCGTCTGACCACCTATCTGTTAAGCTCTGATGCGGATATTTGGCTGATCACCGGTTCCCCGCAGTCGCTGGTCGAGCAGGTTTACTTCGACACCCCGTGGCTGCCTCGGGTGAATCTTATCGCCAGTCAAATGGCGCGCGGTTACGGTGGCTGGGTGCTGCCTTTACGCTGCCTCGGCCATGAGAAAGTCACCCAACTGGAACGCCAGATTGGCGCCCCACTGGCGCTGTATAGCGGCTACAGCGACAGTAAGCAGGACAATCCGCTGCTCTCGTTCTGCCAGCATCGTTGGCGCGTCACGCCGCGTGGAGAGCTGCAGCAACTCGAATAGAGTAAACGATAGCGTCTGTGTATAATGCGCCCGCTTTGATTACTGGAGTTCTGCCTTTGTCTGATGTTGAATTTAGCCACGAATACTGGATGCGTCATGCGTTAACGCTAGCAAAGCGCGCCTGGGATGAGCGTGAGGTTCCGGTGGGCGCGGTTCTGGTGCATAATAATCGTGTGATTGGCGAAGGCTGGAATCGGCCGATTGGTCATCACGATCCCACCGCTCATGCTGAAATCATGGCGCTGCGTCAGGGCGGGCTGGTCCTGCAAAATTACCGTTTACTGGATGCCACACTGTACGTCACCCTTGAGCCATGTGTGATGTGTGCGGGTGCAATGGTACACAGCCGTATCGGTCGGGTGGTATTTGGTGCGCGTGATGCGAAAACGGGGGCCGCAGGTTCGTTAATGGATGTACTGCATCATCCGGGCATGAATCACCGGGTTGAGGTGACAGAAGGCATATTGCGTGATGAATGCGCCACCCTGCTCAGTGACTTCTTCCGTATGCGTCGTCAGGAAATTAAAGCCCTGAAAAAGTCCGTCACGGAGTGATTACAGCGGTAGGCCGGATAAGGCTTTTAAGCCGCCATCCGGCATGAGCATGCCACTACTTTTCCTCCTTCTTCTGCGGGGAAAACAGCAGTGAAGGGGTGTGCGTCAGATAGTTCGACGAGGTTTGCGAGAGAAACGCTGAGAGCGGAAATTTCTCTTTCCCTAACAACTCTGCGGGCGAAACCGCCGGATAATCCTGCGCCAGTTGCTGCGTTTCGATCGCCTGCTTTTCTTTCTCCTGCAGATATCCCACCAGACTTATCTGATACTTACGGATATTCTCTACGTAGGCATAGGCTTCGTGGCCGCGTGCATAGCCATAGGTCAGTTTTTTGTACCAGGGCTTTTGGCTGAGCAGCGGCAAGCGCTGTTTTACGTCGGCCCAACTGTCCGGGTTACCTTTGGTTTTTACCGTCAGCGCGCGGGCATCCAGCATATGCGCATACCCCATATTATAGGCGGCAAGCGCAAACCAGATCCGTTCGCCCTCGGGGACGGTATCCGGAACTTTACTCATCATATCTTGCAGATAGCGAGCGCCCCCGCTGATGCTTTGCTCGGCGTCGGTGCGGTCCGTTAATCCCAGACTCTGGGCGGTATTTTTGGTCAGCATCATCAGACCACGTACGCCGGTCGGCGAGGTGGCCTGCGCATCCCAGTGCGATTCCTGATAAGAGATGGCCGCCAGCAATCGCCAGTCTATCTCTTGCGCATATTTCTCAAACAGCGGCTTGAGATCAGGCAATACGCTGTCGACCGCCCGTAAGAACGTGCGGGTATCGACATAGTCAAAATCATTGCCATGCCCGAGATATTTTTCTTCCAGCCGAGCCAGTAACCCGTCTTCATTGATGGTGTTAAAGAAATCAAGCAGGGCGGCGGAAAGTGTATTGTCATCGTCCAGCGGGCTAAACCAGGTCACCGGTTGTTCGTCAGAGACATCCAGTGCGACGGCCAGTTCAGGGTGTACGCGCTGATACAGACTGATCGCTACGGAATCGGCAATGGTGTAGTCCAGCTTGCCGTTGATGACATCATCGAGCAGTTCCGTGGTGCCCTTTTTATCATCGACCTTCCAACTCAGCTCAGGAAATTTTGTTTCTTTCAGGTGTTGCAGGTCATTCACCACCACGTGCCCGGGGGCGATAGTCAATTGTTTATCTGTCACGTTGGCCAGGGTGCGTGGACGATATTGCCCGACCCGATACACCAGTTGCTGGGAAACCGAGTAGTAGGTGGGGCCTGGCTGGTAATTTTTGACCCGTTCGCTGTTATAGACCAGACCGGCGGCGAGCAGATCGGCCTTGCCGTTGTCGAGGTCGTCAAAAAGCTGGCTGATATTCTGGCGCACGGTGATTTTTAACTTCACGCCTAAATAACGGGCGAACTGTTGGGCCAGCTCATAATCCAGCCCGAAGCGTTTCCCGGTAAGGGTGGAATGCGTTAACGGAGAGTCAATGGTACTGACGCGCAGCTCTCCCCGCGATTGAATGGCGGCGATACGATTGTCGGCTTTACCGAACCAAGGAATGGATGGCCACAAGGCCGCTGCCAGCAGCAACGTCAAAATGCCGATAAACAGATAATTAATCTTTAATTTTTTCAATTAGTTAATTCTCTGAACCGTGCGTTGTTTCAGCCTGCTATGCTCGCGATTAAGAAGTGAATTCATCATCAATGAGCGGCATTTTGCTTAAACTTGCGTCAGTTGGCAACTCCTTCAGCAGGGGAGCCGCATTTGAGGATAACTGACGGTTGTGATTTTATTTCGACGCAAACGGTTTCGTCGGCGCGGCAGATTCTTTATAATGACGCCCGTTTCCCCCCTTGCGCACACTTATAAGCGCCTCAGGCGCTTCGAAGACGAGAGACTTATGATGGAAATTCTGCGTGGTTCGCCTGCACTGTCTGCATTCCGTATTAACAAATTGCTGGCGCGTTTTCAGGCGGCCAATCTTCAGGTTCACACTATTTACGCCGAGTATGTCCATTTTGCTGACCTGAATGCCCCGTTAAACGAGGATGAGCATGCGCAACTTGCACGCTTGTTGCAATACGGTCCGAGTCTCAGCAGCCACGTCCCTGAGGGCAAGCTGCTGCTGGTTACGCCTCGCCCGGGAACCATCTCCCCCTGGTCTTCTAAAGCGACTGATATTGCCCATAACTGCGGCTTGCAACAGATTAGCCGTCTGGAACGTGGTGTTGCCTACTATGTTGAAGCCTCCACGCTAAGCGCTGAACAGTGGCAGGAAGTGGCTGCCGTGTTACACGACCGCATGATGGAAACGGTTTTCTCTGCGCTGGACGATGCACAAGCGTTGTTTGCTCATCACCAGCCGGCGCCGGTTTCTAGCGTTGACCTGCTGGGTGCAGGTCGCCAGGCGCTGATCGACGCGAACCTGCGTTTGGGTCTGGCGCTGGCAGACGATGAAATCGACTATTTACAGGATGCGTTTATCAAACTGGGACGCAACCCGAACGACATCGAGCTGTACATGTTTGCGCAGGCCAACTCTGAGCACTGCCGCCATAAAATTTTTAACGCCGACTGGGTAATCGACGGTAAACCGCAGCCGAAGTCGCTGTTCAAGATGATTAAAAACACCTTCGAAACCACGCCGGATCACGTCTTGTCTGCCTATAAAGACAACGCGGCAGTGATGGAAGGCTCTGAGGTCGGGCGCTACTTCGCCGACCATCAAACCGGTCGTTATGATTTCCATCAGGAGCCTGCGCATATCCTGATGAAGGTCGAAACCCACAACCACCCGACCGCTATCTCTCCATGGCCGGGCGCAGCAACTGGCTCCGGCGGTGAAATCCGCGACGAGGGTGCGACCGGGCGTGGCGCGAAGCCGAAAGCTGGGCTGGTGGGTTTCTCCGTGTCCAACCTGCGTATTCCGGGCTTTGAACAGCCGTGGGAAGAAGATTTCGGCAAGCCGGATCGGATCGTTACCGCACTGGATATCATGACTGACGGCCCGCTGGGCGGCGCGGCGTTTAACAACGAATTCGGTCGCCCGGCGTTGACCGGCTATTTCCGTACCTATGAAGAAAAAGTGAATAGCCACAACGGTGAAGAGCTGCGCGGCTATCACAAACCCATCATGCTGGCCGGTGGGATCGGCAACATTCGCGCCGATCACGTGCAGAAAGGCGAGATCGTCGTCGGTGCGAAACTGATCGTCCTCGGTGGTCCGGCAATGAACATCGGGCTTGGCGGCGGGGCGGCGTCTTCAATGGCCTCCGGCCAGTCCGATGCCGATCTGGATTTTGCTTCCGTACAGCGCGACAACCCAGAAATGGAACGTCGTTGTCAGGAAGTGATCGACCGCTGCTGGCAGATGGGGGATGCGAACCCGATTCTGTTCATCCACGACGTGGGTGCGGGTGGTCTGTCTAATGCGATGCCTGAGCTGGTCAGTGACGGCGGACGTGGTGGTAAGTTTGAGCTGCGCGATATCTTAAGTGATGAGCCAGGCATGAGTCCGCTGGAGATCTGGTGTAACGAATCTCAGGAGCGTTACGTCCTGGCGGTTGCTGCAGATCAGTTGCCCCTGTTTGACGAACTGTGTAAGCGCGAGCGCGCACCGTATGCGGTAATCGGTGAGGCCACCGAAGAGCAGCATCTTTCGATGAATGACCGTCATTTCGATAATCAGCCGATCGATCTGCCGCTCGATGTGCTGCTGGGCAAAACACCAAAAATGACCCGCGATGTGCAAACGCTGAAAGCGAAGGGCGAGCAGCTTGCGCGTGAGCAGATTACGCTGGCCGATGCGGTCAACCGCGTGCTGCACCTGCCTGCCGTCGCAGAAAAAACGTTCCTCGTAACCATCGGCGACCGTACCGTCACCGGCATGGTAGCACGCGACCAAATGGTCGGGCCGTGGCAGATCCCGGTGGCGAACTGCGCAGTGACCACCGCCAGCCTGGATAGCTATTATGGTGAAGCGATGTCTCTCGGTGAGCGTGCGCCGGTTGCGCTGCTGGACTTCTCTGCCTCTGCCCGTCTGGCAGTGGGGGAAGCGCTGACCAACATTGCGGCGACGCAGATTGGCGATATCAAACGTATCAAGCTCTCCGCAAACTGGATGGCGGCAGCCGGCCACCCTGGCGAAGATGCTGGGTTGTACGAAGCGGTCAAAGCGGTAGGGGAAGAGCTATGCCCGGCGCTTGGCCTGACTATCCCGGTGGGTAAAGACTCCATGTCGATGAAAACCCGCTGGCAGGAAGGCAACGAACAGCGTGAAATGACCTCGCCGCTGTCGCTGGTGATCACCGCGTTTGCCCGTGTGGAAGATGTCCGTCACACCATCACCCCTGAACTCTCAACCGAAGACAACGCCCTGCTGCTGATTGACCTTGGTCTGGGTCATAACGCGTTGGGTGCGACTGCACTGGCGCAGGTCTATCGCCAACTGGGCGACAAACCGGCGGATGTCCGCAACGTTACGCAGCTGAAAGGCTTCTATGATGCCATGCAGGCGCTGGTTGCTGCGCGTAAGCTGTTGGCCTACCACGACCGTTCTGACGGTGGTCTGCTGGTGACGCTGGCGGAAATGGCCTTTACCGGTCACTGCGGTATTCAGGCGGATATCAGCACGCTCGGCGATGACCGCCTGGCGGCACTGTTTAACGAAGAGTTAGGTGCGGTGATTCAGGTTCGCGCGGCGGATCGTGAGGCGGTAGAAGCGCTGCTGGCACAGCATGGCCTCGGCGACTGCGTTCACTATGTTGGCCAGGCTGAAGCCAGCGACCGTTTTGTGATTACAGCTAATGGTCAGACGGTGTTCAGCGAAAGCCGCTCCACGCTTCGTATGTGGTGGGCAGAAACCACCTGGCAGATGCAGCGTCTGCGCGACAACCCGGAATGTGCCGATCAGGAACATGACGCCAAAGCCAACGATGCCGATCCTGGTCTTAACGTAAAACTGTCGTTTGATATAAACGAAGACGTTGCAGCCCCGTACATCGCCACCGGCGCACGCCCCAAAGTGGCCGTGCTGCGCGAGCAGGGTGTTAACTCTCACGTTGAAATGGCTGCGGCGTTCCACCGCGCGGGCTTTGACGCCATCGACGTTCACATGAGCGATCTGCTGGGCGGGCGCATTGGTCTGGGGAATTTCCAGGCGCTGGTGGCCTGTGGCGGATTCTCTTACGGTGACGTATTAGGTGCCGGTGAAGGTTGGGCGAAATCCATTCTGTTCAACAACCGCGTGCGTGATGAGTTTGAAACCTTCTTCCATCGCCCGCAGACGCTGGCGCTCGGGGTGTGTAACGGCTGTCAGATGATGTCTAATCTGCGTGAACTGATCCCGGGTAGCGACCTGTGGCCACGTTTTGTGCGTAACCACTCCGATCGCTTTGAAGCGCGCTTTAGCCTGGTAGAAGTAACGCAAAGCCCGTCGCTGCTGCTGCAGGGTATGGTGGGTTCCATGATGCCGATTGCCGTTTCTCACGGTGAAGGGCGTGTGGAAGTCTGTGATGATGCGCATTTGGCGGCACTGGAAAGTAAAGGTTTGGTGGCGTTACGTTTCGTCGACAACTTTGGTAAAGTCACCGAAACCTATCCGGCTAACCCGAACGGTTCGCCAAACGGGATCACGGCGGTGACCACCGAAAATGGCCGCGTAACGATCATGATGCCACATCCGGAACGTGTGTTCCGCACGGTGAGCAACTCCTGGCACCCGGAAAACTGGGGCGAGGACAGCCCGTGGATGCGCATCTTCCGTAATGCGCGTAAACAACTCGGCTAACACGACCGTGTGATGTTCAAGGCCCCTCTACGTGAGGGGCTTTTTTTATGTTGTAGGTCGGATAAGGCACTTACGCCGTCATCTGGCAATGTGCGCGATACTGCCTGATGGCGCTGCGCTTATCAGGCCTACGGGGAAGAGCGGTTGTAGGCTGGATAAGGCGTTTACGCCGCCATCCGGCAATAAACTCAGTGTTTGCGCCGCAAAATTAAAGTGTCGGGAATTCCCGACATCGAGGGTAGGGTGGTGTCGTCAAAAAGAGACATTTAATTAATTGATTTATAAGTATTTTGTTTTTAAGTGCTACAGGTGTTGCTAATTAGCGACACATGGCGCAAAAAACAGCCAAAACCATTCATCGATTAAATGAATATATTTTGTATATTTATCATTGTGTTAATATAATGTTTTGAATATTGGCACGCTTGCTGCATAATACTAAGCAGTGGCTCATTCACCTTCTTATGTCAGCCCCTTCGGGACGCGCTACATAAACTTCGAATGACGCACAACAAGGTGCCTGCCGTCCAACTTCTGATATTTGCCTTGCGCATATCAAACTCCGGGCGAAACGTCGAGTTAGGCACCGCCTTATTCCATAACAAAGCCGGGTCATTCCCGGCTTTGTTGTATCTGGCGTTCCCCTCAGTTAGCATCGTCCTATCCCTTTTCGTTGAGAGTAACGCTTTGAAGCGCTGGTCTGTTTTCCCCCGGTCTTTACGTCAGTTGGTTACGCTGGCATTTTTGCTGATCCTGCTGCCTCTGTTAGTTCTGGCCTGGCAGGCATGGCAAAGTCTGAATGCCCTAAGCGCCCAGGCGGCGCTAACCAACCGCACCACGCTGATTGACGCCCGGCGGAGTGAGGCGATGACTAACGCGGCACTGGAGATGGAACGCAGCTATCGGCAATACTGCGTGCTGGATGACCCGACACTGGCGAAGGTTTATCAGGGGCAGCGTAAACGTTACAGCGATATGCTGGATGCCCATGCGGGTGTGTTGCCTGACGTCAAACTCTATCAGGCGCTTCGCCAGGATCTGAACGATCTCGCGCAGTTGCAGTGTCAAAACAGCGGCCCCGACAGTGTGGCGGCTGAACGTCTTGAGGCTTTTGCCAATGCCAATACCGAGATGGTGCAGGCCACGCGAACCGTGGTCTTCTCGCGCGGCCAGCAGCTGCAACAAGAAATTGCTGAACGTGGTCAGTTCTTTGGTTGGCAGGCGCTGGTACTGTTTCTCGTTAGCCTGGCGATGGTGCTGCTGTTCACGCGGATGATCATCGGTCCGGTAAAATCCATTGAACGAATGATCAACCGTCTGGGGGAAGGCCGCTCGCTGGGCGATACCGTATCGTTTACCGGTCCGCGAGAGCTGCGATCGGTGGGGCAGCGTATTATCTGGCTGAGTGAGCGCCTGTCGTGGCTTGAATCTCAGCGGCATCAATTTTTACGCCATCTTTCACATGAACTCAAAACGCCGCTGGCGAGTATGCGTGAGGGAACCGAACTGCTGGCCGATCAGGTCGTTGGCCCACTGACGCCGGAACAAAAAGAAGTTGTCGGAATTTTGGATGACAGCAGCCGCAATCTGCAAAAACTGATTGAGCAACTGCTTGATTACAACCGCAAGCTGGCCGATGACGCGATTCAACTGGAAAGGGTTGAAATCGCGCCGCTCGTGGAGAGAGTGGTTTCTGCACATAGTCTGCCCGCGCGCGCCAAAATGATACATACTGATGTGGCGCTGGCAGAAAGCGGCTGTCTGGCAGAGCCGGTGCTGTTAACGAGCGTGCTGGACAATCTTTATTCCAATGCGGTGCACTATGGTGCTGAATCCGGTACCATTTGCATCCGCAGCAGCTTGCATGGTGCGACGGTGTACATTGACGTAATGAATACCGGCGAGCCGATTCCGCCAGCAGAAAAGACCATGATCTTCGAGCCTTTTTTCCAGGGAAGCCATCAGCGAAAAGGGGCGGTAAAAGGAAGCGGATTAGGACTCAGTATCGCCAGAGATTGCATCCGCCGTATGCGGGGGGAGCTGTACCTGGTCGACGATTATGCGCAAGGCGTTTGTTTTCGCATCGAACTGCCGCTATCTGCAATGAAAAACCATTAAAATGAATCTAAGTCTGGTGAGTATGCCACACGTTGTTGTCCGAATGCTTAAACGACATTTTTTCCGCCGCGCATTATTGCTAAGCTTGCCGTGCCTGGCGCTGGTGGGGTGTGTGCCGAACGCGGTGGATCATATTATCGGCGATCCTTCACAGGAGAAAATTCCGCCCCATCAGTTGGCGGATTACCTTTCAACCGAGTGCGCAGATATCTGGTCACTGCAGGGGCAGTCTACGGACAGCAATCCGTTGTACTGGCTGCGCGCCATGGACTGTGCTGACCGCCTGATGCCGGTTCAAGCCCGTAGTGAAGCCAGTACCCAACTCACTGACACCTGGCAGGGCGCGTTCAAGCGCGGGATCCTGCTCGCCAGTGCCAATATCACGCCGCCGGAAAGACGAGATGTGGTGACGCGACTTGATGCGCTCAGTCCGCAAATTCCGGCGCAGGTACGGCCGCTGTATCAGGTCTGGTTTAGCGGCCAAACTCTGCAGTTACAGTTGGCCGAAGAGCGCATGCGCTACAGCAAACTTCAACAGTCGTCAGACAGCGATCTTGATACGCTGCGTCAGCAGCAACAGCATTTGCAGACGCAGCTCGATCTCACTACCCGCAAACTGGAAAATCTGACCGATATTGAGCGTCAGCTTTCCACGCGCAAGCCTGCCGGCAGTTATAATCCTGATGCGCTGCACGGGAATGAAAAACTCTCCACACCTGACGATGCCGGGGGCACCGGGTCCTCGAGCGAGGAGGTAACGCCATGATAAGCCGTAAACCCGCACATTTGCTGCTGGTCGATGACGATCCGGGATTGTTGAAATTACTCGGCATGCGTTTAACCAGTGAAGGCTACAGCGTCGTGACGGCGGAAAGCGGGCAGGAAGGGTTACGGGTGCTTAACCGTGAAAAGGTGGATCTGGTCATCAGCGATCTGCGCATGGATGAAATGGACGGCATGCAGTTGTTTACCGAAATCCAGAAAGTCCAGCCGGGTATGCCGGTTATTATCCTGACCGCGCATGGTTCAATTCCGGATGCGGTAGCTGCAACTCAGCAGGGCGTATTTAGTTTTCTGACCAAACCGGTCGATAAAGACGCGTTATACAACGCCATTGACGGGGCGCTGGAACAATCTGCCCCGGCGACCGATGACGGCTGGCGCGAATCGGTTGTCACCCGCAGCCCGTTGATGCTGCGTCTGTTAGAGCAGGCGCGTATGGTGGCGCAATCGGACGTCAGCGTGCTGATTAACGGCCAAAGCGGTACCGGCAAAGAAATTTTTGCCCAGGCTATCCATAACGCCAGCCCGCGCGGTAGCAAACCTTTTATTGCGATTAACTGCGGCGCGTTGCCGGAACAATTGCTCGAGTCCGAGCTGTTTGGTCATGCGCGTGGCGCGTTTACCGGGGCGGTGAGCAATCGTGAGGGGCTATTTCAGGCCGCCGAGGGCGGGACGCTGTTTCTGGATGAGATAGGCGATATGCCCGCGCCATTGCAGGTGAAATTGCTGCGTGTGTTGCAGGAGCGTAAAGTTCGCCCCCTTGGCAGCAACCGTGATATCGACATTGACGTGCGGATTGTCTCCGCAACGCACCGCGACTTACCCAAAGCGATGGCGCGGGGCGAATTCCGTGAGGATCTCTACTACCGCCTTAACGTGGTGAGCCTGAAGATCCCGCCGCTGGCTGAACGTACGGAAGACATTCCCTTGCTGGCAAACCATCTGCTGCGTCAGTCCGCTGAACGGCACAAACCGTTTGTGCGCGCATTCTCGACCGATGCCATGAAGCGTTTAATGACCGCCAGCTGGCCGGGCAACGTGCGTCAACTGGTCAACGTTATCGAACAATGCGTGGCGCTCACCTCATCGCCAGTGATCAGTGACGCGCTGGTGGAGCAGGCGCTGGAAGGTGAAAATACCGCCTTGCCAACCTTTGTTGAAGCGCGTAACCAGTTTGAACTGAACTACCTGCGTAAGCTGCTGCAAATTACCAAAGGCAACGTAACGCATGCGGCGCGAATGGCGGGGCGCAACCGCACCGAATTCTATAAATTGCTTTCTCGACACGAGCTGGATGCAAACGACTTTAAAGAGTAGCACCGTAAATACGACTGATTTATGATACGGTGAGCAGCCGGTTACGCGATAAAAACGACAGGAAAACCATGAAAAAGATTGATGCGATTATTAAACCCTTCAAGCTCGACGACGTCCGCGAAGCGCTGGCAGAAGTGGGCATTACCGGTATGACCGTAACGGAAGTGAAAGGCTTTGGCCGTCAGAAGGGCCATACCGAGCTGTACCGTGGTGCGGAGTATATGGTGGATTTTCTGCCGAAGGTAAAAATTGAAATTGTGGTTACCGACGACATCGTGGATACCTGTGTCGATACCATTATTCGCACGGCTCAAACGGGTAAAATTGGCGACGGTAAGATTTTTGTCTTTGACGTGGCACGCGTGGTGCGTATCCGTACTGGCGAAGAAGACGACGCAGCAATTTAAGCCGCGCCGTGCTTGCCGGATGGCGGTGTAAACACCTTATCAGGCCTACAAAACCCCGTAGGCCTGATAAGCGCAGCGCCATCAGGCATGACGTAATTACAGGACTTTATGCGGACCGAAGCATTCGTAATGAATATTCTCGTTCTTCACACCCAGACCGATCAGCTGCTTCGCGGCAAACTGCATAAAGCCGACCGGACCGCACAGATAAAACTGCATCGCCGGATCGCTGATTGCACCTTCCAGTTTATTCAGATCCATCAGGCCCACGCTGTCATACGCGCCTTTTTCACGGTCTGCTTCATTCGGTTCACGATACCAGGTGTGGGCACTAAAGCGCGGCAGTGAGTTGCCCAGCTCATTCACTTCATCAGCAAAGGCATGCACATCGCCGTTTTCTGCCGCGTGGAACCAGTTTACCTGCGCCGTGTGTCCGGCTTTCGCCAGTGTATCCAGCATTGCCAGCATCGGGGTCTGACCAACGCCTGCGGAAATCAGCGACACCGGAGTATCGGTGGCGACATCCATAAAGAAATCGCCTGCCGGTGCGGCTAAATGAACGATGTCACCGACTTTCGCATGGTTATGCAGCCAGCTTGAAACCTGACCGCCGTCTTCACGCTTAACTGCAATGCGGTAGCCCTTGCCATCCGGTTTGCGGGTCAGAGAGTACTGACGAATTTCCTGATGCGGGAAACCTTCCGGCTTAAGCCAGACGCCCAGATACTGGCCCGGATGGTATTCAGCCACCGCACCGCCGTCGACGGGTTCAAATTCAAAGCTGGTAATTAATGCGCTACGCGGCGTTTTTGCCACAATGCGGAAGGGACGGGTACCTTCCCAGCCGCCATTTTTGTTGGCGTTCTCACTGTAAATCTGCGCTTCGCGGTTGATGAAGACGTTAGCCAGCACGCCATACGCTTTACCCCAAGCGTCCAGCACTTCTTGCCCTGGGCTGAACATCTCGTCCAGCGTTGCCAGCAGGTGACCGCCCACGATGTTGTACTGCTCAGGCTGAATCTGGAAGCTGGTATGCTTCTGGGCAATTTTTTCGACCGCAGGCAACAGCGCCGCCAGGTTGTCGATATTGCTGGCGTAAGCGGCGATAGCGTTAAACAACGCTTCACGCTGATCGCCATTACGCTGGTTACTCATGTTGAAAATTTCTTTGAGTTCTGGGTTATGCGTAAACATGCGATCGTAGAAATGGGCGGTCAGTTTCGGGCCGGTTTCGACCAGCAGGGGAATAGTGGCTTTCACTGTAGCGATGGTTTGTGCGTCAAGCATACGGTCTTCCTTTATCTGAGGCTTTAATGATGTATGTCAAATACATCTTATAAAAAATACCCCTGCATTGTAAATGGTTCTTTGTAACTTTACGTTGTAAAGGTTACAACTTGAAAAATCTGCATCACAAACCTGAAAAGAAATCCGTTGAAATTTGCCATGTCATTATTCTCCAAAGCCTTGTGTGCTGTGAAGGTAATCGTTTGCGTAAAATCCTTTGTCAAGACCTGTTATCGAAGATTGATTCGGTTATACTGTTGGCCGTCGTCCAACAGGACTGCCTTTTTAGGCCGAAATTCTATTGTTAGCTGAGTCAGGAGATGCGGATGTTAAAGCGTGAAATGAACATTGCCGATTATGATGCCGAACTGTGGCAGGCTATGGAGCAGGAAAAAGTACGTCAGGAAGAGCACATCGAACTGATCGCCTCCGAAAACTACACCAGCCCGCGTGTCATGCAGGCGCAGGGTTCTCAGCTGACCAACAAATACGCTGAAGGTTATCCGGGCAAGCGCTACTACGGCGGTTGCGAGTATGTGGATATCGTTGAGCAACTGGCGATTGACCGCGCGAAAGAGCTGTTTGGTGCCGACTACGCTAACGTCCAACCGCACTCGGGTTCTCAGGCTAACTTCGCGGTCTACACTGCGCTGCTGCAGCCGGGCGATACCGTTCTGGGTATGAACCTGGCGCAAGGCGGTCACCTGACTCACGGTTCCCCGGTCAACTTCTCCGGCAAACTGTACAACATCGTCCCTTACGGCATCGATGAATCCGGCAAGATTGACTACGAAGACATGGCTAAGCAGGCTCAGGCCCACAAACCGAAGATGATTATCGGTGGCTTCTCTGCGTACTCCGGTGTGGTTGACTGGGCAAAAATGCGTGAAATCGCTGACAGCATCGGTGCATACCTGTTCGTCGACATGGCACACGTTGCCGGTCTGATTGCTGCAGGCGTATACCCGAACCCGGTTCCGCATGCACACGTTGTTACCACCACGACCCACAAAACCCTGGCGGGTCCGCGCGGCGGCCTGATCCTGGCAAAAGACGGCAGCGAAGAGCTGTACAAAAAACTGAACTCCGCTGTGTTCCCAAGCGCACAGGGCGGCCCGCTGATGCACGTGATCGCGGCAAAAGCTGTGGCGCTGAAAGAAGCGATGGAGCCAGAGTTCAAAGTTTACCAGCAGCAGGTTGCGAAAAACGCCAAAGCGATGGTTGAAGTGTTCCTGAACCGCGGCTACAAAGTGGTTTCTGGCGGCACTGAAAACCACCTGTTCCTGCTGGATCTGGTCGACAAAAACTTGACCGGTAAAGAAGCCGATGCGGCGCTGGGCCGTGCGAACATCACGGTTAACAAAAACAGCGTACCGAACGATCCGAAGAGCCCGTTCGTGACCTCCGGTGTCCGTATTGGTTCTCCGGCAGTGACCCGTCGCGGCTTTAAAGAAGCGGAAGTGAAAGAACTGGCTGGCTGGATGTGTGACATTCTGGACAACATCAATGATGAAGCCACTATCGAACGCATTAAAGCCAAAGTGCTGGATATCTGCGCTCGCTTCCCGGTTTACGCATAAGTCATACGGATTGCCGGATGGCGGTGTAAACACCTTATCCGGCCTACATATGAGTTACTTGTAGGCCGGATAAACGCAGTGCCATCCGGCAGTTATATCGACTTAAGCGTCACCGTCTCATCAAGTAAAGCCGCTAACAGCGGCTTTTTCTTTGCCTGAATCCACTTGCGCAGCTGCCGCATTTCTCGTCCCTGGTTGAGCGTTACCGCGCCGACTATCACCTCGTTTTGCAGGTTAAACCAGATAGCCTTGCCGTCATCTGGACTGCCGCGCACGACCCAGCCATCACTACGCATATCGCCAATAAACTGCAGGTTGTCGCTGAACTGATCGGTCCAGAACCAGGGCGGAGGTAGCGTCGGGAGTGTCAGCCCCAGCATGGCTGCCGCGGCAGTTTGCGCCTGATTATTGGCGTTTTCCCAGCTTTCGCAACGTTGCAGCGTACCGTCTGGCGAACGCTGTACTGCCACATCTCCGGCGGCAAAAATGTTCGGATCGACGGTTCTGCACGACGCATCAATGATAATGCCGTTTGCCACATCAAGACCCGCATCACGGGCAAGCCCGTCGTTGGCGACAATCCCGATACCGTAGATCACGCTATCAACCTGAAGCTGTTCGCCACGTTGCAGCGTGAGGGCGATGCGTTCCCCGCCAGCCACCTGTTCAATCGCATTATTCAGCAACAAATGTACGCCAGCCTGCTGGTGGCGGGCGGCCAGATAACGTTGTATCGGCGGCGGAGCGTTGCGACCCATCACCGTGGCAGCCAGTTCAATGACGGTGACCTGACAACCGCGCTGCGTGGCGCTGGCAGCCAGCTCAAGTCCGATGGTTCCGGCTCCGACAATAGCGATCGACTGCCCGGGGCTGAGCGCGTCTCGTAGACGCGCTGCATCTCCGGCGTGGCGCAGCGTGAAGCCGCGGTCACCGAGCGTATCCAGTAATGGGAACGGGCGTGCCGCTGCGCCTGTGGCAATCAGTAATTGATCCCACGGGTAGGTCTGTCCGTCAGCCAGTACCAGCGTTTGCGTTTCTCGCCCGAGCGTTTGAACGGTGACGCCCAGATGCAGCTGAACATTATTATCCCGCCACCAGTCTGCGTTCAGCACCGGCTGCAGCTGCGGCACGTCGTCCAACAGCATGGTTTTGGAAAGTGGAGGGCGTTCGTAGGGCAGATGCGGCTCATCGGAAAACAGATGGATCTCGCCGTCAAACCCCTGTTGACGCAGTGCGGCTGCCGCCATTGCCGCGGCCTGTCCGCCGCCGACAATGGCGATGATATTGTGGTACATAATGCCTCCTCAGAGATCCAGTCCGGCGGCAACGTGACGAATCCCGCGAATGCCCAGACCGGCGTCGGCATTGATCATCACGCCGCTCAGCGTGCGGTTATTGCGCCGTGACGCCAGCATCACATACGGGCCGGTAAAATCTGCCGGCTCCGGGAAAAACTGCAGCGGCAAAATGGCGGCAATTTTTTCCGGCGTTAGCGACTGCATAATCGATGTATCGCTCTGACCCAGCGCCTGCGGGCCGCGCAGATCGGTCGCCATACCGCATGGCCCCACGCCGTTGACGCGAACTTTGGGTGCCAGCTCGTAGGCTAACTGGCGAATCAGACCGGTTGCTGCATGCTTGCTGGCGGTATACAGCGGACCGCCGCCTCCGGGGTACCATGCTGCGTTGGACAGGGTAAAAATGATGCTGCCTTCGCTGGCGATAAGCGCGGGGGCGCAGGCTTTGGCCCCCAACAGATATCCCAGCACGTTGACATTGAATAACTCGTGAAAGCCGGTTTCCAGCGCCTCGGCAGAGGTGTTTACCAGCGAGGCGTTATGATCCCAAATTCCCGCATTGCCGATAAAGCAATCGAGCGTACCGTATCGCGTGAGAATGTTATCCACCGCGCGCTGATAGTCGGCGTAGCGGGTGACATTCCCCTCCACCGCCAGCACATGCTCACCAAAACGCTCGCGCAGGTAGGCGACTTTGGCAGCGGAGAGCTCCAGTGTAGCGACCCGCGCACCCTCTTCAATAAAGCGCTCGACCAGCGCCAGGCCCAGGCCGGAACCGCCGCCGGTAATAAAGACGACGTTATCGCGTAAATCGCTCATCAGGCCCCCTCAGGCATATCAATAAATACCTCGCCGCCTTCCACGTGCACCGCATAGGTGGTCAGCGGATCGGTGGCGGGCAGGCACAACGCTTTGCCGGTTTTCAGGCAGAAACTGGCGGCGTGCAGTGGGCACTCCACGGTGGCATCGTCTTCCAGATACCCTTCCGACATCGAGGCATTACCGTGGCTGCAGCGGTCGTTAATGGCATAAAATGCACCGCCAACGTTAAACAACGCGATGACCGGCGAGGTGTCGAGCCGCAGCGCTTCACCTTCCGGCAAATCCCCTACGGGGCAGGCAAATACACGATTCATCAGAACAGTACACTCAGGTTATGGGAGGAGATCACCGCCTGATCCAGCACGATCTCACGCTCCAGTAAACGCCACTCATCGCCCGGCAAGCGGCGTACTTTGTCCACGCGCATGCCAACGTATAAGGTTTCATCCCGCTCTTTTTGTGCGCGAGACAGCAGGTAGTTCAGTCGGACGCGAAACACATCGGGAACGTCGGTTTCGCTAACTTGCAGGTTGCTGATCAGATGCCGGGTGCGCGACGGCGGCTCTTCTGCCCAGGCCATGCCGGTTTCCAGACGTGCAATGCGGCGCTCGAGCTGATCTTTGTTGTCGTTGAAAATCCAGGTGGTCGGCGGCTGCACCCCTTTGCGGCGGTCGCGAGTCTGGGCATTCACCGTCGTACGCATGGTGTAACGGATCTCGTCGTCAAGCTGCGCCAGCCAGTCGCGAAACTTCCAGTCATCCAGCAAGCTGGCTTCGTGGTAGAGAAACTGGGTAATGCGATGATGCAGTTCCAGAGAAACTAACGCGCTCATTTCATTACCTCCTGCTGGTAAGCGGTGGTTTTTTCCTGCACTTCCTGCCAGCTTTCGCTGCTTAGCAAATCGGCCCAACGCTGGTACATCCCGCGTGCGGCGGTTTCCGAGAAGATGTAGTTGGTGATCCCCGGAATGCCGTCTTCACGACGTTTTTCCTGACCCAAGCCCATTTCCAGACACAGCTGGCTGTTCCGAGCGCGGTGGCCTTTGAGCAGCTTCTGGATCTCGCACCAGTTTTCTGAATCATCTTGTTCAAGAAAACCAGCCGGGCCGAAGGCGCGGGTGGCGCTGTTTTCAAATGCGGCTTTTACGTCATCAGAGGCCGCTTTATCGGCAATACAGAACGCCCACACTTCGACCTGATCCGGCCCGCGCGGGTGCCAGATGCGTAGTGTGGCGGTGCCGTTCAGCCAGGACAGCGTCGGGAAAATGTTGTTATGACCCGCCAGACGCAGAGCGCGAACCTTGCCCAGTCGTTGCTCGGCTTCGGCGTAGGTGTCGCGATAGTAGCTGGAGACGTCGCCGTCGACCCAGACGTTGGCATCGGGATTTTCAGTAAAGAAAAATCCGCTGCCGTGCCCATCCTGACCGAACTGCAGTGCATCTTTGGCAGTTTCCCACACCGGACGTGCGGTTTGCCCGTCGCCGAGGCGTTTGTCGCTGCCGTCATCTTTGGCGCCGAGCACCTGCACGGCAGAAGCGTGGCTAAACAACGCGTGATACTGGTCGCTGGCGAACTGCTCAGCGGGGAATTTCCAGTTGCAGTCGATCACCCATTTCTGTACGCCGCCAACGATTTCGGTGCCGCCTTCGCGACGATCCAGTACGCCGTCCAGGTACCAGGCGATGTCGCCGAGATAATCACGCAGCGCAGGCGCGGTGGTGTCCCAGTTGCCGAAGATTAGCCCCTTGTAGCTCTCGACGCCGGGCACTTCGTTCAGCCCCCAATGGGACTTGCACAGCCCTTGCGGGTAGGCGCGTGGCTCCAGCGGCACGTCAATCAGCTCGCCGTTAATGCCGTAAGACCAACCGTGATACGGACAGGTAAAAGCGCGGGTATTGCCGCAGTCGGCGTAGCTGACACGCATGGCGCGGTGTCGGCACTGATTGAGAAAGGCTTTGATGCTGCCGTCTTTTTGTCGCACGACCACCACCGCATCCTCGCCCATGTAGGTATTGAAAAAGTCACCCGGCTTCGGGATCTGACTTTCGTGAGCGAGAAACAGCCAGCAGCGTCCGAAGATGCGTTCCAGTTCCAGTTGGTAAATGTCGGGGTCGGTATAAATCCGTGGGGTTACGCGACCATTTTGCGTGTCGATCAGTGAGTAGATGTCTAAATTTGAGGGTGTGGTCATATTTTTTAATCCCGAAAGCTAAGATGTATTGACCTTCTTTTTTTGTACCCCAAGGATGTTGCTGGTTAGTTATCAATCTGTGAAATAGTAAATATCTACCAGCTGAGACGTTTTTTCGATAACAAGGAGCAGGGTATGGAACTGAGGCACTTACGCTATTTCGTCGCGGTGGCGCAGGCGCTGAATTTCACCCGTGCTGCAGAGAAGTTGCATACCTCTCAGCCGTCGTTAAGCAGCCAGATCCGCGATTTGGAAGCCTGCGTCGGAGTGACGCTGCTGGTGCGGGATAAACGCAAAGTCGCGCTGACGGCAGCAGGGGAGTGCTTTTTGCAGGATGCGCTGGCGATCCTTGAACAGGCAGAAAATGCCAAAATTCGCGCCCGTAAGGCGGTGCAGGAAGACTGTCATTTCTCGATTGGGTTTGTCCCTTCCGCGGAGGTGAATCTGCTGCCGAAGGTTCTGCCGCTGTTTCGTTTAAAACAACCGGACACGCATATTGAACTGGTGAGCCTGATAACCACTGAGCAGGAAGAGAAAATCCTGCGCGGCGAGCTGGATGTTGGCTTAATGCGCCATCCGATTTACAGCCCGGAACTCGACTATCTGGAACTGATTCATGAGCCGCTGGTCGTGGTACTGCCAGTTAACCACCCGTTAGCCAGCGAGAAAACGATTTCAGCCCAGCAGTTGAACGGCGTGAACTTTGTCAGTACCGATCCGGCCTATTCCGGCGCGTTGGCGAAGATTGTCAAAGCGTGGTTTCAACAGCAGGAAAGCCAACCCAATATTGTGCAGGTCGCCACCAATATTCTGGTGACCATGAACCTGGTTGGTATGGGGCTGGGGGTGACTTTGATACCCGGTTATATGAATAATTTTAATACCGGCCAGGTGGTTTTTCGCCCTATCGCCGGTGATGTGCCGACCATTGCGTTGCTGATGGCCTGGAAAAAGGGCGAGTTGAAGCCCGCCCTGCAGGATTTTATCGCGTTGGCGCAGGATCGTTTAGCCGTGCCCCTGGCGGCATTATCATGACAGTTCGCTAAGCTGTGATTCCACATACAGATAGCCAATACCCATCAACTGCTGCGAGCGATTAAGCTGACCGAAACTTATTTGCGTGGCTCTGGCACGTGGGCTATCGCCGTGATCAAACGGATTAAACCCGGTTTGCTGTACCAGCGTATTGAGCCAGCTTTCGCCAAAGGCACAGCTGCGACCGTATAACCAAATCTGGTTAATATTTAATATATTCAAAAAGTTATATAAACTCAGGCCAATGGCGCTGGCAGCGTGCTCGGCCCACGCCTGAATACGGACATCGCCCTGTTGCCAGGCGTCAATCAGCTGATCGGTGGTCAGCGTTTCTGGATCGTAATGGGGGGCAGGCTGAGATTTCATCCACACGCGAGCCTGCTTTTTCAGGGCGCTTAATGAGGCGACCGTTTCCAGACAGCCGTAACGACCGCAGTCACAGGCGATGCCGTCAGGGTTGATTATGGTATGTCCAATCTGGCCGCTGCCAAACAAACTGCCGCGCCAGATGTTGTCGTTGATGACGAACGATGAACCAATGCCGTAATCAACGTTAATCACGCAAAAATCGCCGTTCGCCGCCGGGTTCTGCCACTTTTCCGCCAGCGCCAGCATCACGCAGTCATTATCCAGCAGGACCTGCACGCCGAGCATTTCTTCCAGCAAATACTTTATTTCCACCGCTGTTTTCCACGGTGCCTGTGGCATGGTCTTTGATGCGCCGGTAATCGGATCAACCTGACCGTGAACGCCCAGCGCGAGGTTGATTGTGACCTCAGGATAGTGCCGACGGTATTCCCGCCAGTGCGCTGCCAACGCGGTCAATAGCGCTTTTGGCGTCTCGGGATTGATCAGTTCATGCCGCCAGTCACCGACTGCGACCAGGCGCGCATCTGCCAACTGGCTGGTGATGCTGGTGGGGGTGACGTTGATGCATAATGTCCAGGCCCCTTTTTCCGGCAAATGAAAGCTGCCGCTGCTCAAACCGCGCTGGCTTAATGTCTCGCGGGAATGGTCGATCCGCCCTTCATCCATCAACTCTTCGAGAATATTGCTGACCGCCGGGATCGACAAGCCGGTGAGCTGTGCCAGTTGTGATTTGCTGAGCTGCTTTTCCCGCCACAGGTGCGACAAAAAGATCTGTTTATTCGCCTGGCGAACCCTGGCGTTGTTGAACCCCGAACGCTGCATTCACTTAACTCCCTTTACTGTATTGCGTGAGCATTGCGCATTTTAACGCCACTTAACTGCCGCAGAATAGCCTCAAGTTAAATTTTTACTTTTGTTTATTGAGTGGAGAGCGGCATGTACGGTTCAGTGAAGGTCTGGCAGGAAACGATCACCCTCCCAACGTGGACGGCAGGCGAGGAAGACGTTAACCCGATGTTCCTTGAGAAACGGGTTTATCAGGGATCTTCTGGTGCGGTGTATCCCTATGGCGTGATTGATACGCTAACCGGCAAGCGTGAAATGCGCGACTACAAAGCGGTGTGGATGGAGAATGACTTCATTCGCATCATGCTGCTGCCGGAGTTGGGGGGGCGTATTCATCGCGCCTATGACAAAGTACAACAGCGCGATTTCGTCTACTACAACGAAGTCGTCAAACCTGCGCTGGTGGGCCTGCTCGGGCCGTGGATCTCCGGCGGCATTGAGTTTAACTGGCCTCAGCATCACCGTCCCACCACCTTTATGCCGGTTGATTTTACTCAACAGCAGGGCGAGCAGGGCGAATACACGGTGTGGATGGGTGAAGTTGAGCCGATGCGTGGCTTGCAGGTGATGACAGGATTCACGCTGTATCCGGATCGCGCCCTGATTGAGATAACCGGAAAAGTGTTTAACGGTAATGCCACTCCGCGCCATTTCTTATGGTGGGCGAATCCTGCGGTGAAGGGCGGGGACGATCATCAGAGCGTGTTCCCGCCGGATGTGACTGCCGTTTTTGACCATGGTAAGCGCGATGTTTCCGCGTTCCCGATAGCGACCGGCACTTATTACAAAGTGGATTACTCCGCGGGCGTGGATATCTCACGCTACAAAAACGTGCCGGTTCCGACCTCCTATATGGCTGAAAAATCGAACTATGACTTTGTCGGCGCGTGGCACCATGGCGAACGCGGCGGACTGCTGCATGTCGCCGATCACCACGTTTCGCCAGGGAAAAAACAGTGGACCTGGGGATACGGTGAGTTTGGCGTCGCCTGGGATCGCAACCTGACCGATGACAACGGGCCGTATATTGAACTGATGACCGGGGTCTTTACTGATAATCAGCCGGACTTTACCTGGCTTGCGCCGTACGAAGAGAAAGTCTTCGTACAAAACTTCCTGCCCTACAGCGAACTCGGCATGGTGCAAAACGCCAGCACTCAACTGGCGCTGCGTCTGGTGCGTGACAATGGCCAGCTCTCTGTTGGCGTTTACGCTATTGCGCCGCTGCACGACGTGTTGGTTACGCTTTCTGCTGATGGGAAACCGTTTTATGAACAGATTCTGACCCTTGAGCCGGGGAAAAGCTGGCTGGCTGAGGTGTCCGATAGCGGTCACGAGCGGGTGACCATAGCCGTGACCCACGCGGATGGCTCGTCGCTGCTGCAATACGAAGAGCACATTGCCGAAGAATTACCGCTGCCTTCGGCCGCCGTTGCGCCGGCACTGCCAGAGGCGCTGTCCAATACCGATGAACTCTATTTTATTGGTCAGCATCTGGAACAATACAATCACGCCAGCCGTTATGCAGAGGATTATTATCGCCGCGCGCTGGAGGTTGATCCGCTTGATTACCGCAATAATGTGGCGCTGGGAACGCTGGCGCTAAACCGGGCGGACTGGGCATTGGCCGAGCACTGTGCGCGTGCGGCGCTTGAACGCGCGCATAAACTCAATAAAAATCCGCGTGATGGCGAGGCGAGCATGCTGCTGGCCGCCGCTCTGGAACGTCAGGGTGATAATGACGGTGCGTGGGAGAGTTACTACAAGGCAAGCTGGAGCGGTAACTGTCGCGATGCCGCCTTCTGGTCGCTGGCTCGTCTGGCGATGAAGCGTGCAGACTATGCTGGTGCGCTGGAGAAGGTCGATCAGAGTCTGCGTTTCAACGGCAGTAATAACCTGGCGATGGGGCTGAAAGCGTTGGTGCTGGCGAAGCTTGATCGCAGCGAGCAGGCGCTGGAATATATTCGCCAACAGCTGGCTGACTATCCGCTGAGTTACACCCTGCACTATGCGCGCTGGGCCATCGGTCAGGACGAAGATTCAGCCGCCGCACTGCTGTACGTTACCGGGCGACGTGGTACCAATGCCTGCGAGCTGGCGGGTTGGCTGACTTCTTTGGGGCAGCAAGATGCGGCGCGCGATGTGCTGGAACTGCTCGACAGCCAGGAAACGCTGCCGATGTTGTGGCGGGCTTCACTCAGTGATAACCCTCAGTCTTTCATCATGCGCGCTCGCGAGTGTCTGCAAAACCGTGTGCGATTCCCCAATACGCTGGATGAAGTGCAGATGCTACAAACGCTGGCGCATAGCGCGTTTGCCCGCTATTTGCTCGGCTGTTTCTGGTATAGCAAACGACGTTATGACGAGGCGGTCTCCTGCTGGCAATTCACGCTTGAGCAGGAGCCGGATTTTGCCCCGGTACACCGATTGCTGGGGATTTATGCCTGGAACAAGCAGCATGATGCTCAACTGGCAGAGCGTTATCTGTCGCAGGCCGTGGCGCTGGAGCCGAAAAATGCGCGCTTCCTGTTTGAGCTCGACTACCTCAATAAACTACTGGCACAACCGGCTAAACAGCGTTTGGCAAGGCTGGAAGCCAGCAAGGAGGTGGTTTTCCATCGTGATGACCTGACGGTAGAACTGCTCAGTTTATGGAATGGCGTGGGTCACTATGATGCCGCGGCGGCCGTGCTCAACGAGCGCGTGTTCCACCCGTGGGAAGGCGGTGAAGGCAAAGCCACCGGGCAGTATCTGCTCAATCACCTGCATCGGGCACTGGCCGCTATTCACATCAACGATTTCACGGCTGCCATCGTCTTGCTGCAGCAGGCGCTGCACTACCCGCAGAACCTCGGCGAAGGACGTTTACCCGGACAAACGGATAACGACATCTGGTATTTGCTGGGATATTGCGCACAGCAGCAGGGACACCATGACGAGGCCCAGCGCTATTTTGTGCGGGCAACGCGGGGCGGTAGTTCGCTTGACGCCGGACGTTATTACAACGACCAGCCGGTGGACTATCTGTTCTGGCAAGGCATGGCGTTGAAAGCGATGGGGGACACCGCGCAAGCGGACACGCTGTTCCACAGCTTCCTGCAGTGGGTTGATACGCAGCATGACCAGGTGCCGGACGTCGATTTCTTTGCCGTGTCGCTGCCTGATTTAGTGGTGTTGGATACCTCTGCACACGAGAAACATCAGCAACACTGTCTGTTCATCAATGCGCTTGGGCACCTGGGGCTGGGCAATCTGCCTGCCTGCCAGCATGACCTTGATGCGCTATTGCAACGTCATCCGGCGCACGACAAAGCCTTGCTGCTGCGTCACGCCATCAACATATCGCTTTTCCAGTAACACCCTGATCGGGTGGGGGCAACCCCACCTGAAACCTTCTGTTCCCTGCGTTTCCCTGAAAGAGGAATGATAATGAATAACGCGCAGACACATTTAAAGATTGGCTATGTCTGGACTATCTGCCTGGTTGCGGCCTGCGGTGGTTTACTGTTTGGCTATGACTGGGTAGTGATTGGTGGGGCAAAACCCTTCTATGAAGCGTATTTCTCGATTACCGATCCGGCGCAGTCCGGCTGGGCGATGAGCTCGGCGCTGGTCGGCTGTATTTTTGGTGCGCTGATCTCCGGCTGGTGTGCCGACAAGTTTGGTCGAAAAATGCCGCTGATCCTCTCTGCGATACTCTTCAGTGCCTCTGCCTGGGGCACCGCCGTTGCCAGCAATTTCGATATGTTTATTGTCTATCGTATCGTCGGCGGGGTGGGGATTGGTCTGGCGTCGGCGCTGAGTCCACTGTACATCGCTGAAGTCAGCCCGGCTGAAAAGCGCGGTCGTTTTGTTGCCGTTAACCAACTGACCATCGTGATTGGCGTGCTGGCGGCGCAGCTTATCAATCTGATGATTGCTGAACCCGTTGCCACTGGCGCGACCCAGCAGGCGATTGTGGAAAGCTGGAACGGTCAGACGGGCTGGCGCTGGATGTTCGGTGCCGAGTTAGTCCCCGCTCTGGCGTTTCTTGTACTGATGTTCTTTGTGCCGGAATCTCCGCGCTGGTTGGTGAAGGCCGGGAAACCTGAGCGCGCACGCGCCATGCTGCAACGGATTGGCAGTACAGCGTATGCAGAGCAAACCCTGAAGGAGATTGAACACACGCTGCAAAAAGATAATCACAAGGTCGCCTGGTCTACGCTGCTGCAACCGCAGATCAAACCGATCGTGATTATTGGTATGGTGCTGGCCGTATTCCAGCAGTGGTGTGGAATCAACGTGATCTTCAACTATGCGCAGGAGATCTTTGCCTCCGCCGGGTTCGATATCAACGGTACGTTAAAATCGATCGTGGCGACGGGGATCATTAATCTGGTCTTCACCCTTGCCGCTCTGCCGCTGGTGGACAAAATTGGCCGTCGCAAACTGATGCTGTTTGGCGCATCGGGGCTGACCGTTATCTATGTGCTGATTGCCAGTGCCTACGGCTTGGGCATTATGGGATGGCCGGTGTTGGTACTGGTGTTGGCGGCAATCGCTATTTACGCCCTGACGCTGGCCCCGGTGACCTGGGTGCTTCTGTCGGAAATTTTCCCTAACCGCGTGCGTGGTCTGGCGATGTCGCTGGGTACGCTGGCACTGTGGATTGCCTGTTTCCTGCTGACCTACACCTTCCCGCTGCTCAATGCCAGCCTGGGTGCGGCTGGGAGCTTCCTGCTGTACGGTGTGATTTGTGCCATGGGTTATGTTTACGTTCTGCGCCATGTGCCGGAAACCAAGGGCGTCACCCTGGAAGCGCTGGAAGAACAGCTGGCGGCGCAGCATAGTAAAGCCAGCCCTTCGGCCCAACCACGTAGCGCCCGGTAATGGACAACCTTTTGATGCTACAAAACGCACATCTGCGGATGTGCGTTGACCCTCAGGGCGGGTCGCTGTTGAGTCTGGTGTCGTTACAACATCAACAACCGGTTTTACGTGAGGGCCAGGGGAAACAACCGGGGGATTGCGGCCTGTTCCCCATGTTACCGCTGGCTAACCGGGTGGCAGGTAATCGCTTTCTGCTGCGGGGGGAAGAGGTGGTTTTGCCGCAGCATGAGGCGGACGATAAATTCTTCTTACACGGTGACGGCTGGCTGCGGCGCTGGGAGGTGGTTAATGCGACTCAAAGTGGCTGTTTGCTGCGCTTACGCGGCTGGCATCCGTGCGGTTACGACTATACGGCGCAGCTGTGCTATCAACTGGAAGCATCCAGCCTGCATGCCTCGTTGACCCTCACCCACAGTGGTGAACAACCGATGTTGTACGGCTGTGGCTTCCATCCGTTTTTTGCCTTTGATGCGCGCAGTACGGCGCAGTTTTCGGCCAGCGGCTACTGGCCGGAGGGGGAGCAACACCTGCCGTTACCCTGGCAGCACGATATCCCACCAGCGGCTGATTTCACTCGCGCACAGTATGGCGAGGACGCCTGGCTGAACGTGGGGTATTCCGGCTGGGGCGGGCAGGCGGTCATTCAACGCGATGTGATGAAGCTCACGATTCTGGCGCAAACTCCGTGGCTTATGCTGTTCAGAATGTCGGGTGAGGAGTTCCTTTGCCTCGAACCGCAGACGCATCCGGTGAATGCCCACCACATGCTGGGCCAGCCGGGATTACGCCTTTTAGCGCAGGGAGAACAGTGCCATTTTGCGCTGCAAATTCGCGTAGAATAGGGCAATTATCATGTTATCTGCCTGTTAATACTCGCTTGCGCCAGCCGGGGTTTATCGCCAGACTATCGCCTCCAAACGGGAGGGAATCATGGTTTTGCACTCCACGCGCTGGCTGGCGCTCGGTTATTTCACCTACTTTTTTAGCTACGGGATTTTTCTGCCTTTCTGGAGCGTGTGGCTCGAAGGGTTGGGGCTGACGCCTGAAACCATCGGCCTGCTGTTAGGCGCGGGGTTAATTGCCCGTTTTCTCGGTAGTTTGCTCATTGCGCCGCGCGTGAGCGATCCCTCTCGTCTGATTTCCGCTTTACGCATTTTAGCGCTGCTGACGCTGGTGTTTGCGCTGGCCTTCTGGGCGGGGACGCACGTGGCGTGGCTGATGGTGGTGATGGTCGGGTTTAACCTGTTCTTCTCGCCGCTGGTGCCGCTGACGGATGCGCTGGCGAATACCTGGCAAAAGCAAATCACCATGGACTATGGCCGGGTGCGGTTGTGGGGGTCTGTGGCCTTTGTGATTGGCTCGGCGCTGACCGGTAAGCTGGTGACCCTGTATGACTATCGGGTGATCCTGGTGCTGCTGTCACTGGCGTTGGCGTCAATGCTGCTGGGTATGATGATCCGCCCGAGCGTGCAGCCTGCGGGAGAAGTTCGCCAGCAGGAGAGTACCGGATGGCCAGCATGGCGTCAGCTTATTATGCAGAGCTGGCGCTTTCTTGCTTGCGTGAGCCTGCTGCAAGGGGCGCACGCCGCCTATTATGGTTTCAGCGCTATTTACTGGCAGTCTGCCGGGTATTCGGCGTCAGCGGTGGGCTATTTATGGTCACTGGGTGTGGTCGCGGAAGTGATTATCTTCGCTCTCAGCCACAAGCTGTTCCGCCGCTTTAGCGCCCGCGATCTGTTGCTGCTCTCCGCCGTGTGTGGCGTGGTGCGCTGGGGGTTGATGGGCTGGAGCACCGAGCTGCCGTGGCTTATCGTGGTGCAAATCCTGCATTGCGGTACGTTTACCGTGTGTCACCTGGCGGCCATGCGCTACATTGCCGCACGCCAGAGCAGCGAAGTGATTCGTTTGCAGGCGGTCTATTCCGCCATTGCGATGGGCGGCAGTATTGCCATTATGACCGTGTTCGCTGGTTACCTGTACCAGAATATGGGCAGCGGTGTATTCTGGGTTATGGCGCTGGTGGCGCTGCCCGCCATCGTCTTGCGGCCTAAAGTGACGGCGCAATCACCGGTGTTATGATTCGAGGATTTTGCGGATCTGCTGCTGCTGATGCAGCGTAAGCGACAGATCCGCATGAATCAACGGCGGTGAAAACAGCGGTAGCGGCGTGGTGTACGGGGTAATAATCAGCGCCACGCCACGCGGCGAGCCCTGTTTCTGAAAGTCCTGCATTGGCATATGTTTTACGTTCAGCGGCAGCAGGGTCAGCTCACGCAATTGCTGCTCGATATGCGTCTCCAGTCGTTCATTATTGCCCGTCAGCAGAATGATTTGCTTCTCGTGCAGATCTTTTTCCTGCATCAGCCATGCGCCAAAAATGACGGCGACCAGCCCCGCTTCTTCTTCAGAGAAATGCACTTCGTATTCCGCTTCAAATCCCTTGAGCGCTTCTCGCGTGGTGCGCACCAGCCGGGGATAGAGCCGACTGAACTCCTCCGGCAGGGTGTTATCAATGCCAATCGCGAACACGCTACGGTTCAACGCCTGAGCAAGATGCACGTACAACTGGTCGTTCAATCCTTGTTCGTCGCTGAAGCGGACGTTGCCGCTCTCGCGAAAACGTAGCACCAGTCGGGCAATGGCCAGACGCAGGCGGCGGTCCTGCTGATGGTTATCGCGAATGGGATCGGGGATGCGGATCATCGAGAACAGCAGCGCCATAAACAGCGACTCGCCCGGTGGCGCACTTTGCATCACACGGCGCTGCCAGTGACGACCGATTTCTTCGGCGAGCGCATACTCGGCGCAGGATTGCGCCCAGCGCTGTTGTAGCGGGTTAAACTCCGGGTGGAGCCCGGCGTGATGTTGCAGCAGGCTGTACTGTAAAAACAGGCGCAGAAACTGGACATCCCGGCATTCAAACGGTTTTTGCAGTCGCCGGGAACAGAGGTTGATGAGCGCATGCAGATTGGTGTCGTCATACAGCGTGCGGGCGATACCGCGTTGTTTGAGCTGCATTTTTAACGCGGGTGTGAACTGCCCGGTGATAAAGCCCGGGCACAGCCGCAGGCCGCGTCGTAGCCAGTGCAGAAAGCACAATCGTTGATTGAGTGCCGATCCTTCGATCTGGTAGCCACCATTCTGCGTGGCAATGATAGTAAGACGATGATAGCGCTGGATTTCAATCCCCGCGCCGATGATATCCTCGCGGACCACATCGACTTCGACGCCATTGAGGGTGCTAAATGTCTGGGTGGTCGCGATTTGCCCCGGCTGGAACAGCGTCAGCAGCACATGGCAGCGGCGCTGGGGAGCAGAAAGTACAGATGGCGGGGCAAGCGTTGTCATCATCTGTAGAGTCTCCCGAAAGTATGTTTGGTAAGAATAGCTAAAGTTTGCTCATAGAAATGAAGAATGGAATCCTTTCCGCCAGGAATGCTGGAGACCGTCACAGAATTTTTAACGCGAGGAACAGTGGGCGGGAGTTAAACGCAGCGCGTTAACACGTTTTTTCACTGTTTTATCTTTTGTTGCAATATAAAAAAACACTACCAGTGGCTGTACTGTTTGTCAGTTAAGCATTATGGAGAACATGTGATTCCGGCTCAGGGTCACGTTCACGGGTACTATCATTTCAGATAAGTGAAAAACATAAGGTGAACGTAGCAATATACCGGAGGCAACAGATCCATTACCTCCGGAACAGCTGTCTGGCGTTACTGCCCACGGCTCAGCGTTAATCCCACATCGCCGCCAGGATGCACGGCTAACAGCGTTTCTTTAGAGTAGCCACTCTCGCTCATCAGACAGGCGCAGGCGGCATCAAATATCGCCAGGACCAGAATAATGGAGGTGGTCGCCAGCATGTCCAGCGGATCGGCCTCGCGCTGTACGCCGGTGGAAATCACCAGCCGGGAGGCGCTGGCGATGGCGGAGTTTGGGTTTTCCGTCACGCTAATGATCGGCACGTTCCTCGCAGCCAGTCCCGGCAGCAGTCGGGTAAGCTCATCTGAATTCCCTCCGCGCGACAGCATAATCACCCGATCGTCTGCGCGTAAAAAACCCAGGTCACCATGAGCGGCGTCGGTGGCATTGAGGTAAATTGCCGGGCGTTCGACGCAGGCCAGCATATGCGCCACTTTACGCGCGGCAATGCCGGACGTGCCGACGCCGGTGACGACGATTTTTCCTGTGCAGTCGCGCAATTCGCTCATTAAAGACTGCCAGGTCTGCTCTGACAGATGCTGGCCCAATCCCGCCAGAGCCTCGCTGTAGAGTTGCCATACGCCGGTCGCCTGGGACCATGAATCACTCATGCGTCCTCCTGCATTAACTGGCGGTATTTCATATGGTCCTGGTACATCTCGTGAAAAACCCGGTATTTGCGATCGTAGTACTGCTTAATACGGTTGGTTTGCGGGGTGACCGTTTTACCAATGCGGCTCATCGCTGACATCGCTTCCGGGAAGGTATCGAACACACCTGCGGCGAGGGTTCCCATCATGGCGCTGCCCAGCAGCATGGCTTCACTTTCTTCCGGTAGCAGCATCGCACAGCCGGTGGCGTTGGCATGTTCCTGCACGAAAATTGGGTTTTTCGTGCCGCCGCCGCTGGCCATAATGGTATCGATGGTATACCCGCTTTGGTTCATCGTTTCGATAATATGCCGCGTCCCCAGCGCAATGGCCTGAATGGTCGCCAGATACTGCAGCGCCATATCTTCCGGCGTCCGGGACAGCTTCAAGCCGGTAATTGCACCGGTGAGCGTAGGGTTGGCGCGCGGGGAACGGTTACCGTGGAAATAGGGCAGAATGTGCATATCGCGGGTCAGAAAGGCGATATCTTCCGGTTCGCCGGCCATTTTACGCAGCAGCGCATTCAGCACTTCGTAAATGGTCTGCCCCTGTGATTTTGCCTGCGCCAGCAACGTGTCGTAGCACGGGTGTGACTGAATAACGTGGTCGATTAACGCGCCGGTGGCCGACTGTCCGCCTTCGTTGAGCCAGTATTGCGGCAGGACGGCGGAGTAGTAAGGACCCCAGACGCCGCTGATAAAGCGCGGCTCTTTAGAAATTGCCATATGACCGGTGGACGTGCCGCCAATCAGCGCGACGCGGCGGTCAAAATCAGCCACTTCGCCGGTCACACCGCTGGCGCCGAGGGTGCCCAGCGTTCCGGCGTGGGCATCAATAATCGACACGCTGACCGCGGTCCCTGGGATCAGACCCATTTCGCTGGCGGCCCGTGCAGAAAGGCCATGACCGAGCGGTTCCCCCATCGTTTTCACGTCGCGGCCAATTTTAGCGGCATCGTGCTCCAACAAGTCTTCCAGCCCAATCTGGCGGAAATAGCTGGCATCCCATTTGTCCTCATGACCCATATAGGTCCATTTACACACCGTCGAGCACAGCGAGCGCGTGTCGTCGCCTGTCGCGCGCCAGGTGAGGAAATCCGGCAGGTCAAAGTAGTAGCCTGCATTGGCCCAGGTGTTGGGCATATGCTGCTTCAGCCACAGCAGTTTTGGCGTTTGCATTTCCGGCGAGATAATCCCGCCGACGTAGTCCAGCACTCGATGATGCAGGGCGTTAATGCGCTCGGCTTGAGTAATGGCGCGGTGATCCATCCACACAATAATGTTTTGTTCGCTGCGCCCGGAAGGGCTGATGGTCAGCGGTTTACCTTCTTTATCGAGCACCACCAGCGAGCAGGTGGCGTCGAAGCCCAGACCTTTCACCTGAATCGGGTTGATATCTGACTGGTTAATCGCATCACGAACCGCGTTACACACTGCCTGCCAGATGTTATCTGAGGATTGCTCAACGAAATCGGCCTGCGGACGGTAAATCTCAATCGCCCGGCTAGCCTGACCGACCATTCTGCCGTTGAGATCAAACACGCCTGCACGGGCGCTACCGGTTCCGACATCTACACCAATAAAGTAACTTGCCATAATTTTTTCTCCTGGAATCAGGCTTTACGATTCTGTAATGCGATAAAGAGGATCAGCACCGCGCCCCACAGCGCCATCGTCAGATAGCTACTGACCCCCAGCAAGTTAAGGCCGCTTTCCAGCATTTGCAGCACAATGAGCGCCAGCACCAGGCCGATAATACGCCCGAAGCCGCCATCCGGGTTGATGCCACCCAGCACCGAGGCGAGGATGGTGACCAGCAGATAGGATTCGCCGTATCCGGCTTTTGCCGAGTTAAATTTCGCCATCATCAGGATGGCGGCTACCCAGCCGAGCAGGGCCGAAATGACGTACACGGAGATCTGTACCCGTACCGTATTCACGCCGCTGTAGCGGGTTGCCTGTTCGTTGGACCCGACGAGATACAGGCTGCGCCCAAGTGTGGTGTGTTCCAGCAACACCCACAGCAGGATGGCCACGAGGAAAAAGAGCAGTAGCGCCACCGGGATACCGGCAATCGTGCCGTTACCCAGGTATTGAATAGCGGTCGGGAAGCCGGAAATGACCGTGCCGTTAGAGAGCAGAATATTCAGCCCGGAGATAAGTGTCATGGTGCCGAGCGTGGCGAGGATCGGCGACACGCCGACCCAGGCGATCAGCGCGCCGTTCAGCGTACCAATGGCTACCGCCACGGCAGCTCCCGCCAGCAGGGCGATGACCAGGAACAGAGGGTTATCCGGATGGGCGACAATGATTGCCGCCATTACCAGCGAGCAGGCGTTAGCTCCGGCAATAATGGACAGGTTAATGCCGCCGGTCAGCATGGTCATGCCCATTCCCAGCGCCAGCATGCCGAGGATCGGTAGCTGTGAGCTGATGGACTGGAAGTTAGCCACGCTGAAAAAACGGCTGCCAAGCAGGGCCGAGAAGACCAGCGCGACGACCACAATAATGATGCATTGCAGACGAATGATGGCATCACCGGGTAAAAATCTGGCGATTGTTTTCATCTCAAAGCTCCCTTGCCAGTTTACGTTTTTCGTTCCAGGCCGTGGCGCTAATGCTGACCAGGATAATGGCGCCGCTGAACACGGTGTGCCAGTAAGAGGAGACGCTCAGCAGCGTCAGGCCGTTTTGTAAGAAGGCCAGCAGGACAACGCCGAGCAACGTTCCGGTCAGGGTACCGCGTCCACCGCTCATGCTGGTTCCCCCGAGCACGACCGCCGCCAGTACCGTCAACTCAAAACCGAGCAGGGAGTTGGGCGCGACGGATTGGGTGATTTGCGCCTGCACCACGGCGGCAACGCCTGCCAGAATCCCCATGTAGCCGTACACGTAGAAATGCAGCTTCAGCAAATTCAGACCCAGGCGCGACGCCGCGTCGCGGTTGCCGCCCATGGCGTAAACCTGGCGGCCGAGGCGGGTATAGTTCATCAGTACGGCAGTCACAATAATCACCGCCGCCAGACACAGCAGGGGCAGGGTCAGTCCGTAGTCGTAGCCGTCCGCTGCGGTGAACGAGAACCAGTTGATGCCGTTCATGAACCAGTCCGGGAAGCCATACAGCCAGGTACCTTTAGTGGCGTACACCAGCAGACCGTAGTAGACGTTCAGCGTGGCGATGGTAATGATGATCGCCGGTACGCGCAGCCAGTAGACCAGAAAGCCGTTAATAAGCCCGAGCAGCAGTCCGACGGCAATGGCAATAACCAGCGCCAGCGCAAAGTTGCCGCCGTGGCCGATCACCCAACTGGCCATCGCGTACTGGGCAATGGCGGTCATCGCCGGGAATGAAATATCGATCCCACCGGAAATCAGCACCACAAACAGGCCGCAGGCCAGAATGCCGAGAATGGCGTAGCTGGTGGCGACGTCCGTAAGGTTCCCCAGCGACAGGAACTCATCGGTACTAACGCTTAGTCCTACGGCGAGTGCCACCACCAGCAGGCCCAGCCAGAATTCATGTTGCCCGAGCAAACGGGAGAAATGCAGACTATTCATTGATGACCTCGACCACTTCAGCAATCTCCTCTTCACGACACTGATGAGGATTAAATTCCGCCACCAGTTTGCCGCGACGCATCACCAGCACGCGGTGGCTGTTGTAATAGGCTTCCGGGATCTCATCGCAGATCATCAGCACCGCCATTCCCTGCTCGGCCAGATCGCGGGCAATCTGGTAAATGCCCTCTTTGTTGGCAATGTCGACGCCAACGGTGGGGGAGTCGAGGATCAGGATGCGCGGATGGGTCGCCACCCATTTGGCAATGGCGATACGCTGGGCGTTGCCGCCGGATAGCGTTTTGACCGGCAGGTGCGGATCGGACACTTTGATGTTCAGCTCGCGGATAAGATCAGCGACCAGCTTCTGTGCTTTAGCATGGTCGAGCAGGCCGCTGCGGGTGTGCAGTTGATCGAAGACCGTGACGATAGTGTTGTCGTAGATCGACTGCTCCATGATCAGTCCCTGCGTCAGGCGATCTTCTGAGACGTAGCCGATCCCGTGCTGAATGGCATCGTGGTTATTACGCAACCGGACCGGCTGACCGTTAATGCGCATTTCACCGCTCTCTGGGTGGGTCATGCCAAACAGGCTCAGACACAGCTCGGTGCGCCCGGCGCCCAGCAGGCCGACAATCGAGACAATTTCACCACCGTGCAGCGACAAATTAATATTCTGGTATTTTCCGCGACGGCTCAGGTTGCGCAGTTCCAGCAACGGTTCGTGGGAGTCGAATGACTTCTCCGGCAGCGGGCTGTAATGGAAGCGTTGCCCGGTCATCAGGAAGGCCAGTTCGTGGCTGTCCAGTTCGCTGGCAGGATACGTGCCGACCAGTTTCCCGTCGCGCATCACGCTGATCCGGTCAGCCACCTCCATCACTTCATCAAGACGATGGCTGACAAATACCACGCAAATGCCGGCGGCTTTCAGTTCGTTAACCACCCGCAGCAGGCCGTTGACTTCCTGACGGGTTAACGAGGCGGTGGGTTCATCCATGATGACCAGCCGTGCGTCGGCGGCAATCGCCCGGCAAATCGCCACCAGTTGGCGGTCGGCGATGGAGAGTTTCTCGACCTTTTTGTCCGGATCGAGGGTTACGCCAATGCGCTTCATGGCTGCCAGCGCTTGTTGTTTCATGGCGCCGCGACGTACCCAGATATCACCGCCGGGCAGGTAGCGGTTAACCGCAATATTTTCCGCGACGCTAAAATTGGGGAATAGCGACAGATCCTGATAGATGACCTGGATGCCATAGTGAGAAGAAAGCTGTGGCGTCAGGTGATGGAACAGCTTGCCATCAAGTAAAATCTGCGCGCCTTTTTCAGGGTGATAGACCCCGGAGATCACTTTAATGATGGTGCTCTTGCCACAGCCGTTTTGGCCCGCCAGACAGTGAACTTCGCCTTTTTTCAGCGTCAGATTCACGTTATCCAGCGCCAGCACGCCCGGGAATTGTTTGCTGATATTCTCAAGAGTGATAAATGCGGTGGTGTCTGCCATGGACAATACCCCTGCGAGCGTCCTGACGGACGCTGAGTGTGAGTGTGGTGGATAGCGCCGACCAGGCGGTCGGCGTTAAGGTTCCCTGGTGTTGGCTAAAGCCTTAGAAACCGAGTGATTGCGCGTTGTCTTTGGTGACTTCGAGGATCTTGTTAAAACGGATCACTTTCTTCTCCATGTCGATATCGGCTTTCCCTAAACCATCGATACTCAGATCGGTATTGACCTCTTTGCCTTGCAGCAGTTGGTCAGCAACCGTCACCAGTGCGTAGCCCGCATCTTTCGGGTCCCACAACAGTGCTTTTTTGATATCTCCACGCATCAGGTAAGGTGCGGCCTGGGCTGGCATGGCGATACCGACGACGGCAATTTTATCCTTGGCGCGTTTTTTCTGTACGGCCTGGCCTGCCCCAATTGGACCCAGTGAACCGAAGCCGATAATCCCTTTCATTTGCGGATAGGTTTTCATCAGATCCAGCGTCGTGGAATAGGACTTATCAATACTTTCCGCTACCGGCAGACGCGAGGTCACTTCGAACATCTCCGGGTATTTTTCTTTCTGATACTTAATCGCATAGTCGGCCCATGCGTTATGCAACGGCACGGTCAGCGAACCGACATAGATGGCATAACCCCCTTTGCCGCCCATACTTTTCGCCAGCTCATCAACGTTGGCCTGCGCATATTTTTCACTGTCGATGGTTTCGATATCCCACTGGCCGATTTGCTCGTCCGGGGATTCGTGCGTCAGGACCACAATGCCTTTCTCGCGTGCTTTTTTCAGTACCGGCTCAAGGACCTTGGCATCGTTTGGCACTACGATTATCGCATTCACGTTTTTGGCGATCAGATCTTCAATCACTTTCACCTGCTGAGCCGGGTCTGGCGTAGACGGACCGGTCTGGTAAGCGTTCACATCCAGTTTTTTTGCTGCTTCGTTAACGCCGGTCTCCATACGGTTAAACCAGGGAATACCAGTGACTTTGGCAACCACAGCAATTTCATATTTTTCCGCCGCAAAGGACGTGCCGGACAACATGCATGCAGAAACCAGGGTTGCACTGAGTAATGCGAGTTTGAATTTCATAGTTGTACCTTTAGTAGGGGGCAGGGCATGTCACGGCGTGAGGTTAACAACGAAGGGAAGAGGGAATGAATCATAAATCCTATGAATGTGATCTATGCCCATTTTTGTAAATTACAGGATCTATTTGAGTTAATTTTTAGTTAAATATGAAGGCTTTCGCGTGTGTGAAGTCAAATTTATTGTTATCAAACAATTAAAATGAAACTAAATATTAACATTTTGTTATCATTTGCATTAAGGGGATGCGGTAAATCCTCTTTTTTTCCGTTGCCAACGATGAACAAATTTTCGAAATTGAGAACTGAATCGATACCGGAAAAGGGGCTCAATATTTTATCGTTCAATGCTATCCTCAGCGTATTCTCGCCAACGACGTCCTTTTGATGGCGGGCTGGATTTATTGTGGAGAAATCATGCCGCGTGTTAAACGCATCATTGTCACGTTGTTTCTGGTCGTCCTGTCTTTTGGCGCGGGCGCGCATCCTCACAGTTTTATTCATCTGAAAACCGAACTGGTGAGTGAAAATAACCAGTTTGTGGCGTTGAAAATGCGCTGGACGATGGATGAAATCACCTCCGCTGACCTGCTGTACGATGCGGGCAATGCCAAACCGGGGGATGAGATCTGGAAAAAACTGGCTGCGGAAGTGATGGCCAATGTCCTCGGACAGCACTATTTCACCGAAGTGTGGCACAACGGGCAAAAGGTAAAATTTAAAAATCGCCCGACGGAATATGGCATGGAGCGCGAGGAACATCAGGCGGTGCTGACGTTTGTACTGCCGTTGGCCCAACCACAGCCGCTTGCCGGACAGACTTATAGTATTTCCACGTTTGATCCCACCTACTACGTGGATATGAGTTACGACCAGGACCGCGATGCCACGCTGGCGCCGGGCTTCAGCAAGCAATGCCGGATTAGCGTGCATACCCCGACGCCTAATGAACAAACGCTGAGCTTTGCGCAGTCACTGGATAAAGAAGACGCGCCGCCGGAGGATATGGAGTTGGGTAAACAATTTGCGCAGACGGTAACGCTACAATGTCAGTAGTTTATCAACAACGCGTAGCCAGACGCCGCTGGCTAATGCTATGGCCACTGGCGCTCTTTTTACTGCTGGCGATCGGTGGCGTGCTGTGGATCTGGCAGGCCTGGCCGCAGGTGATGGTGCAAAGTATTCTCTGGCAACGGGACGTTAACCAGCAGATGAGCGGCTTGCTGAAAGCGGTGGCCGCCAATCCCACCCGTACGGGCGGATCGCTGCTGCTGTTTAGCTTTATTTATGGGGTATTGCACGCGCTGGGTCCGGGGCACGGAAAAATCGTCATCACCACCTGGCTGGCGACGCATCCCTCGAAGCTGAGGTCGAGCATCGGGCTGACGCTGGCCTCGTCCTTATTACAGGGGCTGGTGGCGATCGGTCTGGTCGTTGTGGTGCTCACGGTACTGCAACTGCCCGCCCGGCAACTGCATATGAGCAGTTTCTGGCTGGAGAAAGCCAGCTATGCGCTGGTCGGCGTGTTGGGGGTTTTACTGTGTTGGCGGGCGTTAAAAAAATTACGCACGCTGCTGCGTCGCCCGACATTTACCGCGTTCACACCGCATCATGTGCATGATGAACGCTGTGGTTGCGGGCATCAGCATGTGCCCAACCCGGAACAGCTGCAAAGCGGCGATGACTGGCGCGCCCGGCTGATGATCATTCTCTCGATGGGAATGCGCCCTTGTTCCGGCGCCATAATGGTGCTGCTGTTTAGTAAAGTGGTGGGCGTCTTTGGCTGGGGCATGGCGTCGGCGCTGGCGATGGCAGCGGGAACCTCTCTGACCATTACTTCTCTGGCATTACTGGTACACAGTTTTCGGACGATGGCGCTGAAACTCAGCGGCAATAAAGCGCCGGTATTGTGGCGACAGATGGCCTGGACCACGCTGGCACTGGCCGGTGGTGCGATTTTAGTGGTTGCTGCGGTGGTGATGTGGGTGAGTGCGGTGCCGGTGGGAAGGGGATTACGACCGTTTTAGGTTAGTAAGCGGTATGAGTATGAAATGTAGGCCGGATAAGACGCGTCAGCGTCGCATCCGGCACCACAACTGATTAACGCTTCAGCGCGTCGCTCAGTTCGTCACGCATGTTCGCCAGCATGGCTTTCACTACGCGCGGGTTACCTGCAACGATGTTGCCGGTTGACATGTAGTTATGACCGCCGGTGAAGTCGCATACCAGTGCGCCTGCTTCACGTGCAATCAGTTCACCTGCGGCAAAATCCCACGGCTTCAGGCCGATTTCGAAGTAACCATCAACGCGTGCGGCGGCAACATAGGCCAGATCCAGCGCAGCAGAACCGGTGCGGCGGAAGTCAGCGCATTCGGTGTACATTTTGCCGAGGATCTTCATATAAGAAGGGGCGTGCTGTTTGGCTTTGAACGGGAACCCGGTGGCGATGATGGTGCCATCCAGATCGCGAGCGGTGCTGCCACGCAGACGGTAGCCGTTCAGCTGTGCGCCCTGACCGCGCGTTGCGGTGAACAGTTCGTTACGCATTGGATCGTAAACAACGGCGACTTCAGTACGGCCTTTAATGCGTACTGCGATGGATACCGCGAAGTGCGGCAGACGTTTTACGAAGTTGGTGGTGCCATCCAGTGGATCGATAACCCATTGAACATCCAGATCTTCACCAATATGTTCACCGCTTTCTTCGGTGATGATGGTGTGCTGAGGGTAAGATTTGCGGATTGTTTCGATAATAATCGCTTCTGCGGCTTTATCGACGTTAGTCACGAAATCATTGCTGCCTTTCTGGCTGGTTTCTACAGAGTCTGGTGTTTCGTAGTGTTTGGCAATTACATTACCCGCCTTGCGCGCTGCGCGCACGGCGATGGTCAGCATCGGATGCATCGGTCTCTCTCACTGGATGTTAAAGAACGGGAAAACGGCGCAGAGTATAGCAGCGAGTTCGGTATATGTCTTCGTTTTATGATAATATGGCCGAATAATCTTTAGCCGAAGAAAGACAATGCTGCAAAATATTCGAATTGTGCTGGTGGAGACCTCTCACACCGGCAATATGGGCTCCGTTGCCCGCGCAATGAAAACCATGGGTTTAACCAATCTGTGGCTGGTGAATCCGCTGGTCAAACCTGACTCCCAGGCCATCGCCCTGGCGGCCGGTGCCAGCGACGTGATCGGTAATGCGCAAATCGTCGATACCCTCGATGAAGCGCTGGCTGGCTGTAGTCTGGTGGTCGGAACCAGCGCGCGCTCCCGTACCTTGCCGTGGCCGATGCTCGACCCGCGCGAATGCGGTTTAAAAAGCGTCGCCGAAGCGGCGAACACCCCGGTTGCGCTGGTATTTGGTCGTGAACGTGTAGGTCTGACCAACGACGAACTGCAAAAATGCCATTATCACGTCGCGATTGCCGCGAACCCGGAATACAGTTCGCTGAACCTGGCGATGGCAGTTCAGGTCATTTCTTATGAAGTGCGAATGGCCTGGCTGGCAACGCAGGAAAGCGGTAAGACGGCAGAATACGAAGAAACCGAGTATCCGCTGGTCGATGATTTAGAGCGTTTTTACGGTCATCTGGAACAGACGCTACTGTCGACGGGCTTTATCCGCGAGAACCATCCGGGGCAGGTGATGAACAAACTGCGTCGTCTGTTCACGCGTGCGCGTCCTGAGAGCCAGGAACTGAATATTCTGCGCGGAATGCTTGCTTCTATAGAGCAGCAGAATAAAGGAAAGTAGGCCGGATAAGCGAAGTGCTATCCGGCAAATGAAAACGGCACTGAAGGTTAAATACCTGACTAATTTAGTCAAGTAAATAGTTGACTGATTTAGTCGGGAATGTCAGACTTGCCCCTGCTATGCAATACCCCCATTTTACAATAAAAAACCCCGGGCAGGGGCGAGTTTGAGGCTAAGTAAGACATGAGACTGACATCAAAAGGGCGTTATGCCGTGACCGCAATGTTGGACGTTGCGCTCAACTCCGAAACGGGCCCGGTACCGTTGGCTGATATTTCTGAACGTCAGGGCATTTCCCTGTCGTACCTGGAGCAGCTGTTCTCCCGTTTGCGTAAAAACGGTCTGGTTTCAAGCGTACGTGGACCAGGCGGCGGGTATCTGCTGGGTAAAGATGCAGGCAGCATCGCAGTAGGTGAAGTCATTAGCGCTGTTGACGAGTCGGTAGATGCCACCCGTTGTCAGGGCAAAGGTGGTTGTCAGGGCGGCGATAAGTGCCTGACCCACGCGCTGTGGCGCGATCTGAGCGACCGTCTGACGGGTTTTCTCAACAACATTACGTTGGGTGAACTGGTGAATAACCAGGAAGTCCTGGATGTGTCTGGACGCCAGCACACGCATGACGCTCCACGCAGCACCCGCACGCAAGACGCGATCGACGTTAAGTTACGCGCATAATAAAAGTATTTTAGAATCAGGCCGGGGTGTTGGACACCCCGTTAACTCGGCCGTACATCCAGCCGGTTGCCTGGTTCCTTGCATTGAAGCGATGTACGGAGTTTATAGAGCAATGAAATTACCGATCTATCTCGACTACTCCGCAACCACGCCGGTGGACCCGCGTGTTGCCGAGAAAATGATGCAGTGTCTGACCCTGGACGGAAACTTTGGTAATCCAGCGTCCCGTTCTCACCGTTTTGGCTGGCATGCTGAAGAGGCGGTAGATATCGCCCGTAATCAGATTGCTGACCTGGTGGGTGCCGATCCGCGTGAAATCGTCTTTACTTCCGGCGCGACCGAATCCGACAACCTGGCGATTAAAGGTGCGGCCAACTTTTATCAGAAAAAAGGTAAGCACATCATCACCAGCAAAACGGAACACAAAGCCGTGCTGGACACCTGTCGTCAGCTGGAGCGCGAAGGGTTTGAAGTCACCTACCTCGCCCCGCAGCGTAACGGCATTATTGACCTGAAAGAACTCGAAGCGGCGATGCGTGATGACACCATCCTCGTTTCTATTATGCACGTGAACAACGAAATTGGCGTGGTGCAGGATATCGCGGCTATCGGCGAAATGTGCCGTGCGCGTGGCATCATCTATCACGTTGATGCGACCCAGAGCGTGGGCAAACTGCCTATCGACCTGAGCCAGCTGAAAGTTGACCTGATGTCCTTCTCCGGTCACAAAATCTACGGTCCGAAAGGTATCGGCGCACTGTATGTTCGTCGTAAACCGCGTATCCGCATCGAAGCACAGATGCACGGCGGTGGTCACGAGCGCGGCATGCGTTCTGGTACGCTGCCTGTCCACCAGATCGTGGGTATGGGTGAAGCTTACCGTATCGCGAAAGAAGAGATGGAAACCGAGATGGCGCGCCTGCGCAGTCTGCGTAACCGTCTGTGGAACGGCGTGAAAGACATGGAAGAGGTCTACCTGAATGGTGATCTTGAGCATGGCGCACCGAACATCCTTAACGTCAGCTTTAACTACGTTGAAGGCGAGTCGCTGATCATGGCGCTGAAAGATCTGGCCGTTTCTTCCGGTTCTGCCTGTACGTCTGCAAGCCTGGAACCTTCCTACGTGCTGCGCGCGTTGGGTATGACTGACGAGCTGGCACACAGCTCAATCCGTTTCTCTTTAGGTCGTTTCACTACCGAAGAAGAGATTGACTACACCATCGATCTGGTTCGCAAGTCTATCGGCCGTCTGCGTGAACTTTCCCCGCTGTGGGACATGTTCAAACAGGGCGTAGACATCAACAGTATTGAATGGTCACATCATTAATCGGTATACCCGTCATACTTCAAGTTGCAGATGCGTTGGCCGCGCTCGCTCACCCCAGTCACGTACTTATGTACGCTCCTGGGGATTTGCTCCCTTGCCGCCTTCCTGCAACTCGAATTATTTAGGGTACACATAAGGAGAATTCATCATGGCTTACAGCGAAAAAGTAATCGATCATTATGAGAATCCACGTAACGTGGGTTCTTTTGACAACAGCGACGAGAACGTGGGCAGCGGTATGGTGGGTGCACCGGCCTGTGGCGACGTGATGAAGTTGCAGATCAAAGTCAACAATGAAGGTATCATTGAAGACGCGCGTTTTAAGACTTATGGCTGCGGTTCCGCCATAGCCTCCAGCTCCCTGGTTACCGAATGGGTGAAAGGGAAATCGCTGGACGAAGCACAGGCGATTAAAAACACCGATATCGCAGACGAGCTTGAACTGCCACCGGTGAAAATTCACTGTTCTATTCTGGCTGAAGACGCGATTAAAGCCGCGATTGCGGATTACAAAAGCAAACGTGAAGCAAAATAATTAAGAGTTGAGGTTTTATTATGTCGATTACCTTAAGCGACAGTGCAGCAGCGCGAGTAAATACCTTCCTGGCAAACCGTGGTAAAGGGTTTGGCCTGCGCCTGGGTGTGAGAACCTCCGGCTGCTCAGGTATGGCCTATGTACTGGAATTTGTTGACGAGCCGGCGGCTGAAGATACCGTGTTTGAAGACAAAGGCGTTAAAGTCGTGATCGACGGTAAAAGCCTGCAATTTCTGGACGGTACGCAGTTAGACTTCGTCAAAGAAGGTCTGAACGAAGGGTTTAAGTTCACTAACCCTAACGTGAAAGACGAGTGTGGATGCGGCGAAAGCTTCCACGTGTAACGCGTTCCTCTGTTATACCGATTAATTCGTGATGCAGAAAGGCGGCAAGCGAGTGAATCCCCAGGAGCTTACTTGAGTAAGTGACTGGGGTGAACGAGTGTAGACAACGCATCTGCTGCGCGAAGTAAGAAGGTATAACCCCACCGTGGCCTTGCTGCTACGTGTGGGGTTTGTTCTAACAGGCTACCCCTGAGAATGTTATGGACTACTTCACCCTCTTTGGCTTACTGGCCCGCTATCAGCTCGATACTCAGGCGCTGAGCCTCCGTTTTCAGGATCTACAACGTCAGTATCATCCTGATAAATTTGCCAGCGGTTCCCAGGCGGAACAACTTGCTGCAGTTTCGCAGTCCGCTACGATCAACCAGGCCTGGCAAACGCTGCGTCATCCCTTGATGCGCGCTGAATACTTACTGTCTTTACACGGCTTTGATATCAGAAACGAGCAGCACACGGTGCGCGATACCGCGTTCTTGATGGAGCAACTCGAGCTGCGCGAAGAGCTGGACGAGATTGAACAGGCTAAAGACAGTGAACGTCTGGATGCGTTGATGAAACGCATCAACGAGATGTACCAGGTTCGCCATCAGTTGATGGTCGAACAGCTGGACAGCGAAGCGTGGGACGTGGCGGCTGAGACCGTGCGTAAACTGCGTTTTCTCGATAAACTGCGAAGCAGTGCAGAACAACTCGAAGAAAAACTGCTCGATTTTTAATTTCGGAAGCGAAAATGGCCTTATTACAAATTAGTGAGCCTGGTCTGAGTGCCGCACCGCACCAGCGTCGTCTGGCGGTAGGCATTGACTTAGGCACCACCAACTCTCTGGTCGCGACCGTACGCAGCGGCCAGGCCGAAACGCTGGCTGACCACGAAGGTCGCCACCTGTTGCCGTCAGTGGTTCACTATCAGCAGCAGGGCTACGCTGTCGGCTACGATGCCCGTGCCAACGCGGCGCTGGATACTGCAAACACCGTCAGTTCGGTAAAACGTATGATGGGGCGCTCGCTCGCGGATATCCAGGCGCGTTATCCGCATCTGCCGTATACGTTCCAGGCAAGCGAAAACGGCCTGCCGATGATCGAAACCGCAGCGGGTTTGCTCAATCCGGTACGCGTGTCCGCCGATATTCTCAAAGCACTGGCCGCACGGGCGACCGAAGCGCTGTCCGGTGAACTGGACGGTGTGGTGATCACTGTTCCCGCCTATTTTGATGACGCGCAGCGTCAGGGTACCAAAGACGCCGCGCGTCTGGCGGGCCTGCACGTGCTGCGTCTGCTGAACGAACCGACCGCTGCCGCGATTGCCTATGGCCTGGATTCGGGTCAGGAAGGCGTGATTGCGGTCTATGACCTCGGCGGCGGCACGTTTGATATTTCTATTCTGCGCCTGAGCCGTGGTGTGTTTGAAGTGCTGGCGACGGGCGGCGATTCCGCGCTCGGTGGTGATGATTTCGACCATCTGCTGGCAGATTATATTCGCGAGCAGGCGGGTGTGGCCGATCGCAGCGATAACCGCGTACAGCGCGAGCTGCTCGATGCCGCGATCGCCGCCAAAATTGCACTCAGCGATGCTGAATCCGTCACGGTTAACGTGGCCGGGTGGCAGGGTGAAGTTACCCGCGAAACCTTTAACGAACTGATTTCCGCCCTGGTTAAGCGCACGCTGCTGGCCTGCCGTCGTGCACTGAAAGATGCCGGCGTTGAGGCGCAGGACGTTCTGGAAGTCGTGATGGTCGGTGGTTCAACACGCGTACCGCTGGTGCGTGAACGCGTGGGTGAGTTTTTTGGTCGCACGCCGCTGACCTCTATCGACCCGGACAAAGTGGTGGCTATCGGTGCGGCTATCCAGGCGGATATTCTTGTCGGCAACAAGCCTGACAGTGAAATGCTGCTGCTGGACGTCATCCCGCTGTCCCTGGGGCTGGAAACCATGGGCGGTCTGGTGGAGAAAGTGATCCCGCGTAACACCACCATTCCGGTGGCCCGCGCGCAGGACTTCACCACCTTCAAAGATGGCCAAACGGCGATGTCGATTCATGTGATGCAGGGCGAGCGTGAACTGGTGCAGGATTGCCGTTCTCTGGCGCGTTTTGCACTGCGTGGCATTCCGGCGCTGCCGGCGGGTGGGGCGCATATTCGCGTGACCTTCCAGGTTGATGCCGATGGACTGCTGAGCGTCACGGCCATGGAGAAATCCACCGGCGTGGAATCCTCTATCCAGGTCAAACCGTCCTACGGTCTGACGGACAACGAAATCGCTTCCATGATCCAGGATTCGATGAGCTTTGCCGAGCAGGATGTAAAAGCCCGCATGCTGGCAGAGCAGAAAGTTGAAGCTGCACGCGTACTGGAGAGTTTATCCGGTGCGTTGAACGCTGATGCCGCGCTGTTAAGCGCCGCAGAACGTCAGGCCATCGACGCCGCCGCCGCGCATTTGAGCGAGGTTGCACAGGGTGACGATGTTGACGCTATCGAACAAGCCATTAAAAACGTAGACAAACAAACCCAGGAATTCGCCGCTCGCCGCATGGACAAGTCCGTCCGTAGCGCGCTGAAAGGCCATTCCGTGGACGAGGTTTAATATGCCAAAGATTGTTATTTTGCCTCATCAGGATCTCTGTCCCGATGGCGCAGTTCTGGAAGCTGAGACCGGTGAGACCATTCTCGACGTTGCCCTGCGTAACGGCATCGAGATTGAACACGCCTGTGAAAAATCCTGTGCCTGCACCACCTGTCACTGCATCGTGCGTGAAGGCTTCGATTCCCTGCCGGAAAGCACGGAAGAAGAAGATGACATGCTGGACAAAGCCTGGGGACTAGAGCCGGAGAGCCGTTTAAGCTGCCAGGCTCGCGTCACCGAAGACGATTTAGTGGTCGAAATCCCACGTTACACAATCAATCATGCGCGTGAGCATTAACAGAGGGTAGTATGGGACTGAAGTGGACCGACAGCCGTGAAATCGGCGAGGCGCTGTACGACGCGTTCCCCGATCTCGATCCCAAGACCGTTCGTTTCACCGATCTGCATCAATGGATCTGTGACCTGGAAGAGTTCGATGATGATCCGCAAGCATCGAACGAAAAAATCCTTGAGGCCATTTTGCTGGTCTGGCTGGACGAAGCTGAATAAGTCAACGGGCTGCCCACGGGTGGCCCGTTTTCCTGTATGCGCGAAAATAAGGATAAATAAAATGACAGAAGCCATGAAAATTACGCTTTCCACGCAGCCTGCTGACACGCGCTGGGGTGAAAAAGCGACTTACAGCATTAACAGTGACGGCATTACCCTACACCTTAATGGAAAAGACGATCTGGGCCTTATCCAGCGCGCCGCGCGGAAAATCGACGGTCTGGGTATCAAACATATTCAGCTGGAAGGCGAAGGCTGGGACACCGAGCGCAGCTGGGCATTCTGGCAGGGCTACAAAGGACCTAAAGGCAGCCGTAAAGTTGAGTGGGCCCCGCTCGACGACGCGCAGCAGAAGGAACTGGATAGCCGCCTGAAAATCATTGACTGGGTACGTGACACCATCAATGCCCCGGCGGAAGAACTCGGCCCGGAACAGCTGGCGCAGCGCGCGGTTGATCTGCTGTGCAGCGTGGCGTGCGATAACGTCTCTTACCGCATCACCAAAGGCGAAGATCTGCGCGAGCAGAATTACATGGGTCTGCACACGGTAGGTCGTGGATCTGAACGTCCACCGGTACTGCTGGCGCTGGACTATAACCCAACCGGTGATAAAACCGCTCCGGTTTACGCCTGCCTGGTCGGCAAAGGGATCACCTTTGACTCCGGCGGTTACAGCATCAAGCAAAGCGCGTTTATGGACTCAATGAAGTCCGATATGGGCGGCGCGGCCACGGTAACGGGCGCACTGGCGTTTGCCATCACTCGCGGTCTGAACAAACGTGTGAAGCTGTATCTGTGCTGTGCGGATAACCTGATCAGCGGCAATGCCTTCAAGCTCGGCGATATCATTCGCTATCGCAACGGCAAAAATGTTGAAGTGATGAACACCGACGCTGAAGGTCGTTTGGTGCTGGCAGATGGCCTGATTGACGCCAGTGCGCAGAAACCGGAATTGATCATCGATGCCGCGACGTTGACCGGTGCGGCGAAAACAGCTCTGGGTAACGATTACCATGCGCTGTTTAGTTTTGATGACCAGCTGGCAGCTCGTCTGATGGCAAGCGCGGCGCAGGAGAATGAACCGTTCTGGCGCCTGCCGTTGGCGGAATTCCACCGTAACCAGTTGCCGTCCAACTTTGCCGAGCTGAACAACACCGGCAGCGCGGCCTATCCTGCGGGCGCAAGCACCGCGGCGGGCTTCCTGTCGCATTTCGTGGAAAACTATCAGCAAGGCTGGCTGCATATCGACTGCTCTGCAACCTATCGCAAGGCACCGGTTGAGCAGTGGTCCGCGGGCGCGACCGGTCTGGGTGTGCGCACCATCGCGAATCTGCTGACTGCCTGAAAGGTGTTTTTGTAGGCCGGGTAAGCGAAGCGCCACCCGGCATTTTGCCTGATGCGACGCGGTGCGTCTTATCAGGCCTACAACCCATATGTACAAAATTTGTGATCTTATGTCCGAAATAAAAAATGAATTAGAAACGTTGCTGGAAAAAGCAGCGACGGAGCCTGCGCATCGTCCGGCCTTTTTCCGCACGTTGCTGGAATCCACCGTCTGGGTTCCGGGTACGGCCGCAGAAGGCGAGGCGGTAGTTGAAGACAGCGCACTGGATCTGCAGCACTGGGAAAAAGAAGACGGCACCACCGTGATCCCGTTTTTCACCTCCCTGGAAGCCCTGCAGCAGGCCGTTGAAGACGAACAGGCGTTTGTTGTGATGCCAGTACGCACACTGTTTGAAATGACGCTGGGTGCGACGCTGTTTCTCAACGCCAAACTGCCGACCGGCAAAGAATTTATGCCGCGTGAAATCAGCCTGCTGCTTGGTGAAGAAGGCAATCCGTTGAGTACCCAGGAAGTGCTGGAAGGCGGCGAGTCGCTGATCCTCTCCGAGGTCGCGGAACCTCCGGCGCAGATGATCGACTCGCTCACGACGCTGTTTAAAACCATTAAACCGGTAAAACGGGCGTTTATCTGCTCGATTAAAGATAGCCCGGATGCCCAGCCTAATCTGCTGATTGGCATTGAAGCCGAGGGCGATATTGAAGAGATTATTCATGCCACGGGCAGCGTAGCGACCGATACGTTACCGGGTGATGAACCGATTGATATCTGCCAGGTGGTGAAAGGTGAGAAAGGGGTCAGCCACTTTATTACCGAACACATCGCGCCGTTCTACGAGCGCCGCTGGGGCGGTTTCCTGCGCGATTTTAAACAGAACCGGATCATCTAAAAGACCTTGCCGAATGGCCACGCATACGTCTTATCCAGCCTACGATTTACACTATTTTGTAGGCCGGATGCGCGACGCGCCATCCGGCATTTCCAGCTTTATAATATCGGTTCTACCGGTAAATCATTGCGTGCACCCCATTCGCTCCATGCCCCGTCATACAGGGCCACGTTAGGGACACCCAGCGTGGTAAGCGCCAGTACCACCACGGCGGCGGTTACGCCGGAGCCGCAGCTGGCGATAATCGGTCTGTCAAAGCTCACGCCGTGGCTAAAGAAGATGGCGTCCAGTTCCTCGGTGGTTTTTAACTCGCCGTCGCGAACCAGTTCGGTCCACGGTACGTTTAGCGCACCGGGAACATGACCGCGCCTCAGGCCAGGACGTGGCTCATCAACTTCCGCATTGAAACGCGCAGCCGGACGCGCATCAACAATCTGTGCGGTTTTTTCATGGCTGGCCAGCAGGACATCGGTCACTCTCACCACGGCTTCCGGCGTAAACGTCGCGTCAAACTCGCCTTCTGACAAATCAACGTTCCCTGCCTGCAGCGGGAATTCATCACGCTGCCAGCTTGCGAAACCGCCCGCCAGAATGGAGACATTTTCCACACCAAACGTGCGCAACATCCACCAGGCGCGCGGGGCAGAAAACAAATTGCCGTCATCGTAAATGACCAGGTGTTTATCCTGATGTACGCCCAGTTCGCGCATGGCTACGGCGAACGCCTCCGGGCGTGGCATCATATGCGGTAATGCTGAGGTATGGTCGGAGAGCGCTTCGATATCAAAAAAGACCGCGCCAGGGATATGGCCAGCGCGATACTCCTCGCCAACATCACGATCTTCCTGCCCTGGAGGCGCCATCCGGGCATCAAGAATCTGTATTTCCGGATCGTCAATGTGTTCGACAAGCCAGTCGGCAGCGACAAAGAAGGCGGTGGTCATAGGCATCTCCATTTTTACCAGGTTTCGGCAAATTGTCGGCTGTTTACCGTCAAGGGACAAGTAAAAGAGGCTGATTTGTCAGGGTTGATCGACATTATTCACGAAAATTCAGATAACGTTGATTGGTTACAGACTTCCACATCCTGAAATCTCACGCATAATAGGGGTTCTACGTAGCTAACGGGCCGCTCAGGCCAGGGATGAAAAATGAAATATTTACGCGTAGCGGCTTGTATGCTGATGCTTGCGCTGGCGGGGTGCGATAATAATGATAAGCCGTCGACGGACGCGAAAAATGATACGCCTGCCTCACAGACCTCGTCGGTAAAAGATCCGGCGCAATTACACAAGCTGACACAGCAAAGTCAGGGTAAACCGTTGACGCTACTGGATGCCTCCGAAGTCCAGTTAGACGGCGCGGCGACGCTGGTGCTGACGTTCTCCATCCCCCTCGATCCTGACCAAGATTTTTCTCGCGTACTGCACGTTGTCGATAAAAAAAGCGGCAAAGTGGACGGGGCCTGGGAATTGGCGCCCAACCTGAAAGAGCTACGCTTACGTCATCTGGAGCCCAACCGCGAACTGGTGGTGACTATTGAGCGCGATTTACTGGCGCTGAATAAGGCGACGTTTGGCACTGAATATGAAAAAAACATCACCACTCGCGATGTCCAGCCGAGCGTCGGATTTGCCAGTCGTGGCTCGCTGTTGCCAGGCAAAGTGATCGAAGGCCTGCCGGTGATGGCGCTGAACGTCAACAGCGTGGATGTGAATTTCTTTCGCGTGAAGCCGGAGTCGCTTGGCGCGTTTATCAGCCAGTGGGAATACCGCAACTCATTGTCTAACTGGGAATCCGACAACCTGCTGAAAATGGCAGAGCTGGTTTATACCGGGCGCTTTGACCTTAATCCGGCACGCAATACCCGTGAGAAACTGCTGCTGCCGCTGGGCGAAATCAAGCCGTTGCAGCAGGCGGGGGTGTACGTTGCGGTGATGAACCAGGCCGGGCAATACAATTACAGCAATGCTGCCACGCTATTTACGCTCAGCGATATTGGCGTATCCGCACACCGTTACCACAATCAGCTGGATGTCTTTACCCAGAGCCTGGAAAACGGCGCTGCGCAGCAGGGTATAGATGTTACCTTGCTCAATGAGAAAGGGCAGACGCTGGCGCAGGCGACCAGCGATGCGCAGGGACACGTGAAGCTCGAGACGGATAAAGACGCCGCCATATTGCTGGCGCGTAAAGACGGGCAAACCACGCTGCTGGACCTGAAATTACCGGCGCTGGATCTGGCTGAATTTGATATCGCGGGGGCACCGGGATACAGCAAACAGTTCTTTATGTTCGGTCCGCGCGATCTCTATCGTCCCGGTGAAACGGTGATCCTCAACGGATTACTGCGCGACAGCGATGGCAAAACGTTGCCCGATCAGCCGGTGAAGCTGGAAGTCGTTAAGCCCGATGGGCAGGTATTACGCACGGTGGTCAGCCAGCCCGAAAACGGTCTGTACCGTCTGACCTGGCCGCTGGACAGCAGTGCGCCAACCGGTATGTGGCATATTCGCGCCAACACCGGCGATAACCGCTCACGGATGTGGGATTTCCACGTCGAAGATTTTATGCCCGAGCGGATGGCGCTCAACCTCACTGCCAATAAAATGCCGATTACACCGGCTGACGATGTGAAGTTTTCGGTGGTGGGTTACTACCTGTACGGTGCGCCTGCGAATGGTAATGCTCTGCAAGGTCAGCTATTCCTGCGACCACAGCGTGAAGCGGTGTCTGCATTGCCGGGATTCCAGTTTGGCAATATTGCTGAAGAGAATCTCTCCCGCAGTCTGGATGAAGTTCAGCTGACGCTGGATGAAAACGGTCGTGGCGAAGTCACAACCAGCAGTCAGTGGCAGGAAGCTCACTCGCCGTTACAGGTCATTTTGCAGGCCAGCCTGCTGGAGTCGGGTGGCCGTCCGGTGACCCGTCGGGTAGAACAGGCTATCTGGCCTGCAGATACCCTGCCGGGTATTCGCCCGCAATTCGCAGCCAAAGCCGTTTATGATTACCGCACCGATACCACGGTGAATCAGCCGATCGTTGATGAAGACAGCAACGCCGCGTTTGATATTGTTTATGCCGATGCAAAAGGCGAGAAAAAAGCGGTTTCCGGCTTGCAGGTGCGGTTGATCCGCGAACGTCGGGATTACTATTGGAACTGGTCTGAAGGAGAGGGCTGGCAGTCGCAGTTCGATCAAAAGGATCTGGTCGAAGGCGAGCAAACACTGGATCTTACCGCTGATGAAACCGGTAAGATCAGCTTCCCGGTGGAGTGGGGCGCTTACCGTCTGGAAGTGAAAGCACCCAACGATACGGTGAGCAGCGTGCGCTTCTGGGCCGGATACAGCTGGCAGGATAACAGCGACGGCAGCGGGGCGGTGCGCCCGGATCGTGTCACTCTGAAGCTGGATAAACCCAATTATCGTCTTGGCGACACCATGAAGTTGCACATTGCCGCGCCTGCTGCCGGTAAAGGCTATGCAATGGTGGAATCCAGCGAAGGCCCGCTGTGGTGGCAAGAGATCGATGTCCCTGCAAATGGTCTGGATCTCTCTATTCCGGTCGACAAAACCTGGAACCGCCATGACCTCTATCTTAGCGCGTTGGTGATCCGCCCTGGCGACAAATCCCGTTCGGCTACGCCAAAACGCGCGGTCGGGTTACTGCATTTGCCGCTTGGCGATGAAAATCGTCGCCTGGATTTGACGCTGGAAAATCCGGCTAAAATGCGCCCGAATCAACCGTTGACCGTTAACATGAAAGCCAGTGTCAAAAATGGTGACGTGCCTAAACAGGTTAACGTCCTGGTCTCCGCTGTAGACAGCGGGGTGTTGAATATCACCGATTACGCTACCCCGGATCCGTGGCAGGCATTTTTTGGCCAGAAACGCTATGGCGCGGATATTTATGATATTTACGGCCAGGTAATCGAAGGGCAAGGGCGTTTGGCGGCACTGCGTTTCGGTGGCGATGGTGATGAGCTAAAACGCGGCGGCAAACCGCCGGTTAATCACGTCAATATCGTGGCGCAACAGGCGCTGCCGGTCACGCTCAACGAGAAAGGTGAGGGCACGGTAACGTTGCCGATTGGCGATTTTAACGGTGAACTGCGGGTGATGGCGCAGGCCTGGACCGCAGATGACTTTGGCAGTAGCGAGAGTAAAGTGATCGTCGCTGCACCGGTGATCGCGGAACTGAATATGCCACGCTTTATGGCCGGCGGTGATACCTCGCGCCTGACGCTGGACGTCACCAATCTGACAGATAGGCCGCAGACGCTGAATATTCAGCTTACCGCCAGCGGCTTAGTGTCACTGATGGGCCAAAACCCTGCCCCGGTGGATCTGGCACCTGGCGTGCGTACCACGTTGTTTATTCCAGTACGGGCACTGGAGGGATTCGGCGATGGTGAGATTCAGGCCGTTATTAGTGGTTTGACGCTGCCAGGTGAAACGCTCCCCGTTCAACATAAACAGTGGAAGATTGGCGTGCGTCCGGCGTTCCCGGCGCAAACTCTCAATAGCGGCGTGGCGCTGCAAGCCGGTGAAACCTGGCAGTTACCGGACGGGGAACTGACCAACTTCTCCCCGGCAACGGTGCAGGGGCAACTGCTGTTCAGCGGCAAGCCGCCGCTGAATCTGGCACGCTATGTTCGCGAATTGAAAGCCTATCCTTACGGCTGCCTGGAGCAGACTGCCAGCGGATTATTCCCGTCGTTGTATACCAACGCCGCACAGTTGAAGGCGTTGGGTATAGCGGGTGATAGCGATGAAAAACGCCGCATGGCGGTTGAAATAGGTATTTCCCGGTTACTGCAAATGCAGCGTGACGATGGGGGATTTGCGCTGTGGGATAAGAACGGGCCGGAAGAGTACTGGCTGAGTGCCTATGTCATGGACTTCCTCGTCCGGGCAAATGAACAGGGCTACAGCGTCCCGAGCGAGGTGATCAACCGGGGCAATGCGCGTCTGCTGCGTTATTTACAGGATCCGGGCATGATGTCGATTCGCTACACCGACGACACCGCAGCCAGCCGGTTTGCCGTACAGGCCTATGCCGCGCTGGTACTGGCCCGTCAGCAGAAAGCGCCGCTGGGCGCATTGCGTGAGATCTGGGAACGTCGAGCTCAGGCCGCCTCTGGCCTGCCGCTGCTGCAATTGGGCATTGCGCTGAAAAACATGGGCGATGCGAATCGCAGTGAACAGGCGCTGACGTTGGCACTCAATACGCCGCGCCGAGATACGCAGCAGTGGATGGCGGATTACGGCAGTCAGCTACGCGACAACGCGCTGATGCTGGCCTTGCTGGAAGAGAATAAACTGAAACCCGACGTGCAAAATACATTGCTGAATACGCTGTCGGAGCAGGCTTTCGGTCAGCGCTGGCTCTCCACGCAGGAGAATAATGCGCTGTTCCTTGCTGCCCGTACGCTGCAGGATCTGCCGGGCACGTGGCAGGCGCAGACCTCTCTCTCTGAACAACCGCTGGCGGGTGATAAATCGCAAACCCGAAATCTGGATGCGGAACAATTAGCGACGCTGGCGGTGACCAACACGGGTAATCTGCCGCTGTGGCTGCGTCTGGACGTCAGCGGCTATCCGCAAAGCTCACCGCAGCCTGCTAGCAATGTACTGCTCATTGAACGTCAGGTGCTGGGCACCGATGGGCAGAGTAAATCGCTCTCGTCTCTGCACAGCGGCGAGCTGGTGCTGGTCTGGTTGACGGTTAGGGCCAGCCAGAATGTTCCGGATGCGCTGGTGGTCGATCTTCTGCCTGCTGGTCTGGAACTGGAAAACCAGAATCTGGCCAACGGTAGCGCCAGCCTGCAGGATAGCGGCAGCGAAGTGGCGAATTTGCTTAATCAAATGCAGCAAGCGGATATCCAGCACGTTGAATTCCGCGACGATCGCTTTGTCGCGGCGGTGGCAGTCAACGAAGGGCAACCGGTCACGCTGGTGTATCTGGCGCGCGCGGTCACACCGGGGACGTATCAGGTACCTGTACCCCAGGTGGAATCGATGTATGTTCCGCAGTGGCGTGCCACCGGCACGGCTGAGGGTCCGCTGATTGTCAGACCGTAAATGATGCATCGGTGGGTTAAACGCAGCGGCTGGCTGGTAGCCGCTGCGTTGCTGACAGGGGCAGCAGTGTGGACGGCAGATAGAATCTGGCCGTTGCCGCTGCATGAGGTTAATCCTGCGCGAGTAGTGGTGGCTCAGGACGGGACGCCGCTGTGGCGCTTTGCCGACGCGGACGGTATCTGGCGTTATCCGGTCACGCTTGAAGAGGTCTCGCCCCGTTATCTTGAGGCGCTCATTAACTACGAAGATCGCTGGTTCTGGAAACATCCCGGCGTCAATCCGTTTTCTGTGCTTCGCGCCGCCTGGCAGGATCTCACCTCCGGGCGCGTGGTCTCCGGAGGCAGTACGCTCACCATGCAGGTGGCGAGGCTGCTCGACCCACATCCGCGCACTTTTGGCGGTAAGTTTCGCCAGCTCTGGCGTGCATTACAATTGGAATGGCATCTCTCCAAACGCGATATCCTGACGCTGTATCTTAACCGCGCGCCGTTTGGTGGGACGCTGCAAGGCGTTGGTGCCGCAAGCTGGGCGTATCTGGGTAAATCACCGGCACAACTCAGCTACTCCGATGCCGCGTTGCTGGCTGTACTGCCGCAGGCGCCGAGCCGTCTGCGTCCGGACCGTTGGCCGGATCGGGCGCAAGCCGCGCGCAATAAAGTGCTCGATCGCATGGCGACGCAGGGCGTCTGGTCGGCAAAACAGGCGCAGGAATCACGCGAAGAACCGGTCTGGCTGGCACCGAGGCAGATGCCGCAATTGGCGCCGTTATTCTCACGCATGATGCTGAACAAAAGCAGCAGCAACAAAATTGTCACCACGCTGGACGCCGGGCTGCAACGTCAACTGGAGGAGATGGCGCAAAACTGGAAGGGGCGGCTTCCGGCGCGCAGTTCGCTGGCGATGATTGTGGTCGACCATACCGATATGCGCGTACGTGGCTGGGTGGGCTCGGTGGATATGAATGACGACACCCGCTTTGGGCATGTGGATATGGTGAGCGCGATCCGCTCGCCGGGATCGGTGCTGAAGCCCTTTGTCTATGGACTCGCGTTGGAGGATGGACTGGTTCACCCGGCCTCATTATTGCAGGATGTACCGCGGCGTACCGGGGATTATCGTCCGGGGAATTTTGACAGCGGTTTTCATGGCCCGGTAAGCATGAGCGAGGCGCTGGTGCGCTCGCTGAATCTGCCGGCAGTCCAGGTACTGGAAGCCTACGGCCCGAAACGTTTTGCCGCCAGGCTGCGTAACGTGGGGTTACCGTTGTATTTACCGGCAGGGGCTGCGCCAAATCTGTCACTGATCCTCGGGGGCGCGGGAGCCAGGCTTGAGGATATGGTCGCGGCGTACAGCGCCTTTGCCCGTCAGGGAAAAGCAGGAAAGCTCCGTCTGCAGCCGGAAGACCCGCTGCTGGAACGCCCGCTGATGTCCGCTGGTGCGGCGTGGATTATCCGGCGGATTATGGCGGACGACGCGCAACCCCTGCCGGATAACGCCCTGAGTCGTGTGGTACCGCTGGCGTGGAAAACGGGCACCAGCTACGGCTATCGCGATGCGTGGGCGATTGGCGTTAACTCACGTTACGTGATTGGCATCTGGACCGGCAGACCCGACGGCACGCCGGTGGTGGGGCAATTTGGTTTTGCCAGCGCTGTGCCTTTGCTGAATCAGGTTAACAACCTGCTGCTGGCGCGTGGAACAAACCAGCCTGAAGACCCGCGACCAGAGTCGGTCAGCCGGGGCGTGGTGTGCTGGCCGGGTGGGCAATTTTTGCCCAACGGGGACGGTAACTGTCGTCGTCGTTTAGCCACCTGGCTATTGGACGGTAGCCAGCCGCCTACGCTGTTATTACCCGAGCAGGAAGGGGTTAACGGTATTCGTTTTCCCGTCTGGTTAGATGCGTCAGAAAAACGCGTGGCGCCAGACTGCCCGCAAGCGCGGGAACAGACGTTAATTGTCTGGCCGTTGCCGCTGGAGCCCTGGCTGCCGCCATCCGAGCGGCGAGCCGCTCGGCTACCGCCAGTTTCCGCAACCTGCCCGCCGTTGGGGCAGGACGCTTCTTTACCGCTGCAGTTGACAGGCGTTCGCGATGGCGCGATTGTGAAACGCTTACCCGGTTCACCAGCGGTCTCCGTGCCGCTACAAACCAGCGGTGGGACAGGTGAACGCTGGTGGTTTCTTAACGGTGAGCGGCTGGAAGAACGTGGGCGGAGTCTGACCCTGCGCTTAACGGTCGCAGGAGAGTACCAGCTGTTGGTTATGGATGACGGCGGGCAGGTTGCCACGGTGAGATTTGCTTTGCAGTAGACCAGTCTGATGTTATTTGTTGCTGAAATTCATCTTATTTTAAAGAAATGTTACCTTCATCAATAGTCAATTGCCGGGATGCTCTTTATAATCCGCGCCAGGTAAACCACAACAAAACAATTTTTTCAGAGGTAATCATGGCTATTGAACGTACTTTTTCCATCATCAAACCAAATGCGGTGGCAAAAAACGTTATTGGAAGCATCTTCGCACGCTTTGAATCAGCAGGGTTCAAAATTGTGGGGACTAAAATGCTGCACCTGACCGTTGAACAGGCGCGTGGCTTCTATGCCGAGCACGACGGCAAACCGTTCTTTGATGGCTTGGTTGAATTCATGACCTCTGGTCCGATCGTTGTTTCCGTTCTGGAAAGCGAAAACGCCGTTCAGCGTCACCGCGATCTGCTGGGTGCAACCAACCCGGCGAATGCGCTGGCAGGTACGCTGCGTGCAGATTACGCTGACAGCTTCACCGAGAACGGCACCCACGGTTCCGACTCCGTCGAATCTGCGGCGCGTGAAATCGCCTATTTCTTTGGCGAAGGCGAGGTTTGCCCGCGTACTCGCTGATCTCCTGCGTCTTTCACGTCGCCGATGCGTTGGCTGCGTTCGTTTACCCCGGTCACATAGTTTTCTATGCTCCCGGGGATGCTCGAACTTGCCGTCTTCCTGCGACGCGAAATCCTTTGGAGATGAATTAGCATTTACATATTATTTTCGCTAATGCTTCGTGCAAACGTGGCATCCCTGCGCCAGACTTTGTACAATGCAACGCCCCGGAAGAGCAGACCGCTTGCCGGGGCGTTTCTTTTTATCAACCCTCCACGGGCCATAACGTGTAACAACGAGGCCGGAAAAAATTATGTCTGAATTAGTTAACACCTCTGAAGTCGTCATTGCTGCGGTTCCAAATAAAAATGGAAAAATTAACCTGCTGGATCTGAACCGTCAGCAGATGCGCGAATTCTTCAAAGAGATGGGCGAAAAGCCGTTTCGTGCCGATCAGGTCATGAAATGGATGTACCACTATTGCAGCGACAACTTTGATGACATGACTGACATCAACAAAGTGCTGCGCAACAAACTGAAAGAAGTCGCTGAAATTCGCGCCCCGGAAGTGGTGGAAGAGCAGCGTTCGTCTGACGGCACCATCAAATGGGCCATTGCCGTTGGCGACCAGCGCGTAGAAACTGTGTATATCCCGGAAGACGATCGCGCCACCCTGTGTGTGTCTTCACAGGTCGGCTGTGCATTAGAGTGTAAATTCTGCTCTACGGCGCAACAGGGCTTTAACCGTAACCTGCGGGTGTCGGAAATCATCGGCCAGGTCTGGCGCGCGGCGAAAATCGTCGGTGCGGTGAAGGCAACGGGCGTGCGTCCTATCACCAACGTGGTCATGATGGGCATGGGCGAACCGTTGTTGAACCTGACCAACGTGGTTCCGGCGATGGAAATCATGCTTGATGACTTCGGTTTTGGGCTGTCAAAACGTCGTGTTACGCTGTCTACTTCCGGCGTGGTCCCTGCACTGGATAAGCTGGGCGACATGATTGACGTTGCGTTGGCGATTTCCCTGCATGCGCCGAACGATGAAATCCGTGACGAAATCGTGCCGATCAACAAAAAGTACAATATTGCTACGTTCCTTGAGTCGGTACGTGGCTACATTTCGAAGTCGAACGCCAACCAGGGCCGCGTCACCATCGAATATGTGATGTTAGATCACATTAACGACGGTACCGAGCACGCGCATCAGCTGGCGGAGCTGCTGAAAGATACGCCGTGTAAGATTAACCTGATCCCATGGAACCCGTTCCCGGGCGCGCCGTACGGACGGAGTTCTAACAGCCGTATCGATCGTTTCTCCAAAGTGTTGATGGGCTATGGTTTCACGACCATCGTGCGTAAAACACGCGGCGACGATATTGATGCAGCCTGCGGTCAGCTGGCGGGTGACGTCATTGACCGTACCAAGCGTACTCTGCGCAAGCGCATGCAGGGTGATGCTATCGACATCAAGACCGTTTGATGTTGGTGCACTACGGTATAATTAATGTACCGTAGTGCAATGTAAGTGACATACGGTCATTTGTTATACTCGTCAGGTCAATATTAACGGTGCGTTTTCGTCGACTTTAAGGCAGTATGTAGCGGCCCAACAAGAGTTTAGCCCTCAGGTTTACGCTGTTTTGTCATTGATAGTCTGACCGTTTTATACTGTCTGACCAAGGTTAACTGACCAGATGTTTCGCGGTGTGGGTGAGCATTGTGGCTCACCGGCGCCAGAGCCCATATTTACGCAGCTGTAGCGAATGAATACTGAAGCCACGCACGACAAAAATGAAGCACTCTCCACCGGCGTTCGCCTGCGCAATGCCCGTGAACAACTCGGATTCAGCCAACAGGCCGTCGCGGAACGACTGTGCCTGAAGGTCTCCACGGTACGCGATATTGAAGAAGATAAGGCGCCAGCCGATCTCGCTTCAACGTTTCTGCGCGGGTATATCCGTTCCTATGCGCGTTTGGTGCATATTCCTGAAGAAGAACTGTTGCCAGGGCTGGAAAAACAGGCTCCGATTCGCCCAGCCAAAGTGGCGCCGATGCAGAGTTTCTCGCTCGGTAAGCGCCGCAAAAAGCGTGATGGCTGGTTAATGACCTTTACCTGGCTGGTACTGTTTGTCGTGGTTGGACTTACTGGCGCCTGGTGGTGGCAGAATCATAAAGCGCAGCAGGAAGAGATCACCACGATGGCCGATCAATCCTCCGCTGAGCTAAATGCGGGTAAAGACAGTGCCCAGAGCGTGCCGTTAGATACCAGCGCTGCGGCAAGTCAGGATATGACTCCCCCCGCGCCGGATGATGGCGCGGCGGCAGACGCAGCGTCAGCACCTGACGCTGCCACAGTGCCAGCAGCTGCTGCAGATGCGCAACAGAATGCGGTAGTGGCACCGTCTCAGGCCAACGTAGACACAGCGACAACGGCGCCAACCTCACCGGCTACGGCGGCACCTTTGCCGACCGATCAAGCGGGTGTGACAACACCTGCCGCCGATCCTAACGCGCTGGTGATGAATTTTACCGCCGACTGCTGGCTGGAAGTCAGTGATGCGACCGGTAAAAAACTGTTTAGCGGTATGCAGCGTAAAGATGGCACGTTAAATCTTGTCGGCCAGGCACCGTACAAACTGAAAATTGGTGCACCGGCAGCAGTGCAGATTCAGTTCCAGGGTAAACCTGTCGACCTGAGTCGTTTTATCAGAACTAACCAGGTTGCGCGTCTGACCGTAAATGCCGAACAACCAGCGGCTCAGTAACAGACGGCAATGCGGGAGATTTTTTAATGCATAATCAGGCTCCAATTCAACGTAGAAAATCGACACGCATTTACGTTGGGAATGTGCCGATTGGTGATGGCGCGCCCATCGCCGTACAGTCTATGACCAATACGCGGACCACGGATGTGGCGGCGACGGTCAATCAAATCAAAGCGCTGGAACGCGTTGGGGCTGACATTGTCCGAGTCTCTGTACCGACAATGGATGCTGCAGAAGCGTTCAAGCTTATCAAACAGCAAGTCACAGTCCCGCTGGTTGCCGATATTCACTTTGACTACCGTATCGCGCTGAAAGTAGCGGAATACGGCGTCGACTGTCTGCGTATCAACCCAGGCAATATCGGTAATGAAGAGCGTATTCGCATGGTGGTGGACTGCGCTCGCGATAACAACATTCCTATCCGCATCGGCGTTAACGCCGGATCGTTGGAAAAAGATCTGCAGGAAAAATACGGCGAACCCACGCCGCAGGCGCTGCTGGAATCAGCTATGCGTCATGTGGATCATCTCGATCGTCTGAACTTCGACCAGTTCAAAGTGAGCGTTAAAGCCTCTGATGTGTTCCTTGCCGTTGAATCTTATCGTCTGTTAGCCAAACAGATCGATCAGCCGCTGCATCTGGGGATCACCGAAGCCGGTGGCGCACGCAGCGGATCGGTGAAGTCCGCGATTGGCCTGGGTTTGCTGTTGTCAGAAGGGATCGGCGATACGCTGCGCGTTTCTCTGGCGGCCGATCCGGTAGAAGAGATCAAAGTAGGCTTCGATATTCTGAAATCGCTGCGCATTCGCGCGCGCGGGATCAACTTTATCGCCTGCCCAACCTGTTCTCGTCAGGAGTTTGACGTCATCGGCACGGTTAACGCGCTGGAGCAACGTCTGGAAGACATCATCACGCCAATGGACGTTTCGATCATCGGCTGTGTGGTAAACGGTCCTGGTGAAGCGTTGGTTTCCACGCTCGGCGTGACGGGTGGCAACAAGAAAAGCGGCCTGTATGAAGACGGTGTACGTAAGGATCGTATCGATAACGACGATATGATTACCCAGCTAGAAGCCCGTATTCGTGCCAAAGCCAGCATCCTGGACGAAGCGCGTCGAATTGACGTGCAGCAGGTTGAAAAATAACAACGTGATGGGAAGCGGCGTGCTTCCCGTGTATGATTGAACCCGCATGGCGCCCGCATTGTTCGGGTTAGCGCTGAGGGTTCATTTTTATATCCATAAAGAGAATAAACGTGGCAAAAAACATTCAAGCCATTCGCGGCATGAACGATTATCTGCCTGGCGAAACCGCCATCTGGCAGCGCATTGAAGGCACTCTTAAAAACGTGCTCGGCAGCTACGGTTACAGTGAAATCCGCTTGCCGATTGTAGAGCAGACCCCGTTATTCAAACGCGCGATCGGTGAAGTGACCGACGTGGTTGAAAAAGAGATGTACACCTTTGAGGACCGTAATGGCGATAGCCTGACTTTGCGTCCTGAAGGAACGGCTGGCTGCGTACGTGCCGGCATCGAACATGGTCTCCTGTACAATCAGGAACAGCGTCTGTGGTATATCGGACCGATGTTCCGCCACGAGCGCCCGCAAAAAGGTCGCTATCGCCAATTCCATCAGCTGGGTGTCGAAGTGTTTGGCCTGCAAGGCCCGGACATTGATGCTGAGCTGATTATGCTGACCGCTCGCTGGTGGCGTGCACTGGGTATTTCTCAGCATGTTAGCCTTGAACTGAACTCCATCGGTTCTCTGGAAGCCCGTGCTAACTACCGAGATGCATTGGTGGCGTACCTGGAACAGCATAAAGACAAACTGGACGAAGATTGCAAGCGTCGCATGTATACCAACCCGCTGCGTGTACTCGATTCCAAAAATCCGGAAGTGCAGGCGCTGCTCAACGACGCTCCGGCGCTGGGCGACTACCTGGATGAGGATTCACGCGCGCATTTCGCCGGTCTGTGTACGCTGCTGGAGTCAGCAGGTATTGCTTACACCGTTAACCAACGACTGGTTCGTGGTCTCGACTACTACAACCGTACCGTATTTGAGTGGGTCACCAGCAGCCTGGGCTCGCAGGGTACCGTGTGTGCGGGCGGTCGTTATGACGGTCTGGTCGAGCAACTTGGCGGTCGTGCTACGCCAGCGGTTGGCTTCGCGATGGGTCTGGAACGACTTGTTTTGTTAGTTCAGGCAGTTAATCCGGAATTTATTGCTTCTCCTGTTGTCGATATATACCTGATCGCTTCAGGTACAGATACGCAGTCGGCGGCAATGGCGCTGGCTGAACGTCTGCGCGATGAAGTTCCGGGCGTAAAACTAATGACAAACCACGGTGGCGGCAACTTTAAGAAACAGTTTGCTCGCGCCGATAAGTGGGGCGCTCGCGTTGCACTGGTACTGGGTGAGTCCGAAGTGGCTGACGGTACTGTTGTAGTGAAGGATTTGCGCACTGGTGAGCAAACGGCAGTAGCGCAGGATAGCGTTGCCGCGCATTTGCGCACTTTGACTTGCTAAGGAGAAGGACAGCGTGGAAATTTACGAGAACGAAAACGACCAGGTTGATGCGGTAAAACGCTTCTTTGCCGAAAATGGCAAAGCGCTGGTGGTTGGGGTTATTTTAGGGGTTGGCGCACTGGTTGGCTGGCGTTACTGGACCAGCCATCAGACGGAGTCCACACGCTCTGCTTCTCTGGCGTATCAAAATACAGTGACTGCGGTCAGTGCGGGTAAGCAGGACAGCATTCCTGCCGCAGAGAAATTTGCCGCAGAGAACAAAAATACCTACGGCGCGTTAGCGTCGATGGAACTGGCGCAGCAGTTTGTTGATCAAAACGAACTTGAGAAAGCCGCTACCCAGTTGCAACAAGGACTGGCGGCGACCAGCGATGAGAATCTCAAAGCGGTGATTAATCTGCGTCTTGCGCGTGTGCAAGTTCAGCTTAAACAAGCGGATACCGCGCTGAAAACGCTCGACACCATTAAAGGTGAAGGGTGGGCGGCCATTGTCGCCGATCTGCGTGGCGAAGCGTTGCTGAGCAAAGGCGATAAACAAGGCGCGCGTAGCGCATGGGAAGCGGGTGTAAAAAGCGAAGCCTCTCCTGCTCTGAGCGAAATGATGCAGATGAAAATCAATAATTTGTCCATCTGAGAGGGACCCGATGCAATTGCGTAAATTACTTCTGCCAGGGCTGCTTTCCGTTACCCTATTAAGCGGCTGTTCACTGTTTGGTGGCGAAGAAGATGTCGTTAAGATGTCCCCATTACCGGTGGTTGAAAACCAGTTTACTCCGTCTACAGCCTGGAGCACGTCTGTAGGTAACGGTATTGGTGATTTCTATTCCAATCTTCATCCTGCGCTGGCAGATAACGTTGTCTATGCGGCGGATCGTACAGGCGTCGTTAAAGCTCTGAACGCGGATGATGGCAAAGAAGTCTGGTCCGTCAATCTGGCGGAAAAAGACGGCTGGTTCTCTAGAGTCTCTGCACAGCTTTCTGGTGGTGTGACGGTTTCCGGTGGTCACGTCTATATCGGCAGCGAAAAAGCCCAGGTTTATGCGCTTAATACCAGCGACGGTACTATTGCCTGGCAGACTCGTGTTGCCGGTGAAGCGCTGTCTCGCCCGGTGGTGAGTGATGGTGTGGTATTGATTCACACCAGCAACGGTCAACTGCAGGCGTTAAACGAAGCTGACGGTGCCGTCAAATGGACCGTCAACCTGGATATGCCATCGCTTTCGTTACGCGGCGAATCAGCCCCGGCTAGCGCTTTTGGTGCGGCGATTGTCGGCGGTGATAACGGTCGCGTGAGCGCTGTGCTGATGCAACAGGGCCAGATGATTTGGCAGCAACGTATTTCTCAGGCGACCGGTCCAACAGAAATCGATCGTCTGAGTGATGTTGACACCACGCCGGTTATCGTTAATGGCGTTGTGTACGCCCTGGCTTATAATGGTAACCTGACGGCGCTGGATCTGCGCAGCGGCCAGGTTATGTGGAAACGTGAACTCGGCTCGGTGAATGATTTCATCGTCGATGGCAATCGTATCTATCTGGTAGATCAGAATGACCGCGTGCTGGCGTTAACCACTGACGGCGGCGTAACGCTGTGGACGCAGAGCGATCTGCTTCACCGTCTGCTGACGTCTCCGGCGCTGTATAATGGCAATCTGGTTGTCGGCGATAGCGAAGGCTATCTGCACTGGATTAACATTGATGATGGCCGCTTTGTGGCCCAGCAGAAAGTTGACAGCTCCGGTTTCCTGACCGAGCCAGTATCGGCTGATGGTAAACTGCTGATCCAGGCGAAAGACGGTACGCTGTATTCCATTACGCGTTAATCGTCCTGCCGCTCGCTTTGAAAAACGGCTCCTGGTGCAGGGGCCGTTTTCCTGTTTTTAACAATGGCGTAAAAATACGTCCGTTGTCTGATGATTTTTTAAATGAGGCTTTAAACATGGTACCTGTGGTCGCGCTTGTCGGGCGCCCTAACGTTGGCAAATCCACGTTATTTAACCGTCTAACTCGCACCCGAGATGCGCTGGTTGCGGATTTCCCGGGTCTGACTCGTGACCGTAAGTACGGTCGTGCTGAGATTGAAGGACGCGAGTTTATCTGTGTTGATACCGGCGGTATTGATGGCACCGAAGACGGGGTCGAAACCCGCATGGCTGCACAGTCGCTGCTAGCCATCGAAGAAGCGGATGTTGTGCTGTTCATGGTTGATGCGCGTGCTGGCCTGATGCCGGCAGATGAAGCCATCGCCAAACATCTGCGTTCGCGCCAAAAACCGACTTTCCTGGTCGCCAACAAAACTGACGGACTCGATCCGGATCAGGCGGTGGTTGATTTTTATTCGCTGGGGTTAGGTGAAATTCACCCGATCGCAGCTTCTCACGGTCGTGGTGTTCTCAGCCTGCTGGAGCACGTTCTGCTGCCGTGGATGGATGACGTAGCGCCGCAGGAAGAAGTGGATGAAGACGCGGAATACTGGGCGAAGCTGGAAGCCGAAGAAAACGGTGAAGAAGAGCCTGAAGACGACTTCAATCCGCAGGATCTGCCAATCAAACTGGCGATTGTCGGGCGTCCGAACGTCGGTAAGTCCACACTCACTAACCGTATTCTCGGCGAAGACCGCGTGGTGGTTTACGATATGCCGGGAACCACGCGTGACAGTATTTATATCCCGATGGAACGTGACGGTCGCGAATATGTGCTGATCGACACTGCAGGCGTGCGTAAGCGCGGAAAAATTACCGAAGCGGTAGAAAAATTCTCCGTTATCAAGACGCTGCAGGCGATTGAAGACGCCAACGTGGTGATGCTGGTGATTGATGCCCGCGAAGGTATTTCCGATCAGGATCTGTCGCTACTGGGCTTTATTCTCAATAGTGGGCGCTCACTTGTCATCGTCGTCAACAAGTGGGACGGCCTGACCCAGGAAGTGAAAGAGCAGGTTAAAGAGACGCTGGACTTCCGTCTGGGCTTTATCGATTTTGCCCGCGTGCACTTTATCTCTGCGCTGCACGGCAGTGGTGTGGGTAATCTGTTTGAGTCAGTGCGTGAAGCGTATGACAGCTCAACCCGCCGCGTCAGTACCGCGATGCTGACCCGCATCATGACCATGGCGACAGAAGATCACCAGCCGCCGCTGGTGCGCGGTCGTCGTGTGAAGTTGAAATATGCGCATGCTGGTGGCTATAACCCACCAATTGTGGTGATTCACGGCAACCAGGTTAAAGACCTGCCTGATTCCTACAAACGTTATCTTATGAACTACTTCCGTAAGTCGCTGGAAGTGATGGGTACACCGATCCGTATTCAGTTCAAAGAAGGGGAAAACCCGTATGCGAATAAGCGTAATACGTTGACGCCAACACAAATGCGCAAGCGTAAGCGTTTGATTCAACATATTAAAAAAAGTAAGTAACCCTTGCTGATTATGAAAACCCGCGCTTGTCGCGGGTTTTTTTCGTCTGTTTATAGTCCTGTGTGTCTGTATAATGTCAATGACTATTCTTTTTTGACCAAGTTTAAATCTAAGAAAGTAGACAATTGTCGAATTTTCATCTTAAAGTGCAGGGGTTGGTACTAGACAAAACTGGCTCCAGACCCTCAAATGGCTAATTAACTTTTCGCTACCTGTAAAAAAATCGACCAGATACATAACTGGCCGGCGTACAGCGTGGTGTTTACTCGCACAACACATATCTTTTCAGGAGAATTATGCAACCGTCTACTCAACCACAAGAAAGCCGAACGTTCTTCGGCCATCCCTATCCGCTAGGCTCGCTATTTTTCACGGAGATGTGGGAGCGTTTTTCGTTTTACGGCATCCGTCCGTTACTGATCTTATTTATGGCAGCCACCGTTTATGACGGTGGAATGGGGCTGGCGCGTGAAAATGCCTCTGCGATTGTCGGTATCTTTGCCGGTACCATGTATCTCGCTGCACTGCCGGGGGGCTGGCTGGCGGATAACTGGCTCGGCCAGCAGAAAGCGGTGTGGTATGGCTCTATTCTGATTGCGCTCGGCCACCTGTCGATTGCGCTCTCTGCCATTATGGGTAACAACCTGTTCTTTATCGGCCTAATGTTCATCGTGCTGGGTTCTGGTCTGTTTAAGACCTGTATTTCGGTCATGGTCGGTACGCTGTATAAAAAAGGCGATGCGCGCCGTGATGGCGGTTTCTCGCTGTTCTATATGGGTATCAACATCGGTTCATTCATAGCACCGTTGATCTCAGGCTGGCTGATTAAAACGCATGGCTGGCACTGGGGTTTTGGTATTGGCGGTATCGGGATGCTGGTAGCTTTGATTATCTTCCGTATCTTTGCCGTACCGGCGATGAAACGTTACGATAGCGAAGTGGGGCTGGACTCCACCTGGAACAACCCGGTAGCGAAGAAAAACGGTGTCGGGGCGTGGTTACTCGCGCTGGCTGCGGGTGTGGCCGTCGTTGTTACGCTGATTGCGCAGGGTGTGATTGTGATTAACCCGGTTGCGGTAGCCAGCATGCTGGTGTACGTGATTGCGGCATCCGTCGCCTGTTATTTCATCTACTTGTTTGTCTTTGCGGGCCTGAACCGTAAAGAACGCGCCAGACTGCTGGTCTGCTTTATATTGCTGGTTTCTGCGGCGTTTTTCTGGTCTGCGTTTGAGCAGAAACCGACTTCGTTTAACCTGTTTGCCAACGACTACACTAACCGTATGATCGGGGACTTTGAAATCCCGGCCGTGTGGTTCCAGTCGATTAACGCCCTGTTTATCATCCTGCTTGCGCCGGTATTCAGTTGGGCGTGGCCTAAACTTGCGAGCATGAACATTCGCCCAAGCAGTATCACCAAGTTTGTTATCGGCATTCTCTGTGCGGCGGCAGGCTTTGGCATAATGATGCTGGCGGCGCAGGATGTGCTGACAAATGGCGGCGCGGGCGTTTCTCCATTCTGGCTGGTGGGCAGTATCCTGATGCTGACGCTCGGCGAACTGTGCCTGAGCCCAATTGGTCTGGCGACCATGACGCTGCTGGCGCCAGAAAGAATGCGTGGTCAGATGATGGGGCTGTGGTTCTGTGCAAGCGCGCTGGGTAACCTGGCCGCAGGCCTGATTGGTGGTCACGTGAAGGCTGACCAGTTGGATATGCTGCCAGACCTGTTTGCGCGTTGCTCCATTGCGCTGCTTATCTGCGCCGCGGTCCTGATCGTCCTCATTGTTCCGATCCGCCGTATGCTGGAAAATACCCAGACTAAACCGGCAGCTAACGCGAAGTAATCTCTCCATTTCGCCGGGGTGGCGTTATGCCCCGGCAATCCAGCCCATACCACACCATCCCCTGTTTATCACTACCGCATCTTTGCACCATTTGAGGTGTCCGCATCGGCGTCGGTCTCATTCATTCGGTGAATCGTGTTAAAATCCAGACAGTGAAAATTATCTCAAGGAGTTATCATGTCGGTTACTTGCCCGGATTGTCATACACCAGTAGAGCCACAAAACGGAGCGGCGCACTGCGAAAACTGTCATAAAGATATTCAGCTTGAAGCGCGTTGTCCGGAGTGTCATCAGCAACTCCAGATATTAAAAGCCTGCGGTGCTGTGGACTACTTTTGTCCGCATGGGCATGGACTTATTTCGAAGAAACGCGTCGAATTTTTCATTAATAATAATTAAAAGTAAATTTAGAGTTTCTAATTTGCCTACTTATTTTTATGTCTGATATTATCGATAGTAGGCAATATTTAGAATGTTTATATATTCATTCGCGTAATGAATTGATATTTACATTGTAAGCCGGAGTGAATTTCTCGATATAAAACAATATTATATTTTAGTTATTGCGATAAACTCAAGGATGGTTGTCGTATGGCGCAATGGATGCGCATTCTCATACTCGTGTTACTTTATGGTGGCGTTGTTTCAGCCTCAGGCACCAGTGTATCTCCAGTAGCTGAAAAAGTGAGTGAAACCTCATTACCTGATTTAGCCAGTGACTCAGCGCAAAAAAAAGAACAAGAGAATCTCGGAAAATCATATACAGAAAAAAGCGCTGACTATTTTATTAATTCTGCCACGCAAGGGTTTGATAATCTAACACCAGAAGCGCTTGAATCTCAGGCCCGTAGCTATTTTCAGGGGCAAATGACTTCGTCTGCACAATCTGGAATTGAATCATTAATGTCGCCCTATGGCAAAGTGCGTACCAACCTGGCAATTGGTGAAGGGGGGGATCTGGAAGGTAGTTCGCTGGATTATTTTGTTCCCTGGTACGATACCCAAAGCACATTGTTTTTTAGTCAGTTTTCAGCCCAGCGAAAAGAAGATCGTACCATTGGTAACGTGGGGTTCGGCGTGCGTCAGAATGTAGGGGCGTGGTTGCTGGGGAGCAACGTGTTTTATGACTACGATTTTACGCGTGGTCACCGCCGTCTGGGTTTAGGTGGCGAGGCGTGGACCGATTTTCTGCGTTTTTCCGGAAACTATTACCATCCTCTGTCGGACTGGAAAGATTCCGAAGATTTTGAGTTTTACGAAGAACGTCCGGCTCAAGGCTGGGACGTGCGGACAGAGGCGTGGCTACCATTCTATCCGCAGCTTGGCGGCAAACTGATTTATGAGCAGTATTATGGTGATGAGGTCGCGCTGTTCGGGACAGATAACCTGCAAAAAAATCCGCACGCTGTGACCGTTGGAATGAGTTACACACCGGTTCCTTTACTTACGCTGGCGGCAGATTATAAGGCTGGTACGGGAGACAATACTGACTTAAGCGTAACGGCATCAATGACCTACCAGTTTGGTACCCCGCTGGCAGCACAGCTTGATCCCGAAAATGTGAAAACCCAACACTCGTTGGCTGGAAGCCGCACCGATTTTGTCGATCGTAATAACTTTATCGTTCTGGAATACCGCGAAAAGGATCCGCTGGATGTCACTCTGTGGCTGAAAGCCGATGAAACCAACGAAAACCCAGAATGTGTCATTCAGGACAAACCGGAAGCCGGTATTGGCCTGGAGAAATGTAAATGGACGATCAACGCGCTCATTAACCATCGCTATAAAATTATTACAGCCTCATGGCAGGCGAAAAACAACGCCAACCGCACGCTGGTGATGCCGGTGGTAAAAGCGAACATGCTCACAGAAGGTAACAATAACCGCTGGAATTTGGTGCTACCAGCGTGGATCAATGCCAGCACAGAAGAAGAACGTACGACGTTGAATACCTGGAAAGTCCGCATCACCCTGGAAGATGATAAGGGGAACAAACAGAACTCGGGCATTGCGGAAATTACCGTGCAGCAGGACCGCCGGATTGAGCTGGTTGTCGATAATATCGCTGATGCCGATCGTACCGATCACAGCCACGCTGCCAGTGCACAGGCTGATGGTGCTGATGGCGTGGTGCTGGACGTGCTGTTAACCGATTCGAATGGTGATACCACCGACCGTAATGGCAACGAGCTGGTTGATGACGTAATGACCCCTGAGCTGTACGACAGCAATGATAAAAAAGTCGCGCTGTCGACGACGGCGTGTACTGTAGAAAACCCCTGTGTATTTATCGCTAATCGAGACAAAACGGCGGGTACGGTTACGTTGTCGAGTACGTTGCCGGGAACCTACCGCTGGAAAGCAAATACGGATGTTTATGGCGACAGTAACTATGTTGACGTTACCTTTCTGGGAAGTGACTCCGGTGGTGTCAGCGGTATCATCTATCAAGTAAAAGCCGCACAGCCGGTCAATTTGATGGGCAAAGAACAACAACACCCCACGCTCAATAATACCTACCGCTTCGCGCTTTGGCGTGATGCCAACAGCGATAGCGTATTCCAGATGTCAGAGCAGCTGACGGAAGAAGAAATGGCGCAGTATGACTACCAGTGGGAGTTCACTGGGCAGAGCACGCATGGGCATACCGGCGCCGAGTCAAATACCACCAATGAAGATCTAGTTCTTCCTGCAACCAACAAAGAGGCCGCGCAGAAATTTGGCGCGAATGTCCAGGATGGCGTTCAGGGATACGGCATACGGGTTTCGTATAGCCAGAAATAGCACAGCGTAGTGGCTGAGCGGCCAATCGCTGAAACATAAAGAAAAGGAGAGTCTTAATGCAGCAAATCGTAAAACGTCGACTAACTAAGGTCGCTCTGGCACTGGTAGTCGCAGGATATTGTTCCGTTCCGGCTATGGCGGCAAATGGCAATCTTAAGAGTGGACAATGGCAGATTGTTTCCGACAGCACGGGGACGATTCAGGGGACTGTACCGTGGATCACTCGCGCGGCAGATAAAACTACAGATACCGACAAAGATCATGTGACGGTCACTGTCGAACGCGCTAGTCGTACGGTCATCAGCGAAGGTGACAAGCAGTTCCACGTGGGCGATAAGGTGACGCTCAACTGGGCGATTGGCGATACGGAAGGTGACCTTGACGCCAACAATACCGCCACCAAAGCGACAATGGTTTGGGTGCGTTCTAAGAACCAGGATGGTTCGGATGCGGCAGAGATTAGCGGAACAACCGGGCAGGATAGCTATACCATTCAGGCTGATGATGCCGACTATTATCTCGGTATCAAAATGACACCAACCACCACCACCGGGGATCCCAACGCTGCCACCGTACTGCTGCTCGGTGACCTTTCTACCAATGCGGGTGGCGGTGCGGACGATGATGATATTCCGGAAGGTCCAGTGGTTGATGAAAACGTGAAAGTGGTGGTTTACGAGGCAGGTTCGACGACTAACCTGTTGGGTACGGCGACTACGCTTAAAACCAATACCACCTATAAAGTTCTGCTGTGGAAAGATAAAAACAGTAACGGCACCTACGATACCGGTGAAGACGTTACCAGCGATTACAACTACCGCTGGAAATTTACCGGCAACAGTAAGCAACTGGGCGCGGCGGGCGGTCTTGTCAGCAGTACCTATAACAACACCGATCTGGTGGTTCCGGTTACCAATGCCGAAGCGAAGAGTGCCTTCGACAACGGCGAAAGCGGTGGTGTTACCCTTGGCAACGATGGCGTGCAGGGTTACGGACTGTCCATCGATTATCAACGCAAATAATACTTACCCGACCATCCCTGCAAAGGGATGGTCTTTTCCGCGTCTTTTGCTTAGCTAACGGTTAAGCAAAAGATGTTGAATACAGAGCAAATACAGGTGGATATAGCTTATGGATGGCAGTCTGCGCAGGGAAGGGATTTCCCACTTTTTATTGATCATGCTGTTAATGTTCAGCAGTTTTTCTGCGCCAGTGTCCGGTGCGTTGAAAAGCGGTACCTGGCAGGAAGTGAACACCTCAACCGATGCAATCAACGGTACTGTGCCGCTGGCCGACGGTGTCACGATCCCTGTCTATCAGGGCAGTATTCAGCTCAAGTCAGATGAAACCAACACCATTAATTTTAGTGCTATGCCGCGTGACTTCAACACCGACGATACGGCTAGCGCGCTGCAGCTCGTTAATCCTCTGGATACCGAAGGCGATATTTTTGCGGTACCGCCCGTTCGTTGGGAAGAGAAAACGCCGAACGTTGCCCTAACCTGGGCCGATGCTGCGACTCCGGATGAGCCACTCAATCCGCAGCCTGTCGCCAATCAAACATTCTGTGCGCAGAATATGGCCGGGAAAAACTATGTAATCTGGCCGAAAATTGAGAACGATGATTCATCCACGCCGGCTGTTTTATATCTGCAAACGATCACGGGTACCCCCTTCAGCAATGCCACCACCCTGCTAGAGCAGAAGATTCCGGTAACGATTACCGCCGCGGCTGGCGATCCAGTGAAGGTAACGGCGGATAATTACAACGAAACGCTGAAAGCTGCAAAGGTGAATGTGGGCGGGAGCATTACGCTGGCGGTCACCACGCATGACTGTCAGGGTAATGCTGTAGGTAATACGGCATTTGTAATCACCCGTGGCGATGCACTGAACCGCCAGAATACCGTGAATAATACTGCACCCGTGCATGTTGGCGACACCGAACTGACCACCACGACAACGGAATATCACGGCACCACTGATGCTAATGGTAACGCCAGCGTTGTAATCACGCAGGCGAATGGCCCTGGTGTCAAAACTCCGCTGACGGTTTCTCCGACCAATGCCACCACGTTGAAAGCTAGCGTTGATGTGATTTTCACCACACTAACCAGCCCGGATAGCACCAATGCCAATATGTGGGGGCATATGGCGGAAACCTCCAGCGCGGATGTGGAAGGTGAAACCTATACCTTCACTCGACCGAAGCTCGCGGCAGAAGCAGAAGGTACAAGCGGGACCGTGAGTGCAAATAACGAAACTTGGGCGCTATTTAACTGGAGTGGTGCCGATGAACACTGTGACATTTTACCCGATGCGCGTCAGTTAATGGGGTTGAAAATTGCTCGCGGCGATCTGGCGAACCAGTTGGGTTGGCCGGTGGCGGGTACCAATGAGTATTGGTCATCGTCGGCAGGGACGCTGGCGACGAATCACTTAGGTGTCAATATGTTCAGCCGTCGTGTTGTTGAAGAACCCGATACGACAACATCGGTGGTGAGCTGTGTCGATAAAGCCTCGCCGGACGTGACGCCTGCGTTGACGTTGACGCTGGATAATATGGATAGCAGTCTGAATGCTGCAAAGGTGCCGGTGGGGGACTCTATCAGTATGAGGATCACCATTACCGATAAAGAGACCGGTTCAGCACTGCCTTATCGCTATTTTGATCTGTTTGTCGGTGATGAGCAGAACCGTAAGGGGCAAACCAATACCGAGGCTCAGGCTGAAGGGGCTAAATACGGTTGGGATGACAATCCGGTGCTGGTGGGCATTGAAGGTTCCGGTACGCCGAATCATTACCATGGTATTACCGACGCCAACGGCCAGTTGTCGTTGGAGTTAACGCAGAACAACGGTGCAGGCGTTCTGACACCGCTGCGTGTGGTACTGGCGGATGGCACCGAATCCACGGCTAACGTCATCTTTACTGTAGTAACGAGTCCGGATGTTACGCAGGCACGCATGTGGGGTCATATGCAGGGCGTTGTTGAGGCGGGTAATATCTACAAACGACCACTGCTAGCGGGTGAGGCAACGGCAAATACCAGTTCAACCGTTGAGAATCATGAGGACTGGGCGACTTTTAATTCCGTCACTGCGGCGACCGCGCAGTGTGGTGTAGGGCAAGTGCCGGGGCAGGTGATTCTGGATGCGCTCTATTCGGCCCACTCTGGCAACACCATGCTGACCAATTATGGTTGGCCAACTGCCAGCCATAGCTATATTTCCGCTGATACCGACGGTACTCAGACTGCGCACGTCAATCTTGCGAACGGCACCGATGCGATGTTTAGCGGTACAGAACCCAACTATCTCAGCTGCTCTGGCAACGAACTGGTTACACAGCTAGACGTGTCAATGAATGGTGATGCCAATCTACGTCAGGCGGTGGCGAAGGTGGGTGAGCAGATAACCATGACGGTGAACTCGGTCAATGCGCTGAACGGGCTGGTTGTCCCTAATGCGGCGTTTACCGTCACGATGGCACACGGTAAAAACCGTAGCGGACTGACTGCAGGTTATATCGATGCAACTGATGGTACGTTGGTGATGGGCGGCGAGTCTTTTGGCTCATCTCAGGCCTCTATGACGTATCAGGGAATGACTGATGACAGCGGTAACGCGACGCTTATCATCGAGCAACCGCAGGGAGTTGGGTTACTGACTCAACTGAGCATTGTCCCCGTCAATTCGCTTATCACAACGCCGATAGCGCGTAGTGTGAAGTTTACGGTACCGACCAGTCCGGACACGGCAAATGCGGAAATGTGGGGCCACATGGCGGATACGGTGACCGCAGATGGCCTGACATTTGAGCGGCCTAAGCTGGCAACAGAGGTCACTGCAACGCGAACTCAGGAGGAAGATAACGAAACGTGGGCGCGCATCACGCATACCGATGCGGCGGGCAGTACCGGGGCTGGTGGATGTGCGGCAAACCGCTTGCCTCGTGCCGATCAACTCAGTGCGCTGTATAATGCCAACAGCAGTGGATCTATGCACAATGTCCAAGGCTGGCCGGTGGCTCAATCATACTGGTCGGCGACGTTTGCCAGTGAGACCACGTGGAAAATGATGTCGCTAGCCAGTGGCGCAGAAAGTACCGGCGGTAACGCCTCTGTCTATACCAGCTGTCTTGCCAGTGATAACCCCGTTGCCTCCACTATTACCATTGAGGCGGTAACCCCTGCGCAGTGGAGCGATGTTGTGCAGGCGGCTAAGGTGAAAAAGGGCGATACGCTGGCGCTTAAGGTGACGGTAAAAGATGCCAGCGGTAATCCGTTGCCTGGCGTGCCGTTTGTGTTGAGTCGCGGCGATGGATATACGCGCCAGGGTAGCAAACATATTGCCGGTAGCGGTGATGGTATTGTGTCACCCGTGGTGATTGATGGTGAATCACTGAATGATACGGTGACAAAAATTGGCGGCATTACTGGCGATGATGGTAGCAAAACGGTTAGCGTTACCCGTCCGGATACCCATGGCACCAAAGTCGCGATAACCGCCACGTTGTATGACAACGCCAGTGTGAGCGACAGTCTGGACACCATCTTCACCGTGGTATCCAGCCCGGATAGCGATAAAGCCGCTATGTGGGGGCATATGCCGGAAACCGTCACGGCGGCGAACGGTGCAGTATTTAAGCGTCCACTGTTGTTGGCTGAAATTGCCAGCGGCGTTACCGCAGGTAGCGTAACTGAAAATAATGAAGCCTGGGGAACCGTAGATTTCCACTCGATTTCTACTGCTTGTGGTGCGGCTTATGTTCCGACACTGGCAGACCTGCAGTCGCTGTATTCGGGGTGGCCGAGCGGAGCGATGAATACACAGCAGGGCTGGCCGCTGGATGGAAAAAACTACCAAAACAGCACCGCCGATCTCAGCCGCGTAACGGATAATCGCTATGTTAAATCGCTCAACCTGCGCGATAACGGCATCACGTCGCAATTGTGGAGCGAAAAGCTCTATTTCTCCTGTTTGCAGAGTGCGCATTCTACGGCAACGCATCTGACGTTGACCTCAACGCTCTATAAAGAGAGCGACGGCTTCGCCAAAGTGAAAGTAGGTGAAACCATCCCGATTGTTATTAGCACCCTCGACGACAGCGGTAATCCGGTGGGCAATACGCCGGTTATCTTTACACGCGGTGACAGCGTGGGGCGCAGTAATCAGGACGTTAACGCGACTGAAGCCGCAGCTATTCAGATTAACCAGGGCACTGGCATTGATAGCGGCGTTGAGTACTACACGGCCACCGGTGACGATGGGACGGTGACGCTGAGTATTAACCAAGACGATGGCGCGGGATTCAGTACGCCATTACAGGCATCGATTGAGAATATCACCAACACCAGTCAGTCTTTATCAGCGATTTTTACCGTAGTGACCAGCCCGGATACGGCAAAAGCCAACTATTGGGGGCATATGGCCGAAACGGTGACTGACAGTGCAGGGGTGGTGTATAAACGCCCACTGTTGTCGAGCGAGTTTAGCGCTACACCGGGTAAAACGGTGACTATCGTCAATGGCAGTTATGATAAAGGCGAAACGTGGGGAATGCTCACCGCCACTGAGGCTTGGAAAGGTACTAACGGTTGCGGACGTAGCAATTTGCCAATAACGGCGAATTTGCAGACGCTGTACACCCGCTATCCTGACGGAGCAATGCGTACTATCAACGGTTGGCCGATGAGCAATAACGGCGCCGTCAGCGATAGTCAGTACTGGTGGTCTGGTGATTCTGTGTTGTCTGAGGACGCTAGCCAGTTACAGTATGCGGCAGTCAATCTATTGAGTGCTGCGGATATTAAATCCACAACCAGTACATCAACCTATTACATGCAAACCTGTCTTGCCTCACCGCGCCAGCTTGCCAGCAAGCTAACGCTGACGCTTGCCAATGAAGATGAAACGACAGGCATCGCGAAAGCGAAAAAAGGCGAGAAGATTGCCGCGACTGTTATGGTTACCGATACAACCGGACTACCGGTGAGCAATGCGTTGGTGAAGATTACCCGTAGTGATGCCAAAACCCGTGCGAACGTGATTTATACCACTAACAACGCAGACGATATCACACTGAGTGATATTTCTTCAGGCCAGGTCAGCACTCTGCTGGATACTAAAGAAAAATACCTTTACGTACAGACAGATGCCCAAGGACTCATGACGTTTAACATTACGCAGGATAGCACTACTGGTCTGCAAACAACCATTAGTGCGACGCTGGCGGATGACAGTAAGGTAACGGACAGTAAAAATGCCATTTTCACGGTAATTACTAGCCCGGATACCAGCATCGCGAAATATTGGGGTCATATGCCCGAGACGTTTACCAACAGTAAAAACGTTGAATTTAAACGTCCGCTGCTGCGAGCAGAGCTCTCGTCGACAAGCAACACGACAGCATACTCGCTGACCGGGGACGGAGAAGTCTGGTACTCAACAACGAACATGGCGTATTTAGTACAGTGCGATCAGATGAGCACCGCCTCAGCGAGCGATCTGGCGACGCTGCAAAGCGACCACCCGAACGGTGGTTTAATGACACAGTTTGGTTTACCGGTAAGCAGCACTTCGCTGCCGTGGATGGCTGGCAATTTGATCGTTAATGCTGCCCATACCGGCGTAATCTCGCAAAGCGTTAATTTGTTCTCGGGTGAAAATACACAAGCGAGTTCTCAGGCGACCTTGCAACTGTGCCGTGTGGAGCCAAGAACGCTGAATATTACGCTAACCTCCAGTTTGCCATGGGATGCGAACAAAGCGGGATACCTGGCGAAAAAAGGTGAGAAAATCCCACTGACAATTAGCATCACCGATAATGCTGGGCAGCCTCAGGTGGGTGTGAGTATTAAATTTTACCGTGGGCTTTCAAATTTTCGAAATGCACCAGGTTCCTCCACAAACGATACGCTTGCGGAATCCTACACACTTTTAGAACCGGTTTCGCCAGCGTCGGATGCTGTGACGCAAAAATACAATTTGTCACCGACATACTGGTATGGCACGACTGACAGTAACGGTAAAGTTCAGCTCAATGTGAGCCAGGATAGTACGACGGGGTTGAAAACCGAATTCTATGCAGTGATTGTGGACAACAATGTCTCGACCGAGGGTGTTGGCGGTATCTTTACCGTCTTGACCAGCCCGGACGTCGATACGGCTTTCCGCTGGGGCCATATGCCGGAGACGGTTGAAGGGCCGGACGGCGTCACCTATACGCGTCCAAAATTACAGTCAGAAGTTCCATCAGGCGTAGGCTTCTATAATAAAAACAATGAATATTGGGCGCATCCAACGGCTGTTCAAGCTCAAACGGCAGGGGCAACGGGCTGTGATCCTACCTACCAACCGCTGCTGAGCGATTTGCAGGCGCTGTATAATAAATACCCGAACGCTGAACTGGAAACTACCTATGGCTGGCCACTGTCGTCGGGCAGAAACTGGTGGGCAGTAGACTTATCCAGTACAGGCCAATATCAAAGCCTTAATTTAAGCACGGGTACGAGTAATGCCACGACGTCGTCGACCACGATGCAGATGCAAGCCTGCCGAACGACGCCTCATGCGCCGCAACCGGCAACGATTGAACTGACATCCAGTGTTTTCGATGAAGCGGGTCAGTACGTTAAGGTGAAAAAAGGCGAAATCATCCCGCTGACCGTCACGGTGAAAGATGTGAATGGCAGCCCAGCCGCGAATGCCGCCTTTACCATTTCGCGTAGCGACGGCATATCGCGCAGTGGCCTGGTGAAGACCACCGATAACAAAGGGGCGACGGACGATCTTGCGCTAGAGGAACTGACGCCAACACCTGCGACCACGGTGCTGGGCACTAAGGCCAGCACCTATAGCGGCGTGACGGGGGCCGACGGCACCGCCACATTTAGTTTGAGCCAGGATGATGCTATGGGGCTTAAGACCACGATTACGGCGAAATTAGGGACTTATCCAACGCCAACCTCCGCGCTGGATGCGATATTTACTGTCGTGACCAGCCCGGATACCGATAAAGCCGCGTACTGGGGCCATATGCCAGAAACCGCGACCAACAGTGCAGGTGTTGCCTTCCGACGCCCGCTGCTCGCCGCTGAAATGGCATCGTACAGCAGCACGTATACTTATAACAACGAAGTCTGGCCTCTGGTCACCGCCGGAAATACGGATATCGCAGGTGCGACAGGCTGCGATAAGGCGTATCAACCGCTGAAGAGTGACATGGAAACGTTATTTATCGATAACCTTAGCGTTTCAGGTGGTGTCGGTACCGTTTACGGCTGGCCTAGTGGCTCCAATGAACCCTGGTGGGCCGGAGATAAACAGGCAAATACCGGAAACTACCAATATATTATGCTGAGCACTGGCGGTGGTGGATCTACCAGTTCATCAAGTACCAAAGGTGCGCAGGTTTGTCTGGTTGAACCTCGAATTACTGCGGCAGCTATTACGCTGACCTCGACAGCGATGGATACGGCGAAGGCGTCGGCGGTAGCGGAGAAAGGCAAGACTATCCCGCTGACCGTCACGGTAAAAGATACCAGCGGTAATCCAGTCGCTAATGCCAGCTTTACTCTCTCACGAGGCGATTCGACAAACCGGGCGGGCGTGGTAATAACCGATGGTGACGTTGAGGCGGAGATGGGGGCGGATGATTTAGTTCTTCGTGAGGTCACGCCATCCAGCTCGACCATAGACATGAGCAATACCGCCAGCATCTTTACCGGAACCACGGGGGCTGATGGTATAGCGACCTTTACTCTGAGTCAGGATAAGAGCCTGGGGTTGAAAACGTCGCTGACAGCAGCTCTGGTCAATGACACGAATATCCATGCGTCACTGGATGGCATCTTTAATGTGCTGACTAGCCCGGATACAGATAAAGCGAAATTCTGGGGGAATATGCCTGATACCGTCAGCACGAACGGTAAAACGTTACAACGCCCATTGTTGCTTGCTGAATTGCCTTCCGGTGTCACGCCGCCGCTTCATATCACCATGAATAAAGAGGATTGGGCGATGGCACATACCATTGATTCCAGCACCTGGGATCTGGCAGCCCAGTGTGGCAGCTTGCAGAAAGCGTCCACGGCGGATGATTTACTGGCGCTGCATTCGGTATTCAGCACTATCGGGTGGCCGACAACATCGAGCTACAGCTATCTTTCGCAAACGAAAGGGACGAAGAACTACTGTGCGGTAAACCAGTCAAGCGGCAGTGAAAACTGCACTATCGATGCGGGTAAAACGGCAGGGTTCGCGACCTGCGCGCAGTAGCTCTCCGCTACTGCGCTTTACGCGAAGGCGTTTTTTTCTGCGGGGTCACGGTGGTGACCTCGCTCTCCACCCAGCCGTCTTCCAGCCGCGTGGTGATGAGATCGCCGGCTTTCACCTGCTTGACCTTTTTCAACACGCCGCCGCCGGTGGCGGTAGAAACGCTATATCCGCGTGCCAATGTTGCCAGCGGGCTGACGGCTTCCAGATGGGTAACGGTATTCCCGAAACGTTCTCGTTGCTCGCTAAGCCGTGTACGAATATTTTCCGCCAGCCGATATTCCAGTTGCTGAATGCGCGTTTGTGCACGATGAATACGTGGCTGCGGGTTTTGCTGGTTCAGACGATGCAGTATGCGCTGCTGGTGCTGGTTGGCCTGTTTGATTTGGTTTTCCAGCGCAAAGCTCATCCGCTGACGCAGTCGTTCCAGCGTAGTTTGCTGACGCGCCAGACGTAGCTGAGGGTGTTGCTGTTGCAGACGGTGGAAGGTCTGCGTGAAGCGACGACTGCGGTTGGCGAGGTAGTAGTCCATTGCCATGCCCAGACGTTGCTGAACGGACTGAATCTGGCGTAATAATTCCTGCTGATTGCGGCTAACAATCTCTGCTGCCGCAGACGGCGTAGGGGCCCGCAGGTCGCCGACAAAATCGGCGATGGTGACATCGGTTTCATGGCCGACGGCGCTGACAACCGGAATGCGGCTGGCAAAAATGGCGCGTGCCACGCGTTCGTCGTTAAAGCTCCACAGATCTTCCAGCGAACCGCCGCCACGACCAACGATTAACACATCGCACTCGTTGCGGGCGTTCGCCAGTTCGATGGCGCGAACGATTTGCCCCGGTGCATCGTCACCCTGTACCGCTGTCGGGTAGATAATCACCGGCAGGGAAGGGTCGCGACGTTTGAGTACGTGGAGAATATCGTGCAGCGCCGCCCCGGTTTTTGAGGTGATCACCCCGACACAATGAGCCGGCGTTGGGAGCGATTGTTTACACTGCTGATCGAACAATCCCTCGGCCTGCAGTTTGGCTTTGAGCTGTTCATACTTCTGCTGCAATAAACCTTCACCCGCTGGCTGCATGCTTTCGACGATGATTTGATAATCACCGCGCGGTTCGTACAGCGTAATATTGGCACGTACCAGCACTTGTTGTCCGTGCTGCGGACGGAACGTGACGCGGCGGTTGCTGTTGCGAAACATCGCGCAGCGTACCTGGGCGGTATCGTCTTTTAAGGTGAAGTACCAATGACCGGAAGAGGGCTGGGTAAAGTTAGAAATCTCGCCGCTGATCCACACTTGCCCCATCTCTTGCTCGAGCAGCAGGCGCACCGTCTGGTTAAGGCGACTTACGGTAAAAATTGAAGAGGTTTGAGAGGATAACATGTGAGCGGGATCAAATTCTAAATCAGCAGGTTATTCAATCGATAGTAACCCGCCTACCGGGGATCGCAAGGTTTTTTTGCAAAAAAGTGTGGATGCAATCGGTTACGCTCTGTATAATGCCACGGCAATATTTATTAACCAATCTGGTCGAGATATTGCCCATGCTACGTATTGCCAAAGAAGCCCTGACGTTTGACGACGTCCTCCTCGTTCCCGCTCATTCTACCGTTCTGCCGAATACTGCTGACCTCAGCACGCAGTTGACGAAAACGATTCGTCTGAACATTCCTATGCTCTCCGCAGCCATGGATACTGTGACTGAAGCGCGCCTTGCCATTGCTCTGGCACAGGAAGGTGGCATCGGTTTTATCCACAAAAACATGTCTATTGAACGTCAGGCGGAAGAAGTTCGCCGCGTGAAGAAACACGAATCTGGCGTGGTTACTGACCCACAGACCGTGCTGCCGACTACCACCCTTCGTGAAGTAAAAGAACTGACCGAGCGTAACGGTTTTGCGGGCTACCCGGTAGTGACAGAAGATAACGAGCTGGTGGGTATCATCACCGGTCGTGACGTGCGTTTTGTGACCGACCTCAGCCAGCCGGTTAGCGTATACATGACGCCGAAAGAGCGTCTGGTGACCGTACGTGAAGGCGAAGCGCGTGAAGTTGTGCTGGCAAAAATGCACGAAAAACGCGTTGAGAAAGCGCTGGTCGTTGATGACGGCTTCCATCTGCGCGGCATGATCACCGTAAAAGACTTCCAGAAAGCTGAGCGTAAACCTAACGCTTGTAAAGACGAGCATGGTCGTCTGCGCGTTGGCGCTGCAGTCGGTGCGGGTGCGGGTAATGAAGAGCGCGTTGACGCGCTGGTTGCTGCCGGTGTTGACGTGCTGCTGATTGACTCCTCTCACGGCCATTCTGAAGGCGTATTGCAGCGTATCCGTGATACCCGTGCGAAATACCCGGATCTGCAAATCATCGGTGGTAACGTTGCAACGGGCGCTGGTGCTCGTGCGCTGGCTGAAGCCGGTTGCAGTGCGGTGAAAGTGGGTATCGGCCCTGGTTCCATCTGTACGACCCGTATCGTTACCGGTGTGGGTGTTCCACAGATCACTGCCGTTTCTGACGCGGTTGAAGCGCTGGAAGGTACGGGTATTCCGGTTATCGCTGACGGCGGTATTCGTTTCTCTGGCGACATCGCGAAAGCGATCGCGGCAGGTGCGGCAGCGGTAATGGTGGGCTCTATGCTGGCCGGTACCGAAGAATCTCCGGGTGAAATTGAACTGTACCAGGGGCGTTCTTATAAATCCTACCGTGGTATGGGTTCTCTGGGCGCGATGTCCAAAGGCTCTTCTGACCGTTACTTCCAGAGCGATAACGCCGCTGACAAATTGGTACCGGAAGGTATCGAAGGCCGCGTGGCCTATAAGGGTCGCCTGAAAGAGATCATTCACCAGCAGATGGGCGGCCTGCGCTCCTGTATGGGTCTGACCGGCTGTGGTACTATCGACGCGCTGCGAACGAAAGCAGAGTTTGTACGCATCAGCGGTGCGGGTATTCAGGAAAGTCACGTTCACGACGTGACCATTACCAAAGAGTCCCCTAACTACCGTATGGGCTCCTGATCAGTTTCCGCGCCCGGCTTCTATGCCGGGCGAATTTGTTTCACTTGCCTCGGAATTAGCGTCAATGACAGACAATATTCATAAACATCGCATTCTCATCCTCGATTTCGGATCGCAGTACACGCAACTGGTGGCACGTCGCGTACGTGAGCTGGGCGTCTACTGTGAGCTGTGGGCATGGGATGTTACGGAAGCACAAATTCGCGAATTCAACCCAAGCGGTATTATTCTTTCCGGTGGCCCGGAAAGCACCACCGAAGCGAACAGCCCGCGTGCACCAGAGTACGTCTTCAATGCAGGCGTACCAGTATTCGGCGTCTGCTATGGTATGCAGACCATGGCGATGCAGTTGGGTGGCCATGTTGAAGGGTCTCACGAGCGTGAATTCGGCTACGCACAGGTTGAAGTTCAGACCGACAGCGCACTGATCCGTGGCATCGAAGATTCACTGACCGCAGATGGCAAACCGTTGCTGGATGTGTGGATGAGCCATGGCGACAAAGTTACCGCTATCCCGGAAGGCTTTGTCACCGTTGCCAGCACCGAAAGCTGCCCGTTTGCCATTATGGCGCACGAAGAAAAACGTTTCTACGGCGTGCAGTTCCACCCGGAAGTAACCCACACCCGTCAGGGCCTGCGTATGCTGGAGCGCTTTGTGCGTGACATCTGCCAGTGTGAAGCGCTGTGGACACCGGCAAAAATCATCGATGACGCCGTTGCCCGTATTCGCGAGCAGGTTGGTGACGATAAAGTGATCCTCGGCCTGTCCGGCGGCGTTGACTCTTCCGTAACTGCCATGTTGCTGCACCGTGCTATCGGTAAAAATCTGACCTGCGTCTTTGTTGATAACGGGCTACTGCGCCTGAACGAAGCAGAGCAGGTTATGGATATGTTCGGCGACCACTTCGGTCTGAACATCATTCACGTTAAAGGCGAACAGCGTTTCCTCGACGCGCTGAAAGGCGAGAACGACCCAGAAGCGAAACGTAAAATTATCGGTCGCGTGTTCGTTGAAGTGTTTGACGAAGAAGCGTTGAAACTGCAGGACGTGAAGTGGCTGGCGCAAGGCACCATCTACCCAGACGTGATTGAATCTGCCGCGTCTGCAACCGGTAAAGCACACGTCATCAAATCTCACCACAATGTCGGCGGTCTGCCGAAAGAGATGAAGATGGGTCTCGTTGAGCCGCTGCGTGAGCTGTTCAAAGATGAAGTGCGTAAAATTGGTCTGGAGCTGGGCCTGCCGTATGACATGCTGTACCGTCACCCGTTCCCGGGTCCAGGCTTAGGCGTGCGCGTGCTGGGCGAAGTGAAGAAAGAGTACTGCGACCTGCTGCGTCGTGCGGACGCTATCTTCATTGAAGAGCTGCACAAAGCTGACCTGTACAATAAAGTGAGCCAGGCGTTCACCGTGTTCTTGCCGGTTCGTTCCGTTGGCGTGATGGGTGATGGCCGTAAATACGACTGGGTAGTTTCCCTGCGTGCTGTTGAGACTATCGACTTCATGACCGCTCACTGGGCGCACCTGCCGTATGACTTCCTGGGCCGCGTATCCAATCGCATCATCAACGAAGTGAACGGTATTTCCCGCGTGGTGTATGACATCAGCGGTAAGCCGCCAGCGACGATTGAGTGGGAATGATACACCACCTGATTATGTTAGGCATGGCTGAAAAATAGATAAGACTTAAACCCGCGCAATCGCGGGTTTTTTTACGGACAAAGTGTAAATCACTAACAGTAGTGAAGGGTGTCTTTTACGTATAATAAAATCTTTATCTGAACGGCAATATGATATAACTCTTTAAAAAACAAGGGATAAGATTATTTATAATAACAAGAATTGTTATTGTAAATTTCATTAAGTTTCAAGATGGCAATGCTGATCGGCGTATTTAATCTATTTCCCCCCAGTAAGGGTTATGCCGCAGTCTGCCAGGAACGATATCCTCCCAACTCTGAGGAATGCCAGTACGTCCAGGAGACCGGGCGCAAAGCGAAGCAAGGGGATGAGCTGTCTCAGTTTAGTCTGGGTGATATGTATGCGGATGGTGAATATGTTGCCATGCCTGATTATAAACTAGCAATAAAATGGCTGGAAAAAGCCGGTAAGCAAGGAACTAATTTTTCCTATTTCGTCATTGGCTATCATTACAATTACGGTAAAAATTTTCCTCTTGATAAACAAGAAGCGCTGAAGTGGTATCGTAAGGCGTCTGATAATGGCCTGATAGCTTTCTAAATATGTATTCCACCTGCGATGCAGGTGGTTTTATATCTATGCAACCAATTTTAGACAGTTATTTAACGGTGGTGTGCTAACGCAGAAAGCGTCCTCTCAGCACCTTATTATCGACAATCTCTAACAATACCTGTGGTGATTGGGCGGCCTGAATGCGTTCACCGAGTTGTGCAAGTAAAACGTTATCAGTGCTCAGCAGATTATCCGTTTGATTTAGTTTACGTTCAACCTGTAAGGCATTTGCCTGCGTGCTGCTTGTTCGTTCAAATATTGGCTTCATCTTGCTGAGATGATGGGCGACTTTACGTTTTATTTTTTCCCATTGCTGAAATATGCCGTTGCTGGCATTAAGTTCTTTTAAATATACTTCGCTTGTCAGGACAAATTCCTGGTTGCCATCATGCTTGATGAACAGGATAAGATTAGCAACCAGCAAACATTGCATACCCGTCAGATACTCACGCTGCAACCGTTCAACATTGCTGATTTTCAGTTTGAGCGCTTCCCGGAGATCGTCAGATCCAAACCAACTGGTTGGCTCAAATTGTTCAATTTCTCGATATGCCTGAGTGATATCCTTTTCAAGATGCTTAACCTGCGAGCGCACTTCCTGCGCGCTTTTGGCCAAGTTGAGTAGTGACTCTTTGGTGATAATTTCATCCCGACTCAGTAATAAACCGATAATATTGAGATGTTCATGGAAAGCCTGGATCTTCGCGAGGCGCGATTGTTCAAGATGGCCTTTAATCGAATCGATCTTTTGTTCGATGATCCGCAGTCTCTCATTAATATCGGCAAGATGTTTTTGGGCCAGAAGTTGTGACGCGATATTAAAAACCAGGCTGGCATTGACCAGCGACTTCAGGTTTTCAGCTTCGTGAAATCGGGCTTGTGCGCCAATTTTATGGCTGTCAGGCTTAAGTACCGCGCCGATTGCTCCGCTGCCATCTTTGGCTTGCACCAGTTGGCTGTATTCAAAAGAGCAGGTCATTAATTGTGCAGAGTTACCCGCAACGGCAGTGGCGACGGTGGGTACGCTACTGAGCCAGTGGTTAAAGAGTGAAATGCTGCTGGGCTCAAGTTCCATCTGCGAGTCCTGTTGCGCGATATCTTGCCAGTATCCAGGCTGGCTGTGTATTTTCACCAGGGCATTGTTTTGCGCGTCGACGATGTCCACCTCGAAGGCAGCTTCTTGCTCAGGTATCTGATTGTTGTTCGCTAAAGTTGACATAGGGTGAATTCTGCTGGGTTAGTTACGGTATTTTTACTGCGCTATTTTTGGCGAGTAAAGCATGTTTAGCATCGAGATATGGGCAATGAACGGAATTGTCACCCGGTATGCCTCCCCTAATGTTTGGTTAGCAAGGCCGATCGTACTGACGATAGCGGTGACGGGATGTAACCGGAGTGCGGCAAATGCCGCTACGCTTGCCGCAGCTGACAGGCCGATAACAACCCCTTTATCGTTCATGCGCAGATTATCCTGCATCTTGAAAAAACCGGAGACAACTTTCGTTTCCGTGCAGCGCTCCCAGCGTTCATGATCGGCTAATGACTGCCAGTCATCACCAAACAAACTCAGGACGATTTCCCGCTCTTTTGTGGCTTTATTTTTTTTCTTGCTGTCTTTACCATTGAGCTTTTTATGAACATCGGTTAATAACTCAGAATAAGGCAGCGGCTCGCTGCGGAAAATATTGACGAGCGAGTGTCCGCCATATTCCTGCAATTCATGAAGCAGATGCCGTAACCCACGCTCGCTGTAGTCCCGTTCAGCCTTCTCTTCGAGTAGTAAGTCCTTAACGGACGATGATAATGCTACCCGGCCCTTGCCGTTGTCTGTCAGAACGTCGACCAGATAGTCAATGTGATTGAGGGAGGTATTTTTCAGTAAAGACAGGATATGTGGGTCACACTTGACCGGTTGTTCCATTTTTATGGATTCCTTCATCATGAATACAGCATAGAAAACGATAGAGAGTATTGTACAGATATGTTTGGGCGGGGGGCGGTTGTTTTTCTTAGTCTGCAATGTGGGACATGGAAACATGTAACGATGATGATATTTGCGGTTGCTTTTTTAGCATTTAACTTTTCAGTTTTATTTAAGGGCGGGTGTTTAAGCTATTAATCAACGCTAATGCTGCCCAACAGAGGGAATAAAATTCCCTCTGTAAGCGTATTTTAATCGACAATCTGCAGGTGCGGCTGTGATTGTGATGGGACGTTCTGAACACGGATATCCATCTGCGGATAGGGCAAGTCGATATGGTTGGCATCCATCGCTTCTTTGATGTTTTCCAGTAGATCGTAATACGTGTTCCAGTATTCGCCGTTACGCACCCAAACGCGAACGTAGAAGTTAAGCGATGAGGCGGCAAGTTCGCCCAGACGCACGGTTATGCCGCGACTCTGATCAACGCGTTTGTCCTGCTCGATGATATGAGTAATGACGCGTTTCACTTCTGCAATCCGACTCTGATAGCCAACGCCAATCACCAGGTCGATACGACGAAACGGGTGGCGAGAGTAGTTAATAATATTGTCAGAGATGATTTTACCGTTAGGGATCACCACCTCTTTGCTATCAGCGGTGAGTAGGGTCGTTGAGAAAAGATGCACTTTTTCGACTGTCCCGGTGACTGCACCAATTTGTACGATCTCGCCGGCGCGAAATGGACGCAGGGAGACCAGCAGCACGCCAGCCGCAAAGTTGGACAGCGATCCCTGTAGCGCCAGACCGACGGCCAGCCCGGCGGCACCAATGATGGCAATAATGGATGACGTTTCAATGCCGATACGGCCCAAAGCCGCAACGACAAAAAATGCCAGGATGATGTAGCGGACTAACGCAGTGAAGAACTGGATAATGGTGATATCAACTTTACGCTTTAACAGCAGTTTCTCCAGTCCGCGAGAAAGCAACCGTGAGACGAACTTACCGATAAACAGTAAAATCACGGCGGCAACAATGTTCCATCCAAATTGAATAACTGCATCGCTGTGCCCAGTGATCCACTCTAGACCGCTTCGTATTTTCGGAAATAATGTAAAACCCTGCATTGTATTACCCTGTCGAATGTATAAAAATAAAAAGGCTCATATAAATATTCAATTACATTTGATATATAAATGTGCACGCCAGTTATATTAATTAACACTATTGGTTAGTGGCTATTTGAGCTGTATTTTCGTTTATTATGTCCAATAAACAGAAACATAGAAAATCAGCGTGAATAGTGTGGTGATGAGGAGCGAAAAGATAGTGTAATTGTGCGGAAATCAAAATTGATTGGCTGGGGTGACGTGTGGCGTTATAAAAATAGTGACAGGAGGGAACACAAATCCCTTACCGGATGGTTAACTGTCAGACGATTAGCCATCCGGTAAGGAATCTTGAGGCGTAGAGCTTTAAGCGGTCTTTAAGCGATTAATGTTTATCGATTTGAACAGGGGAAGTCTGTTGCGACAGGCTGCTCTGTTGGGATTCTTTCTTGTTCTGATGGTGGTGCCACGCACCGATAGCAGAGTAGACGAAGCGTCCAAAGAAGAAGAGGAAGCTGATAAGCAGTACGATCCGGATCATGCGACTGTTAAATCGGTGTCGTTTTCGTAGGCTGGTAACCTGGCTCACAAAGGGTTCCTTAAAGTGTACCCAACAATGGGCGATGCTTACATTAAGGCACACTGTGAGGGAATGGTCAATTCATCATTATGTAAAAATGCATCAGTTGTTTTATCTTCTTATGTTATGAAAGATAATTTTATTATTTGCATTAATAATGAATTAACGATAACAAAAGAGGAAAAAGGTAATAAATGATTAATGGGTCCTGTTTTCCTTGATATATGTCAAACGCCCTATTCAGGTGATAACTAAAATTGATGGGTCATTATGATGTGTTGTACATCATTGTTTTAAAGTCAGGTGGGATACCTGTCTGAATACCCCTTCAGGATGTGAGGGACTCTACTGAGCATCTATGAAAATCAATAAAAAGTATATTGTTATTAGAGACCAATGGTGGGCATTACCTCTCATCTTACCCTCCCTGTTGTTGCCTTTACTGAGTTGTGTGAACACCTACGCGCATATTAGTACGGGGAATGTCGTTCTTTTTTATCTACCTTTAGCGCTGATGATTAGCCTGATGCTCTTTTTTGGCTGGGGCGCATTACCGGGAATTATCATTGCGATCAGCTGGTATAAACTCCCACAGGTTGGCGTGTTTGAAACAGTGTCAATCATTGCACACTTTGTCGTAACGATTGTCCTCAGTTGGGGTGGATATCGGGTGTTCGCCCCCCGACGGAACAACGTGGCTCATGGTGACTCGCATCTGATGTTTCAGCGTATATTTTGGCAGGTTTTCTGTCCGGCAACGCTGTTTCTGGTACTCTTTCAGTTTGCCGCGTTTGTTGGCGTGTATGCGAGCAAATCAGGGATGATGGGCGTCATGCCTTTCAATACCGGCACATTGATCAATTATCAGGCCCTACTGACGGGAAACCTCGTGGGTATTCCGCTATGTTATTTTATCATTCGGGCAATACGGAACCCTTTTCACCTGCGCGGCTATTTTTCTCAGTTAAAACAGCAGTTTGATAATAAAGTCTCGAAGACGGAGTTTGCAGCGTGGTTGATAGTATTGACGACGTTGATGACGCTGTTGTGTATGCCGTTAAATGAAAATAGCTCGATTTTCAGTACGAATTATACCTTATCCCTGTTATTGCCCGTCATGCTGTGGGGGGCAATGCGTTACGGCTATCGACTTATTTCACTGATGTGGGCGGTCATACTCATTACGGGAATACATCATTATCAGAGCTACATGCCCTGGTACTCAGGTTACGATACGCAGCTGGCGATCACCTCGTCGAGCTATCTTGTTTTCTCCTTTATCGTAAATTACATCGCCGTGCTGGCAACGCGTCAGAGAGCCGTTACCCGACGTACATATCGTCTGGCGTATTTTGATCCTATGGTGCATCTTCCAAATCTGCGCGCGTTGAACCGGGAGCTGAAGAAGTCGCCCTGGTCCGTGCTATGTTTCTTGCGGATCCCTGGCATGGAACCGCTGGTCAAAAATTATGGGATCATGCTACGTATCCAGTACAAGCAAAGAATCGCTCACTGGATAGCGCCCTTTCTGGAACAGGATGAGTACGTCTTCCAGTTATCGGGTAATGACCTTGTCCTGCGGTTTAACACCGAGTCCCACCAGCAGCGCATTGAGGCATTGGATCAGCACATCAAGCAATTCCGCTTTGTCTGGGATGGTATGCCTTTACAGCCACAGGTGGGGATCAGTTATTGCTATGTTCGCTCTCCGGTTAATCATATCTACCTGTTATTGGGCGAACTTAGCACCATTGCCGAACTTTCCCTTGCCACCAATACGCCTGAAAATTTGCAACGTCGTGGTGCCATGCACCTGCAGCGGGACCTGAAAGATAAAGTGGCGATGATGAATCGGCTACAGCAGGCGCTGGAGCACAACCGCTTTTTCCTGATGGCACAGCCCATTTATGGTGTGCGTGGCGATGTGTACCATGAAATCCTGCTGCGTCTGAAAGGGGATGACGATGAAATCGTTACGCCGGATTGTTTCTTACCCGTCGCGCATGAGTTCGGTTTGTCCTCCAGCATCGATCTGTGGGTGATTGAAAACACATTGAAATTTATGGCTCAGAATCGGGAGAGAATGCCAGCCCGTCGCTTTGCTATTAATTTATCGCCTACCTCGGTGTGTCGCGCCCGACTTCCGACCGATATCGCGCAATTGCTGGTGAAATATAAGATTGAAGCCTGGCAACTGGTCTTTGAGGTAACGGAAAGCAATGCCTTAACCAATGCCGAGCAAGCGCAGGCAACGCTGCTGCAATTGCAGTTACTTGGCTGTCAGATAGCGATTGATGATTTTGGCACTGGCTATGCCAGCTATGCGCGACTGAAAAATGTGAGCGCCGATATCCTGAAAATTGACGGCAGCTTTATTCGCACTATTGTTTCGAATAGCCTCGACTACCAAATTGTGGCATCGATTTGTCACCTGGCGCGAATGAAAAAAATGATGGTGGTGGCGGAGTATGTTGAAAGCGAAGAAATACGCAGCGCGGTGGTTTCTTTAGGAATTGATTATATGCAGGGCTATCTGATCGGTAAACCGCAGCCGCTGCATGAGATTTTGCAAGAACAGGTGCCAGAAATTCTGGCACCTGTAGAAGCGTTATGCGGCGATATCGGGTGAGCGTTCTTCTTCAATTTTAAGCCGCCAGCCCGTTACGGCTTCCCAGTATTGCTGCTCTTTTTCCAGATCGAGCAAAACGAGCGCGTTCTGGCTGAACCAGTCATGCGGGAAGCGCAATGTCCAGTGGTTCTCGTCGGTGATAAGCGTCAGCGTCGGCGGCGTGGTCGTCGCCTGGCGCTGGTTGTTCAGCAAGACACCCAGACGTAGCAGTTGGATAAGCGGCAGGAACTGTTTCTTCTTAAACAACGCAAAGCGTGGCAGATCGTCCAGCTTAACGGCTTTGCGATGGTAGCGAACCAATGTCGCCATCATCAACTGCTGTTCCTGGTTAAAACCCGGTAGGTCACTGTTTTGCAGAATGTAAGCCGAGTGGCGGTGCAGGCCACTGTGGTTGATGTTCAATCCCACTTCATGCAGCATGGCGGCCCATCTGAGTAATGCTTCCAGCTGCGGGTTCGCCAGCTTAGGCTGCTGCGCATGCCACTGCTCATACATTTGCATAGTGGTTTCCAGCACGCGGCGCGCCTGTTCGCTGTCGATGTTGTACTGGTTTGCCAGGCTGCTGGCAGTACGGCTGCGTACATCCTGATGGCGGAAGCGACCTTCCATTTCATACAGTACGCCTTCCCGAAGCGCACCATCAGAAAGGCGCAGCTCACGTATTGCCAGCGCATCAAAAACGCCGCACAGGATAGCCAGTCCGGGGACAAAAACCGCTTTCCGCTCCTCGGACAGCCCTGGCATACTGAGTGCTGAAAAAGAGGTGTGCTTCAGGACTTCACTGGTCAGCATTTCCAGGCGTTCGGGGGTAATAAAGCCATCTTTTTCACCCATCTCCAGCAGCACCTCGTGCGCCGCTTTAATGGTGCCTGAGGCACCCAGCGCCACGTTCCAACCTTGAATTCGAAACTGCCAGGTTAAGGTTTCCAGTTTTTGCGCTGCCGCCATGCGGGCGCGCTGGAAGTTTTCCCGAGTGATAATGCCGCCCGGGAAATACATCTGGGCAAAGCTGACGCAGCCCATCCGACGGCTCTCGACCAGTTTAGGCTCGAAATCTTCACCGATCACCAGTTCGGTAGAACCGCCGCCGATGTCTATCACCAGCTTACGGCCTTTCTCCGGCTGCGTATGTTCCACGCCCATAAAAATCAGTCGGGCTTCTTCGTTACCGGAAATAATTTCGATCGGGTAGGGGATGACCTTTTCTGCGCGCTTGAGAAAATCAGGGGCATTTAGCGCCTGACGCAGCGTATGGGTCCCCACAATACAGACGCTTGATGGGGGGAAGCCCTGCAGTCGTTCCGCGAACAATGACAAACAGCTTAATCCACGCTCCATGGCTTCTTCGCTCAGCTTATTGTCTTCGCCGAGTCCATCCGCCAGATGTACGCGTTGTTTTAGTCGCCCTATAATTTGCATCGCTCCGTCAACTACGCGGGCAATAACCATATGGAAACTGTTTGAACCCAGGTCGACCGCAGCAAATTCCTGCGGTCGTGGTGACTTGTCGTGTATTGGCATAGCGTTTATCCGTCATACTTCAAGTTGTGTATGTGTTGGCTGCATTCGTTCACCCCAGTCACTTACTGGCGTAAGTTCCCGGGGATTCTCTCATTTTCCGCCTTCCCACAACTTGAATTATTTAGGCTAGTGTCAGGTTGCTCGAGTGATTTGATGTAGTCATAAATCGCCAACTGCGACTGAACCTTACGTCGGTTTCCACGTGGCACGTAGCGATTACTCAGTTCTTTATCAATGTAACGGGCTTTTACCGTATCGCTGAACAGGATCTCGATAATATCCAGCACGCGCTGCTTGAGGTGTGGATCCAGCAGCGGCGTGGCGACTTCGATACGATAATCGATGTTTCTTGTCATCCAGTCCGCCGAGGACAGGTATACCTGTTTATCGCCGCCATTCTCGAAGATATAGACCCGGTCATGTTCAAGATAGCGGTCAACGATGCTAATCACGCGAATATTATCACTGATGCCTTCCAGATTCGGGATCAGGGAGCACATTCCGCGGATCAGCAAATTAACCGGTACGCCCGAACTGGACGCCGCATAGAGTCGATCAACGAGGCCCTTATCGACCAGGTTGTTCAGTTTTAGCGTAATGCCGGAAGAGCGCCCCTGCTGTGCATTGGCGATCTCTTTGTCGATCATCGCGTACAGCAGACGTCGCGAGTTCTGCGGGGAAACCAACAGATAATCAAAGGTCACCGGACGATACGGGTTTTCGATAAAGTTGAACACCCGACGCACTTCGTTGGTAATGCGCGAATCGGCGGTCAGCAAAGAGTAGTCAGTATACAGTCGTGCCGTTTTTTCGTTGAAGTTCCCGGTCCCGATATGGGCGTAGCGCACCACCTCGTCGCCTTCTTTACGTGAGATAAGGAACAGCTTGGCGTGAATTTTCAGTCCCGGTGCGGAGAAGATGACGTGCACGCCGGCTTCGGTCAGACGCTTGGCCCAATGAATGTTGGCTTCTTCATCAAAGCGCGCCTGTAATTCGACGACCACGGTCACTTTTTTACTGTTGTGGGCCGCATGGATCATTGCGTCGATGATGCGGGAGTCTTTTGCCACGCGGTAGATATTGATCTTTATAGCCAGCACGCTCGGGTCAAACGAGGCCTGGCGCAGCAGTTCAAGGACGTGCTCAAAAGTATGATACGGATAATAGAGCAGCACATCGCGTTCGCGGATGGCATCAAATCCGTTACGGAACTTTTCGTTATCAAACCAGATATGGCGCAGGCGAGGCAGCGGCTTGTTCACCAGATTGGCTTTGCCAACGTTGGGGAAATTAATAAAGTCTTTAAAGTTATGGTAACGCCCGCCGGGGACGATCGAATCGTAGCGAGAGATCGTCAGTTTTTCACGCAGGATTTCGACCAGCGCATTGGGCATATCGCGCTGATAGACAAAGCGCACAGGCTCTGCGGTCAGACGTTGCTTCAGGCTGGACGACATCAGCTCCATCAGGCTGGATTCCATCTCGTGAACCAAATCGTATTCAGCGTCGCGGGTCATTTTCATCGAATAGGCATTCAGCGTATCGTAATCAAAGAACCCTTTGAAAATGTCATCAAGGCAATAACGCAGGATGTTGTCTAGCAGGATCATGGGCTTGCGACGACGGGGCGTTTCCGGCGGCAGATTTACAAAGCGGGGAACCTTGTCAGACGGAATTTCCAGTAGCGCATAGCGAATGGTATCACCACGGATGATCTCTACGGCCAGATAGGTATAGTCGTCCTTCAGAAACTGGACTAAATCTGTCTCGCGGTTAATCAGGATCGGCGTAATGTGCTGGCGAAGATATTGCTTGAAGTAATGACGCAACCAGCTCTGCTGATTGGCTGACAGTTGGCGCTCATTGATTAAGAATATCTGATTGCGCGCCATCTCCAGCAGTAATTCATTGTACAGGCCATCGAACTCCTGATCGGCTTTCAGTACGCGGGCCTGGATTTTGCCTAACAGATGGCGGGAGTGAGAGTTAGAACCCTGCTCTTCGCTAATAATGATGCGGCGTTTTAGTTCGGCAAAACGAACTTTATAAAACTCGTCGAGGTTATTGGAATAGATGCCCAGAAAACGCATCCGTTCAATCAACGGGTTTGACTTATCAGCAGCTTCCTGCAGGACGCGTTCGTTGAACGCTAACCAACTAAGCTCTTTCTCGATGTATAGCTTTTCCTGACCCATTAATACTTTTACTCCGTTTCATTCACGGGACACTACGTGATCATTATGGCGAGCACGACTGGCATGTGCCAGAAAAAATGAGGGGAATTGCAGGATGTAGGCCGGATAAGACGCTTTAGCGTCACCATCCGGCATAAAAGCCCACATGAGTGCCGGATGGTGGTGTGAATGCCTTATCCGACCTACGAGGCTGGGAGGCTATTTTATGCTTCGTCGGCTGCGTAGCCTTGTGGTGGAAGGCGAATGCCGTCCAGCCAGGCTGCGTTATCGCGCATTTGCAGACGACCATCGACAAACCAACCGACCACCAGCGGATAGATGGCATGTTCCTGGGCCTGAACGCGTGCCGTCACGTCATCTTCGCTGTCGCCGTCAAACACCGGCACTTTCGCCTGCAGAATAACCGGCCCACCGTCCAGTTCGTCAGTGACAAAATGAACGGAGGTTCCGTGTTCTTCATCACCGTTTTCCAGCACCTGACGATGTGTATGCAGGCCGGGATAATTGGGCAACAGAGAAGGGTGGATATTCAGCAAGCGTTCGGCATAGTGGGCGACAAACGCCGGGCTGAGGATACGCATATACCCGGCCAGTATCACGACGTCCGGCGCATAGGCATCGATCTCTTGTATTAGCTGGCGATCAAAGGCTTCACGGCTGGCAAACTGGCTTGCCTCCAGCGAATGAGCCGGAATGCCTGCTTCGCGTGCACGTTCAAGGCCGAACGCGTCGGCCTTATTACTGAATACTGCACGTAGGGTGCCCTTGATTTTTTTCTGTTTGCAGGCGTCAATGATCGCCTGCAAATTGCTTCCGTTACCGGAAATGAGCACCACTATATTTTTCATTCAATGACCACACGCTGTTCGGAATCGGACGCTTTGATGATACCGATTCTCCACGCGTTTTCACCTTTTTCGTTCAGCAGCGCAAGAGCATTGTCCACTTCAGCTTCTGGCAGAGCGATAACCATGCCTACGCCGCAGTTGAAGGTGCGATACATCTCGTGCTGACTGACGTTACCCGTTGTTTGCAGCCAGTTAAAGACGGCTGGCCATTGCCAGGAGGATTCATCGATTACGGCTTGGGTGTTGTCAGGCAAGACGCGTGGGATATTTTCCCAGAAACCGCCGCCGGTCAGGTGGGCAATTGCGTGCACGTCAACCTTCTCAATCAGTTCCAGAATGGATTTCACATAAATGCGGGTAGGCGCCAGCAGATGATCGGCCAGTGATTTGCCTTCCAGTTCGGTTGTTTCCGGGTCACAGCCGCTGACTTCGACAATTTTACGCACCAGGGAATAACCATTGGAATGCGGGCCGCTGGAGCCAAGCGCAATCAGCACATCGCCATCAGCCACTTTTGAGCCGTCGATGATTTCTGATTTCTCAACCACGCCTACGCAGAAACCGGCCACATCGTAATCTTCACCGTGATACATCCCCGGCATTTCAGCGGTTTCACCCCCGACCAGCGCACAGCCGGACTGCAGGCAACCTTCGGCAATACCGGCGATCACGCTGGCAGCGGTATCGACGTCCAGCTTACCCGTGGCATAGTAGTCGAGGAAAAACAGCGGTTCAGCGCCCTGTACCACGAGGTCGTTGACACACATCGCCACCAGGTCAATACCGATGGTGTCGTGGCGCTTCAGATCCATCGCCAGACGCAGTTTTGTACCTACGCCGTCAGTGCCGGAAACCAGTACCGGTTCACGATATTTTTGCGGCAATGCGCACAGCGCACCGAAGCCACCCAGACCACCCATAACTTCCGGGCGACGGGTTTTCTTTACTACGCCTTTGATTCGATCGACCAGAGCATTCCCTGCGTCAATATCAACACCGGCATCTTTGTAGCTAAGAGAGGTTTTATCGGTCACTGCCTGGTTCCCCACGTGTTTACTTGCAGTAAAAGTTAAATTCGGCGCAATTCTAACAGGGAAAGCAAACGTTTGCGAGTCCGCTCTGCATCGGCTTTTTTCTGCCGTTTTTTTCAGCGATTTACATTCACATACGTCTTTATTTGACCTGAGCCACGAAAATGAAACCGGGTTCAGCATGGTGCTTGAAACCGGATGACGTAATGCACAGTATCTTACTGAAACCGGTTTCTGTTTTTATCAGCAGTGATGAAATTAACGGTGACCACACGTCAAAAGGAAGGGTCATTAATGAATATCGCAGCATTCGATATTGGTGGTACGGCATTAAAAATGGGCGTGATTAGCGAACAGGGCGAATTGCGGGAAAAGGGCAAGCTGTCAGTGCCTGACTGCGATGGAGACAAAATTTTGCAGGGCATGCTGGACTGGGTTTCAGCCCATCCTGACTGCGAGGGCATCGCCATTAGCGCACCGGGTTATGTCAATCCGACTACCGGCTATATCGAAATGGGCGGAGCGATTCGCCAGTTTGACCATTTTGCACTCAAAGCATGGCTGGAAGAGCGTACCGGGTTGCCGGTGACGGTTGAAAATGATGCGAACTGTGTCGCGCTTGCTGAGCGTTGGCAGGGGAAAGTAGCCGGTATCGAAAATTTCCTTGTTCTGACCATCGGGACCGGGATCGGCGGGGCGATTTTCTGCAACAACCAACTGGTGCATGGCGCGCGTTTTCGTGCTGGTGAATTTGGTTATATGCAAACCGCCCGACCCGGAACACGTGATGTCAGACGCTATTCGATGAATGAAAATTGCACCCTGCGCGTTTTACGTCATCGCTATGCGGAACATATCGGGAGCGCACTGGAAGACGTCTCGGGCGAAGATGTTTTTGATCGCTACGACGACGGTGACCCTGTCTGCCAGCGTTTAGTCACTGAGTTTTTTAACGACCTCGGCACGGGTCTTTATAACCTCGTTAATGTGTTCGATCCGCAGGTGATATTCATCGGTGGCGGCATTGTTGAACGCCCTGGATTCCTGTCGCTGTTGCGTCATCATTTGGCCTGGTTCGGTATTGCGGAATATATCGATATCGTCAGCCACGGCAACGACGCCGGGTTGTACGGTGCCGTTTACCATTTCAATCAGCAAAACAGAACGGTATAGGAGCTAACATGTCTGGATTTAAAGCAAATTTCATGTGGGGTGGCGCGGTTGCTGCTCACCAACTGGAAGGCGGCTGGCAGGAAGGGGGAAAGGGGATTAGCGTTGCTGATGTGATGACGGCGGGGGCAAATGGTGTCGCTCGCGAAATTACCGATGGCGTGCTACCAGGGAAAAATTACCCCAACCATGAGGCTATTGATTTTTACCATCGCTACCAGGATGACATTAAGCTGTTTGCCGAAATGGGGTTTACCTGCTTTCGCACGTCAATTGCCTGGACCCGTATTTTCCCACAGGGTGATGAAACGCAGCCAAATGAAGCTGGCCTGCAATTCTATGACGATCTGTTCGATGAATGCCTGAAATACGGTATTGAACCGGTGGTTACGCTGTCGCATTTTGAGATGCCGTACCATCTGGTGAAGGAATATGGCGGCTGGCGTAATCGTAAGTTGATTGATTTCTTTGTCCGTTTTGCCGAGGTGGTCTTCACCCGCTTCCAGCATAAAGTGAAGTACTGGATGACGTTCAATGAGATCAATAACCAGGCTAATTTCCACGAAGATTTTGCACCGTTTACCAACTCCGGCTTGAAGTACCAGCCAGGCGAAGACCGTGAGCCGGTAATGTATCAGGCTGCACACTACGAACTGGTGGCGAGTGCACTGGCGGTAAAAGCGGCGCGTGAGATTAATCCCACGCTGCAAATTGGCTGCATGATTGCCATGTGCCCGATTTACCCGCTGACCTGTGCGCCTGACGATATAATGATGGCGATGAACGCCATGCATCGCCGTTACTGGTTTACCGATGTCCATGTGCGCGGCAAATATCCGCAGCATATTCTCAACTACTTTGAACGTCGGGGATTTGAGCTGGATATTACCGAGGAGGACCGTCAGGCGCTGACTCAGGGCTGTGTTGACTATATTGGTTTCAGTTATTACATGTCCTTTGCTACGCAGGCTTCAGCGGAGAATCCGCAACTGGATTATGACGAAACGAAAAGCCTGGTCTCCAACCCCTATGTGCAAAAATCGGACTGGGGCTGGCAGATTGATCCGGTCGGCCTGCGCTACTCGCTAAACTGGTTCTGGGATCATTATCAACTCCCGCTGTTTATCGTAGAAAACGGATTTGGTGCCATCGATATGCTGGAAAGCGATGGGACGGTGAACGATCAGTACCGCATTGACTACCTGGCGGCCCACATCAGTGAGATGAAAAAAGCCGTGGTGGAAGATGGCGTCGATTTAATGGGCTATACGCCGTGGGGGTGTATTGATTTAGTGTCCGCTGGTACGGGCGAAATGAAAAAACGCTATGGTTTTATCTACGTCGATAAAAATAATGACGGTAGTGGGACATTAGCACGCTCGCCTAAGAAATCTTTTTCATGGTACCAGCACGTCATTCAGACCAATGCTGAATTTTTATAAAATTCAATGGATTGATGCTCGGCCCCGCCCAGCGTGCGGGGCGTGTCTTATACTCATTTTTCAGACGTAAATGACTTTGGTTGATCCATATCAAGCGTATGCAGTGTTGCGCCAGAGAGGAAAAGCGGTATAATCCGGCGATTTTTTTTGTGGTTGCCACTCGTCTGAGGAAAGGAGAAGAGTATGAAGATCGTGGAAGTCAAACACCCACTCGTCAAACACAAGCTGGGATTGATGCGTGAAAACGACATCAGCACTAAACGCTTTCGTGAACTCGCCTCGGAAGTTGGCAGCCTGCTGACTTATGAAGCAACCGCTGGTCTGGAAACCGAAAAGGTGACCATTGAAGGCTGGAACGGCCCGGTTGAAGTCGACCAAATCAAAGGTAAAAAAATCACCGTTGTGCCAATCCTGCGTGCGGGCCTGGGTATGATGGAAGGCGTACTGGAAAACGTCCCGAGCGCGCGTATCAGCGTGGTGGGCATGTACCGTAACGAAGAGACGCTGGAGCCGGTACCGTACTTCCAGAAACTGGTGTCTAACATTGACGAGCGCATGGCGCTGATCGTTGACCCGATGCTGGCCACCGGTGGTTCCGTTATTGCTACCATCGACCTGCTGAAAAACGCGGGCTGCAGCAGCATTAAAGTGCTGGTGCTGGTTGCTGCGCCAGAAGGTATCGCTGCGCTGGAAAAAGCGCACCCGGATGTTGAGCTGTATACCGCATCTATCGACCAGGGGCTGAACGAGCACGGATACATTATTCCGGGACTCGGAGATGCCGGCGATAAGATTTTTGGTACCAAGTAAATGAATAAATAAAAAGAAGCCGACTTTAAGAGTCGGCTTTTTTTTGAATAAAACAACCCATCGCTACTCAAACACAATACTCAGAGGAAAACACTATGACGCGCCGTGCTATCGGGGTGAGTGAAAGACCGCCGCTTTTACAGACAATCCCGCTTAGTTTGCAGCACCTGTTCGCCATGTTTGGCGCCACGGTACTGGTGCCAGTCCTGTTTCATATCAACCCAGCCACCGTCCTGCTGTTTAACGGCATTGGTACGCTGCTGTATCTCTTTATCTGTAAGGGGAAAATCCCAGCGTATCTGGGGTCCAGCTTTGCCTTTATCTCTCCGGTACTGCTGCTACTGCCGTTAGGGTATGAAGTGGCGCTCGGCGGTTTTATCATGTGTGGCGTGCTGTTCTGTCTGGTTTCTTTCATCGTGATGAAAGCAGGTACCGGTTGGCTGGATGTGATGTTCCCGCCTGCGGCTATGGGCGCAATCGTTGCCGTCATCGGCCTTGAGCTGGCGGGTGTTGCGGCGGGGATGGCAGGCTTGCTGCCAGCTGAAGGACAAATGCCGGATTCTAAAACCATTATTATTTCGATGGTGACGCTGGGCGTAACGGTATTTGGTTCGGTACTGTTCCGCGGCTTTATGGCGATTATCCCGATTCTGATTGGTGTGCTGGCGGGTTATGCGCTCTCGTTCGTGATGGGCGTTGTGGATACCACACCCATTGCCGAAGCCCACTGGTTTGCTCTGCCGACCTTCTACACGCCTCGTTTTGAATGGGTGGCTATTCTGACCATCCTGCCTGCGGCGCTGGTGGTGATTGCCGAACACGTAGGACACCTGGTGGTGACCGCCAATATCGTGAAGAAAGATTTAATTCGCGATCCCGGCTTGCACCGTTCGATGTTCGCCAATGGCCTGTCGACGGTGATCTCCGGCTTCTTTGGTTCCACGCCTAACACCACTTATGGTGAGAACATCGGCGTCATGGCCATTACCCGCGTGTACAGTACCTGGGTCATTGGCGGGGCGGCAATTTTTGCTATTCTGCTTTCATGTGTGGGTAAACTGGCCGCCGCGATTCAGATAATCCCGCTGCCGGTTATGGGCGGTGTCTCACTGCTGTTGTACGGGGTGATTGGTGCGTCCGGTATCCGCGTGTTGATCGAATCAAAAGTTGATTATAACAAGGCACAAAACCTGATCCTGACCTCGGTGATTCTGATCATCGGCGTGAGCGGTGCGAAGGTTCACATTGGTGCGGCTGAGCTGAAAGGCATGGCGCTGGCGACCATTGTCGGCGTTGCCCTGAGCCTGATCTTTAAAGTGATTAGCTTGCTGCGTCCGGAAGAAGTTGTCCTTGACGCTGAAGATGCTGACAGACCGCAACACTAAGTCTCTGACCGGGCGGCATCGCTGCCCGGTTCTATCGCGACGTATTTCTGTGGTAAACTCAACGCGATTTTATGAAATCCTGGGTTGAGGTATCTCTGAACACACCGGCACAGCTCTCTTTGCCACTTTATCTTCCTGACGATGAAACCTTCGCAAGTTTCTGGCCGGGGGATAACTCCTCTTTACTGGCCGCGCTGCAAAACGTGCTGCGTCAGGAACATAGCGGGTATATCTATCTCTGGTCGCGTGAAGGCGCGGGCCGTAGTCATTTGCTGCACGCAGCCTGTGCCGAGCTTTCTCAGCGCGGGGATGCCGTCGGCTATGTCCCGCTGGATAAACGTACGTGGTTCGTACCGGAAGTGCTTGATGGTATGGAACATCTCTCGCTGGTGTGCATTGATAACATTGAATGCGTGGCCGGGGATTCCCTGTGGGAAATGGCGATCTTCGATCTCTACAACCGCATTCTGGAATCAGGGAAAACGCGCCTGCTGATCACTGGCGATCGTCCACCAAGACAGCTTAATCTCGGACTGCCGGATCTGGCTTCTCGTCTGGACTGGGGGCAAATCTACAAACTTCAGCCGCTCTCGGATGAAGATAAGCTTCAGGCATTGCAATTACGCGCCAGATTGCGCGGGTTCGAACTGCCGGAGGACGTGGGCCGCTTCCTGCTAAAGCGTCTGGATCGCGAAATGCGCACGTTGTTTATGACCCTGGATGAACTGGATCATGCGTCGATCACCGCTCAGCGCAAGCTGACCATTCCGTTTGTCAAAGAGATTCTGAAGCTGTAAGCACCGCAGCCGAAAAGACTGCGGTGCATCACATTAGCCGACGATATCCAGCACCTGCTCCGGCGGACGCCCAATTCGCGCTTGACCGTTGGCCACCACAATCGGACGTTCCATCAGTTTCGGGTTTTCCACCATCGCCTGAATCAGCGCCTCTTCACTCAGAGTCTCGTCCGCCAGGTTGAGCGATTTATAGAGATCTTCTTTCTGGCGCATCAGCTCACGCGCGCTGGACATGCCCAGCATCTGCAGCAGATTACGCAAAGTGGCTGCGTCTGCGGGAGTGTCGAGATACAGCACTACTTCCGGCTCCACGCCGTTGGACTTCAGTAATTCCAGTGTCTCACGGCTCTTTGAGCAACGTGGGTTATGGTAGATTTTAATCGCGTCTGACATGATTTCTCCTTGCATAGCAAAACTGCCGGATGGCGGATAAGACGCAACAGCGTCACCATCCGGTAAGTATTCAATAGTTACATCTTCGTGTACGGTTTAAAGCGCTCTTGCAGCTGGCGTAGCTGGTCAATACGGGCATCGTATCTTGCCTGCTGCTGGCTTCCCAGCTTCACCTGTGAACTTGCGCTGCTGAGCATAGAAATGGCCTGGTCAAGACGTCCCGCCAGCGCATAGCCTTCTGCGCGTGCCGCCAGTTCCTGATCGCGGTTATTCAGCGTTGCTTCCGTTTGTGCTAACAGATCCCAGCCATTGCCGTCATCCTTATGATTAAACGTATAACGATTCAGGATGGTAGCGGCCTCTTTGGCCTGACCGGCCTGTAAATAGGCATTCGCCAGGTTAAGCTGCAATACCGGATTAACGCGCAGGTCGCGGGCGTTTTTCAGGCGATTAATTGCATCGCCGGTTTTCTTCTGACCGAGATCGATATCGGTCGCCAGGTCGAGATACCAGGCATTGTTCGGATCGGCAGACAGCAGCGGCTGTAGCGCTTTACGCGCCTCGTCGTATTTACTGTCTTCCATTGCTTGTAACGCGCGGCCATATTGCGCCGCCCGTTGCTCGCGGACGTTGCCTTTTGCCCAGTTATCCAGCAGGTCGCTGCTCAACTGGTTGCGACCCGAGTTATACATGCCGAGGGTTCGCGCTTTTGCCAGGTAAAAATCTTCCGAGGATTGCACCACCGTCGGTCGCATCTGGTTAGCACGGTTACGCGCATCCGCCAGACGGCTTTCTGGCAGGGGGTGCGTCAGCAGAATTTCAGGCGGGCGCGTGGAATAGCGCGCCTGGTCGAGCAGTTTTTCCAGAAACGTCGGCATGGCCTGCGGATCAAATCCTGAGCGTTGCAGGACCTGAATACCGATACGGTCCGCTTCCTGTTCATTTTGCTGCGTAAAGCTGATCATCCCCTGACGGGTGCCGGCCAGCGTACCGGTCAGTGCTGCCATCCCTGCCTGCGGACTGGCCATCGCCAACAGAATAGAACCCAGAGCCCCCACCCAGGTCAGCGGGGCAGAGCGCTTTTGGTCTTCCATGGCGCGCGCCAGGTGGCGCTGCGTGACGTGAGAAATTTCGTGCGCCATCACCGATGCCAGCTGGCTTTCGTTATCGGAATAGCGGAAAAGCGCAGAGTGCAGCACAACGTTGCCGCCAAAGAAGGCAAAGGCGTTTATTTCATCGTTATTAATCAAAAAGAAATGGAAGGGGGTTTTGACGGAGTCCGCGTGTGAGACCAGACGCATCCCCAGAGAATTAATGTATTGGGTCAGCAAAGGGTCGTTAATTAACGGCGCACTGCCGCGCAGCTGGCGTACGTAATAGTCGCCCATCTGCATTTCCTGCCCGATGGAAAGCGTGCTCCCTGCTGAGGTTCCCATATCCGGTAGGGTGTCCGCAGTGTCAGCAAATGCGGGCGCGACCTGACCGATGGCCAGTGCAGCAATGAGGGTAGCAACCAGGTTTTTTTTCAACTGCCTGAACATAACCTCTGTCCTGTATTCTTTTTTGAGATAGCCATTTGACCCATGCTGTGAAGTATCGTTCACCCTCAGACAGCTTTGGGAGTGTAACTGCGAAATTCGACGATGAACACCCAGGAAAAATGTCTTTTCACTTTGCGTAAACCGCTATAAAAAGCGAAGTCTTTTTTGTGACATTTCGATACAATTCGGGATCGCAATCCCGCTATTGAGGTTCATGGAAGGGTTTTATGCTCGAAATGTTGATGCAATGGTATCGCCGCCGCTTTAGCGACCCTGAGGCTATTGCCTTGCTGATTATTCTGGTTGCCGGTTTTGGCATCCTTTTCTTCTTTAGTGGGCTGTTAGCGCCGCTGCTGGTTGCCATTGTGCTGGCTTATCTGCTGGAATGGCCCACCGTGCGGCTGGAAAATATCGGTTGTTCAAGGCGTTGGGCGACATCCATTGTACTGGTGGTGTTCGTCGGTATTCTACTGCTGATGGCGTTTGTGGTAATGCCGGTCGCGTGGCAGCAGGGGATCTACCTGATTCGCGATATGCCCGGCATGCTTAACAAGCTGTCTGATTTTGCCGCTACCTTGCCGCGACGGTATCCGGCGCTGATGGATGCCGGCATCATTGATGCGATGGCAGAGAATATGCGCGCGCGAATGCTCAATATGGGCGATTCCGTGGTGAAATATTCGCTGGCTTCGCTGGTCGGATTGCTGACGCTGGCGGTGTATCTGGTTCTCGTTCCGCTAATGGTGTTCTTCCTGGTGAAAGACAAAAGCCAGATGCTGAATGCCGTACGTCGGGTACTTCCGCGTAATCGTGGACTGGCCGGGCAGGTCTGGAAAGAGATGAACCAGCAAATCACCAACTATATTCGCGGCAAAGTGCTGGAAATGGTGGTGGTAGGCGTCGCCACCTGGCTGGGCTTCCTGCTGTTTGGCCTCAACTACTCCTTGCTGCTGGCTGTACTGGTCGGTTTTTCAGTCCTGATCCCGTATATCGGTGCCTTCGTGGTGACCATCCCGGTGGTGGGCGTGGCGCTGTTCCAGTTTGGTCTCGGGACCGAGTTCTGGAGCTGCTTTGCCGTGTACCTGATCATTCAGGCGCTGGATGGCAATCTGTTGGTCCCAGTGCTGTTCTCTGAAGCCGTAAACCTGCATCCACTGGTGATTATTCTGTCGGTGGTGATTTTTGGCGGGCTGTGGGGATTCTGGGGCGTATTCTTTGCTATTCCGCTGGCGACGTTAATCAAAGCAGTCGTCCATGCCTGGCCGGATGGTCAGACGATTGACGAGTCATAGACCCTGACGCCCGGCGGTGCAATGCCGCCGGGCCAGAACTTGTCTGACCTCTATACACACTTTCTGAATAATCTTCCTGGGTGTCGTTTTTCTCCGTATTAGCCTTTAACTTGACCAATGTGATGTTTTTTTGTCACACAAGGAATAAGACCAACAGGAGAAAAAAATGGGTCACAACACGCACACGCAACAAAAAGCGGGATGGGTTGGCTATCTCGCCTTTTTCGTCACTATTATCCTTTTTTCCGGCATGTTTTCGAAAAGTACCGACTGGTGGCGGGTGTTCGATTTCACCGTTCTCAACGGCGCATTTGGGCAGATAAACGCGGCAGGCGAGACGGCGGTCTCGTTTCGCGGTGCCGGCGGGATGGGCGCAAAAGATGGCTTTTTATTTGCGCTGGAACTGGCGCCCTCCGTCATTCTGTCACTTGGCATCATCTCCATTACCGAAGGCTTGGGAGGGTTGCGCGCGGCGCAGCAGCTAATGACGCCGGTCCTGCGCCCCTTACTCGGCGTTCCGGGTATTTGCTCGTTGGCGCTGATTGCGAATGTGCAAAATACCGATGCCGCAGCCGGAATGACCAAAGAGCTGGCGGAAGAGGGGATTATCACCGAGCAGGAACGCGCTATTTTTGCCTGCTGGCAAACCAGCGGTAGCGCGTGTATCACCAACTATTTTTCCTCAGGCGCGGCGCTGTTTACGATGGTTACCGTTCCGGTGATAACGCCACTGGCGGTGATCCTGGTCTTCAAATTTGTCGGCGCGAACCTGCTACGGCTGTGGATCGCGCAGCTTGAAAATCGCCGTACGCAGCAGGAGGCCTGAGATGACAACACACGTACGTAAAAATGTCATGGATATGTTCATCGATGGCGCAAGGCGCGGGTTTACCATTGCCACCACCAGCCTGTTACCGAACGTGGTGATGGCGTTTGTGATTATTCAGGCGCTAAAGGTAACGGGGTTGCTCGACGTCGTCGGCCGGGTGTGCGAACCGGTTATGGCGCTGTGGGGATTGCCGGGGGAATCTGCCACCGTGCTGTTGGCGGCGGTGATGAGTATGGGCGGCGGCGTTGGCGTTTGCGCCAGTCTGGTTGTCGCCGGAACCCTTTCGGGACATGATGCGACGGTATTGCTACCGGCCATCTACCTGATGGGGAATCCAGTGCAAAATGTCGGACGCTGTCTGGGGACTGCGGGGGTTCATCCTCGCTATTATCCGCTTATTATTGCGGTATGCGTGATGAATGCGCTGCTCTCTATTTGGGTTATGCAGGTAATTGCCTGACAAGGAAGGTTATGAACTGTTCAATTCTTGGTCTGACGCTGTTCCAGCGCGGACACGTTTACGCGCCTGACGATTTGGGGCAACAAGATATTCTGGTCGTGGGCGGAAAAATTGTCGCCATCGCGCCGTCTATCCTGGCAGACGATTTTCCCGGCTGTCAGTGTATTAATCTCGAGGGTGCCATTGTTTGTCCGGGGTTTATCGATCAGCACGTTCATTTGATTGGCGGTGGCGGAGAGGCCGGCCCCACACCCGCACACCGGAAGTGCGCCTATCACGTCTGGTTGAAGCGGGTATCACCTCAGTGGTGGGATTGCTGGGTACCGACGGAATTACCCGTCATCCGGAGTCGCTGTTGGCGAAAACCCGAGCACTGGAATATGAAGGCATCAGTGCCTGGATGCTCACCGGCGCGTATTCGTTACCTTCCCCGACCATTACCGGCAGTATTGAGCGCGATGTAGCGCTGATCGACAAGGTGATAGGGGTGAAATGTGCGATTTCAGACCATCGCTCATCAGCCCCGAATACCGCGGTGCTGGCGAACATGGCGGCGCAGTCGCGCGTCGGCGGATTATTAGGGCAGAAGCCGGGGATTAGCGTCTTCCATATGGGGGACAGCCCGCGCATGCTGGAGCCGCTGTATGACGTCCTCGCGCATTCAGATGTGCCGATAACCAAACTGCTGCCAACGCATGTTAACCGCGCGGAACCGTTGTTTGAGGCCGCCTTAGCCTATGCCCGCAAAGGGGGGTATATCGACATTACCAGCAGTATTGATGAGCCCGTGGATCCGGCAACGGCCATCGCGACCGCGCTGCGCAGCGACGTTCCACTGTCGCGGATTACCTTGAGTTCAGACGGTAACGGCAGCCAGCCGGAGTTTGATGAACAGGGCAATCTGACGGGGATTGGTGTGGCCGGATTTGAATCACTGGCACACACGCTGCGCCAACTGGTGACGGTTCATGCCATTCCTCTGGAGCAGGCATTATGTCCGCTCACGCGCACGGTGGCGGAGTTTCTGGGACTTGGGCATAAAGGACGTCTGGCGGTTGGATGCGATGCGGACATTCTGGTGCTCAACGACACGCTGGAGGTTTACCACCTGTGGGCGAAGGGCAACGCGGTGGTGAAAGAGAAAAAAGCGTGTGTTAAAGGGACGTTTGAGTAAACGACGTTGATGCCGGATAGCGGCGTAAATGCCTTATCCGGCCTACGGACTTGCGCGGATGTAGGCCTGATAAGACGCGTAGCGTCGCCATCAGGCTTAATCCGGCAAAAATAAATCAGGCGTTTTCCTGCACCCATTTCAGCACGATGTCGTGGTGATTGCTGGTTTTGAAATCATCAAACACATGTTCAATCTTGCCGTCAGCATCCACCAGGAAGCTGATGCGATGAATGCCATCATAGGTTTTACCCATAAATGACTTTTCTCCCCAGACGCCAAACTGCTCGCAAACCTGGTGATCTTCATCGGACAGGAGCGTGAAGTTAAGCACTTCCTTCTCCACGAAGCGGGAAAGCTTCTCCGGTTTATCGGTGCTGATACCCAGCACTTCCACGCCGGCTTTTTTTAACTGATCCATGTTATCGCGTAAGCCACAGGCCTGTACGGTACAGCCGGGCGTCATGGCTTTCGGGTAGAAATAAACCAGAACACGCTGTCCCTGGAAGTCGGTTAAATTTACTTGTTCTCCGTCTTGATCCGGCAAGCTAAATTTCGGTGCGATATCACCGGCTTTCAGTGGGTTCATTACTTAACTCCATCCTGTTCATCATGCTGTGAGTAATTGACGACGTTAATACTGCCTTGCGCATTGAGTTCTGTACAGAGTGCTTTAAACGCATCCTCAATATTTGCCGAATCGTGTGACGCAGGGCTATGTGCGGTAATCTGAATAAACAACTGGGCAGCCTTTCCGTTCTCCGCCGGTTGGGTGCGAGAAACCAGTTCGGCAATATTCATTTGATGACTGTCGAAAAGGGCGGTAAAACGCTCAATCAAATGGGGAGAGTCAGGGACATCAACCTGAACCCATACCGTGGCGGGCATCGCCGGGCGGGGGCGTGCGGTTGTACGCTTCATCACAATCAATAAATCTAGCTCTGCGCCTTTCAACGGCAAGGTTGATTCAATCAGGGTGATGGCATTCCAGGTACCAGACAACAGCATGATAAATGTAAACTCGTCACCCAGCATGGCCAGTCGGCTGTCTTCAATATTACAGCCACAACTGCTGACATGGCGAGTGATGGTGTTCACAATTCCTGGGCGGTCGGCACCCAGCGCAGTAATGACCAGATAGTGTTGCGATGACGATGTCAAACCTGTTCTTCCTTTGAGCGGTGAGGTAATTATAAGGAAAGCATAAAAAAAACATGCATACAACAATCAGAAGGGCTCTGGTCGCTTGCTTTTATTGTCGTACCAAACGTACCATTGAGACACTTGTTTGCACAGAGGATGGCCCATGTTCACGGGAAGTATTGTCGCGCTTATTACGCCGATGGATGAGAAAGGTAAAGTCTGCCGGTCGAGCCTGAAAAAACTGATTGATTATCATGTCGCCAGCGGCACCTCGGCGATCGTTTCGGTTGGCACTACCGGTGAGTCCGCCACGCTGAGTCATGATGAACATGGCGATGTGGTGATGATGACGCTGGAACTGGCCGACGGGCGTATTCCGGTGATTGCCGGAACCGGCGCCAATGCGACCGCAGAAGCCATTAGTCTGACGCAGCGTTTCAACGACAGCGGTATTGTCGGCTGCCTGACGGTGACGCCTTACTACAACCGCCCGACGCAGGAAGGTTTGTTCCAGCATTTCAAAGCCATCGCTGAACATACTGACTTGCCACAAATTCTGTATAATGTGCCGTCCCGTACTGGCTGCGATATGCTGCCGGAGACCGTGGGTCGTCTGGCGAAAGTAAAAAATATTGTCGCTATCAAAGAGGCCACAGGGAACTTAAGTCGTGTTCACCAGATCAAAGAGCTGGTTTCAGACGATTTTATTCTGCTCAGCGGTGATGACGCGACCGGGCTGGACTTTATGCAGCTCGGTGGTCATGGCGTGATTTCCGTTACCACTAACGTAGCGGCACGTGAAATGGCTGAAATGTGCAAATTGGCGGCAGAAGGGCGTTTTGCCGAGGCGCGGGTGATTAACCAGCGTTTGATGCCGTTACACAACAAACTATTTGTCGAACCCAATCCTATCCCGGTGAAATGGGCATGTAAGGAATTGGGTCTTGTGGCAACCGATACGCTGCGTCTGCCGATGACGCCAATCACGGACAATGCTCGTGATATCGTCAAAGCGGCGCTTAAGCATGCCGGTTTGCTGTAAAGTTTAGGGAGATTTGATGGCTTACTCAGTACAAAAGTCGCGCCTGGCCAAGGTTGCGGGTGTTTCGCTAGTTATGTTGCTCGCGGCCTGTAGTTCTGACTCGCGCTATAAGCGCCAGGTGAGCGGTGATGAATCCTATCTGGAGGCCGCACCGCTTGCTGAGCTTCATGCGCCAGCTGGGATGATTCTGCCGGTAACAACCGGTGATTATACCATCCCGGTAACCAACGGCAGCGGTGCTGTTGGTAAAGCGCTGGATATTCGCCCACCGGCTCAACCGCTGGCATTGGTTAGCGGTGCACGTACCCAGATCGCAGGTGATACGGCAACGTTGCTGGTAGAGAATGGTCGTAGTAACACGCTGTGGCCGCAGGTCGTTAGCGTGATTCAGGCGAAAAACTACACCATTACCAAACGTGATGATGCCAGTCAGACGCTGACGACCGATTGGGTTGACTGGAACCGTCTTGATGAAGACGAGCAGTATCGCGGACGTTATCAAATCTCGGTTAAACCGCAGGGCTATCAGCAGGCGGTAACGGTGAAACTGGTTAACCTCGAGCAGGCCGGTAAGCCGGTGGCAGATGCTGCATCAATGCAGCGCTACAGCGCTGAGATGATGAACGTTATCTCAGCGGGTCTGGATAAGACCGCCACCGACGCCGCGAATGCCGCGCAGAGCCGCTCTGCCGCCACCATGGATGTTCAGAGCGCCGCCGATGACACCGGCTTGCCGATGCTGGTGGTACGCGGACCGTTCAACGTGGTGTGGCAGCGTCTGCCAGCAGCACTTGAGAAAGTGGGCATGAAAGTGACCGACAGTACTCGTTCTCAGGGCAGCATCGCCGTAACCTACAAACCGCTGTCCGATAGCAACTGGCAGGAACTGGGCGCGAGCGATCCGGGTCTCGTATCCGGCGACTACAAACTGCAGGTCGGTGATTTAGACAACCGCAGCAGCTTGCAGTTTATCGATCCGAAGGGACATACCCTGACGCAAAGCCAGAACGACGCGCTGGTCGCCGTCTTCCAGGCAGCATTCAGTAAGTAAAAATCAAGGGCTGGATAACTCCAGCCCTTTTTTCTGGTATGATACGCAAACGTGTGCGTCAGCAGAAAAACGCAATATTTATCGTTATTTCACACCCAGGAGTAATAAAGATGCAAAAGCAAGCTGAGCTGTATCGTGGTAAAGCGAAGACCGTATACAGCACGGAAAACCCGGACCTGTTGGTGCTCGAATTCCGCAATGATACGTCAGCAGGGGATGGCGCGCGCATCGAACAGTTCGATCGTAAAGGCATGGTGAACAATAAGTTCAACCATTTCATTATGACCAAACTGCAAGAAGCGGGCATTCCGACCCAAATGGAGCGACTGCTATCCGATACCGAATGTCTGGTGAAAAAACTGGAGATGGTCCCGGTCGAGTGCGTGGTGCGTAACCGCGCGGCAGGTTCCCTGGTGAAGCGTTTAGGCGTTGAGGAAGGTATTGAACTGAATCCGCCGCTGTTTGATCTGTTCCTGAAAAACGATGCTATGCACGATCCAATGATTAACGAGTCCTATTGCGAAACGTTTGGTTGGGTGAGCAAAGAGAATCTGGCACGAATGAAAGAGCTGACCTACAAAGCCAACGACGTGCTGAAAAAAATGTTTGATGACGCGGGTCTGATCCTGGTCGACTTCAAACTTGAGTTTGGTTTGTATAAAGGTGAAGTGGTTCTGGGCGACGAATTCTCTCCGGACGGTAGCCGTCTGTGGGACAAAGAAACGCTGGATAAAATGGACAAAGACCGTTTCCGCCAGAGTCTGGGCGGCCTGATCGAAGCCTATGAAGCTGTCGCACATCGCCTGGGTGTGAAGTTAGACTGATCCCTTCCTGAGCCGGCGATCGCTCTCCGGCTCATCAATTCCCCCCTGGTTTGATTACTCTTTCTTATGGTAATCCTGTTCCGAACCGCCTACGATCATCATCATAATGAATAAAAAGTTGAGGTGATTATGCGCTGGCAAGGGCGTCGCGAAAGCGACAATGTAGAAGACAGACGTAACAGTTCGGGCGGCGGACCTTCTATGGGCGGGCCGGGCTTTCGTTTGCCACGTGGTAAAGGCGGCATCATCCTGCTGATTGTGGTCCTTGTGGCCGGCTATTATGGCGTCGATCTCACCGGGTTAATGACCGGCCAACCTGTTTCGCAGCAGCAATCCACGCGTTCCATCAGTCCGAATGATGATGAAGCGGCCAAATTTACCTCGGTGATCCTCGCCACGACCGAAGACACCTGGGGCCAGCAGTTTGAAAAAATGGGCCGTACTTATCAGCAGCCTAAGCTGGTGATGTACCGTGGCGCGACGCGAACCGGATGTGGAGCAGGCCAGTCAGTGATGGGGCCATTTTATTGCCCTGCGGACGGCACGGTCTATATCGATCTCTCCTTCTATGACGACATGAAAAGTAAGCTCGGTGCTGACGGTGATTTTGCTCAGGGCTATGTCATTGCGCATGAGGTTGGCCACCACGTGCAGAAACTACTAGGCATAGAACCGAAAGTTCGCCAGATGCAGCAGAATGCCTCGCAGGCGGAAGTGAATCGTCTTTCCGTGCGTATGGAGCTGCAGGCCGACTGCTTTGCTGGCGTCTGGGGCAACAGTATGCAGCAGCAGGGCGTGCTGGAAACGGGCGATCTGGAAGAAGCGCTGAACGCCGCCCAGGCAATTGGTGACGATCGCCTGCAGCAGCAGGGGCAGGGACGCGTGGTACCGGACAGCTTTACGCATGGTACCTCTGAACAGCGCTATAGCTGGTTCAAACGCGGTTTTGATAGCGGCGACCCGGCGCAATGTAATACCTTTGGCAAAGGCATTTAAGATCCTGAGGCAGGGATGTCCGATAACACCGCACTGAATGCGTTAACTGAACACATGGCCCGGGAAGGCATCCGTCACCTGCTGATTATTAGCGGCGAGGGTCTGTGGCCTCAGGAGCGGGCGCTTGCGCTACGCAACACATTACCCGGCGACTGGCTTTGGGTGGGGGCAACGGCCCCCGCTGAACCGTACTGCACGCCGCAAGCGCTACAAACGTTACTGGGGCGTGAGTTTCGCCATGCGGTTTTTGATGCCCGTCAGGGATTTGACGCTGCGGCGTTTGCCGCCCTAAGCGGCACGCTGCGTGCCGGAAGCTGGCTGGTGCTGCTGACGCCCCCCTGGCTGACCTGGCAAACGCATCCTGATGTGGATTCACTGCGCTGGAGCGATTGCGCCGAACCTATCCCTACGCCGCACTTTGTCGAACACTTTCAACGGGTGATGACCCGTGACGGACAAACCCTGCACTGGCAACAGCATCAGCCGTTTGCGCCTGGACATTTTCCCGCGCGCGCTCGCTGGCAGCCAGCTAACGGCGAGCCTCAGCCAGAGCAGGCGGTCATTTTACAGCAGCTGCTGGATATGCCGCCCGGCGTGGCAGCGGTAACCGCCGCGCGAGGCCGGGGTAAATCCGCGCTGGCCGGGCAGTTGATATCACGCATGAAGGCAAGCGCCATTGTTACCGCCCCGGCAAAAGCGGCGACGGATGTGCTGGCGCAGTTTGCCGGAGAACGTTATCGCTTTATGGCGCCTGATGCGTTACTCACCGGCAGCGAAACCGCTGATTGGTTGATTGTGGATGAAGCGGCCGCTATTCCCGCCCCGTTGCTGCATCAGCTGGTTTCGCGTTTTCCACGTGTGCTGTTGACTACCACCGTTCAGGGCTACGAGGGAACCGGCAGAGGGTTCTTATTGAAGTTCTGCGCGCGTTTCCCCCATCTTCTGCGTTATGAACTGCAGCAGCCCATCAGGTGGGCTCAGGGGTGTCCGCTGGAACAAACCGTCAGTGAGACGCTGGTGTTCGACGACGACACTTTTTTGCATCCCCCTCAAGGCGATATCCACTTCTCCACCTTTGAGTCGACGGCCTGGCATAGTAATCCGCATCTGCCGCTGGCGGTATACCGGCTGCTCTCCGGGGCGCATTACCGCACGTCTCCGCTGGATTTGCGCCGAATGATGGACGCGCCTGGCCAGCATTTTTTGCAAGCATCGGCGGCTGACGCGGTGGCGGGGGCCGTCTGGTTGGTGGATGAAGGCGGCTTATCCGCTGAACTTAGCCAGGCCGTCTGGGCAGGTTATCGTCGTCCAAGAGGAAATCTGGTGGCGCAATCACTGGCCGCGCACGGCAGTGACCCGCAGGCGGCGACGCTCGTTGGACGGCGAGTAAGCCGTATTGCGGTTCATCCCGCCCGCCAGCGGGAAGGTATTGGGCAACGGCTAATCGAGCAGGCTCATTACTATTCCACGCAGTGTGACTATCTGTCGGTCAGTTTTGGTTATACGAGTGAGCTATGGCGTTTCTGGCAGCGCTGCGGCTTTGTGCTGGTGCGGATGGGGAATCATCGGGAGGCCAGCAGCGGCTGCTACACCGCGATGGCGCTGCTGCCAATAAGCGAGGCGGGAAAACGCCTGGCCGCAACCGAACACCTGCGCCTGCGTCGGGATGCTGACGTTCTGGCACAGTGGAACGATGAGGCGATCCCGGTCGTGCCGCTGAAAGAGACTACGCTTAATGATGACGACTGGCAGGCGTTGGCTGGATTTGGTTTTGCGCATCGGCCGCTGCTCACGTCGTTAGGTTGTCTGAGTCGTCTACTCCAGCGCAGCGAGCTACCTCTTCCGGCATTACGCGGACGTGTCGACGAGAGATGCGGCGACACTGAACTGTGCCAGCGATTGAAGGTGTCCGGGCGTAAAGCGCTGTTGTTGGTTCAGCGGGCTGAAGCGGCGCAGGCGTTGGCCCAGATCGATGCGGCCCGGACGCAACAGCTACAGAATCGCATTATGCAATGGCAATTTTTTCACTGACTTCTTCAATTTCCTGGCATGGTCATTGCGATTAAGCGGCGTAGAATTACTCTTATCAGTTAAGGAGATCGCCATGAAACATGACCATTTTGTTGTTCAAAGCCCCGATAAACCTGCGCAACAGCTGTTGCTGCTGTTTCATGGCGTCGGCGATAACCCGGTTGCCATGGGCGAAATTGGTTCCTGGTTTGCACCGCTGTTCCCCGATGCGCTGATTGTCAGTATCGGTGGGGCACAGCCTTATGGTTCCACCGGCGGCCGGCAGTGGTTTTCAGTGCAGGGCGTGACGGAACAGAACCGTCAGGAGCGGGTTGATGCCATCATGCCGGTGTTTATCGACATCGTACGCTACTGGCAGCAACAGAGCGGCGTTTCCCCTCAGGCAACCGCGCTGATTGGTTTTTCGCAGGGGGCGATTATGTCGCTTGAGAGTATCAAGGCCGAACCGGGGCTGGCATCGCGGGTCATCGCCTTCAATGGCCGCTACGCCAGCGTGCCGGAGGTGGCGACGACCGCCACAACGGTGCATTTGATTCATGGCGGGGAAGACCGGATTATCGAGTTATCTCACGCCGTTGCCGCGCAGGAAGCATTAATTCGTGCCGGAGGGGATGTGACGCTGGATATCGTCGAGGATCTCGGCCATGCCATTGACGATCGCAGCATGCAATATGCACTCGATCATTTGCGCTTTACCGTACCGAAGCACTATTTCGATGAAGCACTGAGTGGTGGTAAGCCCCACGATGATGATGTGATTGAGATGATCTAGCCCGTAGGCCGGATAAGGCGAGGTCGCCATCCGGCACTTAATGCCCGGTGGCGCTAACGCTTACCGGGCCTATGGGACTGCGATTATTTCTTCGGCTGATCCTTGTTCGGCCAGTCATCGTCATCATCCCATTTATCGTTAAAGTCACGATGCGGGGGAAGCTCCGGTTTATTGGCGAGAAATTTTTTATGGTCAACGCGCTTGAGATCTTTGATTACGTTCAGCAGTACGCCTACCAGAAAAACCAGTACTAAAATCCACCAATACTTTGCCAGCAAGTCCATGCTCATTTCCTCTTGCAGGAACGCTCATCAGGCGACGAGCTGCTCCATGATACGTTGATACATACGGGCAAGCAGCTGCAGGTCGGCGGCATTAACACATTCATTAATTTTATGAATGGTGGCATTGACCGGCCCAAGTTCTACTACCTGCGCCCCCATGCGGGCAATAAAGCGCCCGTCGGATGTCCCGCCTGTAGTCAGTAACTGCGGTTTAATTTCATTATAGTGCTCAATGGCGTTGACCACTGCATCCACCAGTTTACCGCGATCCGTCAGGAACGGCTGACCGGAAAGCCACCAGTCGACGGTATAACGCAGCTGATGCTTATCCAGCAGCGCCAGCACCCGCGATTTGATCATCTCATCGTTGAGTTCGGTGCTGAACCGGAAGTTGAACTGAACAAAAAGCTCGCCGGGGATGACGTTATTGCTGCCGGTTCCTGCCTGAATATTGGCAATCTGCATGCTGGTCGCGGGGAAAAATTCATTGCCCTGATCCCATTCAATGCCTACCAGTTCATTCAGCATTGGCGCAGCGCGGTGCACAGGGTTATCAGCCAGATGCGGATAGGCCACGTGTCCCTGAACCCCGTGAATCGTCAGGTTGCAGGTCAGTGAACCCCGACGCCCGTTCTTGACCACATCACCGACGATTTCGGTACTGGATGGCTCGCCGACCAGGCAATAGTCCAGTCGTTCGTTGCGGGCCATCAGCGCTTCAACCACCTTCACGGTGCCATTTTTCGCGCTGGCTTCTTCATCAGAGGTGATTAAAAATGCCAGACGGCCTTTATGGTTAGGGTGCTGAGCGACGAAACGCTCTGCCGCGACAACCATTGCCGCCAGCGATCCTTTCATATCCGCAGCGCCGCGTCCGAACAGCAGGCCGTCGCGGATTGTCGGCTCAAATGGCGGATTGATCCAACGATCAACATCGCCGGCAGGCACGACGTCGGTGTGACCGGCAAACGCCAGCGTCTCACCGTGTCCGCGCCATGCCCAAAAATTCTGTGTGTCACCAAAATCCATTCGCTCAACGGTAAAACCTACCGCGCGCAGGCGCTCAATCATTAACGCCTGGCACCCGGCATCATCCGGGCTCAGAGAAGGACGGCGAATAAGCTGCTGTGTCAGCTCAATAACCGGGCACGACATAGACTACACCTCATTACAATCATTAAAAAACTGCATATAACTGGATTCACTAAAACCCAGCAGCATAGGCTTACCCGGTGCGCAGAGCAATGGGCGTTTGATCATTGCGGGCATTTCAATCATCAACGCGGCCGCGGCGTCCGCAGTGGTGATGCGACTCCGCGTGGTTTCATCCAGTTTGCGCCAGGTGGTTCCGCGCGTATTGAGCAGCGCCTCCCAACCTAACTCGTTGATAAAAGACTGCATGAGTGCGTGGTCCAGACCGTCAACGCGATAATCATGGAAGCGGTACTCAATACCGCGTTCCTCCAGCCAGCGTCGGGCTTTTTTAATCGTATCGCAGTTTTTAATGCCGTAAAGGGTGACCATTTGAATCCTTATTGACGTAATTTGAATATTTATTCTTAATCTGTGTTATTGCAGATAATACATAGTGTCACTCAATCGTTATAGAAAAATATAACATTGTTGAACAACAGTGAATAATGATTCCTGAAAGTTCCAGAATCATGGATGGCGTAAAATTCAGAATTTACTGCTTTGCATCTGACTGTTTTTCCATCAGAATTATCAAAGTCGTAGATTATGTATGAATATTTCAAAATATTGCCGTAAGTCACATAAAATTTATGGGTATAGCGCATAGTGATGACATACACCCCACACACGGGAGGATGCAATCACAACCATTGGTTAAATTGTCTTCTTTTAATGATGATGATTTCGTAGAATGCCCATAATAATAAGAGAGGTTGTTATGATTGAACGTGAACTGGGGAACTGGAAAGATTTTATCGAAGTCATGCTTCGTAAATAAATTTCTGGCAGACATCCTGATCCCGCAAGGGATAAAAAAAGGCGACTCATAATAAGTCGCCTTTTTTGTGCCCTGATTATTCCGGGCGTGGCTTCAGCGGGAAGCGCCTGCGTACCAGCACAAAAAACAGCGGCACGAAGTAAATGGCCAAAATAGTGGCGGATATCATCCCGCCCATCACACCGGTCCCTACCGCATGCTGACCGCCGGAGCCTGCGCCGCTGCTGATGGTCATCGGCAGCACCCCGAAGATAAATGCCAGTGAGGTCATTAAAATTGGACGTAAACGCTGACGACAGGCGTGCAGTGTGGCGTCGAGCAAATCGTGTCCTTTTTCATTCATTTCATTCGCGAACTCAACAATTAATATCGCGTTTTTCGCCGACAGCCCGATAACCGTCAATAGCCCGACCTGGAAATAAACGTCGTTTTCCAGACCGCGCATCCAGGTCGCCAGCAGCGCGCCAATCACCCCCAACGGCACTACCAGCATGACGGAGAACGGTACCGACCAGCTTTCGTACAGTGCCGCCAGACACAGGAACACCACCAGCAGCGAAATAGCGTACAGGGCAGGGGCCTGAGAGCCCGAGAGCCGTTCCTGGTAAGACATCGCCGTCCATTCGAGGCCAAATCCGGTCGGAAGCTGATGCACCAGCGATTCCATCACGTCCATTGCCGTCCCGGTACTGACGCCGGGCGCGGCTTCGCCGACGATCTCGACGGCAGAGTAGCCGTTGTAGCGTTCCAGACGCGGTGAACCGGTTTCCCAGCGCGAGGTGGCAAACGCCGAGAACGGCACCATACCACCGCTATTGTTGCGCACGTACCACAGGTTGATGTCGTCAGGGAGCATGCGATATTTCGCCGCCGCCTGCACGTAGACTTTTTTCACACGGCCGCGGTCCATAAAGTCATTGACGTAACTGGAGCCCCAGGCCGTTTGCAGCGTGTCGTTAATATCATCGATAGAAACCCCCAACGCCTGTGCTTTGCGCTGATCGATATCAATTTGCAGCTGCGGGCTGTCGTCGAGGCCATTATGACGTACGCGGGTGAGAGAGGTGTCCTTCCCGGCAAGTTCTATCAGTTTGTCCCGTGCGGCCATTAACGCGTCATGACCCGCACCGGCGTGATCCTGCAACTCCATATCAAAACCGGCAGAGCTACCCAGGCCGCTGATGGCCGGAGGGCTGCTGGCAAATACGCGCGCCTCTTTAATCTGGTTAAACGCTTTGGTGGCGCGTTCGATAATGGCAAATGAGGTGCCGGTGGTGGCGTCACGATCGTCCCAGTCTTTTAAGCGGACAAACATGCGCGCTACGTTCTGCCCGTTCCCACCAGGGCCAGAGCCGACGGTTGAGAAGACCGACATGATGTTGTCTTTTTCATGGGTGAAATAATACTTCTCGACTTCTTCCACCACTTTTAACGTCTGCTGCTGCGTGGAACCGCTGGGCAGCTGCACCGAGGTGGTAAACATGCCGCGGTCTTCCAGCGGCAGGAACGAGGTTGGCAGGCGCAGGAACAGGAATACCATGCCGCCGAGCAGTAAGCCGTAGATCAGGATCCAGCGCAGGCTGCGATGTAAAATTCGGGCAACGCCTTTTTCATAGCGTTCAGCATTGCGGTTAAACATGCGGTTAAACCAGCCGAAGAACCCGGTCTGACCGTGATGTTCGCCCTTATGCAGCGGCTTGAGCAATGTGGCGCACAGGGCCGGGGTCAGGATCATCGCCACCAGCACCGACAGCACCATTGCCGAGACGATGGTTATCGAGAATTGGCGGTAAATCGCCCCGGTGGTGCCACCGAAGAAGGCCATCGGGATAAATACCGCGGACAGCACCATGGCGATACCCACCAGCGCACCCTGGATCTGCCCCATCGATTTCCGCGTGGCTTCACGCGGCGAGAGGCCTTCCTCGCTCATGATGCGCTCGACGTTCTCCACCACCACAATGGCGTCATCGACCAGCAAGCCGATGGCCAGCACCATCGCAAACATCGTTAGCGTGTTGACGCTGTAGCCAAAGGCGTAGAGCACGGAGAAGGTGCCCATTAACACCACCGGGACGGCGATGGTTGGGATAAGCGTCGCACGGAAGTTTTGCAGGAACAGATACATGACAAGGAAGACCAGCGCGATGGCTTCCAGCAGCGTTTTTACCACGTCGATAATCGATGCTTTGACGAAGGAGGTGGTTTCATACGCCACCTTGTATTCCAGTCCGTGCGGGAAATATTGCGACAGCTCATTCAGGCGATTGATAACCAGATTCGCCGTCGCCATTTCATTGGCGCCAGAGGCTAATTTAACCCCCAGACCGGAGGCCGGATTGCCGTTAAAGCGGCTGAGGTAATCGTATTTCTCTGCGCCCATTTCGACTGTGGCGACGTCGCCCAGTTTGACGTCGGAACCGTCCTGGTTCACGCGCAGCGTAATCGCGCGGAAATCGTCCGGCGTTTGTAGCAATGACTGAGCATTGATCGTCGCATTCAGCGCCTGTTTGTCCACCGAAGGCGTACCGCCAAGTTGGCCGACTGCAATTTGCGCATTTTGCGACTCGATAGCGTCGGTGACGTCTTTGGCGGTCATCTGGAAGCTGTTCAGCTTGGCCGGGTCGAGCCAGATACGCATGGAGTATTGAGAGCCGTAGGCGTCAATATCCCCCACGCCGTTAATACGGCTGAGCGGGTCCTGAATATTACTCGCCACGTAGTCGGCAATATCCTGCTTGTCCATTGAGCCGTCGGTGGAGACAAAGGCGATAGTCAGGATATTGGTATCCCCGGTTTTACGTACCGTCACCCCCTGATCCTGTACCGCCTGCGGCAGCTTACGCATCGCCGACTGCAGTTGGTTTTGTACCTGCTGTACGGCTTCGTCAGGATCGGTCCCTGCCACAAAACTGAGTGTCACCGACGCCTGGCCGGTCCCGCTGCTTTGCGACGACATATACATCAGGTTATCGAGACCGGTCATGTTCTGTTCGATAACCTGGGTCACGGTGTTTTCCAGCGTTTGTGCCGACGCGCCTGGATAGTTCGCGGTGACGCGCACGTTCGGCGGCGCCAGATCGGGATATTGCTCAACGGGCAGCGAAAAAATAGCCAGGGTTCCTGTGAGACACAACAGGATAGCTAACACCCAGGCAAAAATGGGGCGATCGATAAAAAAATTCGCCATTAAAAGGGGACCTCGTGTTTCTGCGTATATTTGTGGGTATGACCTGCTTCACTGTAGCGGCAAGGTACGAGCCAAACGTGGAGAAAAAAAGAAGATAATGTAAATTATCATACGCGTTTACAGCGTACCTTTCGTGCCAACGCCGTCTGGACTGGGTGCAGACCAGACGGCGCATTGCTGTTCTTTACGTTAGCTGACTTTCCGTCTCTGCCGATCGAAAACTAATGCTGACCAGCGTTCCGCCCCCGGAGGGTTGCGAGAAGGTCAGTGTACCGCTGAGTCTTTCTGCTCGCTCACGCATAATATTCAAACCATAGTGTCCCGCGGGTTCTTGCGGGTCACCGATACCGACGCCGTTATCGCGGATATACACGGTATGATTCCCATCCGGCGCGGTCACGCAGCTGACGGCAATTTCGCTCGCACTGGCGTGTTTAATGGCGTTCAACACTGCTTCACGAACGATCTGCAACAGGTGCACCTGCATTTGCGCATCCAGTGCCAGCGTCGGTAACCGGCAATCGAGCGTCAGTTTAGCCGAAGTTTGGTTTTGCAGAGTTTCCAGCATTTCGTGCAGGGCAGAAGGCAGATCGGCCTGCTGTAAGGTCAGGCGGAAGGTGGTGAGCAGCTCGCGCAACTGGCGATACGCATCATTCAACGCCTGGGAGAAATCGGCCATGATGCCCTGCGCCGGGGCATTATCTTCCGGAATCGAACGCTTCAGTAGCGTTAACTGAATGCGCAAATAAGACAGCACCTGCGCCAGCGAGTCGTGGAGTTCACGCGCGATGGTCGCTCGCTCTTCCATTAACAACAGCTGCTGAAAATGTTTTTGCGCCTGATTGAAGTACAGCCCGCGACCCAGCATGGTTGACACGCTATTAAGCAGCGGTGTGGACGCACTTACGTTAGGGCTTTGCCAGTGTAGTTCACCATAGACGGTCTCTTGCATGGTGACCGGCAGGATCTGCATCGGCAGGTCGGGGCTTTTCGTTCCTTCGCTGATCCGCCAGTTATCCCCGACGGTGAGTTCCAGGAAATATGCAGCGTCGTGCTCGCGAACGATCTGTAAAATATGGCGGAAGCAGTGCACGTCAATTTGGCTGGTATTCAGCGCCTGAGAGCACTGATACAGCACTTCCAGGCGGCGATTGGCTTCGTGAAGGTCGTGTGTTTTCTCCGCCACGGAGGCTTCCAGCGAGCGGTACAGTTTATGCAGTTCACTCGACATCTGGCTAAACGTCTTCGCCAGCAGCCCCAGTTCGTTGGGCAAGCCGGTATCCAGTTGGGGGATATCAAACTGACCGTGTTCAATCTGCTGGCTGGCCATCACCAGGTTATTGAGTGGACGTACTACCTGCTGGCGAATACGCCGCAAAGTAAAGAACACCAGGGTGAATATGCCGATCCCGCCCGCCAGCGATATGCCAAACACCAGCATCACTTTGCGCTCAGCATAATGCTGCAGCGCCAGAACGAAGAGGTCGATTTGATTGACATAGTTGTTGATATTGGCCTGATACCAGGGCAAATCGCCGCTTATCAGTCGGGTGTTCATTTCCAGCCAGTTCGCATGCAGACGTCCATAGCGGCTTTTTACCGCCTCTGGAACATACCAGGCGTTCAGATTTTGTAATGCCGGCGCGTTTAACGCCTGCTGGAAAAGCTGGCGATGGGCGTTGAGTTGTGGGCTTTGGCTTTGCAGGTCATACCCCAGCCGATAACTTTGCATACGCAGGGAACCGGCAATATTAATTGCCTCCGCGTCGCGCAAACTGCTGGTGAGCGTAAGCAGCGCAATGCCCGTAGAGAGAATTGACAGCAGCACGATGTAGAAAAAAGCCTTGGCTAAACTGGCCGAGACAGGACGCTTTACCGTCACTCGCACATCCTCACACAATGCGCCTCGCGCCTGGTTGCAGCCCGAACGACTCAGTGTATTTGTTAAATGTTAATAAAATCGCCATGAAACAGGATGGTAACTGAAACACAATTTCATATGCGATGAAATAAATTGATCTGCCACAGGTTCTGGATAAATAGTTGTACTTTCTGGGCAAATGGACATTGCCGCTCACTTCAGGGTCGGTTAATAACAGTCATATAAAGAATAAGGTTTTTGCAACCAAAAAAGAAGGAAGCCATGAATCGTTTTATTATGGTCAACAGCCAACAGTGCCTGGGATGCCACGCCTGTGAGGTCGCCTGTGTCATGGCGCATAACGATGAGCGGCATGTCCTGAGCCAACGGCATTTTCAGCCGCGCATTACCGTCATCAAACATCAACACCAGCGCAGTGCGGTGACTTGCCGCCACTGTGAAGACGCGCCCTGTGCCAGAAGCTGTCCGAATGGCGCAATCAGTCATGACAATGACAGCGTGCAGGTGAACGCGAAAAAGTGTATTGGCTGTAAATCCTGCGTTGTTGCCTGTCCTTTTGGCACGATGCAGATCGTACTGACTCCCGTGGCGAAAGGAAAGGTGAAAGCGACCGCGCATAAGTGCGATTTGTGTCAGGGGCGGGAAGAAGGACCGGCCTGCGTTGAGAACTGTCCGGCGCAGGCGCTACAGCAGGTGACTGAAAGCTCACTTGCCGGTCTTTCAAAAGCACGCAGGCTGCGCGCAGCCAGTCAGGAGTGTCAACCCTGGCATGCGATTGCCAGCGGAGTGACGCAGCATGTCACCAGTAAAGTTGAACAAATGCGGGCCACGCCCCCGCGCGGTGAGCCCGATAAACTGCCGATTGAAGCCCGTAAAACCAGCTTTGATGAAATTTATTTGCCGTTCCGCACGGCGCAGGCTGAACGGGAAGCCTCCCGCTGCCTGAAGTGTGGCGAGAACAGTATTTGTGAGTGGACGTGCCCGCTGCACAACCATATTCCACAGTGGATCGAACTGGTGAAAGCCGGAAATATTGACGCAGCGGTTGAGCTTTCGCACCAGACCAACTGTCTGCCGGAAATTACCGGACGCGTCTGTCCGCAGGACCGGCTCTGCGAAGGGGCTTGTACGGTACGTGATGAACACGGTGCGGTCACCATTGGCAATATTGAACGTTACATCTCCGACCGCGCGTTGAGCAAAGGGTGGAGACCGGACCTAAGTCATGTACAGAAAGTCGATAAACGCGTCGCCATTATCGGTGCGGGTCCGGCGGGGCTGGCTTGTGCGGATGTGTTAGCCCGCAACGGCGTTAGCACCACCGTCTTCGATCGCCATCCTGAAATTGGCGGCTTACTGACGTTTGGTATTCCGGCCTTCAAACTGGATAAATCATTGCTGGCGCGCCGTCGTGAAATCTTCAGTACCATGGGTATTCATTTCGAGCTGAACTGCGAAGTCGGCAAGGACGTGACGCTGGCTGCGTTGCTGGAAGACTACGATGCGGTGTTCGTGGGCGTCGGGACCTATCGTTCGATGAAAGCGGATCTGCCGAATGAAGACGCCCCCGGTGTGTATGACGCGCTACCGTTCCTGATTGCCAATACCAAGCAGGTGATGGGACTGGATGAACTGCCAGAGGAGCCGTTTATTGACACCGCCGGACTGAACGTCGTGGTCCTCGGCGGCGGCGATACGGCCATGGACTGCGTGCGTACCGCGCTGCGCCACGGGGCAAGCCAGGTCACCTGCGCTTACCGTCGGGATGAAGCCAACATGCCCGGCTCGAAAAAAGAGGTCAAAAATGCCCGCGAAGAGGGGGCTAACTTTGAATTTAACGTCCAGCCGGTTGAGCTGGTGCTGAATGCTGAAGGGCGCGTCAGCGGCGTGCGTTTCTTACGCACCCAACTCGGTGAACCTGATGCGCAGGGGCGGCAGCGTCCGGTTCCCATCGCCGGGAGTGAATTTGTGATGCCTGCCGATGCGGTGATCATGGCGTTTGGTTTTCATCCGCACGGCATGCCATGGCTGGAGGCGCACGGCGTGAAGGTTGATAGCTGGGGGCGGATCGCTGCGGACGTTGAGAGCGCTTACCGTTATCAAACCACGAACCCGAAGATTTTTGCCGGGGGGGATGCGGTGCGCGGAGCCGATCTGGTGGTGACGGCCATGGCGGAAGGGCGTCATGCCGCACAGGGGATCGTCGACTGGCTGGGTATAAAATCAGTTAAATCTCACTAATCAGCGGGTAGGCCGGATAAAACGCGTTAGCGTTGCCATCCGGCAATATGCCGTATGAATGCCTGATGGCGCTTCGCTTATCAGGCCTACATTGTTCTAAGACAAACCCGGTTTCACGGCGTAGTATTATTGCTCACTTCTCTCCGTGGAGCCGGTATGTCGCAAAAAATTACCCTCATCAAAGACAAAGTCCTTTCCGATAACTACTTCATCTTGCGCAATATCACCTATGAACTGACCCGTAGCAACGGCGAGGTCATCCGCCACAAACGCGAGGTTTACGATCGCGGTAACGGGGCCACCATCCTGCTGTATAACCCGGAGAAAAAGACCGTGGTGCTGATCCGCCAGTTTCGCGTCGCGACCTGGGTCAACGGTAACGAAAGCGGACAGCTAATAGAAACCTGCGCCGGACTGCTGGACAACGACGAGCCGGAAGCCTGCATTCGCAAAGAGGCGATAGAAGAGACCGGCTATGAAGTGGGTGAGGTGCGTAAACTGTTTGAGTTGTACATGTCGCCGGGCGGCGTGACCGAATTAATCCACTTTTTTATCGCGCAATACAGTGACAGCCAGCGGGCGAATGCCGGTGGCGGCGTTGAAGATGAAGATATTGAGGTTCTGGAACTCCCCTTCATGCAGGCGCTGGAGATGATCAAAACTGGCGAGATCCGAGATGGTAAAACGGTGCTATTGCTGAACTATTTGCAGTCGTCACATCTCATGGACTCATGATCGGGATTTATATTTCTTTACAAAATAACGGCCAATCCGACGATTCTGATTGAGCCTCATCAATCGCGCAAGGAAGATACGGCTCAGGTTGTTGGTTTTGACTTCGGGGTTGTACCGTCCATGCGCTATCGCGTTATTTTCATCTTTCTGCTCGGTTTGCTGCCGGTCCGCTTTTTGTGGGCGGCTCCTGCGCAGCAGGCATTTTCCGACTGGCAGGTGACCTGCAATAACCAGAATTTTTGCGTGGCGCGCAATACCGGTGAACATCACGGCCTGGTGATGACCCTAAGCCGCAGCGCCGGGGCGCATACCGACGCGGTGTTGCGCATCGAACTGGGGGGACTGGACTCCCCCGATGCCAAAGAGGCAGAGATTGCGCCGCGTTTGCTGCTCGACGGCGCACCGCTGCCGTTGACCGGTGAACACTGGAATGTAACGCCCTGGCATCTGATGACTGACGATCCTGTCACCATTAGCGCCTTTTTACAGACCGTGCAAAACGCGCAGGCTATTACCCTGCAAAAAGGGGGGCAAACCCTGTCGCTGGCAGGACTGAAAGCCGCGCTGTTGTTTATTGATGCACAGCAAAAACGTGTAGGCAGTGAAACCGCCTGGATACAAAAAGGCGACGAGCCGCCGCTCAGCGTGCCGCCGGCTCCCGCCCTGAAAGGTGTGGCCATCGTGAATCCCACGCCAACGCCGCTGTCTGAACAAGAACGCAGCGACCTGCTGGATTATGGGAACTGGCGGATAAACGGGTTGCGTTGTTCGCTCGACCCGATGCGTCGTGAGGTGCGGGTGTCTGCGTTAACGGACGACAAAGCGCTGCTGATGATCGGCTGTGAGGCCGGGGCATATAACACCATCGATTTGGCATGGATTGTGTCCCGCAGCAAACCGCTGACCTCCCGCTCCGTGCGGTTGAGTCTGCCGTTTAAAACGGATGCAGAAAGCAATGATATGGAGTTGACCAATGCTGCGTTCGATGAAAAATCGCGCGAGCTGATTACGCTCGCCAAGGGCCGAGGTTTGTCGGACTGCGGTATCCAGACTCGCTGGCGTTTTGACGGCCAGCGTTTTCGTCTGGTGCGTTATGCGCAGGAGCCAAGCTGTGATAACTGGCATGGCCCCGACGCCTGGCCCACATTGTGGATCACCCGTTAAGCACCTTATGTGCTTTTTCGACAATGTTCTCCACCGTAAAGCCGAAAAACGGGAATAATTTGTCCGCCGGGGCGGATTCCCCATAGCCGGTCATGCCGACAATCGCGCCTTTCAAACCGACGTATTTGTACCAGTAATCGGCAATGCCTGCTTCGACCGCCACGCGTGCGCTGACGTTTGCTGGCAGGACCGATTCACGGTATGCCTCGTCCTGGGCGTCGAAGATATCCGTTGAGGGCAGGGAGACCACGCGAACGTTACGCCCTTCACCCGTCAATTTCTCTGCCGCCAGCAGCGTGATCTCCATCTCTGACCCGGTAGCAATCAGGATAATATCCGGCTTCCCGCCGCCGTCTTTCAGTACGTAGCCGCCGCGGGCAATCTCTTTGACCTGCTCAGGCGTGCGTTCAACCTGTGCCAGGTTCTGCCTGGAAAGGATCAGCGCCGTGGGACCGTTATGGCGCTCAACGGCCAGTTTCCAGCCTACCGCCGCTTCGACCTGATCGCACGGACGCCAGGTGCTGAAGTTGGGCGTCAGGCGCAGGCTGGCGAGCTGCTCTACCGCCTGGTGAGTCGGACCGTCTTCCCCCAGACCAATCGAGTCGTGGGTATAGACCATGATCTGTCGGGCCTTCATTAATGCTGCCATGCGTGCGGCGTTACGGGCGTATTCGACAAACATCAGGAAGGTGGCGGTATACGGGACAAAACCGCCATGATGGGCGATGCCGTTGGCAATGGCGGTCATGCCAAATTCACGCACGCCATAGTGAATGTAATTCCCGGCCGGGTCGTCTTTCAGCGAGGTTGAGCCTTTCCAGATAGTCAGGTTGCTGGGGGCGAGATCGGCAGAGCCGCCAAGCAGTTCGGGCAGCATCGGGCCATAGACGTTGAGGGTGTTTTGCGATGCCTTACGGGTGGCAATTTTTGCCGGATTAGCCTGCAATTCGCGAATGTATTTCTCGGTACTCTTTTCCCACTCTTTTGGCAGCCCACCACGCATCCGGCGGGTAAACTCTGCTGCCAGTTCAGGATGTGCTTGCTGGTACGCGGAGAAGGTCGTATTCCAGTCCTGCTGGGCTTTTTCGCCTTTTTCCCGCGCGTCCCAGGCCCGATAAATCTCTTTGGGGATGTGAAAGGCGGGATGATGCCAGCCCAGCTTCTGGCGGGTCAACGCCACTTCTTCTTCACCCAGTGCCGCGCCGTGCGCCTCTTCTTTCCCGGCCTTATTCGGCGAACCAAAGCCAATTACCGTCCGACAGATAATGAGTGATGGCTTATCGGTCACGCTTTGGGCTTCCAGAATGGCTTTCTTCACCGCTTCAGGATCGAGCCCGTCTATCTCGTGTACCACATGCCAGTGATACGCTTCAAAGCGCTTCGCGGTATCGTCGGTAAACCAGCCTTTGGTTTCGCCATCAATAGAGATGCCGTTGTGGTCGTAAAAGCCGATCAGCTTGCTCAGTCCCAACGTCCCCGCCAGCGAACAGACTTCGTGGGAAATCCCTTCCATCAGGCAGCCGTCGCCCATAAAAACATAGGTGAAATGGCTGACAATCTCATGGCCCGGCTGATTAAACTGCGCGGCCAGCGTTCGTTCGGCCACCGCCAGCCCGACGGCGTTCGCCAGGCCCTGACCCAACGGCCCGGTGGTGGTTTCCACGCCCGGCGTGTAGCCCAGTTCCGGGTGCCCGGGCGTTTTTGAATGCAGCTGGCGGAAGTTCTTTAACTCGTCCAACGGCAGGTCGTAACCGGAAAGATGCAGCAGGCTGTAAAGCAGCATTGAGGCGTGACCGTTGGACAAAATAAACCGGTCACGATCGTACCAGTGAGGATCGCTCGGGTTATGGCGGAGAAAATCGTTCCATAGCACTTCGGCAATATCGGCCATGCCCATCGGTGCGCCGGGATGTCCGGAGTTGGCTTTCTGGACCGCATCCATACTCAGCGCACGAATGGCATTGGCAAGCTCTTTACGGGTCATAGGAAATACTCCTTGAAAAGTAAAGTGTTAGAGCGTGTATTAATTCACACTTTTGGAGAATTTGCAGGCGTTGTCAGCAAAAAGCATAGCAGACAGGCATGGTATTGCTGGCTTAAGCAGGTAACATGGCTGTTATAAATTGATAACAAATTCTTTCTTTGAGTAGTGAGAGTTTGGCGACCTTCAAAGTTTGCGCCGCTAACTGAGGTGATAATGTGCGGCTCTGCAAAAGGGTTACCTGCGCCACTTTATTGATCGATACGTGAAAGGAACAACAAGATGGATGACCAGTTAAGACAAAGCGCCCTCGATTTCCACGAGTTTCCAGTACCCGGCAAAATTCAGGTTTCGCCAACCAAACCCCTTGCCACCCAACGTGACCTGGCGCTGGCCTATTCACCCGGTGTTGCAGCCCCGTGTCTGGAAATCGAAAAAGACCCGCTGGCGGCCTACAAATACACCGCGCGCGGCAACCTGGTGGCGGTGATTTCCAACGGTACTGCGGTACTGGGGCTGGGCAACATTGGTGCGCTGGCCGGCAAACCGGTGATGGAAGGGAAAGGCGTTCTGTTTAAGAAATTTGCCGGGATTGACGTGTTCGATATTGAAGTCGACGAACTCGATCCGGATAAATTTATTAACGTGGTGGCGGCCCTTGAGCCGACGTTTGGCGGCATCAACCTCGAAGATATCAAAGCGCCGGAATGCTTCTACATAGAGCAAAAACTGCGTGAGCGCATGAATATTCCGGTATTCCATGACGACCAGCACGGCACGGCTATCATCAGCACCGCTGCGATCCTCAACGGTCTGCGGGTGGTGGAGAAGAATATCTCTGATGTGCGTATGGTGGTGTCCGGTGCGGGGGCGGCGGCGATTGCCTGTATGAACCTGCTGGTGGCGCTGGGCATGCAGAAGCACAACATTGTGGTCTGCGACTCCAAAGGTGTGATTTACAAAGATCGCGAACCAAATATGGCTGAAACCAAAGCAGCCTACGCGGTGGAAGATGACGGCAAGCGTACACTGGATGACGTGATTGACGGGGCTGACATCTTCCTTGGCTGTTCCGGCCCGAAAGTGCTGAGCCAGGAGATGGTCAAGAAAATGGCGCGTGCGCCGATGATTCTGGCGCTGGCCAACCCGGAACCGGAAATTCTGCCGCCGCTGGCGAAAGAAGTGCGTTCCGATGCCATTATTTGTACCGGTCGCTCCGACTACCCGAACCAGGTCAACAACGTCCTGTGCTTCCCGTTCATCTTCCGCGGTGCGCTGGACGTGGGTGCCACTGCAATCAACGAAGAGATGAAGCTGGCGGCGGTACACGCCATTGCGGAACTGGCGCATGCTGAGCAGAGCGAAGTGGTGGCCTCCGCCTATGGCGATCAGGACCTGAGCTTTGGCCCGGAATACATCATTCCTAAGCCGTTTGACCCGCGTCTGATTGTCAAAATTGCACCGGCGGTGGCGAAAGCGGCCATGGACTCCGGCGTGGCAACGCGCCCGATTGCCGACTTTGATGCGTACATCGATAAGCTGAGTGAGTTTGTCTACAAAACCAATCTGTTCATGAAGCCGATTTTCTCGCTGGCACGCAAAGCGCCGAAGCGCGTGGTGCTGACGGAAGGGGAAGAGGCGCGCGTGCTGCATGCGACCCAGGAATTGATCACCTTAGGTCTGGCGAAGCCGATCCTGATTGGCCGTCCGAGCGTGATCGAAATGCGCATCCAGAAACTGGGGCTGCAGATCAAAGCCGGTGTTGATTTTGAGATCGTCAACAACGAATCCGATCCGCGCTTCAAAGAGTACTGGAGTGAGTATTATCAGATCATGAAGCGCCGGGGGATCACCCAGGAGCAGGCGCAGCGTGCGGTGATTGCCAACACCACGGTGATTGGTGCGATCATGGTGCAACGCGGTGAAGCTGATGCGATGATCTGCGGCACGATTGGCGACTATCACGAGCATTTCAGCGTGGTGAAAGCGGTATTTGGTCACCGCGACGGTGTGCATACGGCGGGGGCGATGAACGCGCTGTTGCTGCCAAGCGGCAACACCTTTATCGCCGATACCTACGTTAACGATGACCCGACGCCGGATCAGCTGGCGGAAATCGCCGTGATGGCGGCCGAAACCGTACGGCGTTTTGGTATCGAACCGAAGGTGGCATTGCTGTCGCACTCCAACTTTGGCTCTTCCAACTGTCCGTCGGCCAGCAAAATGCGCGCAGCGCTGGAGCTTATCAAGGCGCGTGCGCCAGAACTGATGATAGACGGTGAGATGCACGGTGATGCCGCGCTGGTAGAAAGCATTCGTAACGATCGGATGCCGGACAGTCCGCTGAAAGGCTCCGCCAATATTCTGGTGATGCCGAATATGGAAGCGGCGCGTATTAGTTACAACTTACTACGCGTGTCCAGCTCTGAAGGCGTAACGGTCGGCCCGGTGCTGATGGGTGTGGCGAAACCGGTTCATGTATTAACGCCGATCGCCTCTGTTCGTCGTATCGTGAATATGGTGGCGCTGGCGGTTGTAGAAGCGCAAACACAACCGCTGTAATTACGTTAGTGTGAAGTATGAACCCTTACCCTAGCTTGAATGGGGTAAGGGGGAACTTTATTAATACTATTAACATTATGTTTTATGATTTTTTATCATCTATTAAGTTTACTGGTATATCCTTTTCTTTTTTCGAATCTATCACTATAACCGTGAATTTTTCCTTGAAATCATTTCCCGGACACTGAGTTCCCACTGTGCTTCCTGACATCCAAAATGAAAACTCCCCTTTTTTTTCAGGTATTCCAGAAATATCTATATGCCAAAAACCACCTATACTGTATGAAATGATATTCAACCCATTCGTTGATAGCATACTTCTTCCATCCACTGACATATCGTCTGCCGGTAATCCTGTAGTTTTTAGCTGTGCATGATAATTTCTTCCAACTGAAGCAACTGGCAATATATCAGAAGCAAAATTTATTTTGTTTTTAATAAAAACACAGCATCCTGTTAATAAGATCGCTAGTGTAATAGTAACTATTGATGAGAAATTAAGCATGGCAGCGAGAAAGTTTTACCAACATAAAAAACGGTTGTATTTATTGGGTTACGATCTTTATGCTGATTATTTTCGTAACGCATAGAGGAAGCGTCGGCCGCTTAATACATCATCTATCAATTTTTGTTTAAATAAGCTGTTGGCATTTTTCTTAAATCTTTCTCGCCAGTCTGGGAGCCACCAATAATAAACTGATGTACTGTAAAGGTTAATATCGGGTAAAATGGCAAATTGTGCTACTTCTTTGTCAATGAGACCCTTTTCAAACTGTTCATTCACAGTATCCATGAAACACATATACTCTTTAATGGGGAGGTTTTGCATTAATATAATAGTGTAAACTTTCTGGCTTTGATCATAATCTTTACTTAATATTATTCTAATAGCGCTAGAAAGATAGTCTTTTGGGGTTTCACTAATCATGTATAATTCATTGTTGAAAAATATAGTATATACATTTTCCATTTCTCGCCATTGGATAACTTTTGATTCTGCTGCCGAATTTATTATTTTGATGAGAGAGTCTTCTTTAAAAGGGTTGTTTTTGTAACATAGGCAGTTTTTTTCACTGGCCATAAAGAAAATACAGTAAACCGATGCGGTAATTATAAATACACTGGCTAGAATTGTTCTTATTTTATTCATTTGTCTTTCCTTTATACCTTCTAAAAGCATTGAAATCAAACTCGGTATGAGATATTGATATTGCGGCTGTGCCATTTTTATTTCTGAATCCTGCATCGTTAACTATAATTTCTCTATTATTTGCCGAAATTGTAACCCCTGCTGCTATAATTATTCCTGCATGTCCTGTCGCGCCTTTCTCTTTTTTTATATAGGCGCCTACATCTCCAGGGAGAGGAGTACTGAAGTAATCCCATTGTCCTGTCAATTTTGTTGGGTCAGCCCATTCTTCTGCCAGGGGAGGTCTAAGTTCCTGATAAAGCCATTGTGGCGAATAACGTGCATAACCAGTTTCAACCCACGGTACAGTCAGTCCAGACTCAAGTAATACATCATTTACAAAGGCACTACATTTATTTGTATTCGAACCAAAATGATATGTCTTTTTCAGTATAGGATGGTAAGAGTCTTTTTCCACTTCTCCAGCCCATTTTGTGGAACCCCGATATTTCAAGGCGGTTAATATTATCTTTCTTGGAATATCCCTTATTACTATCTTTGTGCTTTTTATTACAGTGTTTTTCTCACCGAAAGAAATTCCTGATGATATTCTCTCTTCATATTCAACGTCGAAAAAGTCGCCATGAAAATTATCACCTGACTTATTAATATTGATTGGTACCCTGGTCCAGGGGGATACAATTACCATTGTTACTTTTTTTCCATCTGATAGGATCGTACTTCCTATTTCTTTTTCAACCTCATTATCTATAATAAATGTTTTAATTTCATACTTATTTGCAGTTGGGATTGTTTTTTGCAAGCCAGATGAAGAAATAGTAACTGTATTACCTTTTGTGGTAAAATTATAAGCCAGCGAGTTATTGTGTTCGGATATAAGGTTGTTTTCTATCTCAATGTTGTTTACAGTAATTTTGTATTGTAATCCTGATGGACTTCCCATCAATGAATCTTTAAAAACGACTAATAGTTCTAAAGACATATGCTCTCCTTATAAATCATCTACAGAAACGTAAACTTGCCATTTATCACTTTCTTTACCGATAAATAAGTGATTGGCGTCTGAAAACATTTCTTCTGGATATAACGCACTTTCTCCATTGTGTTGGGATGTATTAGATCTGATTAATGTATCATTATTCTCATTTCTGATTTTAAAATCCAGCCCAACCACATGTGATTCCAAGATATTCAATTTATTTGTGATGATCTGAATTTTTCTGTTTTCATCATCAGCTTTGGGTTCATTTTGCTCTTCTGAATCGTTATTGTCCCCAGAGTTATTTTTGTCTTCGCTATCATTCTGTTCAGGCGCTATATCTTCATTATTCGTCAGTGACTCCAGAACAACGGGTTGCAGAGTCCCTACTGGCACTCCCGGACAGCCCCCGCTGTTGAGATTTATCTTCGGCCCCATAATGTCCACCCCAGCCGAATGGATGACAATAAACGAACTACTCACTTTCAGACTGATTTTGCTGCTGCTCTCCAGCACAATATCACCCTCGACTTTTATCCCCAGCGCTCCCGACACCTTCCGCGCGAGGTCGCCTTTCACTTCCAGACTGTGACTGCCTTCCACCAGGCTGATATGGTCCCCGCTGGTTTTATGCTCCTGTTTCCCTTCCACCGTTACTTTCCGGTCATTCGCCACATACAACCCGTCGTCATGGCTGATGCTGACTGTCCGGTCATTCTTCACTTTCAGCGTCTGGTCATTGCGTACCGTGATGCTGCGGTCATGCGCCACGGTGATGGTCTGGTCATGC
>NZ_SZWM01000175.1:0-164 GCF_005280805.1 Citrobacter sp. TBCS-14
ACGAATACGCAGAGTATTAACAATCAGAAGTTATAACCGAGGCCGACACGATAGCGGGTCTGGCGATCGTCAGTCGTGGTGGTGTCATAACCCGAAGAAACATTACCAATTTCAATAAATGGAACCCAGGAATCTATTTTATAAGCGACACGGAAGTTATATTC
>NZ_SZWM01000175.1:317-502 GCF_005280805.1 Citrobacter sp. TBCS-14
TGACGATAGCGGAACGCGGTCCACCAGCTGTCGTTGATGTTGTACTGCACGCGGATATAAGGTTTATAAATCGTGATGTTATCGCCCGTTTCGATCGCAATACCTGGCTGCCAGATGAGATCCCGCCAGGTAAACTGGTAACTTGCCGTATACTCGTTACCGTTACTTTCCATATTATTCCACGC
>NZ_SZWM01000166.1:0-261 GCF_005280805.1 Citrobacter sp. TBCS-14
CCCAATGCTTCGGTTGCGCGATAGCCAGGAAGAAGACCATTTTCGCTCATCAAATGTACATTAATACTGAATTTGAAGATTAATTAACCAATTGATATGACGTATTAATTTTACTGTTGACACGTCATGGTGAGGTCAGTAATATGCGCCTCGTTCACACGATTCCTCTGTAGTTCAGTCGGTAGAACGGCGGACTGTTAATCCGTATGTCACTGGTTCGAGTCCAGTCAGAGGAGCCAAATTTAAGAAGCCTGCTTAGGA
>NZ_SZWM01000166.1:312-489 GCF_005280805.1 Citrobacter sp. TBCS-14
CAGATAAACCTGCGTTGCATAGCTCGATGAATCGCCAGACGTAATTGCGCTGCAACTGACCACGTTTGAGCCCCAGCCAAACGGTGTTCGCATCAAATAAATGCCGGGTATCAAGGCGGGTTAACGTCCCCTCCTCCTGCTCTCCGCTGGATTGCTCCGCCACCAGCCCGATTCCCA
>NZ_SZWM01000663.1:0-182 GCF_005280805.1 Citrobacter sp. TBCS-14
GCGTTGTCGGTGATGAAAACCGCGATTCCGCTGGTGCTGCTGACGATGGCCATCGGGGAATGGGTGGCACCGCAGGGTGAACAGATGGCGCGTAACTACCGTGCGCAGCAGATGTACGGCGGCTCGCTGCTCTCTACCCAGCAAGGACTGTGGGCGAAAGATGGCGACAGCTTTGTTTACAT
>NZ_SZWM01000663.1:272-485 GCF_005280805.1 Citrobacter sp. TBCS-14
AGGTGGATGAATCCAACCTGACCGATCCGAAACAAATCACCGGCTCGCAAACGGTGAGCGGCACCTGGAAAACCAACCTGACGCCCGACAAGCTCGGCGTCGTGGCGTTGGATCCTGACGCGCTGTCGATTAGTGGTCTGCATAATTACGTGAAGTACCTGAAGTCGAGCGGCCAGGACGCCGGACGCTACCAGCTCAATATGTGGAGCAAAG
>NZ_SZWM01000311.1:0-163 GCF_005280805.1 Citrobacter sp. TBCS-14
AAACCAATCAATAAGGCGATGTCAATGGACAACATTAATGCTTTAGCACAAAAACATATAGATATACTGGTAAGCGCTGCAATGAGCCCAGACGATAAAACATTGCACAAAGAAGCAACTAAACTACATGGCGTAGTCGAGTGTCTGAAGTACATTTTTACTT
>NZ_SZWM01000311.1:308-518 GCF_005280805.1 Citrobacter sp. TBCS-14
CATTTCTATTAGATTCACTATTGATAAGTCAGAAAAATCGCTACAAGGTGAATATGAATTATGTATAAGTAAGGACACGGATGGAACATACTCACTGAATATTAGTGAAGAAAACGTATCTGAACCATTAGAGTTACAATTAAGTGAAGCGCAGTTCATATCAGGGGCCAGATATCTTAGTACCATATATTTTCTGGATAAAAACAATCT
>NZ_SZWM01000665.1:0-772 GCF_005280805.1 Citrobacter sp. TBCS-14
GGTGTAGTGTAAGAAACTCAAGGATAAAGAAAATGAGTAAAGCAGGTGCGTCGCTTGCGACCTGTTATGGACCCGTCAGCACTGACGTCATCACCAGGGCAGAAAACATCCGTCTGCTGATCCTTGATGTGGATGGCGTACTGTCTGATGGCCTGATTTATATGGGCAACAACGGCGAAGAGCTCAAGGCGTTTAACGTCCGTGATGGCTACGGAATTCGTTGTGCGCTCACTTCCGGTATCGAGGTTGCTATTATTACCGGACGAAAGGCTAAACTTGTAGAAGACCGCTGTAACACGTTGGGGATTACCCATCNAGTCGGACAAACTGGTTGCCTTTGGCGATCTGCTTAGCAAACTGGCGATCGCGCCTGAGAATGTGGCGTATGTTGGCGATGATCTGATCGACTGGCCGGTGATGGCAAAAGTGGGATTAAGCGTAGCGGTAGCGGATGCTCATCCGTTGCTGATCCCGCGGGCCGATTACGTCACCCGTATCGACGGGGGACGCGGCGCAGTGCGCGAAGTCTGCGACTTATTACTGCTGGCGCAGGGCAAACTGGATGAGGCCAAAGGGCAATCGATATGAGCAAAACCAGACGTTGGGTTATCATTCTACTGTCGCTGGCCGTCCTTGTGCTGATCGGTATTAACNTGTCCTTGTGATGATTGGTATTAACCTGGCAGACAAAGACGACACCGCTCAGGTTGTCGTTAATAACAACGAGCCAACCTATAAGAGCGAGCATACCGACACCGTCGTGTACAGCCCT
>NZ_SZWM01000664.1:0-543 GCF_005280805.1 Citrobacter sp. TBCS-14
TTTGCCGCCCAACTTCTGGGTACTCGGGATCAAAGCGATTGCTGAAGCGGCGATGGTCGGCGCGCTGGCGGACTGGTTCGCCGTGGTAGCGCTTTTTCGTCGGGTGCCGATCCCGTTTATCTCGCGCCATACGGCGATTATCCCGCGTAATAAAGACCGCATCGGCGAAAACCTGGGTCAGTTCGTGCAGGAAAAATTCCTCGACACCCAGTCACTGGTGGCGCTGATTCGCCGCCATGAACCGGCGCTGCTCATTGGCAACTGGTTCAGCCAACCGGAAAATGCCCGGCGCATCGGCCAGCATCTGCTGCAGATCATGAGCGGATTTCTCGAACTGACCGACGACGCCCGCATCCAGCGGCTGATCAAACGCGCGGTGCATAAGGCTNCGGAACCAGCGCGCTGATGCTAGAAAGCATGACCAAAAACAATCGCCATCAGGTGCTGCTCGATACGCTGATCGCCCAACTTATCGCCCTGCTCCAGCGCGACAGTTCACGGGTGTTTATCGCCAGACAGGTAGTGCACTGGCTGGAAACCGAA
>NZ_SZWM01000664.1:699-848 GCF_005280805.1 Citrobacter sp. TBCS-14
TGCTGGATGACATCAGCCACGATCGGGCGCATCAGATCCGCCACGCGTTCGATCGCGCTACGTTTAAGCTCATCGATAAGCTCAAACACGATCCGGAGATGGCCGCGAGGGCCGAAAGCCTGAAAAGCTATCTGAAGGAAGATGAAGCC
>NZ_SZWM01000667.1:0-160 GCF_005280805.1 Citrobacter sp. TBCS-14
ACGGAAAGTTGTTAACCGGAGCCGGGGGGCTGTCGGGGCATGTAGGTCATACACTGGCGGACCCGTATGGTCCGCAATGTGGTTGTGGACGAGTGGGGTGCGTGGAGGCTATCGCTTCCGGCCGTGGGATTGCAGCGGCAGCCGAAGGCTCACTTGCTGG
>NZ_SZWM01000667.1:280-532 GCF_005280805.1 Citrobacter sp. TBCS-14
CGTTGTTATTGGCGGAAGCGTCGGGTTGGCTGAAGGTTATCTGGCGCAGGTGAAAGCCTGGCTGGCACAGGAACCCGCGACTTATCACGTGAAATTACTGGCGGCACATTACCGTCATGACGCTGGACTACTGGGGGCCGCGTTGTTGGCCCAGGGAGAATGATGATGATGTCAGGGGATTTACAGTCTCAGCTTTCTGCTGGATTGCATCCGGTATTGCAGCAGGCATTAACGCTTGCCATTGCGGCGAAT
>NZ_SZWM01000667.1:634-908 GCF_005280805.1 Citrobacter sp. TBCS-14
AATCCTCAGGAGAAGACACCAGGGCGCTACGCGTTGCAAGGCGATACTATTTTTATGAATGTCATGCAGTTTGCGACGCAGAGCCCAGAGCAAAAGAAAGCGGAACTGCATCAGCAGTACATTGATATTCAGGTGCTGTTGTCCGGCGAAGAACGCATTCTGTTCGGGATGACCGATTCTGCTCGCCAGTGCGATGAGATGCATGTTGAGGATGACTATCAGCTGTGCAGCGAGATTGCCGATGAGCAGGCGATCGTACTGAAGCCGGGAAGAT
>NZ_SZWM01000666.1:0-184 GCF_005280805.1 Citrobacter sp. TBCS-14
CGTTGCTCTTGTCGTTCAGCGTTTTCAGAACCGGCTGCAGTTCACGCAGTACCTGATCAAGACGCTGCATATCTGCCACCATCTTGTTGTAGGCCGCAGAACCCGGCTGGAAGCCCTGCATGCTGCGATTCAGTTCACGCAACGTATTCTGCATATCCGCAGGAAGCTGCTGCATCGACTGGCT
>NZ_SZWM01000666.1:324-497 GCF_005280805.1 Citrobacter sp. TBCS-14
AGACGTTGCTGAATCTGCGCCAGACCGCCACTCACTGTTGGGATAATTTGATAACCATTAAACTCGCGTACTCCTGTAATTGGCGGCTCTTTCGGGTAAAAGTCGAGATCGACATACAGCGCGCCGGTCACCAGGTTCCCCGTCTTCAATGAGCCTCTCAGCCCACGTTTGAG
>NZ_SZWM01000377.1:0-154 GCF_005280805.1 Citrobacter sp. TBCS-14
AAAAGAAAGGCAATAAAGACGGTAAGTGGGAAGGCAATAACGCTGAGTTCTGGGGCGCTGGCCTGAAATATGACGCGAATGCTATCTACGTTGCGACCCTGTACGGCGAGTCCCATAATCTGATTCAGGGGGTTGATAAAGCACAACATTTTGA
>NZ_SZWM01000377.1:226-505 GCF_005280805.1 Citrobacter sp. TBCS-14
ACCAATAACAACACGGATAAGACCGAATACGTTGCGCTGGGTACTGATTACTACTTCAACAAAAACATGGTGGCTGATGTAGGTTACAAAATTAACCTGCTTGATGGCAAAAACGACGATAACCAGGTTGTTGCTGGTCTGACTTACCAGTTCTAAGTTTTTGTGATGATTGAACAAGGCGTCTTTAGTAAGACGCCTTTTTTACATATGCTTTTGAGACTCACATCGGTTGGTTTTGTTCCGTCTGTAGATCGCTAAATAGCCATTTCCAGATATCCA
>NZ_SZWM01000377.1:556-791 GCF_005280805.1 Citrobacter sp. TBCS-14
ATGACTTCCATCGGAAACTTTCCAGAAGCCCACTGCCACAAGAAAACGGTTGTTAGCAGAAATATAATCAACAATCCTGCTGCACCAAATAGACCAAAGTTTTTATAATCGCCTACCGTGCTAATTAAACCAGCCAGAATAATCAACCCAAGTATGAGTTTTTTAACCTCGACATGTGCTCTTCCCGCAAGTGCTGTTGCAATTTAAGTAATATGTCCATTTTTACGCATGTACT
>NZ_SZWM01000376.1:0-153 GCF_005280805.1 Citrobacter sp. TBCS-14
GGGTTGACGGAAGCGCCGGAGGAGTTAGGCGAGGGCGACTATATTTGCTACCCCGCTGACCAGGCGCATATCTTTAAAGCACTGGAGCCTGACACCCAGGCGATTCTGGTTTCTGAGCAGAATTGAAATTGCCGGAGGGCGCTATCGCTTATC
>NZ_SZWM01000376.1:263-507 GCF_005280805.1 Citrobacter sp. TBCS-14
ATATGTTTCCACCAACGCTGGCAAACGTCGGTGCTGGCAACGGCATTCCAGCGCTCCTCGGACTCAATCTCAACGGTGGCGAACAGCAGATTGCGCTCCTCGTCGAGATAAATCGCGTAGTGATGGGCGCCGTGCGCTTTCAGCACCGCTTCCAGTTCTGGCCAGATGGGGTTATGACGACGTTGATATTCAACATGTGCGTCGGCATTCACCTGCATCACAAAGGCCTTGCGGATCATAACGC
>NZ_SZWM01000290.1:0-496 GCF_005280805.1 Citrobacter sp. TBCS-14
CGATCTGGACGTTTATACCCGTCTGGGTGGTATGGTTTGGCGTGCAGATGCTAAAAACAACGACGGCTTCAAAGACCACGACACTGGTGTATCCCCAGTATTCGCTGGCGGCGTAGAGTATGCAATTACTCCTGAAATCGCTACCCGTCTGGAATACCAGTGGACCAACAACATCGGTGACGCGAACACCGTTGGTGGTCGTCCGGATAACGGCCTGTTGAGCGTTGGTGTTTCTTACCGTTTCGGCCAGCAGGAAGAAGCAGCTCCAGTAGTTGTAGCTCCGGCTCCGGCTCCAGAAGTACAGACCAAGCACTTCACTCTGAAGTCTGACGTTCTGTTCAACTTCAACAAAGCGACTCTGAAACCAGAAGGCCAGCAGGCTCTGGATCAGANTGACCGCATCGGTTCTGACGCTTACAACCAGGGTCTGTCTGAGAAACGTGCTCAGTCTGTTGTTGATTACCTGATCTCTAAAGGTATTCCTTCTGACAAAATC
>NZ_SZWM01000059.1:0-631 GCF_005280805.1 Citrobacter sp. TBCS-14
AAGCGGACAGTTTTTTGTTGATATATTAAAGAAGGGGGAGGTAAGGGCTGGTGTTAATAAAAACGGTGAGTCTGGGATAAAATGGATTAACTGTAAGATAGTAAAACCTTCATGATTTCCTCTACATTCAAATAAATCCCGCTGCGGCGGGNGGTGTTTAATGCCAGCGGCAATGGCGGTAATGGAAATCGACGAGGTATTGCTGGTCAGCAACGTCGACGGGGAGCAGATCTCCGCCAGCTGGCTGAACAGCGCCTGTTTGATCTCCAGACGCTCGGACGCGGCTGACCTGGGTAAAGCAACTTCAAGACCTAAATTTTCTGGGTATGTCATCGGCGATGACTGCTATGAGCAACGTGACAGACTAATTGAGGCTCTCAATAAGCCGGGGCCGGGGACCCTTATCCATCCAGCATATGGCGAGATGAGCGTTTGCGTCGATGGCGAAATTAACGTGAGTTCATCGAGCAGTGAAGGGCGCATGGTGCGCTTTGATCTTCGTTTCGTTGAGGCTGGTGAACTCACTTATCCGACATCAGGGGCCGCGACGGCCAACACGCTGGTTTCTTCCTGCTCTGCTCTTGATGACTGCATCATCGATAACTTCGACCAGTTTGGCATGGACGGAATG
>NZ_SZWM01000059.1:681-883 GCF_005280805.1 Citrobacter sp. TBCS-14
TGACGATGCGACCAGTATGCTTGGCTATGTCTCTGACAAAATGTCGATGGTGGATTCCGGTATTTCCGCCGCCGCACGGCTAATGCAGGGTGATATCTCCGTTCTACTCCCGCCGCCATCTTCAGGTAAAGGCTTTGTTGACCAGTTGCAGAAAATGTGGCGTTCGGGGAATCGGCTCGCTGGTAATGCCAGCGACCTGTAC
>NZ_SZWM01000060.1:0-176 GCF_005280805.1 Citrobacter sp. TBCS-14
ATATGATCAAATCCGCATTGGGTATTGATGTATTCCAACATTTTCACGTTGGTATCTGGGACTGGTGGTTAAGCCTGAAAGACCGCTAGTGTTATCAAACCTGTGGAGGGCGTCACTGCGATGAAGTGTAAATGGTTTTCTGCGCTGTTGTGTCTGTTCTGTCCGCTGACGGTATT
>NZ_SZWM01000060.1:204-550 GCF_005280805.1 Citrobacter sp. TBCS-14
AAAGCATTGACGGGCCCACTGACAAACCCAGGTATCGGGGTCGCCAGTTTTCATCAAGGATATGGTGAAACGCTTGGACTGGCGGATTATCCCGACACCGGCTTTGAATATGAGCGCTTTTACTGGCGTGACCTTGAGCCTGTCGAAGGCCAGTACAATTTTGCACTGGTTGATGACGCTTTTAAGTATGCCGCGGCGCATCGACCGGCGATGAACGTCGGACTGCGGTTTATGGCGCTTGCTGAGCCGGAAACCGGTTCACAAATTCCTGACTGGTTGATTAACAAAGGCGTAAAGGGAACCTGGACGCCTGACAAAAAAACCTTTATCCCTGATTTAGACGATC
>NZ_SZWM01000056.1:0-729 GCF_005280805.1 Citrobacter sp. TBCS-14
GCTCCTTTCACCGGCATTGTTGGATTTGGTACAGGCATATCGTCCTCACATTTCGTAGGTAATGACATAAGTCAGATCGGCTGAACTCCACAGCCCCGCATCACCATCGCGCCGGTAGTCATAGCCGCTGGCCACCATACTGGTGATCAAATCTGACAGTGCCGGGATATCTCTCATCACCGGATAAATCCGGGACTCCATCCACGAATCCAGCTCTGAATCCGGCACCTGAGCAGGCAGGAAAACCTCAATATGCAGCTCTGCCTGCCAGGTATCGCTGTCCAGCTCTTCGCCCGTGTATTCAGCGCCGGTGAGATAAACGGCAATTGCCGGAAAATCCGCCTCATCAAAAACAGCGGGGCGACCATCAAAAAACGTCGCCCCGGTATCATGCTTCTCCAGTGCATCCAGTACGGCTGCACGGATATCAGTATGTTTCATCGCTTTATCACCATTCTCAGCTGATGCTGCAGTGCATAGCCCAGCTCTTTCGGAAGACGTTCACGTCGTATCCGTTCAATATTCTGTTTAAAAGCCGTGGTCAGCGGCACCGCCATCGGGATTTTCACCACATCAATGGGGTAGCGGTTTTTCCCGGCCACACGCTGCATGACATGCCACCGCGTTATCAAAAAACGCACTGTAACTGTCGACCAGCGGGTTCTCGCCCTTGGTAAAGGTTTGAGATATCGCCCGCTGTTTCAGCAGTGGATGTAGGCTTGCTCCTTC
>NZ_SZWM01000057.1:0-531 GCF_005280805.1 Citrobacter sp. TBCS-14
AATCACCGGCATTCAGCATCGGTTCTACGGTGAAGGTCATGCCCGGCTGCAGTACCACACCGCCGTCGTCCGCATCGTAATGCAGAACCTGCGGTTCTTCATGGAAGCCGCGACCAATGCCGTGACCGCAGTATTCACGGACCACAGAGAAACCNAGCCGCGACCGATGCCGTGGCCGCAGTATTCGCGTACCACAGAGAAGCCTTCGCCTTCCGCATATTTCTGAATGGCTGCGCCCAGCGTGCGCAGACGAATACCCGATTTTATCATCCGCAGCGCCAGATACAGGCTTTCCTGCGTGACGCGGCACAGACGCTCGCCAAGAATGGTCGGTTTCCCGACGATAAACATTTTGGACGTATCGCCGTGGTATTCGTCTTTAATCACTGTGACGTCAATGTTGACGATATCGCCGTCTTTCAGGAGCTTGGCATCGTCCGGGATCCCGTGGCACACGACTTCATTAATAGAGATGCACACGGATTTCGGATAACCGTGATAGCCCAGGCATGCGGAAATGGCCTGCTGTTC
>NZ_SZWM01000065.1:0-558 GCF_005280805.1 Citrobacter sp. TBCS-14
GTTCCCCCCACGGTACCAGAGGCTCTATCTCCCCCATCACCGTGATCCCCAATAGCGCGGCCAGCTGTGCGTTATTCCCCAGTTCGGGGTGGGCATCCAACGGCAGATGCCAGCCATACAGGTTGATGTCATTTTCCAGCAGCGTTTTCAGACGATGGCGCTTCATGCCACGAATTACCGGAGATTCGCCTTTCCAGAAGTAACCGTGATGAACGATGNATGCCTGGCTTGCGGTTACGCCGGTCACGATTTTTTGCACCGTTTCTTTGCCCTCAACCTGCAAACCATTCGGTGCATAGTCGCTTATGGCTGCGCTGTTCAGCTTGTCGTTAATCAGTTGTTCCAGCTCGGTGTTTTTCATCATCGTCCTCGTTGTCATAAATTCTGCCTGCCCAATCAGCAACACAGCTTCAGTTAAAATAGCGTCCTCATCTCCGTTCGTCGATAGCCATTTCGCTGACACATCAAGAAACAATCACGCGGCCTGTAAACGTAAATTGCTTACCACCATGAGATTTTATTCATGTATATTTATGCAATCAGACAGCATATTGCAAA
>NZ_SZWM01000067.1:0-160 GCF_005280805.1 Citrobacter sp. TBCS-14
TCCTGCGCTTCGCGAAGGGCGGCGGCAATCAATGAAGCATCGCTGCTGTCCACCGCGCCGCCGGGAAAGGCGACCTGTCCGGCGTGCTTGCGCAGGTGAACGGATCGCTGGGTTAACAGCAATCCCGGCTGCGCACGGCGTACGACAGGGATCAGTACGG
>NZ_SZWM01000067.1:278-524 GCF_005280805.1 Citrobacter sp. TBCS-14
TCAGTTCTCCAGTTGGTGCAAAATACGATTCACTTTATCAAACGTTTCCTGATACTCCGCGTCTTCCTGACTGTCTGCAACAATGCCACCGCCAGCGGAGCAATAAATTTGTCCGTTTGTGGCTGTCAGTGTGCGAATGGTGATGCTGGTATCCATATTGCCGCAAAAGCTCAGATAACCAATGCTGCCGCACCAGGCGTTGCGTCTTTGCGGCTCCAGTTCGTCGATAATTTCCATCGCCCGCAC
>NZ_SZWM01000062.1:0-484 GCF_005280805.1 Citrobacter sp. TBCS-14
CGAAGACCATAATCAGAGAACCGGTTTTAACTTTGTCGCCGGTGCTGATTTTGATTTCTTTTACGGTACCCGCGAACGGTGCCGGCACTTCCATAGAGGCTTTATCGCCTTCAACGGTGATCAGTGACTGCTCAGCGGCAATTTTATCGCCCACTTTGACCATCACTTCAGTGACTTCAACTTCGTCACCACCGATGTCCGGTACGTTAACTTCTTTAGAGCCAGACGCTGCCGGAGCCGCTGCGGCTGCCGGTGCAGCAGCCTGAGCTGGTGCCGCGGCTGGCGCGCTACCAGCGACTTCGAAGACCATAATCAGGGAGCCAGTAGACACTTTGTCGCCGGTGTTGATTTTGATCTCTTTCACGGTACNTTGACGCTTTGTCACCTTCAACGGTGATCAGAGACTGTTCAGCCGCAACGGTGTCGCCCACTTTAACCATGATCTCGGTAACTTCAACTTCGTCGCCGCCGATGTCCGGTACGT
>NZ_SZWM01000064.1:0-509 GCF_005280805.1 Citrobacter sp. TBCS-14
GATGTCTTTTACATCGCTGCTGTTGTATGCAACGGTGTTCGCGTCAACAACCAGATCGATGCTCTGGCTGCTCGCAACAGATTTCACAGCTGTCTGGATACGATTAACCAGCTTGCCGCGTTCTTCGTTAGAACGACGTTGACGATCCTGCTCGAAANACGATCGCTACCTGCTTTCATGGATTGCAGACGCTGCATTTTAGATTGCAGATCGGATTCCATGCGCTGCAGTTCGCTGGCGCGGCCTTTGAACTCGTTTTCCAGCGTATTAGAAACACCAGTCTTCTGTGCAACCTGTTGGAACAGGCTACCCATATTGACGATTGCAATTTTGTCAGCAGCCTGTGCGGACGTTGCCATCGCTAAACCGAGACCTGCAGCTAATAACCACTTTTTCACAATTAACTCCTTACCATCCCATTTGCACCCGAAGGTGCAGTTCTTTGCGTGGCCAGGCGATCCCATGCAAGATCGCCTAAAGTCAGCGCTACACTACCACTACATTCCTTT
>NZ_SZWM01000273.1:0-156 GCF_005280805.1 Citrobacter sp. TBCS-14
ATTGGCGTACATATTGATGGTGCGATGCAGGAGGTGGTTGCTCACCCCGCGCATTTGATTCACAAAATCCCGGATGACGTCGCCACTGAGATGGCTCCGTTGGCTGAACCACTGACTATCGCACTGCATGCGCTACATCGCGCCAAACTGACGGCC
>NZ_SZWM01000273.1:185-525 GCF_005280805.1 Citrobacter sp. TBCS-14
ATTATTGGAGCCGGTGCGATTGGTCTGATGGCAGCATTGAGCGCATTGCGCTACGGTGCGACGCCAATTCTGATCGATATCGTGGACGAACGACTTCAGTACGCAAAATCACTGGGCGTGCCTTACGTCATCAATCCGTCGAACACTCAGGTTGTTGAGGCGATAAAAGATATCACACAGGGGACGATGGCACAGGTTGTCGTCGAAGCATCTGGTGCCAACAGTGCAATTCGCGAAACGCTGGATCTTGCTTCGTTTGCGGGTCGTATTGCTTTCACCGGCTGGCCAAAACAGGAGACATCGTTACCCACTAACCTGATCACGTTTAAAGAGTTGGATC
>NZ_SZWM01000274.1:0-467 GCF_005280805.1 Citrobacter sp. TBCS-14
GAAACAGAATGGGCAATGCATACGGCGTCCTGTACCTCAGTGGTTGACCGGAATCTATTTTACCCTGAACTGGCGTGACAACAAAGGCGCAACGCTTTTGAGACAAAGGATCGATGCCTTCGCGCTCAGTGCGCACTACCATTATGCTATCGCGACAATGTAGGAAGTAATCATAATGACAAGACGTTACCTAAGAATTCTCCTGGTGGGAAGCCTCTTTAGTCTTAATGCCTGCGCACAGCAAGCTGAAGTACGACAGATGCATCAAAGCGNAATAAAGAGATGACGCAGCTAAATCAGGAAACGGTAAAAATTACTCAACAAAATATGTTGAACGCAAAATCAACCAGCGGCGTCTATCTGCTGCCAGGTTCCAAAACCCCTGCCCGACTGGACAGCCAGATAGGCACGTTACGTATGTCGCTGATAAATATTGCGCCGAACGCCGACGGTACGCGCCTGACGCT
>NZ_SZWM01000291.1:0-191 GCF_005280805.1 Citrobacter sp. TBCS-14
GTGGCAAAGATTTCGTGCAGTGAAAGCAACGCGCTGACGCGTTCTGATTCCGTACTCTGTTCGACAATAGTGCGGATTTTGTCACTCATCGGGTCACGAATATCGATAATTTCACCTGAATCATCAATCCCGCTTACGTAGCGCATCCAGCCCGCAATGCCGAGTGCCAGCAGCGGCCACTCGCTTTGACG
>NZ_SZWM01000291.1:304-462 GCF_005280805.1 Citrobacter sp. TBCS-14
GGTCCAAATCTACATCGGTAATTTGCAGCGTGGGGGCCTGTTCGCTGAGCATCAGCCGGTAAGCGGCTTCACGAAATGTGCTGTCCTGCATACAGTCGCTGATATGCTGGAATCCCGCCAGATAGCCGAGATAAGCGAGAAACGAATGACTGCCGTTC
>NZ_SZWM01000565.1:0-517 GCF_005280805.1 Citrobacter sp. TBCS-14
TATTGATGATAAACCAGCCACCAGCCAGGTCGCTAATTTATTTCAGTTCAGGAAGGAAAAAAGCGAGGAACTTACGTGATTTTAAGCCGAATGCTGCTGCAAAGCACTCCATCCGGCCTAAGATAGTGCAAGCGCAGCGCCATTCGACGCCACGCTATAACCAGAATTATGCGTCGAACGGGTCGCGCNCGGGTCGCGCAGAATCATGGTTTCAGTACGGTCTGGGCCAGTTGAAATGATATCAATCGGCACACCGGTCAGCTCTTCAATACGCTTGACGTAGTTCAGCGCTGCCTGCGGCAGACCGCTACGCTCTTTCACACCGAAGGTGGACTCAGACCAGCCAGGCATGGTTTCGTAGATCGGCTCGATGCCTTTCCAGTCGTCAGCTGCCAGCGGGGTCGTCGTGACTTCACGACCATCCGGCATACGGTAAGCGACACAGATTTTCACCTCTTTCAAACCGTCCAGTACGTCCAGTTTGGTCAGGCAGAAGCCAGACAGGGAGTTAATCTGT
>NZ_SZWM01000564.1:0-167 GCF_005280805.1 Citrobacter sp. TBCS-14
GATGAAGATTAGGGCAGCATCGACTAATACAGCTTATTTTCACGCATAAACGACTCACCGCCCAGCTGGCGCATTTGGCGCATGATCCACGCCTGACGACTGCGTACATAGCCGGAAGGCGCACTCGCCTTAAAACGTAACGGATTGGGCAGCACCGCCGCCAGCAA
>NZ_SZWM01000564.1:287-550 GCF_005280805.1 Citrobacter sp. TBCS-14
GTTTCTTGCTCCAGACGGTTTCTATCCCAAGCGTTAACCCGGCCTCAAGCCCTTTGCGCACCCAGCTACGCCCATCCCACAAAAAGAGGTTTTTTGCCGTTTGTTGCGATAACGTCGAAGCGCCCCGAATACGGTTTTCATTACGTTCGTTATGCGCCAGCGCTTTCTCTATCGCTGAGACATCAAATCCCCAGTGATCGGGAAATTTCTGGTCCTCAGCGGCAATGACCGCCAGCCCCATCCACGGTGATATCTCATCCATA
>NZ_SZWM01000563.1:0-163 GCF_005280805.1 Citrobacter sp. TBCS-14
AAGTTAGATTTACATACCGGAGGCGTTCAGAAAAAGGTTGAATTGCCGTTAAAACTTTTGACCGTGGGTGATTTCAGTAATGGTAGAGAACAACGACCTCTATCAGAACGCGAAAAGGTTGATATTAATAAGAATAATTTCAACGATGTGTTAGCTAAGTTCT
>NZ_SZWM01000563.1:218-508 GCF_005280805.1 Citrobacter sp. TBCS-14
TAAGTTCTCACCAGTCGTTAATCTGAGTGTTAAAAATACGTTAGCTGGTGATGGTAGAAAAGACGATATTAATCTTACCTTTAAAAATATCCACGATTTTGAACCCGAGCAGGTAGCCAGGAATATCCCACAATTACGCGTTCTGTTAGCTATGCGTAACTTACTTCGTGACCTGAAATCTAACTTACTCGATAACGCTGCTTTTCGTCGCGAGCTGGAAACCATCCTTAAGGATCCAGCCCTGAGTCAGGAACTGCGTGATGAACTGGCAACCATGATGCCAGAAGAGA
>NZ_SZWM01000562.1:0-274 GCF_005280805.1 Citrobacter sp. TBCS-14
GCCGTCGAACGGTACGTTAATCTCCACCTGTCCATGCCAGTGGCTGGTGGTCATGGCGTGCGGTGCGCGTAGTTCGATATCGAGACGTTGACATTCCGAGTACAGCGACAGTGGGCTACGGGTTTGTTTCTCATCGCTGTTACACATGTGCGGATCGGGGGGAAGCGCTGAGATTGGCGGCGTGGTCATGGTAACTCCAGTTCCTGATTGTTCAGAATCATGCCATTTTTCAGCGGATAAGACTGCGAATCGGCGCGCAAATCAGGTCACCATT
>NZ_SZWM01000562.1:325-542 GCF_005280805.1 Citrobacter sp. TBCS-14
ACGAAAAGGCGAACTGAGTTTCTGGGAGTACTCGGTACAGAAGCCGGACGTTTTTCTTGCGTCCTCATGCCACCATGGCGTCATCACCGCACGTTCTGGAGAGTCATGATGTCTGCACCCAAAATTACTTTTATCGGCGCGGGATCGACGATTTTCGTGAAGAATATTCTCGGAGATGTCTTTCACCGCGATGCGCTGAAATCCGCACATATTGCTT